>NZ_JAKUMP010000008.1:0-315234 GCF_026341415.1 Pseudomonas sp. MCal1
GAAATACAAAACACCCGATGCGGTGCATCGGGCGTTTTGAGGCTGAAACAGGTGTAAACCTATTTCAGGACTAGACAGCTGAAACAGGTGTAAACCTATTTCAGGACTAGACACTGCGATTTCACAGCATTTGCAAATTTCGGTTCGGTCGATCACAGCTGCACTCCGGCACATTTGCAGGAATGTATTCATGATTCGCCAACTCAGGCGCGCGGGTTCAGGCGATATTGAAAGTTTGTTGAAGAATGATTCAGTCGCTGGAAAAGATAGCTTCTGTCGCAAGAGCCGTCAGAGTAGGGAGAGCGCTGGTTTGCATGCGAGATGAGCGCTCCCTCCGGCTACGGATGCCTGGGTCTAAATTTTCACAGTGAGTTGTTCATACGTCTTGTGGTCGTCTCCAGTGCGAACAGGCGTTGCGGCGTGGGACGACTGATACGTCCAACTCGCTGATGCGAGAGCTGCTGATCAATCTCGGGTATCCGCACAGCGGAACGGTGAAGAACCTTGATCCGGGCGATCCTGACTCATTCTTGTAAAATCCTGTGTCAGGCGCTTATTGGCTGCGATGGATTTTGATCCATTCGTCGCCGATTTCGCGATCTCCCTTTTAAATAGTGTGGATATTTAATGGGTTACGTATTTTATTAACCATCCGGTTATCAAAAATACGTTGTTACAAGACGAATAAATCAGTAATATCCGCCCCGCGTTCACCACCACGGTTTATGCATTTTTAAATCCCAAGCTTCCATCAGCTGCTTGGGATTTTTTTTGCCCGCGATTTGCCTTTCCCACACCTCTGCCCGTTTCTCGTCTCGCTCGCTCCTGTTTCCGGGAAGGGTGACAGGCAAGTCCACACTTTTTCGACTACTACTGTCAGGCGGATTTCAACTCTGCCGGACGGGAGCACATCGATGCTGGTTCACTGGTTTCTTGCGGCGATACATTTACTGGCATTTGCCATGGGTTTCTGGGCGGTGTTGACCCGTGGGACGTCTTTCAGCCGCCTGGCGTCCGGCTCGGGTGTGGTGGGGCGCGTATTGCTTGCCGACAATCTATGGGGGCTTTCGGCGCTGGTGTTGCTTATCACCGGTGGCATGCGGGCTTTTGGAGGTTATGAGAAGGGAACCGATTACTACCTGCACCAGCCGCTGTTCCATCTAAAGATGATGTTGTTTGTGCTGATTCTGCTTCTGGAGCTTTTGCCGATGATCACCCTGATCAAATGGCGCGTGGCCAAGGCGCGCGGCACTGCCCCTGATACTGGGCGAGCAAAGGTGTTCGCGCGGATCAGTCATGCCGAAGCGCTGCTGTTGATATTGATGGTCGTGGCGGCTACCGGGATGGCGCGTGGCGTCACATTTGGTTAAGCAGGCGAGATTCCCGGCTGCTATTCGGAAATGTCCGACAGCCAGCCCATTGAATGAAGGTTAGTATCGGTTGCGAAAAGGCTTGAGGCAGGAAGGGGCGTGGCGCGCGCCGTCACCAGGGAGGTGGGGGAATGGCAATACGGCGCTTGAATCTTTAGCCAGTCATTGCGCGCAGGCAAAACTGGCTACTGACTACGATAGGGCTCAGGGCGTTTGTGGCTTGTCCGGTGCGGTCAGGCCAGCCTGGATGCGCTGGTAGATTTCTTCCCGGTGCACTGCAACGTTCTTTGGAGCATTGATGCCGATTCGAACTTGCTGGCCGCTGACGCCAAGAATGGTGATCGTGATGTCATCACCAATGTTTATGCTTTCACCGACTTTGCGGGTGAGTATCAGCATGGTCTTCTCCTTGATTGCTTTGTAGGGCACCTGATTCAGACAGTGCAGAGGTCGGTGGTACGTATAGATTAGTGCGAAGTCTTACTGTTTGGGTGCCTCTTTCTGACGCGCAGCAGCGGCATTAATTCCCAGCGCGTAACTATACAGGGGCCGCCAGCATCAATCTCGTAGTTTTGTGCCCATTTTGCGGGGCTCCGAAACTATTCTCGAATGTTAAGATCGCCGCTTTGAAAATTCAGAGGGAAGCGTTGTGCGCAAATTGGTCTGGGTAGTCGCGGCACTGGCACTGGCAGGATGTGGCGAAGGCAAGAGTGTGGATGCGCAAAAGCCGAAACCGGCGGTGGTAACGGCGCCTGCTGCGGTGGGCCCGCAGTGGGATCTCGAAGTGCGCGGTGAAACACCTCAAGCCGTCAGCGACCTCAGCGGCTGGCTGATCGAGCATGGCTTTGTGGCCAGTGTCATCAAGGACGCCAGCGGCAAGACCCGGATTCTCCTTGGCCCTTTCAATTCGAAGGCTGACGCCGAGGCGCGTCAGGCGGATGTGGATGCCGCGCTGATCAAGGCGAAGAAGCAGAACATCGAGACGCTGGTACTTGCGCGCACGGCCGCGCAATAAGCGATCCATTCGGCGGAGCTGACTAAAGGGTGTCTCACGTGATTCGTTTTTAAAGCCATCACTGAAGATACTCAAAAGGAGCTCCGCATGGCCTCCACCAATCCTTACAAGTTGTTCGACGTTGTTTTGCGTCACAAGCAGCAGTTGAGCCCGCATCTCATGCGAGTCACGCTCGCAAGCCCCGCTGTCACCGAGATGGCAACCTGGGCACCGGATCAGCGAGTGAAACTGTTTTTTCCGGCAGCAGACGGTTCGCCCGCCAGGCTTTCTGAGGGGGAGGGGTGGTATGCCCGGTTTCGCTCGATGCTGGTTGATCGTCGCCCGGTGATGCGCACCTACACCATCCGTCATTTGCGCGCTGAGTCAGGTGAGGTCGATATCGATTTCGTCCTGCACGGCGAGACCGGCCCGGCCTCCCGATGGGCGTTGCGAGCACAGCCCGGCGAGTCGATGCAGATCCTGGCCCCCGACAGCCAATTTTCGGCACAAGAGGCGGGGGGATTTGAATGGAAGCCTCCGCAAACGCTCAAGCAACTTCTCCTGGTCGCCGACGCGACAGCATTGCCGGCCGCCATGGGAATTCTGGAAGAGCTGGCGACTCTGGCTGAACCGCCGCAGACTCAGGCGTTTTTTGAAGTCGAAAGTCGTGAAGACATGTTGGCCGTTCCTGACTGGCCCGGGCTTTCGGTGCAATGGCTGATTCGCGATCACGCGGCTGCGGGTACGTTGATGGTGGAGGCTGTGCGGCAGGCGACGTTGCCTGTTGACGCATCGCCGGTTGGGCAAGCGGTCGAACTGGCGGATGTCGACATCGAAGAAGAGATTCTGTGGGAGATCGCCGATACGGCCAGCGAGGGATTCTATGGTTGGGTCGCAGGAGAATCCGCGGCGGTCATGAGCCTGCGCAAATACCTGATAAAGGAGCGCGGCATCCCTCGCGAATCACTCAATCTGATGGGTTACTGGCGTTACAACAAGTCCGGCGGTTGAGCAAAAAAAGGCCTTGAGTTTATCGCTCAAGGCCTTTTCTTTTGATCAAGCAATCATCCGCAGGCTTTTAGGTTCACCGGACCGACGAAATCGTTGCCGCGTCCCATCACACACGCCACGCTCTGGTTTCGCTGGCGTTCCCAGTCTTGCACCGGGTAAGTCTTGTCCCAGGCTTCGTACAATTGCCGATCCTGCTTCGACAAGCGCAAGCCATATTGTTTGCTCATGTAAAAGTAGGTGCGGGCGATCATGCCGCGAATCGAAGGGCGGGGCATGACCTTCTTTGCCTTGAAGTCAACCTGTGTCAGGCATGAGCCGTACTGACCTTTTTCGACCGGCAGCCAACCGTAGCTGAAATTACTGCGGTCACCATTCACCTCGCCGATGCTCGGCACCAGATTGTGCAGGTCGGCTTCGGCTTTCTGATAACTCGGGTCGTAGCGGGTGCAATTCTTGCGTCCGCCTTCCTGCCAGCATTGGCGCTGATGGCCGAACTGCCAGGCCGGAACAATGTGCTCCCATTCGATGCGGGCCGCTCGCTTGGCGTTCTTGCGCGGGACATAGCCGCAGGCGGCCAGATCGACTTTGTTGCCGGTGTATTTGCACCCGCAATAGAACTCGGTGGATTGTGGGGCGTAGAGCTTCCAGGCGACCTTCTTGGCCTCGGTGAAAGTACGCGGCGCGCCAGCTTGCGCACCCACGGAAATGAACAGCAACAGCACAGCAGCAAAACGCAGAATCATTGAATCAATCTTCCTTCGGCACAACCCAGAAAATCTGCACGCCGCCATCGTCGCGGTAGGCGAGGGTGACGTTGTCGTTTTCGTCGATCTCTTCCAGCAAGCGCTCCCACTCATCCACCGGTTCGTCCGGAAGGCGGAAGATCAGTGCGGCTTTGGCTTTTTGTGCGGTGGGGGAGTTGATGATTTTCTGAACGCGCATGCCCATGCGTTCGTAAGCGTCAGGAGCATCAGGGGAAGTGACCACGAGGTTATCCTTATTAAGCTGTACGTGCATACAGTATTTAACTGTAGGCATTTTCGCAACTGCTTAAAATTCAAGAAAATCCTCTGACAATGGTTTTCCGGTTTTGATGTCACGCAGATGAAATTTTTCTTTGAGCGAGGCGGGAGCTTCACCCTCCGTCAGGTTGACGAAGGGTGAAACCAGTGGCCGATCAGGAAAGGATCGGACGAAGGCAAATCAATATTCCCAGAACATCCGTTGCAGCTCTTTGCTGTCGTTGGTCTTGGTCAGCGCGACCATGGCCAGGATGCGGGCTTTCTGTGGGTTCAGGTCGTGAGCCACCACCCAGTCGTATTTGTCATCAGGCTGTTCGGCGTTACGCAGGACGAAACCGCCGGCATTGACGTGTGACGAGCGAATGATCTGCACGCCGTCCTTGCGCAGCGCTTGCAGGGTCGGAACTACGCGGGAGGAAACGGAACCGTTGCCGGTGCCGGCATGGATGATCGCCTTGGCGCCGGACTGGGCGAGAGCCTTGTATGCGGTGTCGCTGACATTGCCATAGGAATAGGCGATCTCTACATCAGGAAGGCTCTTGATGTTCTTGATATCGAACTCCGAATCCATGGTGTGGCGCTTGGCTGGCAGACGGAACCAGTAGGATTTGCCTTCAACCACCATGCCGAGCGGGCCCCAGGCGCTTTTGAAGGCTTCGGTCTTGATGTTGATCATCTTGCTGACATCGCGACCCGACTGGATTTCATCGTTCAGGGTCACCAGTACGCCTTTGCCGCGAGCCTCTTTGCTGCTGGCGACGGCCACGGCGTTGTACAGGTTCAGCATGCCGTCCGCCGACATGGCAGTGCCCGGGCGCATGGAGCCGACGACGATGATCGGCTTGTCGGTTTTTTCCACCAGGTTCAGGAAGTACGCGGTCTCTTCCAGTGTATCGGTGCCGTGGGTGATGACGATGCCGTCGACGTCTTTGCTGTCGGCCAGTTCGGAAACGCGACGACCCAGTTGCAGGAGGTTTTCGTTGGTGATGCTTTCCGAGGCGATTTGCATGACCTGTTCGCCACGCACATTGGCCAGCGTACTCAGTTCGGGGATGCCGGCGATCAATTGTTCGATGCCCACTTTCGCAGCCTGATAGGTCGCGCTATTGGCTGCACTGGCGCCAGCGCCGGCGATGGTGCCACCGGTGGCCAGTACCACCACGTTGGCCAGTTTGGCCTGGGTTTCAGCTTCTTTTGCCTGGAGGGCGGTGGGCAGGAGCAGGAGAAGGGCCAAAGCGCCCGGAACGAAACTCTTCAAAGCAGATGTCATTATTTTTCTCTCTAGTAGTGAGACGGTGCTGATGCAGGTTCATCTAGATGCGCCCCGGGCCAATCTGAATGCCAGGGGTGCAGGTAGGGAGCAGGATCTGTACCAGTCGTAATCTGCTTCAGAGAAATGTTTAACCTTATGATTTAAATCAATATTTATTCGAAGGCTGGCTGTGAACTTCCGTCACTCATCCGGGTTTCCGAACGCGGGATGTTTTCTTGTTCGGCTCACCGAAAAGGACTACGAATCTCGTCCACAGCCTGAGCTGGCAGCTTTTCAGATCTCAGCTAAAGAAAACGGTGCGTTAGCCGATGCGTCTTGATAGGGATCCAATTTTTCAGGAGTTCAAATGTCATTGACTATCGGTTTGCCAAATCCCGGCGCGGTCACTATCGGCGGAAAAACGGCTGCTACGATCAATGCAATGAGTGAAGCTGAAGCCGACGCGTCTGCTCAGGCACTGGGTATCGAGAAGGTTGAAAGCAATCAGGTCAGAACCGGTGGTCCTGCCCAGGAAGCAAGCGCGCGCGAGGCTGAAGGCGGTGACAATCTGAGCGTCACTATCAAGACGCTGTTGAAACGCATGCAGGAATTGCAAAAGCAGCTTCAGGAGCAGCAACAGCAACTGGCTGCCGCGCAGGCTGCGAGTTATCCAACACCCGAAGCCAAGTCGCAAGCGGTGATGTCAATCCAGGGGCAGATCGCCCAAACCAGCGGTGCGCTGCTGGAGGTCTCCGCAGCACTGGTCAAGGAAATGTCGAAGGGCTCCTCCGCCGGTAACGTGGTCAACACCACGGCTTGAGCACTCCAGGGGCGGATCGATGGATTCGCCCTGCAACGCAATACCGATTTCTGATTGTTGACAAATGTCGGCGTGATTCGCATAGTTCGGTCTACGCAAACGTTTGCGCGGCCTTCGCGATGATTGATCGTCGTGGGGTGCAGCGAGCTTACGCCAGTGCAAGCGTTGCTCACAATAATCATAAGATCGGAGTGAACCCATGAAGCTGCCATTCGCTGGACGTCTTCTTGCTGTCGCCATGCTGGCTGCCGCATCCGCCGCACTGCCTGTCTCTTCGGCTTTCGCCGAATCCCCTGAAAAACCCAAAGTCGCCCTGGTCATGAAATCCCTGGCCAACGAGTTCTTCCTGACCATGGAAGACGGTGCCAAAGCCTACCAGAAAGAACATTCCGCCGATTTCGACTTGATCTCCAACGGCATCAAGGACGAAACCGATACGGCGGGGCAGACGCGCATCGTCGAGCAGATGATTCTGGCGAAGGTCAACGCTCTGGTCATCGCACCGTCTGATTCGAAGGCGATGGTGCCGGTGATCAAAAAGGCGGTCGATGCCGGTATCACCGTGATCAACATCGACAACCAGCTCGATCCGGCCGTGATCAAAAGCAAAAACATCAGCGTTCCGTTCGTAGGTCCGGACAACCGCAAGGGCGCGCGTCTGGTGGGCGAATACCTGGCCAAGCAACTGAAGGCCGGTGACGAAGTCGGCATCATTGAAGGTGTCTCCACGACGACCAACGCCCAGCAGCGTACTGCTGGCTTCAAGGATGCGATGGAAGCTGCGCAGATCAAGGTTGTTTCCCTGCAGTCCGGCGATTGGGAAATCGACAAAGGCAACAAGGTGGCCGCTTCGATTCTCAGCGAATACCCGGACGTCAAGGCGCTGCTGGCCGGTAACGACAGCATGGCCGTGGGTGCTGTTTCCGCCGTGCGCGCTGCCGGCAAGGCCGGTCAGGTGCAGGTTGTCGGTTATGACAACATCAATGCCATCAAGCCAATGCTGAAGGACGGCCGCGTTCTGGCGACTGCCGACCAGTACGCCGCAAAACAAGCGGTGTTTGGCATCGAGACCGCGCTGAAAATCATCAAGGGCGAGAAAGTCGACAGTGGTGCAAATGGCGTGATCGAAACGCCGGTCGAGCTGGTCACCAAATAAGTCCTTTGGCGACACAACGGCGCTCGTCCGTCCGGGCGAGCGCATGGAGATTTTTATGTCAGTTTCCGCTCCGAACGCTGTCCTCTCGGTCAGCGGTATCGGCAAGACCTACGCGCAACCGGTTCTGACCGGCATCGACCTGACGTTGATGCGCGGTGAAGTACTGGCGCTGACCGGTGAGAACGGTGCCGGCAAAAGCACCTTGTCGAAGATCATCGGCGGGCTGGTCACACCCACCACCGGCCAGATGCAGTTCCAGGGCAAGGAATATCGTCCCGGCAGTCGCACGCAAGCTGAAGAGCAGGGTGTGCGCATGGTCATGCAAGAGCTCAATCTGCTGCCGACGCTTTCGGTGGCGGAGAACCTGTTCCTCGACAATCTGCCGAGCAACGGTGGCTGGATCAGCCGCAAGCAACTGCGCAAGGCCGCCATCGAAGCCATGGCTCAAGTCGGCCTCGATGCCATCGATCCGGACACACTGGTCGGCGAGCTGGGCATCGGTCACCAGCAAATGGTCGAGATCGCCCGTAACCTGATCGGCGATTGTCATGTGCTGATTCTCGACGAGCCGACCGCGATGCTGACCGCCCGCGAAGTCGAGATGTTGTTCGAGCAAATCACCCGGTTGCAGGCGCGCGGCGTCTCGATCATCTACATCTCTCACCGTCTCGAAGAACTGGCCCGGGTCGCACAGCGCATTGCCGTGCTGCGCGACGGCAACCTGGTTTGCGTCGAGCCGATGGCCAATTACAACAGCGAGCAACTGGTCACCCTGATGGTTGGCCGCGAGCTGGGCGAGCATATCGATCTGGGGACTCGCCATATCGGCGCGCCGGCCTTGACGGTCAAAGGCCTGACCCGCTCCGACAAGGTTCGCGACGTGTCCTTTGAAGTGCGCGCCGGTGAGATTTTTGGCATTTCGGGGCTGATCGGGGCAGGGCGCACCGAGCTTTTGCGGCTGATCTTCGGCGCCGACGTCGCGGACAGCGGCACGGTGGCGCTCGGTTCGCCGGCCAAAACGGTGAGCATTCGTTCGCCCGTCGATGCTGTGCGCAACGGCATCGCCTTGATCACCGAAGATCGCAAGGGCGAAGGCCTGCTCCTGAGTCAGTCGATCAGCGCCAACATTGCCTTGGGTAACATGCCGGAAATTTCCAGCGGCGGGTTCGTCAACAACGGCGATGAAACGAAGCTCGCGCAGCGGCAGATCGACGCCATGCGCATCCGCAGTTCCAGCCCGACCCAGTTGGTGTCCGAGTTGTCCGGTGGCAACCAGCAAAAAGTCGTGATCGGGCGCTGGCTGGAGCGCGACTGTTCGGTGCTGCTGTTCGACGAGCCCACTCGCGGTATCGATGTCGGCGCCAAATTCGACATTTATAACCTGCTTGGTGAACTGACCCGTCAGGGCAAGGCGCTGGTTGTGGTGTCCAGCGACCTGCGCGAGCTGATGCTGATCTGTGATCGCATTGGCGTGCTGTCGGCAGGGCGCCTGATCGACACTTTCGAGCGCGACAGCTGGACCCAGGACGACTTGCTTGCTGCCGCGTTCGCCGGCTACCAGAAACGTGATGCGTTGCTCAACGAAGCAGCGCCTAGGGATCTCCCATGAAAACTGCATCTTCCGCCGGCAAATCCAGTGGCAATTTCTACGGCCTCGGCACTTATCTGGGCCTGGCCGGCGCCTTGCTGGCAATGATTGCGCTGTTCTCGGTCATGAGCAGCCATTTCCTGTCGTACAACACCTTCAGCACTCTGGCCAACCAGATTCCCGATCTGATGGTTCTGGCGGTGGGCATGACGTTCGTCCTGATCATCGGCGGGATCGACCTGTCGGTAGGCTCGGTATTGGCACTCGCGGCATCCACTGTCAGCGTGGCGATTCTTGGCTGGGGCTGGAGCGTACTGCCGGCTGCCTTGCTGGGTATGGCCGTCGCGGCGTTGGCCGGCACAGTTACCGGCTCGATTACCGTGGCGTGGCGAATTCCATCATTCATCGTGTCTTTGGGTGTCCTGGAAATGGCCCGTGGCCTGGCCTATCAGATGACCGGTTCGCGCACCGCCTATATCGGTGATTCCTTCGCCTGGCTTTCGAACCCGATTGCCTTCGGCATTTCGCCATCGTTCATCATTGCCTTGCTGGTCATTTTTATTGCCCAGGCCGTTCTGACCCGTACCGTGTTCGGTCGCTACCTGATCGGCATTGGCACCAACGAAGAAGCGGTGCGGCTGGCAGGAATCAATCCAAAACCCTACAAGATCCTGGTGTTCAGCCTGATGGGGCTGCTCGCCGGCATTGCGGCACTGTTCCAGATTTCCCGGCTGGAAGCAGCCGACCCGAACGCCGGTTCCGGCCTGGAGCTACAAGTGATCGCCGCTGTGGTGATCGGCGGTACCAGCCTGATGGGCGGGCGTGGTTCGGTGATCAGTACCTTTTTCGGCGTGTTGATCATCTCCGTGCTGGCGGCCGGTCTGGCGCAGATTGGCGCGACCGAGCCGACCAAGCGCATCATCACCGGTGCGGTGATCGTGATCGCCGTGGTGCTCGACACCTACCGCAGTCAACGCGCAAGCCGACGGGGCTGATAAATGGCAACGATCAAGGATGTGGCGGCACTTGCAGGAATTTCCTACACGACCGTGTCCCACGTAGTAAACAAGACCCGACCGGTGAGCGAAGAAGTGCGGCTCAAGGTCGAGGCGGCGATCAAGAGTCTCGACTATGTGCCGAGCGCCGTGGCCCGTTCGCTGAAAGCGAAAACCACTGCAACCATCGGTTTGTTGGTGCCCAACAGTCTCAACCCGTACTTCGCCGAACTGGCGCGCGGGATCGAGGATTACTGCGAGCGTAACGGTTACTGCGTGATCCTCTGCAACTCCGACGACAACCCGGACAAACAGCGCAGCTATCTGCGGGTCCTGCTGGAAAAACGCATCGACGGCCTGATCGTCGCCTCTGCCGGTGGTGACAGCGGCCTGGCGCAAGGGCTGGCGGGCGTGAAGACGCCGATGGTGATCGTCGACCGTGGACTCGAAGGCGTAGACGCCGACCTGGTGCGCATCGACCACGAATATGGCGCGTACCTCGCGACACGGCATCTGCTTGAACTCGGGCATCGCGACATCGCCACGATCGGTGGTCCTGCCAGTACCAGTGTTGCGCAAATGCGTCAGGCCGGTTTTTCTCGAGCGCTGAAAGAGGCCGGGACTGAAGTGTCCCCGTCGCGCGTGCTGGAAAGCGACTACACCAGCACCGGCGGTTACAACGCGGCTTCGGTCCTGCTTGAACGCAACCCGCCGAGCGCGATTTTCGCTGGTAACGACATGATCGGCATCGGTGTGTTGCGGGCTGCGGCGGAACGCAACGTGCGCGTGCCCGCCGAGCTTTCAGTGATCGGCTTCGACGATATCCAGATGAGTCGCTACGTATATCCCGCGCTGACGACCGTGGGTCAGTCGATCCTTCAGTTGGGAGAAATGGCGGCGGAAGTGTTGTTGCGAAGAATTGCCGCTCCGGGTCTGGCGACGGATCAGCGGATCGTGACCCCGAGTATTGTCCTGCGTGAATCGACTGCACCGCTGTCCGGCGTGTTCACCGAATACCGCTGAAACGAATTGAAGAGTAGTGATGTATGTCCGCAAATGTAGTGGTAATAGGCAGCCTGAACATGGACCTGGTCACCCGGGCGCCGCGTTTGCCCCGGGGCGGTGAGACGCTGATCGGCCATTCCTTCGCGACCGTGTCCGGTGGCAAGGGCGCCAATCAGGCGGTGGCCGCTGCTCGATTGGGTGCGCAAGTGTCGATGGTTGGTTGTGTCGGCAATGATGACTATGGCCTGCAATTGCGCGACGCGTTGCTGGCCGAGCAGATTGATTGTCAGGCAGTCAGCGTGGTGGAGGGTTCCAGTGGTGTGGCGCTAATCGTGGTCGATGACAATAGCCAGAACGCGATTGTCATCGTGGCCGGCGCCAATGGTTCGATGACCCCGGCGGTCATCGACCGGTTCGACGCAGTGCTGCAGGCGGCCGACGTGATCATCTGCCAGCTGGAAATTCCCGATGCGACTGTGGGCCATGCGCTGAAACGCGGGCGTGAACTGGGCAAGACGGTCATCCTCAACCCGGCGCCGGCCAGTCGTCCGTTGCCGACGGACTGGTTTGCCGCCATCGATTACGTGATTCCCAACGAGAGCGAGGCCGCCGCCCTCAGCGGTTTGCCGGTGGATTCGCTGGAGGCCGCCGAGAAAGCCGCTGCACACCTGATTTCACTGGGCGCTGGCAAGGTCATCATCACACTGGGCGCTCAAGGTTCACTGTTCGCCGATGGCAAGGGTTACCAGCATTTTCCGGCACCCAAAGTGGAGGCAGTCGATACCACCGCCGCCGGGGATACCTTTGTCGGCGGATTTGCGGCTGCACTGGCGGCCGGCAAAACCGAGGACGAGGCCATTCGTTTCGGGCAAGTCGCGGCGGCCCTGTCGGTTACCCGGGCAGGTGCCCAGCCGTCCATTCCCACCAACTCCGACGTACAGGCATTCAAATCCGCATGAAAAAGACTCCTTTGCTCAATGTCGCCCTGTCGAGGCTGGTTGCCTCCCTCGGTCACGGCGACATGGTCGTGATCGGTGATGCCGGCCTGCCGGTGCCGCCGGGTGTTGAACTGATCGATCTGGCGTTGACGCACGGCGTCCCGGATTTCGTCAGCACCCTGAAAGTCGTGCTCAGCGAGATGCAGGTGGAAAGCCATGCGCTGGCCAAGGAGATTTTCGACAAGCAACCGACCGCGCTGTCCACGCTGGAAGAGCTGAATGACGAAGGCTCGCTCGGGCGGCGCGATCTGCTCAGTCACGAGCAATTCAAGGTACTCAGCCGACAGGCACGAGCGATTGTTCGTACGGGAGAATGTCAGCCGTACTGCAACATCGTGCTGGTGTCCGGAGTTACATTCTGACGGGGTTCGCCCCTTTTGATTTCATCTGCACAAGGAATGCGCCATGCAACGCTATGCTCAAAAAATGCATCAATTGATTCGGAGTCTGCTGCTTTTGTCCGTGATAACAGCGACCGGCGCCCACGCGGCGGAAAAGATCGACCTGATCATCGATACCGATCCGGGCGCCGACGACGTGGTCGCCCTGTTGTTTGCCCTGGCCTCCCCGGAGGAGCTGAACATTCGCGCGTTGACCACCGTGGCTGGCAACGTCCGTCTGGACAAGACTTCGCGCAATGCCCGGTTGGCCCGTGAGTGGGCAGGGCGGGAAGAGATTCCGGTATACGCCGGTGCGCCTAAACCGATGATGCGTACGCCGATCTACGCCGAAAACATCCATGGCAAGGAAGGCCTTTCGGGTGTCACGGTACATGAGCCGAAGAAAGGCCTGGCTGAAGGTAATGCGGTCAATTACCTGATCGACACTCTGAAAAAAGCCAAGCCGCACAGCATCACCATCGCGATGCTCGGTCCGCAGACCAACCTGGCCCTGGCACTGATTCAGGAGCCGGAGATTGTTCAGGGGATCAAGGAAGTGGTGATCATGGGCGGCGCTCACTTCAATGGCGGCAACATCACGCCAGTGGCCGAGTTCAACCTGTACGCCGACCCGCAAGCGGCTGAGGTGGTGCTCAAGAGCGGTGTGAAACTGACTTACCTGCCGCTGGACGTGACCCACAAGATCCTGACCAGCGATGCACGCCTCAAGCAGATTGCGGCACTGAACAACAATGCGAGCAAGATTGTCGGCGACATCCTCAACGAGTACATCAAAGGGGATATGGAGCACTACGGCATTCCGGGCGGTCCGGTGCATGACGCTACCGTCGTGGCTTATCTGCTCAAGCCTGAGCTGTTCACTGGTCGTTCGGTGAATGTGGTGGTCGACAGCCGTGAAGGCCCGACGTTCGGCCAGACCGTTGTCGACTGGTATGACGGTCTGAAGGCGCCCAAGAACGCCTTCTGGGTGGAGAACGGCGACGCCCAGGGCTTCTTCGATCTGCTGACCGAGCGTCTGAAGCGTCTGAAATAAGCCATGCGCCTGCAGGTGCCAGTTTGCGGGCTTTTACTCCCTCTCGGTACCCGATGTCCCTTTGAAGGCATCGGGATACTTTTCGAACAGCTGGGCAATGAAGGATTGCGCGCCCTGTGTTCCCAACGTCTTCACCAGCAAGTCGATGCTGATCAATGCCAATTCCTCCGGGCTGCCCGGACTGTAAGAGCTATGCCCTTGTGGCCAGGTGGCCTTTATGTCGGCGGTGATGCTTACGGTGGTCATGGCGGGGCTCGGTCACGGGATCGGAGTTTTGAGTTAACCACTTTGCCGAGTGTTTGGCACTGCGACTTAGGCATGAGCGCAGGGCTATGCGACACTTGGTCATTTCCGCAAAAAACAAGGATTGCGCTGTGCAGATCGATTTGAACAGCCCCGACGGCCTGACTCTTCATGCTGTGCGTCGCATGCTGGCGTCGGCCAGTGATGACGAGCACACCCAGCTGCGCGTGACCAAGGGCGGCATCGCTTATATCTCTTCGGGCGTCACTGGCGGCCAGGACATCGATGGCCTGCTGTTTCGTCTGGAGACCTGGGCAAAAGGCTCGGGATACGTGGGAAATGTCGCGGCCAGCGACGAAGTCTGGGTCATGCAGATTTTCAATGCGCTCAAGGACAACTGGCCGAACCCGCCCTATGACTACATTGATGTCTATTGAACGTCATTAATATTCAGTGACGTTTTACGGGGTGATGCTTCAGGTGATGCTCAGGCACACTCGGCGTTTTTCCGATCGTAGGGCAGGGTGATAGCACTCACCGTGAAACCAAACGCTGTATTGGCGGTCGCACGATCTCTGCTCAAAATTGAAATAAGGAGGCTTCAATGCCTTGCAAGTTCGCGTCACTGGGTGCACTGATGGTCGTTGCTCTTTTGGCTGGTTGCTCTACAACCTCCAGCGAGTCGCAGAAGGATCCCGTGGCGACTGAGGCTGGCCATGGTCGTTGTGAGGCATCTGCTGCGGAGTTCGCTCTCGGCAAGAAAGCTTCGCCGGAGCTGTTGGAGCAGGCACGCAAAAAGGCCGGTGCGCAGAACGCCCGGTTCCTCAAGCCCAATGACATGATTACTCTGGAGTACCGATCCGATCGCCTCAACCTGAATACCGATCAGAACCTGGTGGTCACACGCGTCAATTGTGGCTGAGCCTTTCGGGCTTTTGTTTCACCCATAAAAAACCCCGTCACATGGACGGGGTTTTTTTAGTGCGCCGGGAAATTACTCTGGGCGAACTTGTGCAGCTTGCATACCCTTTTGGCCTTTCTCAGCCACGAAGGAAACGGTTTGGCCTTCTTTCAGGCTTTTGAAACCGTCAGCTTCGATAGCTTTGAAGTGTACGAACAGGTCGTCACCGCCACCTTGAGGAGTGATGAAGCCGAAGCCTTTTTCATCGTTGAACCATTTAACGGTGCCGGTTTGGCGATTAGACATGGTGTATCTCCAAGAAACATATATTTTCAGTAGTACTGTGCTGCTCAGGCCAACTGGGCACACCGGGGTATCATAGTCGAAATGTTCGCTTTGGTAGCCCCCCGGACGTGCTGTTTGCCAATCGGTCTTGTTTTCTTGTCTGCCTGTTTCGGCTGGAGGCCCCGGTTTAAAAGGCCTCGAGCGAAAAATAAAGACAATAAAAAAACCTGTAAAACCTGCATAAATCGTACGAAAAAGCCTGAATCAGATGCTTTTCAGCGGTGCCGGAGGCATTGAAAAGGCATGTTTCATCATTTTTTTGCCGGGACGTTGGCCTTGCATTTGGCAATTTGTCCCAGGGCTTTCTGCTGCAATTTCTGACTGGCCTTATTGTCCATCAGCGCCTGAATATCGCTGGCAGGGTAGGACTTGATGGCATCGGCGCCGCATGCACAGTGGGATTTCGCGGCAGCAGCACCGATTTGCGGAGTCGCGGCCTGGGTGCACTGAGCCATGTATTTCTCACGCTCGCCCTTGGGCCAGTCGGCGTGGGCGCTCAACGGCAGCAGCAAAACGAGAGGTGCGACTGCGGCAAGCAGGGTGTTAAGACGCATGCGGGGATGCTCCTTGTGGGTCAATGTCTTGTTATCTGAGGGCCTGAAGGCCGATCAAGTTCAGCACTCTCGCATAAAACAGACGATTTGCCTCCCGGTAAAAACCAGAGTGCATCGGTGACCGTTCATCTGTGCTAGCATGCCTCGCTCGGGCGTTCGCAGGCTCCGGATGACCTTCAGTCCCGGTGGCGGCAATGTACGAATTTCTGATTTGAATCCCAGTCACTCTGGTTCGGTTTTCCGGTTGGCCGCAAGGCTCCTGCCGCTGTAAGGCAGGCGTTCGTCATTGAATGGCCTGGATCGGATCTTGTACTGGCTCATCCCAACCCACGTGACCTTTGGTAGGGGTCACCACTAGGAGAGGAGGCGCCATGCCAACTATTACTCTTCCCGACGGCAGTCAACGTTCATTCGATCACCCGGTTTCCGTAGCCGAGGTCGCCGCATCCATTGGCGCAGGTCTGGCCAAAGCCACCGTGGCCGGCAAGGTCAACGGCAAGCTGGTCGACGCCTGCGACATCATCGACAGCGACGCGACGCTGCAAATCATCACGCCAAAGGATGAAGAGGGGCTGGAGATCATTCGCCACTCTTGTGCCCACCTGGTCGGCCACGCGGTCAAGCAACTGTACCCGACTGCAAAAATGGTCATCGGGCCGGTTATCGACGAAGGCTTCTATTACGATATCGCCTTCGAGCGTCCTTTTACTCCGGACGACATGGCGGCCATCGAACAGCGCATGCAACAGCTGATCGATACAGAATATGACGTCATCAAGAAAGTCACTCCGCGTGCCGAAGTGATCGAAGTGTTCAAGGCCCGTGGCGAAGACTACAAGCTGCGTCTGGTCGAAGACATGCCGAACGAGCAGGCGATGGGCTTGTACTATCACGAAGAATACGTCGACATGTGCCGCGGTCCGCACGTGCCGAACACCCGCTTCCTGAAGTCCTTCAAATTGACCAAGCTGTCCGGCGCCTATTGGCGCGGTGATGCCAAGAACGAGCAATTGCAGCGCGTTTATGGCACCGCTTGGGCAGACAAGAAGCAGCTGGCAGCTTACATCCAGCGTATCGAAGAAGCTGAAAAGCGCGATCACCGCAAGATCGGCAAGCGCCTGGGCCTGTTCCACACCCAGGAAGAAGCGCCGGGCATGGTGTTCTGGCACCCGAATGGCTGGACGCTGTACCAGGTGCTTGAGCAGTACATGCGCAAAGTGCAGCGCGACAACGGCTATCTCGAGATCAAGACGCCGCAAGTCGTTGACCGCAGCCTGTGGGAAAAGTCCGGGCACTGGGCCAACTACGCCGACAACATGTTCACCACTGAGTCGGAAAGCCGCGACTACGCGATCAAGCCGATGAACTGCCCATGCCATGTGCAGGTGTTCAACCAAGGCCTGAAGAGCTACCGCGAGCTGCCGATGCGACTGGCCGAGTTCGGTGCCTGCCACCGTAACGAGCCATCGGGTGCCCTGCATGGCATCATGCGTGTCCGTGCATTCACCCAGGATGATGCCCACATCTTCTGCACCGAAGAGCAGATGCAGGCTGAATCCGCTGCGTTTATCAAACTGACCATGGATGTTTATCGCGACTTCGGCTTTACCGATGTCGAGATGAAGCTGTCTACTCGCCCGGAAAAACGCGTCGGTTCCGACGAGCTGTGGGATCGCGCCGAAGCGGCCCTGGCTGCAGCGCTTGATAGCGCCGGCCTGCCATACGATCTGCAACCGGGTGAGGGGGCGTTTTATGGTCCGAAAATCGAATTCTCGCTGAAAGATTGCCTCGGTCGTGTGTGGCAGTGTGGTACCTTGCAGCTCGATTTCAACCTGCCTGTGCGCCTGGGAGCCGAATACGTCTCCGAAGACAACAGCCGCAAGCATCCAGTGATGTTGCACCGTGCGATCCTCGGTTCGTTCGAGCGTTTCGTCGGGATTCTGATTGAGCACTACGAAGGTGCATTCCCTGCGTGGCTCGCGCCAACCCAGGCGGTGATCATGAATATCACTGATAAACAGGCAGATTTCGTCGCTCAGGTCGAAAAAACTCTCAACGAAAGCGGGTTTCGTGCCAAGTCCGACTTGAGAAATGAAAAGATCGGCTTTAAAATCCGCGAGCATACTTTGCTCAAGGTTCCATATCTCTTGGTTATTGGGGATAAGGAAGTCGAGATGCAGACTGTCGCTGTGCGTACTCGTGAAGGTGCTGACCTGGGCTCGATGCCCGTCGCCCAGTTCGCTGAGTTTCTCGCGCAAGCGGTTTCCCGGCGTGGTCGCCCAGATTCGGAGTAATTATTATTAAGCGTGAAATGAGACAAGATAAACGAACTGCACCGAAAGCCCCGATCAACGAGAATATCTCGGCACGCGAGGTTCGGTTAATTGGCGCTGATGGCGAGCAGATTGGCATCGTCTCGATTGATGAAGCGCTTCGTATTGCTGAAGAAGCAAAGCTTGATCTGGTAGAAATCTCTGCCGACGCAGTCCCACCGGTTTGCCGTGTGATGGACTACGGCAAATCGATCTTCGAAAAGAAGAAGCAGATTGCTGCGGCGAAGAAAAACCAGAAGCAGATTCAGGTAAAAGAAATCAAGTTTCGTCCAGGGACGGAGGAAGGGGATTACCAGGTAAAACTGCGCAACCTGGTACGTTTCCTGAGTGACGGGGACAGGGCCAAGGTATCCTTGCGATTCCGCGGCCGTGAGATGGCCCACCAGGAGCTGGGGATGGAGCTTCTCAAGCGGGTTGAACAAGACCTGCTCGAGTACGGTTCGGTCGAACAGCATCCTAAGATGGAAGGACGCCAGCTGATCATGGTCATCGCCCCGAAAAAGAAGAAGTAATCAACAGGGCACGGCAGGCCTTCTGATTATGTTTATCAACTGAATGCGGAGTATCCGAACATGCCAAAGATGAAAACCAAAAGTGGTGCTGCTAAGCGGTTTCTGAAAACTGCTAACGGTATCAAGCACAAGCACGCTTTCAAGAGCCACATCCTGACCAAAATGTCGACCAAGCGTAAGCGTCAACTGCGCGGTAGCAGCTTGCTGCATCCGTCTGACGTGGCAAAAGTCGAGCGCATGCTGCGCCTTCGTTAATTTTTGGATCAAGAATAGAGGAAGTAACTCATGGCTCGTGTAAAGCGTGGCGTCATTGCCCGTAAACGTCACAAAAAAATTCTGAAACTTGCTAAAGGCTACTACGGCGCACGCTCCCGCGTATTCCGTGTTGCCAAGCAAGCGGTAATCAAGGCAGGCCAATACGCCTACCGTGACCGTCGTCAGAAAAAACGTCAGTTCCGCGCTCTGTGGATCGCTCGTATCAACGCTGGTGCTCGTGTTAACGGTCTGTCCTACAGCCGTTTCATCGCTGGCCTGAAAAAAGCGTCCATCGAGATCGACCGTAAGGTTCTGGCTGATCTGGCAGTGAACGAAAAAGCGGCGTTTGCTGCGATTGTCGAGAAAGCTAAAGCCACCTTGGCTTAAGTACCCCCGACAGTCACCCGGCTTCACCTCTGTGGGGCCAGGTGTTAAACGTCATAAATAGGGGAAGAGCCTTCAAGCTCTTCCCCTATTTTGTATCTGGAGTCTGTACATGGAAAACCTGGATGCGCTGGTCTCTCAAGCACTAGAGGCTGTGCAAAGCGCTGAAGATATCAATGCCCTGGAGCAAATCCGGGTTCAATACCTTGGCAAAAAGGGTGAATTGACTCAGGTGATGAAGACCCTGGGGAATTTGCCGGCAGAAGAGCGTCCGCAGGTCGGCGCGCTGATCAACGTTGCCAAGGAACGTGTCACAGGCGTTCTCAATGCGCGCATGGCTCTGTTTGAGGAAGCCGAACTGGCTGCCAAGCTGTCTGCCGAATCCATTGACGTGACCCTGCCGGGCCGCGGTCAGACCTCCGGTGGTCTGCATCCGGTAACCCGGACTCTGGAACGTATCGAACAGTTTTTCACCCATATCGGCTACGGCATTGCCGAAGGCCCTGAGGTCGAAGACGACTATCACAACTTCGAGGCGCTCAACATCCCAGGTCATCACCCGGCCCGGTCGATGCACGACACCTTCTATTTCAATGCGAACATGTTGCTGCGCACCCATACCTCGCCGGTACAGGTCCGCACCATGGAATCGAAAAAGCCGCCGATCCGCATCGTCTGCCCAGGCCGTGTGTATCGCAGCGACTCCGATATCACCCACTCGCCGATGTTCCATCAGGTCGAAGGCCTGCTGGTTGATCGCGACATCAACTTCGCCGACCTGAAAGGCACCATCGAAGAGTTCCTGCGGGTGTTCTTCGAAAAAGAACTGGCCGTGCGTTTCCGTCCCTCGTACTTTCCGTTCACCGAGCCTTCCGCCGAAGTCGACATGGAATGCGTGATGTGCAGCGGTAAAGGCTGCCGCGTCTGCAAGCAGACCGGCTGGCTGGAAGTAATGGGCTGCGGCATGGTTCACCCGAACGTGCTGCGCATGTCCGGGATCGACCCGGAAGAATTCTCGGGCTTTGCCTTCGGCATGGGCGTCGAGCGACTGGCCATGCTGCGTTACGGCGTGAACGACTTGCGTCTGTTCTTCGACAACGACTTGCGGTTCCTCGCGCAATTTCGCTAGTCGTAACGAATTCTTAGGAGAGCAGGATGAAATTCAGTGAACAATGGCTGCGTGGCTGGGTCAGCCCGCAGGTAGATCGCGACGCGCTGGTTGCACGTCTGTCGATGGCCGGTCTTGAGGTCGATAGCGTTACGCCGGCCGCCGGTGTTTTCAGTGGCGTGGTGGTGGGCGAGGTGCTCAGCACCGAGCAGCATCCCGATGCCGACAAACTGCGCGTTTGCCAGGTCAGCAATGGTGCGGAAACTTTCCAGGTCGTGTGCGGTGCGCCAAACGTGCGTCCGGGCCTGAAGATTCCGTTCGCGATGATCGGTGCCGAGCTGCCGGGCGACTTCAAGATCAAGAAGGCCAAGCTGCGCGGCGTCGAGTCCAACGGCATGCTGTGCTCGCAATCCGAGCTGCAGGTCGGTGAAGGCAATGATGGTCTGATGGAACTGCCGGCCGATGCGCCGGTGGGCGAAGATTTCCGTGTTTATCTGGACCTGGAAGACGCCAGCATCGAAGTCGACCTGACTCCGAACCGTGGCGACTGCCTGTCCCTGGCCGGTCTGGCCCGTGAAGTCGGAGCGCTGTACGACGCTCCGGTCACTCGCCCGGTGGTGATGACCGTTCCGGCGGTGCACGACGAAGTGCGTTCGGTAGAGGTCCTCGCACCTGCTGCCTGCCCGCGTTATCTGGGCCGGGTCATCCGTAACGTTGACCTTTCCAAGCCTACGCCGCTGTGGATGGTTGAACGCCTGCGTCGCGCGGAAGTCCGCAGCATCGACGCTGCCGTCGACATCACCAACTACGTGATGCTCGAGCTGGGTCAGCCGCTGCACGCGTTCGATCTCGCCGAAATCAATGGCGGCATCCGGGTACGCATGGCGGAAGAGGGCGAGAAGCTCGTGCTGCTCGACGGTCAGGAAGTCAGCCTGCGTAGCGATACGCTGGTGATCGCCGACCACACTCGCGCTCTGGCCATTGCCGGCGTGATGGGTGGCGAGCACAGTGGTGTGTCCGCGACCACTCGTGACGTATTCCTTGAAAGTGCGTTCTTCGATCAGATCGCTGTGGCGGGCAAGGCTCGGTCCTACGGTCTGCACACTGACGCTTCGCACCGCTACGAGCGCGGGGTGGACTGGCAACTGGCCCGTGAAGCCATGGAGCGCGCCACTGGTTTGCTGCTGGAAATCACTGGTGGCGAAGCTGGCCCGATCATCGAAACCGTCAGCGAGCAGCATCTGCCGTCGATCGCGGCCATTACTCTGCGTGCTCAGCGCATCACCCAGATGCTGGGCATGGAAATGGATTCCGCCGAAGTCGAGCGTCTGCTCAATGCTTTGGGTTTGAAGGTTTGCGCCGACGGAGCTGGGCAATGGCGCGTGGAAGTGCCAAGCCATCGCTTCGATATCAGCCTGGAAGTCGATCTGATCGAAGAGCTGGCGCGTCTGTACGGTTATAACCGCCTGCCGGTTCGTTACCCGCAAGCTCGTCTGGCGCCACAAGCCAAGGCTGAAGCGCGTAGTGATCTGCCAGAGCTGCGTCGTCTGCTGGTAGCTCGTGGCTATCAGGAAGCAATCACTTATAGCTTCATCGATCCGAAGCAATTCGAGCTGTTCAACCCGGGCGTCGAGCCGCTGCTGTTGGCGAACCCGATCTCCAATGACATGGCTGCCATGCGTTCGTCGCTGTGGCCAGGGCTGGTCAAGGCGTTGCAACACAACCTCAACCGTCAGCAGGATCGTGTCCGCCTGTTCGAGAGCGGTCTGCGCTTTGTCGGTCAGCTGGAAGGTCTGAAGCAAGAGCCGATGATCGCCGGTGTGGTGTGCGGCAGCCGTCTGCCGGAAGGCTGGGCGCAAGGTCGCGAGACCGTGGATTTCTTCGACGTCAAGGCTGACGTAGAAGCGGTGCTGGGTTTTGCCGGTGCGCTGGATCAGTTCACTTTCGTACCGGGCAAACACCCTGCGCTGCATCCGGGTCAGACCGCGCGCATCGAGCGGGAAGGGCGTGAAGTCGGTTTTATCGGCGCGATTCACCCTGAGCTTTCGAAATCCCTGGGTCTCGACCGTCCGGTCTTCGTCTTCGAGCTGGTTCTGGCCGAAGTCGCTCTGGGGAAAATGCCGAAATTCCACGAGTTGTCGCGCTTTCCTGAAGTGCGTCGTGACCTGGCACTGATTGCGCACAAAGACGTTGCAGCCTCGGCTGTACTGGACGTAATCCGTGAAAATGCAGGCGAATGGCTGACAGACCTCAGGCTATTTGACGTGTATCAGGGTAAAGGCATTGATCCTGATAGAAAAAGCCTCGCAGTCGGCTTGACCTGGCAGCATCCATCGCGCACTCTTAATGACGATGAGGTGAATTCGACGACGCAAAATATCCTCACCTCGCTCGAACAAAGGTTGAACGCCACGTTAAGGAAGTGACGTATGGGGGCTTTGACGAAAGCAGAGATGGCGGAACGTCTGTATGAAGAGCTGGGCCTGAACAAGCGGGAAGCCAAGGAATTGGTTGAACTGTTTTTCGAGGAAATCAGGCACGCTCTTGAAGACAACGAGCAGGTCAAACTGTCGGGTTTCGGCAATTTCGACCTTCGGGACAAACGCCAGCGGCCTGGCCGCAACCCGAAAACGGGGGAAGAAATCCCGATCACGGCTCGCCGTGTGGTCACCTTTCGTCCAGGGCAGAAGTTGAAGGCCCGAGTTGAGGCTTATGCTGGAACCAAGTCATAACGACGAACTACCCGTCATCCCGGGCAAACGCTACTTCACCATTGGTGAAGTCAGCGAGCTGTGTGCGGTAAAACCGCACGTGCTGCGCTACTGGGAGCAGGAGTTTCCTCAGCTCAACCCCGTCAAACGCCGCGGAAACCGCCGGTATTATCAGCGCCAGGACGTGCTGATGATCCGGCAGATCCGCGCGCTCCTTTACGATCAGGGGTTCACCATCGGCGGCGCGCGCCTGCGTCTGTCCGGCGATGAAGCCAAAGACGACACCACCCAATACAAGCAAATGATCCGCCAGATGATCGCCGAGCTCGAAGATGTGCTGGTGGTTCTCAAGAAATAATTTCCTGCTTTTAAATACTTCCAGTTTTCAAAAGCTTGCGATATATTCTTGAGCGTTCTTCGAGATGAAGAACGAGTTTCAAACCTAGTCGGGGCGTAGCGCAGTCCGGTAGCGCACTAGCATGGGGTGCTAGGGGTCGAGTGTTCGAATCACTCCGTCCCGACCATAATTCCTGAGTAACATCAGACACTTAAGCCGATCATCTGGATCGGCTTTTTTGTGCCTGCGCAAAACCCTCGCAAAATTACCCGGTAATTTCGCTGATATTCAGGTCCGAAGCTGCGTCCGACCAGACGATTTTCGCACGGTCCTTCTGTTAGTTTTTGGTCATGCTCTCACTGGTATGGCCTGCGATTTTCTGCCCATCCTTTCCGACTTTCTGATACAGGTTGCAGCGGCAATCCTCGTACATCATAGAAGCCCTGCATTTCCTCTTCTTTCCATCCCTTGTAACAACCAGCCGCCCCTCGAGCCTTTTTATGCCTGCAAAAACTTATGAGGCGGCTAACTCGCTCAGGGCTTCTTTTCTTTCATCCCATCCTTTGAGCCGCTGGACGTTTGCGCATCCTTCTCGGTTTCATGGGCCTCTGCACCGGAGTTCGAGCCCGAGGCCTCTTCACCCTTTTTGTCGGCCTTTTCTTCCTTGGACTCGGTGCCTCCCTGGTTGACCCCGGGAATGCCGGTTGGCGGGACGCTGCTTCCCGCCATTGCGAGGGAGGCATTGGCGGATAAAAGACTTCCAAGCATGAGGGCTGCAATGGTTCGTTTCATCGTCGGGCTTCCGCGTCATGTTGATAGACGTTGGAAGTTCTGACGCGGGGTAAAGTGCCGGTCAACTGACGGGCGGAACTCATAGCTATTCGTTCACGGATGCCCGTTATAGATGTGGCTCAGTAAGAACAGCTCGATGATCGCCACAAAGACGCAGGTCACTACAAATCCGCGGGTGAAGACTCTGCGAGGCTTTTGGCCGGACGTCTGGAAGCTATTCAGAGCCGATAGCAGGTTTGAAAAAAACTCCAGTAAGTCCATCCGTGTTTGTCCTTTGTTCGGTGCCGGTATCGCGGTGCGGCGCAGTTTATCTCATCGATCCAATTGGCTACGGTCATGTTTCACTGCTCGCGCAACTGGTTCCAGTCAATGCCGAACCGCCCGAGGTACTTCCTCAATCGGTCGGCATCATTGGGCTGCGCTTTGGCCTGTCGCGACACGCCGAACAGTCGTCTGCCGGCATCCGACAGGCTGTCTGCCTGGCGGCAAACTTCCAGCACCGCCTTCAATTGCAATCGATCGAACAGGTCCAGTGTCTCGGCATTGCCCGGCAGTTCATCAGTCACGCCTGTCGGTTGCGCCAGCCCCCACGCGTACCGCAGTCGATCAATTTCCTCCTCGACCTGCGCTTCATCGATTCGCCCGCTGTCGGCCAGTGTCGCCATGCGCGTGATCGAGGCCGAAAGCTCGCGGAAGTTACCCAGCCACGCAGCTTCCCGTGAGCTGGCAAACCCCAGGTAGCGCCGTCGGGCTTCAAGGTTAAAGCGCACCATTTGGCCGTGTTCGCGCGCGTGGCGTTCAAGCTCGAAATCGATGTTGGGTTCGATGTCTTCGCGGCGGCCCGCCAAGCCTGGCAGGTCGAACGTCCAGAGGTTGATCCGAGCGTAGAGATCTTCCCGGAACAGGCCTTCGGCGACACGACTGCGCAGGTCGCGGTGGGTGCCTGCGATGATCAGGAAGTCGCTGTCGACTTCCTTGTCCGAGCCCAGCGGGAAGAAGCGCTTCTCTTCGATGGCCTTGAGCAGCATGGCTTGTTCGTCCGTGCCCAGTTCGCCGATCTCATCGAGAAACAACATGCCGCCGTCAGCCGCTCGCAATAGGCCGTCGCGTGCGTTTTGTGCGCCGGTAAAGGCGCCTTTGACGTGGCCGAACAGCGCGGACATTGCACCGTCCCCACGCAGGGTGGCGCAGTTGACTTCAACGAAGCGTCCCTGCATTTGATGGCGACTGCGTTTGAGCTCGTAAATGCGTCGGGCGAGAAAAGACTTGCCGGCGCCGGTCGGACCGATCAGCAGCATCGGCGCTTTGGAGCGTACGGCCACGCGTTCGATCTGTTCGATGGAACGGTTGAACGCGGTGTTTCGGGTGGCGATGCCGGACTTGAGAAACTCCAGGCCTTCCAGGCGTCTGTGAGTGAAGCGAGAGGCAATCCGGTCGTAGCGCGACAGATCCAGGTCAATCAGGGCGTGTGTGCCGGTGGCCGGTTCTTCTTCGTTCTTGCGGCGGGCGGGGGAGGTCTGGATCAGGCGTGCCGGCAGGTAGCGCGCCTCGGTCAGCAAGAACCAGCAGATCTGCGCGACGTGGGTTCCTGTGGTGATGTGCAACAGATAGTCCTCACGCTCGGTATCGAAAGTGTATTCGGAGGTGAAGTCATGGAGCGCGCCGTAGACCTCTTCGAAATCCCAGGGATTACGCAACGGCATCGGGTGCAGGCGCACTTCTGTGCCGGGCGACACCTGATGGATGTCCTCGCGAATGCGTTCGGCCAGGCTCGTGTCCCGGGCGTCTGTGCCGTGTATCAGTTCCAGTCGATGGATCAATACATCTGGTTGCTGGCACAGGCCCACGCTAGGCCGCCAATGGTTCCAGCGGTTGGCGCCTTTGCCTACGCGATCAAGGGTGGCGCCGATGAAGCCGATGGCGACGGTGCGCTTGCCGGACATTGATGATCCTTAAAGATAAATGACGATACCCAATGATAATGTTTAAGCGTGTTATTTGTCGTGATGAGAGTTAATAGGTAATTGAAACTAAAATAAAATCTTTAAAAATCAAATAGATAAGAATAATTTTCGAACTTTTTCAAAAGCTGGCACAGCGACTGCAGCACCTGTCGCAACGAACAGGACAACATAGCGAGACGCCACGAATGGCCAATTTCAACCTCTTCAATACGCAATCGAAAGCCTGCCGGCGTGCGACGCCTTGAATGCTTCCGGTGCCGCGGCTTATGCCTACACACCCAAGCATCAACTGGCTCAGCTGGCTGTCACCGGTTGCCTGAATTCGACCTTTTACGCATCTGCTCAAAGTCAGTTGGATCAGGTGTTGAAGCTGGTTGCGGAGCTGGACAGCCGCTTCGTGGCAAAAGCCGCTCTTTACGCTCGCCAAAAAGGACACATGAAAGACATGCCGGCCTTGTTGCTGGCGGCGCTGGCCGCTCAGCGTTCGGCTCTGGTGCCGGAGGTGTTCGAGAAGGTCGTGGACAGCGGCAAAATGCTGCGCAATTTCGTGCAAATCCTGCGCAGTGGCGCCACCGGTCGCAGCTCCCTGGGTTCTCAGCCCAAGCGTCTGGTGCAGAACTGGCTGAACAGCGCGACCGAACGCCAGCTCTTGCAGGCATCGATCGGCAATCAGCCTTCGCTGGCGGATGTGGTGAAGATGGTTCACCCAAAACCGTCCGAGGCCTGGCGCGAAGCGTTTTTTGCCTGGGTGATCGGCAAACCGGTTGATGCACAGGCGTTGCCCGGATTGACTCGCGATGTGCTGGCATTTCGCAGCGGAGCGAGTGATCAAGTGCCTGAAGTGCCTTTTCAATTGCTCGGTAACGAAACGTTGAGCAAGGAACAATGGGCAGAGCAGGCGCGAAACATGGGCTGGCAGGGGCTGCGGATCAACCTCAATACGCTTGCGCGCCATGGTGCTTTTGAAGTGACGGGTTGCACCGAAACCGTGGCCGCACGGTTGGCGGATCCCGAAGCAGTGGTCAGGGCACGGGTGTATCCGTACCAGTTGCTGGCAGCGTACCGGATGGTCGGCGATGACGTGCCGGCGCTGATTCGCGAGGCTTTGCAGGATGCGCTGGAGCTGTCGTTGGCCAATGTGCCGAAGCTTCAGGGGGCTGTGGTGGTTTGCCCGGATGTTTCCGGATCCATGGGTAGCCCGCTGACCGGTTATCGTCAGGGCGCGACCACCGCGGTGCGCTGCATCGATGTGGCGGCGCTGATTACGGCGGCGGTGTTGCGTAAACAGCCGACGGCACGGGTGATGCCGTTCGAATGGAAGGTGGTGGATATCACCCTCAACCCGCCCGACAGTGTGATCAGCAATGCCGAAAAACTTGCGGGCATTTTCGGCGGCGGAACCTGCTGCTCGGCGCCGTTGAAGAAACTGGCGGACAGCAAGGCCAGGGTCGATACGTTGCTCATGGTGTCGGACAACGAATCCTGGATCGATGCGCGACGTCAGGGCGCCAGCGAGACAATGTTGCAATGGGAGCGAATAAAGCGGATCAACCCGCAGGCACGCCTGATTTGCATTGACCTGCAACCAGGTTGGGCGACACCGGTGGCGGATCGTGACGACATCCTGAATGTCGGCGGTTTCAGTGATGCGGTGTTTGATGTGATCGAGCAGTTCACTGCCGGCCGGTACGGACCGCAGCACTGGGTCGAAGCGATTGAATGCATGGGATGAGGCAATCAGCCACCCAATGAATTGATTTGTCACGGGCACTGAATGCCGGTGGGACTACATCCAAGACGTCTCACCAAACCCTTGTCAGTGCGCGTGACGGCACGAATGCCGATGGCTGTACATCTGAGGCCGGCTAATCCCGGTGCGCGGTAACGCGCAACAGTCACCAACCTTTGTCGTGCCACCTTTTTTGAATCTGCCGGCGAATACCGGTGGAACTACCTGAAGAATCGAGATGATGAAAGAACACACTTACCAACTGCTGGAAGTCGTCAACGGCAAACCGATCAAGCTCTGGACTGAGGGCGTCCCGGTGGAAAACGAGGCGCGCGAGCAGTTGATGAACACGGCGAAGATGCCCTTCATCTTCAAGCATCTGGCTGTCATGCCGGACGTCCATCTGGGCAAGGGCTCGACCATCGGCAGCGTGATTCCCACGGTCGGCGCGATCATCCCGGCAGCGGTCGGGGTGGACATCGGTTGCGGCATGATTGCCGCGCGCACCTCGCTGACCGCGGCCGATCTGCCGGACAACCTGCATGGCCTGCGCAGTGCCATCGAGCAAGCGGTGCCTCATGGCCGCAGTTCGACCCGATCGCGCCGTGACAAAGGCGCCTGGGACGAGATTCCGCAACAGGCGGATCAGGCCTGGGCGGCGCTGAACCCACGGTTCAAGGCGATCACCGACAAGTACCCGAAACTGGCCAACACCAACAATCGCGGGCACCTCGGAACACTGGGCAGCGGCAATCACTTCATCGAAGTGTGCCTGGATGAGGCCGACCGGGTCTGGTTTATGTTGCACAGCGGCTCGCGCGGTGTCGGCAACGCCATCGGCAACCTGTTCATCCAGATGGCCCAGGCGGATATGCGCCAGCACATCGCCAACCTGCCGGATCGTGATCTGGCGTATTTCGAAGAAGGCAGCCGGCACTTCGATGATTACGTGGAAGCCGTGGGCTGGGCCCAGGATTTCGCCAAGCAGAACCGGGCGCTGATGATGCGAGCGGTGATTCAGGCCACGCGGCAGATCATCCGCAAGCCGTTCGAAGTCGCGCTGGAAGCGGTGAACTGCCACCACAACTACGTGCAGAAAGAGCGGCATTTCGGCGAGGACATTCTGGTCACCCGCAAAGGCGCGGTGTCAGCGAAGAAGGGCGAGTTGGGGATCATTCCCGGTTCGATGGGCGCCAAGAGTTTCATCGTGCGTGGTCTGGGCAACGAAGAATCGTTTTGCTCCTGCAGCCACGGTGCCGGTCGGACCATGAGCCGTACCAAGGCCAAAAACACCTTCACCGTCGAAGATCAGATCCGCGCCACCGCGCATGTTGAATGCCGTAAGGATGCTGCGGTGATTGATGAAATTCCGATGGCCTACAAGGACATCGACAAAGTCATGCACGCCCAGCGTGAGCTGGTTGAAGTGCTGCACACCCTGCGTCAGGTGGTGTGCGTCAAGGGATAGCGCGTGCCGAAAGGCGCGCCGGAACAAGGATTGAAAGACATGAAGTTCGAAGAACGACATCCACTGTGCAGCGCCATGCGCGCCCGGGTGCTGGAAGAACTGGCGCGCATAGAGCGTGAGCGCAATGTCACGGTGCTGTATGCCTGCGAATCAGGCAGCCGGGCCTGGGGTTTTGCCTCGCCGGACAGTGATTACGATGTGCGCTTCGTTTATGTAGAGAAACCGGAGTGGTTCGTCCAGGTCGATGCGCCAGGTGATGTCATCGAGCGGCCGTTGGATGACGAGCTGGATGTCAGTGGCTGGGAGCTGCGCAAGACCCTCGGGCTGTTGCGCAAATCCAACCCGACCTTGCTGGAGTGGCTCGACTCCCCGCTGGTTTATCGCAGCGAGACCGCAGCGGTTGCGCAACTGCGGGCGCTGGCCGAGGCGTTCTACAGCCCGCCAGCCGCGCGCAATCATTATCTGTCGATGGCGAAGAAGAACTTCCGTGGTTATCTGCAGGGTGAAAGCGTGCGGTTCAAGAAGTATTTCTACGTACTGCGGCCGCTGCTGGCGGTGCGCTGGATCGATCAGGGGCGTGGTCGGCCGCCGATGACGTTCAGCGATCTGCTGAGTACCGTCGATGATCGTGCATTGCTCGATGAAGTCGACGAACTGCTCGCGCTCAAACGCAATGCCAACGAGAGCGCTTACGGTCCTCGTCGTCCGGCATTGCATGCGTTCATCGAGGCGGAACTCGAGCGTGCGGTGCCGGCATTGCCAAGAACCCGGGAAGATTCGCGGCAGCTCGATCGATACCTGCGGGAAACCGTTGGTTTGTACGCATAAGGAAAAAAATGAAACAGGACGTTATTGAACTGGACGGCGCCATCGGTGGTGGCCAGGTGTTGCGCAGTGCGCTGAGTCTGTCGATGGTGACGGGCCAGGCGTTTCGCATCGAGCGGATTCGGGCCAGACGCAGTCGTCCCGGACTGTTGCGCCAGCACCTGACCGCCGTGACGGCGGCGGCTCAAGTCTGTGGTGCAAAGATCCAGGGGGCTGAGCTGGGCTCGCAGACATTGAGCTTCGAGCCGGGGCCGATTCGCGGTGGCGATTTTCGCTTTGCCATTGGAACCGCCGGCAGTTGCACATTGGTGTTGCAGACCTTGCTGCCCGCTTTATTGCTTGCGCCGCAAGCCAGCCGCGTGCGGATCAGCGGCGGCACGCATAATCCGCTGGCGCCACCGACCGACTTTCTCAGCCGCAGCTGGTTACCGCTGCTGCGACGGATGGGCGCGGAGGTTGAACTGACGTTGCTGCGCCACGGGTTCGTACCGGCGGGTGGCGGTGAAATCGACGTCAGGGTGCAACCATCGAAGTTGTCAGCACTGCACCTGTGCGAGCGCGGCTTGCCGCTCTCGCAACAGGCGTGTGCGCTGACGGCGGGACTGGCGCCGAGTGTTGGTGTCCGCGAGCTCGAAAGGGTGGCCCAGCGATTGAACATGGCGTCAGCGGAGTTGAACGCGGTCATTCTTGATCCGGCCTGCGGACCGGGCAACGTGTTGCTGCTGGAATATGCGTTTGAACACGTCACCGAAGTTTTCAGCGCTTTCGGTCAAGCGTCTCTGCGTTCGGAGAAGGTGGCGGACGCCGTGATCGATCAGGCGGCCGATTGGTTGCACAGCGGTGCAGCGGTGGCAGAACATCTGGCGGACCAGTTGCTGTTGCCGATGGTGCTGGCCGGAGGTGGATCGCTTACCACGCCCAGGATGACCGAGCATTTGCACAGCAACATTTCGGTGATCGAGCGTTTTGTACCGATCGTCATCCAGTGCGAGGAAGAGGGCGCATCCCGGTTGAGGGTTGAAGTTCGCGCACGAAAGCAATAGGCGGCAAATTGCTGGCCCCCGAATGTTTCCGGTCCCGGCAAACTCGCCTTTTTTCAAAAGGTTAGGTGGGCTATATGCGGACGATTGTCATCACCGTAGCAACGCTTTCCCTCGCTCTGTTCGCGGTGGAGGCCCAGGCCAGGGAACTGAGCAAGAGCCATCGTTTTGCTTGTACCTGGGGGTCGGACATCGCCGCCGGCGCACAACAGTCGAAGCTGTCCGGGATTTCCCTGTATGGCGCACGCAAGCGCTTGCAGGCGCGCAAGTTTCAGCAACCCTGGATGCGCATGACCGCCATGGGCATCACCGAGCAGACCTACGACAGCGCGTCGCGGCTCAAGCCGGCGGCCGTCAAGCAGACCTATTACGAACAGTGCGTTCGGCACGAGTTGGCCCAACGTTGAACGAAAAAGCCCGACCTGAAGAGGTCGGGCTTTTTCATGTCCGGTGCAATGACAGCATCATTTGTCACTTTCGCAATTGACCATCCACGACACGCCAAAACGATCCACCAGCATGCCGAAGCGGGCGGCCCAGAAGGTGGCTTCCAGCGGCATGTCGATGCGACCGTCTCTGGCCAGCGCGTTAAACACTCGTTCGGCCTCGGCGATGCTGTCGACATTCAGCGAAATCGAGCATCCGCTCATGCCTTGGGTCGGGCGGTCGGGTGTGGTGTCCGAAGCCATGAGCATCTGGTCACCGACTTTCAGGCAGGTGTGGATGATCAGGTTGTGATGCTCTTTGGGCACATGTTCGGCGGCTGGGGTTTCGCCGAAGGTCATCATTGCTTCGAGCTTGCCTTGCAGGCATTGCTCGTAAAACGTGAAAGCTGCGCGGCAATCGCCGTTGAAGATCAGGTACGGGTTGATTTTCATGGTAGTGCTCCCGAATAGGCAGTGGAACGCTGCGCGGCCGGGTGTGCCGAAACAGCATCATGGATTGACTCCATCCAGCAAAGCGTTGGAACGCCGGTTTGCCAGCCGATGCTGCAAGAATTTCCTGTCGGGGCGACCGATGGTCTGCGCAGAGGGCGTCAGGAGTCGCGCGGGTTCTTCTGCACCGCTGCGCCCGCCACCCGGGCGACAGGTCGGGTTTGCATCAGCGCATCGATCGCTTTGCGATAGTTCTGTCCGCCCAGCGCCATGCTGTTGTTGTGCGTTGCGCCGGGCACCAGCAGCAGGTGTTTCGGCTGCCGGGCGGCGGCGAACAGTTGCTCGCTGAAACGTGACGGCACAAACGCATCGGCAAGACCGTGTACCACCAGCAACGGCATGTGGATCTCGGCGATCTTGTCGATGGAGTCGAACTTCTGCGACAGCAACCAACGGACTGGAAGGGAGGTGTTGGCCACGGCTGCCGCTACATCCGCCAATGAAGTGAAGGTGGATTCGATGACCAGTCCGCGCACCGGCAATGGGGTGTGATTTCTGGCGGCATCGCGGCCGAGTTCGGCAGCCAGGTCGACGGCGACCGCGCCCCCCAGCGAGTGGCCGTAGATCAGGCGTTTGTTCGGATCAGGTTGCAACAGCTGGAAGCGTTCCCAGGCCACACGGGCATCTTCGTAAACCGTGCTTTCCGACGGCAGATCACCACGGCTTTGGCCGAAGCCGCGATAGTCGATGGCCAATACCGAATAACCCGCCGCGCGCAGTTGCTCGATACGGAACAGTTGCCCGGTCAGATTCCAGCGTACGCCGTGCAGATAAAGGATGGCCGGCGCATCGGCACGTTCCGCCGGCCACCACCAGGCGTGAATGTTTTGCCCGGCCTTGAAGCTTTTCGGTTGCAGGTCGAGTTCCTGCACGCTGCCGGGCAATCCGTGATACCAGCCGGCGGTGCCCGGTTCGATGCGAAACAAGAGTTTGCGTTCGGTGTGTTCCAGCACGGCACAACTCGCCGGCACGCCGATGATCAGGGCAGCCATGCAGGCGAACGCCAGACGGCGGCGTCGAAGTCGGGTCATGAAGGCAAGGAACATTAAACGTTTCACCACGGCGTGGACAAAGAACGCTTTTTACCAGATGCCTTGACCGGCGCGTGACATTTTCGACCGCCGCACGCCTGCAACGATTACAAAATGCTGCAACGACTCAGTTGAACTTCAGCACGATCTTGCCGATGTGGTCGCCCGCTTCCATGCGCGCATGGGCTTTGGCCGCTTCGGCGAGCGGGAAGATCTGGTCGATGATCGGCAGGCAGCGTCCGGCGGCCAACACCGGCCAGACGTGTTCGCGCAATTGATCGGCGATGGCTGCCTTTTCCGCAGAGGTCCGGGCACGCAGGAGGGAACCGGTGACTACCGCACGCTTGCCGAGGATCGCCAGCAGATCGATGTCATTGGCTCGCGCGCCACCGAGGAAACCGAGCATCACCAGCCGCCCATCCATCCCCAAGGCGCTGATGTTCCCGTTGAGGTACGAGCCGCCCATGATGTCGAGGATCACATTAACGCCCTGGCCGGCGGTTTTCTCGGCGATAACAGTCGCGAAATCCTGTTCCCGGTAGTTGATGGCTTCGCCGCCCAGACTGCGGATCACTGCGCATTTGTCCGCGCTGCCGGCGGTGGCGAAGGCTTCGATGCCAAACTCGCGGCACAGCATCAGCGCGGTGGTGCCGATGCCACTGGTGCCGCCATGGATCAGGGCGCGCTGACCACGGCTGGCGCCGCCGAGGCCGAACAGATTGGCCCACACCGTGAAAAAGGTTTCCGGAATTGCCGCTGCCTGAATCCAGTCCAGCCCATCGGGGATTGGCAGGGCCTGGCCGGCCGGGACTGTGCAGTACTCGGCATATCCTCCGCCGTTGGTCAGCGCGCAGACCCGGTCACCCACCGCAAATCTGCTGACACCGCTGCCAATCGCCACAACCTCGCCGGCCACTTCAAGGCCCGGAATCGGGTTCATGCCGGGTTTCATCGGGTACTTGCCGGCGCGTTGCAAAGCGTCCGGGCGATTGATGCCGGCGGCGTGCACGCGGATCAGTATTTCGCCTTCTGAAGCAATCGGCAGCGGCACGCGTCGGGATTGCAGAACTTCGGGCCCGCCCGGTTCGGTGATTTCGATGCGGGTCATTTCAGTGGGCAATGTCATTTTCAATTCCTCTTGAAACAAGTGATCAGTAGATGGGAGCGCAGTCAGGGCCTAATGATTCCCGTCAATGGGCGCAGCGGCGTTGTTCGATCGAGGAGGGCAGCAGTTTCATGACGTGCTCAAGTATCAGTGCGATCACGATGGCACCGCCGGCAATCACGAAGAGCAGCACATGCTGTCCACCTGTGGCGTTGAACAGCGCCGAATAGGCGAAACCGGCCAGCGCCTGAAACGTGGCGAACGACACCGTGGCGCGGCTCCACGCCACCTGTTGGCGATGATGATCCGGTACCAGCTCATGCACCCGGGCCAACGCCAGCGGGACAATGCCCGGCGGAAACGAACCGAGCACAACCGCCAGCAGTGCCAGCGCCACGAACGAATGCGAAACGGCCAGCAAGCCAAGAGTGATCGCCTGTATCACAAGCACCAGACGAATGCCGGTCCGCGCACCGAGATGGTCGGCGAGAAAACCATAGCTCACCGGGCCGACGATGGCGCCCAGACCGTACATGACCCAGACCAGCGCGCCGACGTGCGCCCCGGCGCCCAGCCCACGGGCGACGTAATCCACCAGGAAAACCATGGCTGGCACCAGCCCGGCGGCCATGAACGCGTACTGGGCAAACAACAGATACACCGCAGGCGGTGTGGGTTCTGCCGGATCCACCTGAGTCGTTGTAGTAATTGCTTGGGGCAGCTCAGAAGGCCAGCCGAACCAGCTCAATGCCGTCAGTGCCAGCGACAGCGCGCCCAGTCCCAGCCATGTCGCTTGCAGGCCCAGACTCAACAGCAGGGGGACGATCGTGCCGGAGCCGGCGATGCCCAGACCGATGCCGAGGAAAATCGCACCACTGGCCAGGCCCTTGCGCGCGGCAGGCACATGGGGCAATACAGTCGCGGCCACCAGCACCATGATCGCGCCGCCCGCGATGCCGGACAGCAGGCGCCAGCCGAAATACCAGCTCACCGATACGGGGTATGCACAGGCAAAAAACGCCACGGTCACCGCCAGCATCATCAGGCGCAGAGCTGTTCTCTGGGTGACCCGGCGTGCCAGCGGGCGACCGAGGAGGGCGCCGATCAGGTAACCGACCAGGTTGGCCGCGCCGAGGTAAACCACATCATGGGCGGAAAACCATTGCGCCTGAATCAGCGAAGGGATCAGCGGTGTGTAGGCGAAACGCGCCAGTCCGATGCTGACCAGGCTGGCGCAGAGTCCGGCGAAGATCGCCAGCCAGACACTCGTGTCCGGGCGTTCGGGCGAAGCAGTTGAAGTGCGCATGATGGCGGTCCTGTGGAAAGGTTTATGGCGCCCAGCATATCGGCTATCGTTGCTGCGTTAATGCAGCGAGTTTGCGTAGTTATGATGCGTTTATGCATCAATGGGGAATGTTATGAACTGGGATGATGCAAGGGTCTTTCTTGCGGTCTGCCGCGAGTCGACATTACGCGGCGCTGCGCGCGTGCTGGGCGTGGATCAGGCGACGGTCGGGCGACGCATCACGGCGCTGGAAAAGTCGCTGGGCGCGACTTTGTTTCTGCGCACCTCCGAGGGCTATGCGTTGACGGCAGTCGGTGAAGCCGCGCTCAAGTCAGTGGAAAAAATGGAGCATTCGGCGCTCGAGCTGGAGCGGCGTATCCAGGGCCTGGACGATCGCCTGACCGGCAGCGTTCGGGTCAGCACCACCGATTCACTGGCCATCGATTTCCTGATCCCGGCCATTGCGCAGTTGCACGAACAGCATCCGGACGTGCGCGTGCAGCTGGACGCTTCCACGCAGATCCTCAGCCTGGCCAAACGAGAAGCGGACATCGCCGTGCGCAACACCCGCCCGGACAACCCGGACCTGATCGCCCGGCGCATCGCGCGTTGGCCGGTGGGGTTGTTCGCTTCGCAGGCCTATGTCGACCACCATGGCGTGCCGGCGCCGGGCAGTGCATTCGAGGGCCATGATCTGGTGGTGTACCAGCCGTATCTGCAAGTCAACAAGGACCTGACTTTGGTGAACGAGCCCGTGACTCGCGGGCGGATCGTCGCCGGTCTGAGTTCCAGCTTGCTGGTACGACGCTCGATTGCCGCCGGTCTGGGTGTAGGAGAAATACCGGTTTACATGGGCGAGCGCGATGGTCTGGTCAGACTGTGGCCGGAGCGCACGCGGCCGCTGCCTTATGAAGTGTGGCTGGTGACCCATGCGGATTTGCGCCATACCGCGCGGGTCAGGGCGGTGATCGAACACATTGTCGAAGCGTTCGTACTGGAGAATGAGTAGTTCATTGAGGCTGTGCAAGACGGCTACATCAGTTGGCGATCTTGCCTGCAGAATGAAAAACGGCCTTCAATGAAGGCCGTTTTTGTCGAGCGATGAAACCACCGAATCATGGCATTTCCGGCAGTTCCTGCGGGCGCAGATCAAACACCAGGACTTCGGCGTCCTGGCCATTGCTCAGGGTCAGTGCCTGCTCTTCACGAACCCGTACGCCGTCGCCTTCCTTCAACTGCAGGCCGTTGAGTTCAACGCTGCCGCGAGCAACATGTACATAGGCGAAACGGTTGGCAGGCAGCTTGAGGGTGGCACTTTCCTCGCCATCGAACAGTCCGGCATACACCCGTGCATCCTGGCGCACTTTCAGCGAGCCGTGGTTGCCTTCGGGCGAGATGATCAGTTGCAGACGACCGCGTTTTTTCTGCTCGCTGAAGTGCTCTTGCTGGTAACGCGGTTTCGCGCCGCTGACGTCCGGTACGATCCAGATCTGCAGGAAGTGCACAGGTTTGGTCGCCGAATGGTTGAACTCGCTGTGGGCCACGCCGCTGCCGGCGCTCATCAGTTGCACATCGCCGGGGCGAATCACCGAGCCGGTGCCGAGGGTGTCCTTGTGTTCCAGGGCGCCTTCGAGCACATAGGAGAAAATCTCCATGTCCCGGTGGGGGTGTTGGCCGAAGCCCTTGCCGGCGGCGACGCGGTCATCGTTGATCACCAGCAGGTCGGAGAAACCCTGTTCACGCGGGTCACGGTAGCTGGCGAAGGAAAAGGTGTGGAACGACTTCAACCAGCCATGATTGGCCAGACCGCGGTCGGAAGCTTTACGAAGGGTCAGCATGATGAAATCTCCTTTCAGGACGTTGATTCGTCCGAGTGAGGAGAAGGTTACTGGTAACCCTGGGATGCAATAAGTAGATGAAAATTGAAATACTGTCCCTTTAGAGTTGACAGTTGTGTGCACTGGATCACGTATTCTTTCCGACGGCTCCAGCGTATCCGGCCATAATGCGCAGACTTATGATTTTGCATGGATTTTGGTGATACCCCCATGAAGACCGTGGCAATGGTGCTGTTCCCGGAGTTTCTGCTGCTCGACATGGCCGGGCCGCTGGAGGTCTTTTCAGTTGCCAACCGTTACCTGAAACCGCAAGCCCACTATCACCTGACGACCCTGGGCACCGAGGACGGGCCGTTGCGTGCGTCCAATGGCGTCCTCGTGCACGCCGATCGGCACATCGACGAAGCCGATGAGCGTTATGACTTGTTGCTGGTGCCGGGCGGCCCCGGCGCCTACAACGAAAAACACCCGCCGTTGCTCGCCTGGCTGCAGGGCGCGGTCACGCGTGCCGGGCAATATGGCTCGATCTGTACCGGTGCCTTCGTGCTTGGACACGCCGGTTTGCTCGACGGCTACCGTGTAACCACCCACTGGAATTACACCGAACGCCTGATCAAGGGCTTTCCAATGGCAAACGTCGCAACTGACCAGATTTTTGTCGAGGATCGCAATCTGATCACGTCCGGGGGCGTCACGGCCGGCATCGATATGGCGTTGGCGGTGGTCGCTCGCGATCATGGCAAAAAGATTGCCCAGGACGTGGCCAAGGTGTTGCTGGTGGTGATGAAACGTCAGGGCGGACAAGCGCAGTTCAGCCCGTTGATGGCAGCAGTGGCGCCCCAGCAAACACCGATTACCCGGGTGCAGAACCATGTGCTGGAGCATCTGGAGGAAGCTTTCACTGTCGAGCGCATGGCAAGTCTTGCGAACATGAGTGCACGACACTTCGCTCGGGTGTTTGCCCGCGAGGTCAACATGACACCCATGGAATTCCTGCAAAGTGCGCGCATCGATTGCGCGCGCAACCTGCTGGAAACCAGTGATCTGCCGTTGAAGACCGTTGCCTATAAAAGCGGTTTCGGCAGCGTGCGGCACATGCGTTTTCTGTTCGGCGAAAAGCTCGGGCTGACCCCCACGCAATATCGCGAACAGTTCAGCTAGAGCGGTTCTGTCCGTTACGGGCATCCGGATGTCCGTGTTGGACCTCGCGTGGTGGTTGTTCCGTCATCGAGGCCTGCGAAGATAACGGACATGAACAGCCTCAACGAATTGAACTCGGCGTCGGTCCTGCGTTTCGGGCCGTACGCGTTCCATTTGCGTCAACGGCTGATCCTCGAAGGGGATCGGCAATTGCGCATGGGCGGTCGTGCGCTGGACATCCTGCAGGTGCTGGTCGAGCGCGCCGGGCGGGTGGTCAGCAAAGAGCAGTTGATTGCTCTCGTGTGGCCGACCTCGGTGGTCGAGGAGATCAACCTGCGGGTGCACATCGCCGCGTTGCGCCGGGCCCTCGGCGACGGCGAGAACGGTCAACGCTACATCGTTAATGTGCCGCAATGCGGGTACAGCTTCGTGGCACCGGTGCAGGGCGACAGCGTTGCTCAGGTGGTTTTCGAAAGCCTGCAAGCGCCCCAGCACAACTTGCCCGCACGGCTGACGCCGGTCACCGGGCGCGACTCACTGGTCGGCGGTCTGGTCCGGCAACTGCCGTTGTCCCGGCTCCTGACGGTGACGGGACCTGCCGGCGTCGGCAAAAGCACCGTGGCGCTGCGCGCAGCGGAACTGCTGCTGCAACATTTTCGTGACGGCGTTTGGCAGGTCGATCTCTCGCTGATCGATGAAGACATTCCGCTCCTCGATCACCTGCTGAAAACCCTCGACATCGACTTCCCCACACTGGCCGCGCGCCACGCCTTGCTGGTGCTGGACAACTGCGAGCACCTGCACGAAGCCTGCCGGAGCCTGCTGGAAACGTTGCTCGACGTTGCCCCCCGTCTGTCGATTCTTGCCACCAGCCGCGAACCGTTGCGTCTCGGTCTGGAAGTATTGCAACCACTGCCGTCCCTGACACTTCCCAAAGCCACGGCGCTTAACAGCGTCGATGAGGTCATGGGCTATTCGGCGGTGCAGTTGTTTGTCAGTCGTGCCCGTGCGCGTCAACACGGGTTCGGTCTGCGTGAGCAGGATCTGGAAACGGTGCGCGATATCTGTCGACGACTCGACGGCCTGCCGCTGGCGATCGAACTGGCAGCGGCGCAGATCGATGCGCTGGCGCTGGTCGGCCTTCAGACGCAACTGGATCAAGGTCTGCAAGTCCTGAGTCACGGTCGCCGCACCGCCGTGCCACGCCATCAGTCGATGAAGGCTGCGCTGGACTGGAGCTATCAGCGCTTGAGCGAGCAGGAAAAACGTGTGCTGCAAAGGTTATCGGTGTTCAAGATGGCATTCACCCTGGACGCCGCCATCGGCGTGATCAGTTGTGCCCAATTACCACCCTCGACGCTGGTGGCTGTGGTTGAACGGTTGGCGTCCAAGTCGCTGCTGACAATGGATCGATCCAGCGGAGCACTGCGCTATCGAATGCTCAACACCACGCGCCGATACGCCCGCGAGCAACTCGAGCAGAGCGGCGAACTGAACGATGTCGAGCGTCGGCACGCGCGTTACCTGGGCCGCACACGACCAGCCTCACGCAGCCGGCTGACCGCCCAATTCGTCGAGCAGTAAACGCACTTTGCGCAAATCGGGGGTGGCATAGCCTTCGGTGAAGCGCTGGTAGATCGGTGTCAGCAATTGGAGTGCTTCACGCAAACGCGACTGGCGCTGCCACAACCGAGCCAGCGACGTTGCGCTGCGCAGTTCCCAGGCCAGTGCGCCTTGTGTCCGGGCGATCTCAAGGGACTGCTGCAAGGCGCTTTCGACCGTGTGATGGCAGGGCGATTCAGCCGCCAGCAATCGCTCGGCGCGGGCCCGCAAAATCTCCGCAGTGCTCCAGCCGGCCGCTCCGCTTTGTGCTCGTTCGAGCAAAGCATCATCAACGAAAACCGGATCCAGCGTGACCATGATCTCCCTGACCAGACCGCTATCGGCGGGCGGGGTGGCGGGGGCCTTGTCGGCGTCGATCACCTGCGCGTAGTGCCGCGCCCAGGTGTAGAACAGCAGCACCGAATGCTTCTGCGCCTGTTCGAGCAGCAGTTGCAGCAGCGCGCGAGCGTTCTGCACATCGCCGTTGTAATGGGCGATCAGGCACGAGGCGAGTGCCAGGGTGTAGCAGATCGAGGTGCCGTGGTTGATTTGCACCGCGATGTCCAGCGCCTGCCGCGCCGTGCGCCAGGCCTGCTCGGGAAAACCTTGCAGCCACAGCACCCGGGCGAGGACGGTCAGCGAGGCGACGCTCTGATCGTATTGCACGCCGAAACCGTGCGTGAAGCGGTTGAGGTGGCCGCTGTGGGCCATGCGCTGGATCACCTGTTCGGCGTGGATCCGAGCCTGATGCTGATCGCCGGCGTAATGCAGCGCGAGCACCCGCAAGCGGTGGGTACTCAAGGACAACTGCGCATCGCCGTGCACGCCGAGGCTTTCGAATTGCTCGCTCTGCTCCAGCGCCATCTGGTAATGCCCGCAACTGAGATTGACCGCCATGTGCCCCGATATGGCGCGCAATTGCCCGGCCATGTCGTCGTGCCGTTGCGCCAGCAGACGGGCGCTGACGAAGGCTTCGATGGTTTCCGGTGTGCCGCCCCAGGTGTGATAGCAGGCGCTGCCGAGGGCCAGTTTCAAGGCGATTTCCAGTCGCGGGCAGGGCTCGTCGGATGACGCCAGCAATGCGAGTGCCCGCCGCACGTGAACGCCGTATTCCTTTAGCAGAGACAACTCTTGCCACAACGGCGCCGAGGTCGCCGTCAGTCGAACGCCGAGAGGGCGCGAGCCTTCGTCATTCAGCGTCCAGTCCAGCGCCGCGCGCAGGTCTTCGAGGCTACGGGCGTAGCGCTCGATCCAGACTTCAGTCGCGGTGTTCTCCCAGTCGGCCTGGGCCTGGTGCATCAGCGCCAGGCTGCGTTCGGCATGGCGTTCGCGGGTTTCGCCGAGCTCGGCAGCCTGATCGAGTTTTTCCAGTGCATAGCGGCGGGTGGTGTCGAGCAGGCGATAGAACACCTCTTCATCACCGACCTCTACGGTGAGCAGCGACTTGGCCACCAGTTGCGTGATCGAGGCGAACACTTCGTTCGGCTCGATGTGCTGACCGACGATGACCGCCGCCGCAGATTCCAGCGTGAACGCGCCACGGAACACGCTCAATCGGCGCAGGCCGGTCTGTTCGCAGGCGTTGAGCAGATTGAAGCTCCAGTCCAGCGTAGCGCGCAGCGTTTCGTGCCTGCCGAGACGCGTCTGATTGCCTGCCGGCAACCGCCCCTGAAGTTGACTCAGCAAACCGTCCAGCCCAAGGCCCGCCACCTGCGCGGCGGCCAGTTCCAGTGCCAGCGGGATGCCATCCAGTCGGCGGCAGATTTCGATGATCGAGGGCAGATCAGCGTTGCCCGGCTCAAAGTGTTCGTGGGCCGCCATCGCCCGTTCGACGAACAGTTGCAGCGCAGAAAACCCCATCGCCTGATCACGTTCGAGCACCGCAATCGGCGGTGGACAATCAAGAGACTCCAGGCGCTGCACATACTCGCCCTCGGCTCGCAGGCTTTCGCGGCTGGTGGCCAGAATATGCACCTGCGGCGCGCCGCGCAGAATGCTTTCACTGAGCAACGCCACGGCATCGATCAAATGCTCGCAGTTGTCGATCACCAGCAGCATCTGCCGCTCTCGCAGACTGTTGATCAGGCATGCCATCGGTTCACTGTCGTGCAGCGAAAGATCCAACAGGGCGGCGAGGTGCGAGCAGATCGAAGCAGGGTCATCGAGCGGTGCCAGATCCAGCAGACGAATACCGTTGCGATAACGGCCGATCAGTTGCTCGGCGACGCGCAGGGCCACGGTAGTTTTGCCGATGCCACCGGGGCCGACCAGGGTGATGCAGCGCTGGCGCGGCAGTTGGGTCATCAGGCTGTCGACCACCGACTGGCGACCGATCATCCGCGTGCGACGCAGTGGCAGGTTATGCTGGCCGAGGTGGGTGGCGGCGGGGCGTTGTTCAATCGATTGCAGCACGACCGGCGCGACGAAACTGTAACCGCGTTGCGCAACGGTGATGATATAGCGCTGGCCGTTCTGACCGTCGCCGAGGGCCTTGCGCAGCGCGGCCATGTGCACTCGCAGATTGATGTCTTCCACCACACTGTCCGGCCATACCCCGGCGATCAGTTGCTGCTTGCTCACCACCTCGCCGGCGTTGGCCAGCAGGATCAGCAGAATATCCATGGCACGCCGGCCCAGGCGCAAAGGCTGGTCGCCTTCAAGCACCAGCCGCTGGCCGGGGTGGATCCGATAGGGGCCGAAACCGATGGCCTGATTCGGGGAAAGACTCAACCGCTCACTCCTTCGACGTTTTTTTTGATCCTGATCCGTCGGGGTGAAGAATCCGTGACGGGCAGGGCGCAGAGCGACTCGAAGGTCACGCAAGCCGTCTGATCCGCAGTATCCGGGCATATTCCTCAGGATTTGCCGCCAGTGCAACTTGCGCGAGAGGCAGGCGTTCGGGCACCGCTCGGCATCCAGCGCCTTCACCACTGTATTTAAAGGGCAGAACCTGTGCCTGCTCACCCGACAGCCGGGAAAAATTAACAACGATTAACTCGTCCGCGCCCGCGTCAGAGCCAAAACTCCGGGGCAATGGAATGCATACGTCCGGAGGACGCTGCGATGAGTAAAGTAGTGGTGGTCTATCACAGTGGCTACGGGCACACCCGCGTCATTGCGCAGGCAGTGGCCCAGGGGGTGGAGCGCCACGTGGGCAGCACCTGCCTGTTGCTGGCGGTGGAAGACGTCGAAACCCGCTGGGATGACCTGCACCGCGCCGACGCCATCATCTTCGGCGCGCCGACTTACATGGGCAGCGCCTCGGCCGCGTTCAAGCAATTCATGGAGGCCACGGCGTCGTTCTATCTCGCCCGGCCATGGCGCGACAAACTCGCGGCAGGCTTCACCAATTCCGGCAGCCTGTGCGGCGACAAACTCAATACCCTGCTGCAAATGGCGGTGTTCGCCGCCCAGCATTCAATGATCTGGGTCGGGCTCGATCTGCTGCCGGCGCGTGCGTGCGAAGGGGTGTTCGACGGCCAGTTGAATCGCCTCGGCAGCTCCCTCGGGGCGATGTCCCAGTCCTCGGTCGAGCAACCGCCTGAACAAGCCCCTCCGCCGGAAGACCAGTTGACCGCCGCACACTTGGGCGAGCGGGTGGCACGCCTGGCTCAGCGCATGGCTCGGGACTGAAACCGCCTCAGCGGTTTTTCATGACCTGACACCGCCACGCAAACGGATTGATCCCTTCGCTGCGGGTGAAGATGTGGCAGAAGTGCGCCTGATCGCAGAATCCGCATTCCAGGCTGATCTGTGTAAGGCTGTGGTTGGTGTGCTGGATCAACAACTTGGCCCTGGCAATGCGCTGGGTACGGATCCAGTCTTGCGGCGAGTACCCGGTGCTGCACTTGAACGCCCGGGAAAAATGGCTGCGAGAGAGTGAGCAGGCGCTGGCCAGTTCGGTGACTTCGAGGCTGTCGCCCAGGCGTTCGAGTATCAGTTGTTTCACCAGCCGCTCCCGCTGCGGGCTGAGGCCGCCCGTACCGGTTCTGCGTGGTTCGATGGCAGGAGCGAGGGCGACGGTTTGTTGTGAATGAGCCATGGCCAGGGTCCGTGTCGGGGGGAATGCACTGTCAGGCTTTCCCTTGGTTCAAAAAACAACGTTGCGCAGAGGGTTTCATTGTTCGGCGAGGGGCGAGGGCTGACGAGTTAAACGTTGTTAATTACGCTGGCTGAACCTGAACTCAGCACACCGCTGCAAGTCCTCGCGGCGCAGGCCGGGCAGGATGGCAAGGACAGGCGGACCATTGGGGGCCGCAGTTTCGGGCTCGACCAAGGGGATACGCATGAAAGGATTGTTCAGCGCCGTGACTGGCCTGGCGCTTGCCGGTGTGATGAGCAGTGCTATGGCGCAAGCGCCACAGATCGGTACTCAGGCACCTGGTTATTTCCGTCTGGCACTGGGCGATTACGAAGTCACCGCGTTATTCGACGGCTACAACGATCTGTCACCGAAACTGTTGCAGGGCCTGAGCCAGAGTCAGATCCGTGCATTGCTGGCCCGTCGCTCGATTGAAACGCCGGGTGTGCAGACCGCGTTCAATGCGTTTCTGGTCAATACCGGCAAGCAACTGATTCTGGTCGATACCGGCGCGGGCCAGTGCATCGGCGCCACCGCCGGCCAGTTGTCGGCAAACATGCAGGCCGCCGGATACAGGCCTGAACAGGTCGATGCGATTCTGCTGACCCATCTGCACCTGGATCACGTTTGTGGATTGGTCGACGGCCAGCAACAGCCGATCTTCGCCAACGCTACGGTCTACGCCGCCAAGGCTGAAGCCGATTACTGGCTTGATCCGCAGGCAATGGCCAAGGCGCCGGCCGGTGCCCGGGAGTTTTTCAAGATCGCCCAGGACTCCACTGCGCCTTACGTGGCGGCCGGGCGCTTCAAGACGTTCGCAGAGGGCCAGTCGCCTTTGCCGGGTGTGGTCGAAGCTACACTGGAAGCCGGGCACACGCCGGGCAGCACCACCTACCGCTTCACTTCGCAGAACCAGAGCATCGTGTTCATGGGCGACCTGGTGCACAACCTCGCGGTGCAGTTCGATCATCCCGAAGTGTCGATCAGTTTTGACGTCAACAATCAGCAAGCGATCAAAAGCCGTCATGCAGTGTTCAGCGCAGCGGCCGCCAGCAAAACCTGGGTGACGGCCGCGCATTTGCCGTTTCCGGGTATCGGCCACATCACGGCGGTCGACAAGCACTTCCAGTGGGTACCGGTTGAATACGGCCCCTACAAACGCGCGGCCAAAGTACCGCTGATCGAGTAAAGTGCCCACCTTTCACGTCAGGCTCAAACAAGGAAAACGTGCCCTATGAACCGTAATGATCTGCGCCGCGTCGACATGAACCTGCTGGTGATTTTCGAAGCCCTGATGTTCGAAAAAAACCTGACCCGCGTTGCTGAAAAACTGTTCATGGGCCAGCCGGCGGTAAGCGCGGCGCTGGGCCGTTTGCGCGATCTGTTCGACGATCCACTGTTGCTGCGCAACGGTCGCGGCATGGAGCCGACGGCGCGGGCGCTGGCGATTCTTCGGGAGCTCCAACCGGCGATGGACGTGATTTCCGGCGCGGTCAGTCGGGCCAAGGAGTTCGATCCGGCCACCAGCTGCGACGTGTTCCGCATCGGCCTGTCGGATGACGCCGAATTCGGTCTGTTCCCGCCATTGCTGCGCCAGTTGCAGGAAGAGGCGCCGGGGATCGTGGTCGTGGTGCGCCGTGCCAACTACCTGCTGATGCCGACGTTGCTGGCCTCCGGGGAAATCTCCGTCGGCGTGAGTTACACCACCGATCTGCCGGCCAACGCCAAGCGCAAGAAACTGCGCGACATCCCGTGCAAGGTGCTGCGCGGCGACAACCGCCCGGGCCCGCTGACTCTGGATGAATACTGCGAGCGGCCTCATGCGATGGTGTCTTTCTCCGGCGACCTGAGCGGCAACATCGACGTGGACCTGGCCAAGGTCGGTCGCAGCCGTCGTGTGGTGCTCGGCGTGCCGCAATTCAGCGGTTTGCGCGCGCTGCTGGCCGGCACCGAGATGATCGCGACCGTGCCGGATTACGCGGCGTGTGCGTTGGTTGAGGGGTGTGCGTTGCGGGCTGAAGATCCACCGTTTCCGATTGATGCGGCGCAACTGTCGATGGCGTGGAGCGGGGTGCATGACAACGATCCGGCGGAGAAATGGCTGCGTTCGCGGATCAGTCAGTTCATGTCGGTGTCGCTGGATATTCCGGCGGTTTAGCGCGGTGTTGAAAGGCGTTTAAGGTTACTTCCGGTAAGCCACAACGCCTTGCGCCTTTGCCTACGTGTACGCCAGAATCCGCCGGCTTGTGCGCCTAGGGGTTGGGTCTTATCGTTTCCGGGTCGCTGACGAATCAGCGACCGGATTTGACCGTCCGACTCAATCAAGGCGCGCCAGTACCACCAGACCAGACTCAGATTTTTTCTGAATCCCGGTTTCGCGGTGGCTGTGCGTGGGACACCTTCGGGTGTGCCGGATCCCTTGATTCCGGTCGGTCAACCCGCGTACAGCTGCCACCTTGTTCGATTGACCGCGAAGGGTTGCAGCTCCATCTATCAAGGAGCTTCACAATGATCAAACCAACACCCAACCCACCCGAAACCGACCCCACCTCGCCCTACGAAACCCTCGACTCCAAGAAATTTCACGAAGCCGCCGAACGCGCCCTCGATCACTATCTCAATCCGCTGCTCCCCCGCAAACCGCTGCTCAAACCCAACACTCGCTACCTCATCGCCCCCGGCATCGACAGCGAAGAACTGCTGGCCGACGCCTGCGAAACCCTGACCTCGGCCAAGGTCATGGCCAATGACTTCGCCGGACTGGTGGACGGCCCGCAGCGGCATGTGCTGTTGGGGATTGCGCAACTGATCATGCTGGGGGAACTGGCGGTGAATCGGGTGCTGGATAATCTGGAGGTGAAGGCTGCGGCGCCCGCTATAGCCTGATCGTTTCCACTGATCGTTCCCACGTCGAGGCGTCGAACCGTCCGCGTGGGAATACCTCATTGGACGCTCTGCGTCCGCTCTTTGGGACGCGGAGCGTCCCGGGCTGCATTCCCACGCAGAGCGTGGGAACGATCACGGTTCCGGCCCTGAACACGCCAAAGAGAGCACACCCATCCAATTTCCCCCCGATCAATCGTTGCACCATGCCTGCAATGATTGATCAAGGATGGGCCCATGAACGCTGTACAACGCAATGACCAGGCGCAAAACCTCGGCCTGCTGTTCCTGCGGGTCACTGGCGGGTTGTTTCTGCTGTTCGTCCACGGCTTGCCCAAGCTGCTGGACTTCACTGCGCAGCTGCAACTGATCGAAGATCCGTTCCACCTCGGTGCCCACCTCACTTTGATTCTGGCGATCTTCGCCGAAGTCCTCTGTCCGCTACTGATCGTCGCCGGGGTGCTGGCGCGTCTGGCGTGCTTGCCTATTCTGTTTGTGTTGCTGGTGGCGCTGCTGCTTGTGCATCCGCAATGGAGTGTGGCCGAAGGGCAGTTTGGCTGGTTGCTGTTGATCCTGTTCACCACTGTTCTGATCGCCGGGCCCGGACGGCTGGCGCTCAATGTTCGTTTGCCCGGAGTACTCCGTTATGCCTGATGCCCAGACCCTGAAAAAACCGGGGCCCGAAGAAACCGTGACGCTGATCGTCAAGCACCGGGTCAAGGCCGGTTTTGAGCAGCCGTACGAAGCCTGGCTGCGCAATATCGTCAGTGTGGCGGGGCGCGAAGAAGGGCATCTGGGCGTGGATGTGATGCGCAGCCAGCAGGGCGGGCTCGCGCTGTTCACCTGCGTGCTGCGTTATTGCTCGACCGACGCGATGCAGCGCTGGCTCGATTCACCGCAGCGTCAGAAGCTGATCGACGAAGCGGCACCGATGCTCGCCGACGGCGACCAGACCGAAGTCAATACCGCCAGCGAATTCTGGTTCACGCCGACCGACGAGGCCGGTTCGCCGCCACCGCGCTGGAAGCAGGCCGTGGTCACGCTGCTGGTCATCCTGCCGCACACCTTGCTGGTGCCGCTGATCTGGGGGCCGCTGCTGCAGCTCAATGCCTTCCTGTCCAACTACGTGGTCGCCACGTTCCTGATCACCCTGACCATCGTGCTGTCGGTGGTCTACGTGTTCATGCCGCCCGTGACCCGTCTGTTCGCGCCGTGGCTGGAAGCCGGCCAGTCACACAAACACCTTGAATCCAATGCCAATCCGCCGCGCTGAAGTGGTGGGTCCGGGCTCCGTTTCACTTATCTCGAAGGAACTGCGATGAACGCCGATCTGATTCTGTTCAATGGCCAATTTCATACGGTAGACCGCGAAAAACCCCTCGCCAGCGCCGTGGCGATCAAGGACGGGCGCTTCGTCGCCGTCGGTAACGATGCCGAGGCGATGGCGCTCAAAGGTGCAGGCACTCAAGTGGTCGACCTCAAGGGGCGCTGCGTGATCCCCGGCCTCAACGACTCGCACTTGCACCTGATCCGTGGTGGCTTGAACTACAACCTCGAACTGCGCTGGGAAGGCGTGCCGTCGCTGGCCGATGCGCTGCGCATGCTCAAGGATCAGGCCGACCGTACGCCGACCCCGCAATGGGTACGCGTGGTCGGTGGCTGGAACGAATTCCAGTTCGCTGAAAAACGCATGCCGACCCTTGAAGAGATCAACCAGGCGGCGCCGGACACCCCGGTGTTCATCCTGCACCTGTATGACCGCGCGCTGCTCAACCGCGCCGCGTTGCGCGTCGCCGGCTACACCCGCGACACGCCGAACCCGCCGGGCGGCGAGATCGTGCGCGATGCCAATGGCAACCCGACCGGCATGCTGGTGGCGCGGCCGAACGCGATGATTCTGTACTCGACGCTGGCCAAGGGGCCGAAGCTGCCGCTGGAATATCAGGTCAACTCGACCCGTCAGTTCATGCGCGAACTCAATCGCCTCGGCCTGACCAGCGCCATCGATGCCGGCGGCGGTTTCCAGAACTACCCGGACGATTATCAGGTGATCGAGCAACTGGCCAAAGACGACCAGTTGACCGTGCGCATCGCCTACAACCTGTTCACCCAGAAGCCCAAGGAAGAACTGACCGATTTCCAGAACTGGACCGGCAGCGTCAAGTTGCATCAGGGCGACGACTTCCTTCGCCACAACGGCGCCGGCGAGATGCTGGTGTTCTCGGCGGCGGACTTCGAAGACTTCCTCGAACCGCGCCCGGACCTGCCGCAGACCATGGAGCAGGAACTGGAGCCGGTGGTGCGCCACCTGGTCGAACAACGCTGGCCGTTCCGTCTGCACGCGACCTACAACGAATCGATCAGCCGCATGCTGGATGTGTTCGAGAAGGTCAACCGCGACATTCCGTTCAACGGCTTGCCATGGTTCTTCGACCACGCCGAAACCATCACCCCGCAGAACATCGAGCGGGTGAAAGCGTTGGGCGGCGGCATCGCGATTCAGGATCGCATGGCATTCCAGGGCGAATACTTCGTTGACCGTTATGGCAAACAAGCCGCCGAAGCCACGCCGCCGATCAAACGCATGCTTGCCGAAGGCGTGCCGGTCGGCGCGGGCACCGATGCCACGCGGGTGTCGAGCTACAACCCGTGGACTTCGCTGTACTGGATGGTCAGCGGTCGCACCGTCGGCGGTCTGGCGCTGTACGAAGAAGGTCTGCCACGCAGCACCGCGCTGGAACTGTTCACCCATGGCAGCGCCTGGTTCTCGTCCGAGCAGGGCAAGAAGGGCCAGATCAAGGTCGGGCAACTGGCGGATCTGGCAGCGTTGAGCGCGGACTTCTTCAGTGTCGAGGAAGAAGCGATCAAGTGGATCGAGTCGGTGCTGACCGTGGTCGGCGGCAAGATCGTTTATTCCGCCGGCGACTTCGAAGACCTCGGCCCGCGTGCCTTGCCGGTGCTGCCGGACTGGTCGCCAGTGGTGAAAGTCCCGGGCCACTGGCGCCCGAATTCGCCATTGCAGGCCCAGGTCCACCAATGCAGCGGCCCGTGCGCGGTGCATACCCACAGCCATGAAAAAGCGCGGATGTCGAATGCACCGGTCAGCGATTTTGCCGGTTTCTGGGGCGCGTTCGGTTGCTCCTGCTTCGCTTTCTGATTCCGTAAACGGCGCCGGTCTTCGTGGCCGGCGCTTGCCGCATCACCCATCCCCGAGGAGTTTCACATGAGCAACGTTCCTTACAAACGCCTGAACAAAGACGACGCCGTGGTCCTGCTGGTCGACCACCAGACCGGTCTGATCTCGCTGGTGCAGGATTTTTCGCCGAACGAGTTCAAGAACAACGTGCTGGCGCTGGGTGACATCGCCAAGTTCTTCAACCTGCCGACCATCCTCACCACCAGTTTCGACAGCGGTCCGAACGGCCCGATCGTGCCTGAACTGAAAGAGCAATTCCCGGACGCGCCGTTCATCGCCCGCCCTGGCCAGATCAACGCCTGGGACAACGAAGACTTCGTCAAGGCCATCAAGGCCACCGGCCGCAAGCAACTGATCATCGCCGGTGTGGTGACTGACGTGTGCGTGGCGTTCCCGACTCTGTCGGCCATCGCTGAAGGTTTTGAAGTGTTTGTGGTGACTGACGCTTCCGGCACTTTCAACACCACTGTGCAGCAAGCTGCTTGGGCGCGTATGTCCGCTGCCGGTGCACACCTGCTGAACTGGTTCGCCGTGGCTTGCGAGCTGCAAGTCGACTGGCGCAACGACATGGAAGGCCTGGCGAATCTGCTGTCCCAGCGTCTGCCGAACTACCGCAACCTGATCAACAGCTATACCAAGTTCACTGCCAAGTAAGCTTGTAACGAAGAGGCCCGCCAAAGTGGCGGGCCTCTTTTTGTCTTCTGAAAAGGGCTCAGCGTTTTTGCAACCAGCCCAGGAATCCACCTTTCCTCACTGGCGCAGGCTTGGCCATCAACGCCAACCGGCTATTCTGCTGCCGTACCGCCTGCAGTTTATTCAACGCCCGACCCACTTCACTGCGCTGCTCCATGCACTGGCGAGTCAGGTTCTTGTCGAGGCGATAAATGATCGAAGACGTCAGCGCCGTAAACGTCGCCTGCGAGGGCGTATCCGCGAGGATGCTCTGTTCACCCATGACCTCACTTGGCCCCATACGCCCGGCCTCGGTGAATCCGTTGCCGTCGGGCACGCTGGCGCTGACCACGCCGGTAGCGATCACGAACAGACTGTCCGGGACTTCCTCCAGATTGAGCACCACCTGCCCGGCGCTGTACTGCTGCGCGACCATCGATTCGGCAAGACGATCGCGTTCCTCATGGCTCAGCGAGCGGAAGATTTTCACTTCATCGAGCAACGCGCGAGCGCGGCTCGAAGGTTCGATCACGCCGTCCGGGTGCCGAGAAATTCCGGCGGCTTCGAGGTGGCGGTGGGCGAGGTCGAACAGCTGATTACGTACGTCACTTTTCTTGCCCAGTTCGGCGATGAATCCGCTGGCCACGTACTCGGACATTTCTTCGCCGGCCTCTTTCAGCACCGCTTTCGGTGCAGGCGACAGCAACAGACTGCTGCTGCCCTGCAGCGTGCGGTCGAGGGCGTCGAGTACCCGGCGCGGGCGGATGTGGTTCGGCACCTTGATGCTGATCGACACGCCGTGCAGGTTGTTCGGGCGGCTGAGGTTGACGATCTTGGCCTTGGCCGCCACCGAGTTCGGCACCACGGCCAGGGTGCCGGTGCTGGTCAGCAGGTGCGTGGCGCGCCAGTTGATGTCGAGCACTTTGCCTTCGACGCCGTCGATGACCACCAGATCATCCACCTGATACGGCTTGGTGGTGTTGAGCACGATGCCGGAAAACACGTCGGCCAAGGTGCTTTGCAGCGCCAGACCGATGACGATCGCCACCACGCCGGAGGTCGCGAGCAGACCTTTGACCGGCAGATCCAGCACATAACCGGCTGCCGCGACGATGGCCGCCAGAAACACCAGCGCACCGATCACGTCCTGCAACAGACGGCCGCTGTGGCCGATGCGGCGCATCAGGATCAGGCCGATGATTTCGGTGAGCACCCGCGCGGCGTAAAGCCACCAGAGAATCCCCAGGGCCGTCGCCCCGAGTTGCGCCACCGGGTCATCGGCGAACATGGGCACCTGCAACGGGCTGACGCCGGCGTTGATGACCAGTGCGTTGAAGGCCAGAAACAGCACCAGTCGCACAGCGACCCGTTGCGCGCGATGCTTGAACGGCGCGAGGTGCCAGATCAGCGCGTCGAGCACCAGCAGCAGGGCACTCCAGGACAGCAGATGGGCAGAAAAAAGGCTCATGAGGTGAACTCCGGCGGGCACAAAAGAAAACGCCACACCCGAAGGTGTGGCGAGGGGTTGCACTCAGTTCAGGTGGGTCTTGAGTTCTGCCGCTGCCTGGCGCACGGCGGCTTTCACCTCGGGGATGCCGTTCAGCGGGTTGAGCAGACCGAAGTCGTGAATCATCCCGTTGTAGCGTACCGAGGTCACCGGCACACCCGCCGCGTCGAGGTGGCGGGCGTAGCCTTCGCCTTCGTCACGCAACACGTCGAACTCGGCGGTCTGCACCAGCGCGGCGGGCAGGCCCTTGAGCTGTTCGGCGCTGGCGTTGAGTGGCGAGGCATGGATCTGCGCACGCTCGGCCGGGTTGGTGGTGTAGTTGTCCCAGAACCACTGCATCATGCCTTTGGTCAGGAAGTGGCCCTCGGCGAATTGCTGGTACGAGCCGTTATCGAACCCGGCGTTGGTCACCGGCCACATCAGCAGCTGGAAGCGCAGGGCCGGGGTTTTCTGCTCCTTGGCCATCAACGCCACGACCGCCGCCATGTTGCCGCCGACGCTGTTACCGGCCACCGCCAGACGCTTGCCGTCGACCCCGATGTCCTTGCCGTGCTCGGCCACCCATTTGGTTGCCGCGTAAGCCTGATTGATCGCAGTCGGGTACTGCGCTTCCGGCGACGGCGTGTAATCGACATACACCGCAACCGCGCCAGAGCCCACCACCAGATCACGGATCAAGCGTTGGTGCGTCGGGAAGTCCCCCAGCACCCAGCCGCCACCGTGGAAGAACATGAACACCGGCAGCTCGCCCTTGACCTTGGCCGGACGCACCACTTTCAGGTTGATCGTCTGGCCATCGACCTTGATCGCCTTGTCGCTGACTTCAACGCCGGACAGGTCAACCTTCACCGAAGCCTGGGCACCGGTCAGCACCGCACGGGCGTCTTTCGGGCTCAGTTGCTCAAGTGGTTTGCCACCACCGGCGGCGAGGGCATCGAGGAACGCCTGGGTGTTGTGTTCGACGCCAGTGTTCTGGGCGGCGAATGCGTTGCCGATGGACAGGGCGAGGAGGGACGCGGCGAGGGTTTTCTTGATGTTCATGTGTAATTCCTTTTTAAGTCGTTTGAGTTTTTGTATGCCTTGGGATCGGGCTGCTGTGGCGCTGGGCTTCAGGCCTCAGCAACACCGTGAGCACAGATTAATGAGGTGCCGGAAAGTGAAAAAGCGGCTATAAAGCGTTTAACTGTCAACCAGAGAGTGACAATGAACCCGTTCGAAGACATGCGTATTTTTTGCCAGGTGATGGACTCCGGCAGCTTTACCGCGGCGGCCGATCAATTGGGCCTGTCCAAGCAGTTCGTCAGCCGTCGGTTGATGCAGCTGGAAGAACGCCTCGGCGTTCGATTGCTCAACCGCTCGACCCGGCGCCTGGACGTGACACCGCTGGGCCAGAGCTATTACGAGTCGGCGCTGCGTTTGCTCGGCGAAGTGGAATCGGTGGAGCAGAGCATCGCCGGGCAGACCGCCGAGCCGCGCGGGGCGATTCGCGTGAGCGCACCGCTGTCGTTTGCACTGGCGCATTTGGGCTGCCTGCTGCCGCCGTTTCTGCAGCGTTATTGCGAGGTCACGGTGGAAGTGGACCTGAGTGATCGGCCGGTGGATCTGCTGGGCGAGGGTTACGATCTGGCGCTGCGTATCGGTGTGCTGGAAGACTCGACCCTGATCGCCCGCCGCATCGCATCAATCGAGCGGGTTTACTGCGCCAGTCCGGGGTATTTGGCCGAGCGCGGTACACCGGTCAAACCGGAAGATCTGCTCGGCCACGACTGCCTGCCTTACGGCCACGGGCGTTCGGTGCAGTGGCGGTTCAACGCGGGGCAGGGCAAGCCGCTGCTGGTGAATGTCACCGGGCGGATGCGCGTCAACAACGGTGAATTGCTGCGGGATGCGGCGGTGGCGGGGATGGGGATTACCTATCTGCCGACGTTCATTGTCGGCGCGGCGCTGAAGGATGGGCGGCTGGTGCCGGTGCTGGACGAGTTTCGGCCCGAACCGCTGACGTTGTCGGCGGTGTATCCGCAACATCGTCAGGCGTCACGGCCGGTGCAGGCGTTGATCGAGTTTTTGCGTGAGCGGCTGGATAAGGCACAAGCGATTTTGTAGCCGCTCAAAGATTCAGTAGCCGATAACTGTGGGAGCGAGCTTGCTCCGGGCGGCGTTCCGACGAAAGCTCTCTGTCTGCCAGCGAAGAGGTTGTGTGTGCCGACGCCTTCGCGAGCAAGCTCGCTCCCACAGGTGGTGTGTTTCAACGTGAGTCAGTTGGCCCGCTTGTCATCGCCAGGTTCACCGCCGACATGTACGCCGCGATCATCACCGGGTTCGCCCGCCGCATGCTGGCCCCGGTCATCGCCGACTTCACCGGCACGGTGCACGCCATGGTCATCGCCGACTTCGCCGGCGCGGTGTACGCCATGGTCATCGCCGACTTCGCCGGCGCGGTGTACGCCATGGTCGTCGCCGACTTCGCCCGCGCGATGCACACCGTGGTCATCGCCGGGTTCCGAATGCGTTCCGCTGCGACCCGATGACGCCGTGCTGCCGGAATGGCCCGAACCGTGGTCACTGCCGCTGTGGCCACTGTTGCCTCCGCCACCGCCACCACTGCCACTGTTGCCACCACTGCCGCTGCCGCCGTGACCACCACCATTGCCACCGCCGCCACCTCCATTACCGCCACCACCGCCTCCGCTGCCGCCGCCTCCATTGCCGCCACCACCGCCTCCGCTGCCACCTCCGCCGTTACCGCCTCCACCACCGCCGTGTCCACCGCCGCCGCCACCGCCACTACCTCCACCACCGCCGCCACCGCTACCCCCTTCCTTGGCCTGAACACTCGACATCCCGGACAGGTTGTCAGGAATCAGTACGGTAGACGCCGACAGGACTGCGCCGATGGCCATTGCGAGCACTAGCTTTTTAATGTGCATATCGTTCTCCGTCTTTGTTGTCTTGATTGGGAACGTGGATGTGCCTTGTTTTTGCGTGTGATCCGACCCGTTCCCGAGGTCAGTGGATACTCGAAGCCAGTTCGAAGATCGGGATGTACATCAGGATCACGATCACCCCGATCAACAGGCCGATGAAGGTCATGAGCAGCGGTTCGAACAGACGCACGAACCACTCGATCCAGCGGCTGATTTCCTCATCGTAGAAATCGGCGCTGCGTTCCATCATTTGCCCGAGGTTGCCGGACTGTTCGCCGGCGCGCAGCAGGCGCAGGGACACGGGTGTCACCAGCCGGTTGAGCTCAAGCGCGGTGGACAGCGATTGCCCCTCGCGCACCCGCTCGCAGGCCTGATCCAGCCGCGCCCGCGAGGCTACGGTGAGCAGGCCGCGCACCATACCCATGGCCGTCACCAGTGGAATCCCGCCTTGCAGCAGAATCCCCAGAGACCGGTAAAACCGCGCCAGCTCATACATGAAAATCCGCTGGTGCACGGCGGGCAGTTTCTCCACCAGCCGATCCAGCCCACGGCGAAACGCCGGTTGTTTCTGCAGCACGGCGAGGGCGATGACGATTGTCGCCAACAGGCCGAAAAACTCACCCTGATGGGCGTGCAGAAACATGCCGCTGCTCATCAGGATCTGCGACAGCCACGGCAGGTTCGAGCCCAGCCCTTCGAACACCAGGCTGAAGCGCGGCACCACGTAGCCCATCAAAAACAGCACCACGCCACCGCCGACCACCAGCAACAACAGCGGGTAGATCGAGGCGCTGACGATCTTCTGCCGCACCTCGTCCATGCGCTGGCGATAGCTCACGTAGCGGCCCAGCGCATCGCCGACCGCACCGGTCTTCTCGCTGGACTGTACCAACGCCACGTACAACGGCGGGAAAACCGCCGACAACTGGCCCAGTGCCTGGGAGAAGGATTTGCCTTCGTACAGCAGTCGCACCAGCTCGCTCAGGGTTTTGCGGGCGGCGGGGGCGGTTTCTTTTTCGGCCAGGCTTTCCAGTGCATCGATCAGTGGCAGGCCGGCGTTGAGCAGGGTGGTCAGTTCCTGGCTGAACAGCACCAGGTTGAAGGTCTCGCGCTTGCTCAGACGCAACGAGCGCCAGTGACGCTCGGCGTGCAGGCTGACCACGCGCAAGCCTTGATCTTCGGCGATGCGCCGCGCTTCGCTCTGGCCGGGCGCCTCGACGCTCAGCGACACCACCCCGGCCTTGCCCACTGCCTTCAAATGAAAACGCATGCGCTGTGCTCCGCTCATTGCCAGTTGGTGACTTCGGCGTTTTCGCCTTCGCCGCCGGGCTGGCCGTCCTTGCCCATCGAGAGCAGGTCGTACTCGGCGTTTTCGCCGGGATAGCGGTAGGTGTAGTTACGCCCCCACGGATCCTGCGGCAGTTTTTTCTGCAAGTACGGGCCGGTCCATTTGGCTTCGTCGCTCGGTGCGGTCACCAGCGCCTGCAAGCCTTGTTCGGTGGAGGGGTAGTGGCCGACTTCCAGCCGATACAGATCCAGCGCCTTGCTCAGGCCTTCGATCTGCGCCTTGGCGACCTTCACTTCGGAACGCCCCAGCTGGGCGAAATATTTGGGCGCGACGATCCCGGCCAGCAGGCCAAGCACCACCAGCACCACGAGCAATTCGAGCAGGGTGAAACCGCGTTGGGCATGCGGACGAAAATGCAGCTTCATGATGACCTCCCGTGAGTGGCAGCCGTGTCGCCACAGGGGCTTATGCAATTGCCATGCTCAGCCCCCGATAAATTCGGCTGTCGGGCTGTAGCCCTTGTATTACGGGCTCTTCAAGATTCGGCACAGTGCTTGCGTAGGGCTGGATGACGACGGGTCAGTGGGGCATTTCCCCCAATTTTTCGGGGCCTGTCAGGGGAGGCCCAATGATCCATTCATTCACTGCAGGACTGCTCGGCTGCGTGCTGTCAGTCGGTGCCGCGCAAGCCGATGTCTTTGTATCCGTGGACGCCAAGGGCAGCTACGTGCTGTCCAACGTCCACCGTCCCGGACGCACTTACGAGCGGGTGATCCGCGAAGCCGATGCGCCGCTGGTCAGCCTTGACCGGCAACCACAATTGATCGCCAACCAGCCCTATGCCGAGCTGGTGTCAGCGGCGGCCAGCGCCAATCAGCTGCCTGAAGCCTTGCTGCACGCGGTGATCAAGTCCGAATCCAATTACAACCCCGGCGCCACCTCGCCCAAGGGGGCCGGCGGACTGATGCAATTGATGCCCGACACCGCCCGCGAGCTGGGGGTGAAAGACGTCTACGACCCCAAGGCCAACATCCAGGGCGGGGCCAAATACCTCAAGCGCCTGATGACCCTGTTCGACAACGACATCGCCCTGGCCGTGGCGGCTTACAACGCCGGGCCTGACGCGGTGCTCAGCCGCGGCCGGGTGATCCCGCCGTTCGCCGAAACCCAACGTTACGTGCCCAGCGTCTTGCGCCAGTACCGGCGTCTGCAAGGGCTGGCAGTGGACGCGCCGTTGTAGGTCCGGACACGGATTTTCCCCACTTTCGGGGCAAATCCGAGGGGCCGGAAAAGTGGGGAAACGGGTGGGGAATATCCCCCGGATTCTCAAATGGCTTGTGTAACTGATTGAGATGGAAAGCAATTTTTTGTGGCATGCGGATTGCTCCAAGGGGTTTATCGAGAATCGTTCCCTGTGAGCACCCACTACGAGGTTTCCGATCATGGTTGGCATTCACCACGCACCGTCCCTGTTGAACTGGCTGCTGTTGCTGGTCTCGATGCTCAGTGTCGAACTGGCCAGCGCCACCGTGCGCTGTGAGCGCAATCTGGTGGCCAACGTCGTCGCCTTCGATCAACCGCTGATGTTCAACCGCCTCGGTGCGCAGAATGCCAACGGGATGATGTACGCGCTGCGCCGCGATGTGGTGGATGAGCATGACGTTTCGCTGGCCAATGGCGGCAGCGCGGTGCCGGGCAAAGTCTCGCTGCGGCCGGACAAACGTCCGCGGCCGCTGGTGCTGCGGGTGGCCGCCGGTGATTGCCTGACGATCAACCTGCAGAACCTGCTCGATTATCAGGCCAACCCGAACAAGCATTTCGAAGGCCCTGAAGGCGAAGAAGGCGAGGAGGGCACCGAGAACGCCAACGGCGCCGATGCTTTCAAAGTCGACGAGCAGGTCGCCGACCGCCATGTCGGTTTCCAGGTCAACGGCCTGCAAGCGGTGAACAGCATCGACGACATTTCCTCCTATACCGGGCGTAACGCCAATACCCTGGTGCCGCCGGGCGCGAGCCGTTCGTATGTGCTGTACGCCGAGCGCGAAGGAGCGTTTGCCGTCAGCAGTCGCGGCGCGACATTCGGTGGCGAGGGCGCGGCCGGGAATACCGCCAATGGACTGTTCGGCCAGGTCGTGGTCGTGCCGAAGTCGGGCCGCACCTATCGCAACACTCTCACTGAAGAAGAAATGCGTCTGGCCACCACCGGTCGCACACCGGCCGGTCAACCCATCGTCGATTACCAGGCTCGCTACCCGCAGCGCGAACCATGGCTGCGCGAAGGCAAGGCTGGCACGCCGATCATCAGCATGGTCGACGGCAACGAAATCATCTCCAGCGAAAGCGATGCGATTGTCATGGGCAGCAATGCCGATGGCAGTTTTGCGCCCAGCACCTATCCGTTGGAATCGATGGGCAAACGCAACCCGGCGATCCCCAACCGCCTCGAACCATTTCGCGATTTCGCCTCGCAGTTCCAGGATGAAACTGCCGCCACCCAGGCATTCCCCGCCTACTGGGCCGACCCGGTCATGGCCCATGTGCTGGAGCCGACCCGCGACTCGTTCATGATCAACTACGGTTCCGGCGGCATGGGCGCTGAAGTGGTCGCCAACCGTCTCGGCGTGGGGCCGATGCACGATTGCCTGTCCTGCGCCTACGAAGAATTCTTCCTCAGCTCGCACACCGTCGGTGATGTGGCGATGCTGGTGGATGTGCCGGCCAACACCGGGCTCGAGAACATCGCCCCCGGCCAGACACCCAGCGCCGATCAGGTCGGCGTCAAGGCCACCATGGCCCTTTATCCGTCGGAGCCGTCGAACGTCAATCACAGCTACATCGGTGACTTCGTCAAATTCCGCAACACCCACAACGGCCACGAGCAGCACATCTTCCACCTGCACGGTCACCAGTGGCTGTTCAACCCCAATGATGACAACTCCGATTATGTCGATGCCCAAGGCATTGGTCCGGGCGCCGGCTATACCTACGAAATCGCCAACGGCGGCTCCGGCAACCGCAACCGGGTGGCTGGCGATGCGATCTATCACTGTCACTTCTATCCGCATTTCGCTCAGGGCATGTGGTCGATGTGGCGGGTGCACGATGTGTTCGAAGAAGGCACCCGGCTTGAAGTGTCGCAACAGGGCGCCGATGGTTATCACAGCGAACCTTACGCACTGCGCAGCGGTAAACCGGCCGCCGGTGCCCGCGCCTTGCCGGATGGCGAGATCATTGCCGGCACGCCGATTCCGGCCGTCGTGCCGCTGCCCGGCAAAGCCATGGCCCCGATGCCGGGCAAAGTGGTGGTCGTGCCGAAAATCGGTGAAACCCTGGTCGCCGGCCACGATGACGACGATGAGGAAGAAGAGGGCGATGACGATGGCGAACACCATGGCGGCAACGGCGGATCGCAAGCCATCGGTTCCCTGGCATTGGTCGATCGCAGCGAAGCCAACCGCAACGCCGACGGCAGCCTGAAAAACCCCGGCTATCCATTCTGGATCGGCGGCATGGAAAGTTCGGTGGGTCAGCGTCCGCCAACCCCACCGCTGGACATGCTCGACGCCGCCACCGCGCAATCGTTGAAAGCCAGCGGCAAGGCGCTGTGGGCCAACCTCGACCCGAACCAGTCCGGCGGCTGGGATGGCGGCTTGCAGCGGCACGCCCTCGACGGAGTGGCGGCCGGAGGCGAGGCACACACCGTGACCACTTCGCTGGACTTCTCCAAGGAAGTCACCCGCGCCAAACCGATTTACCTGCCCGAAGAGGGCACGGAAGTGGAACAGGCCGCGATGGTGTTCCACGCGAAAAAAGACCACCCAAGCTTTGCCTTGCTGCCTGGCAATCAAATCGTGGCCAAGGCCTTCCGCACCAACGGCGCCTTGCCGATGGCCGGCGCGCCGTACTACGAACCGTGCATGGACGACCGGCAAAAACGCCTGACCAGCAGCGCCGGCAGCGGTGAATTCGCCAGCGGCGACCGGCTGGACGGCATGTCCTTCGTCGGCGCCTCGACCTTCACCGCCGACCGGCCACGGATCTACAAGGCCGCCAACATCCAGTTCGATGCGGTCTACAACAAGGTCGGTTATCACTTCCCGCAAGCCCGGATTCTGGCGCTGTGGGAAGACGCCTGGCCGGTGATCACCAAGCAGCGTCCGCCAGAGCCGCTGGTGATGCGCATGAACACCTTCGACTGCGTGCAATACCAGCAAACCAACCTGGTGCCCGCCACCTACGAGATGGACGACTATCAGGTGCGCACCCCGACCGACGTGATCGGCCAGCACATCCACCTGCCGAAGTGGGACCTGACGTCCGCCGACGGTTCCTCCAACGGCTGGAACTACGAGGACGGCGTGCTCTCCCCTGGCGCTGTTCAGGAACGCATTCACGCGATCCGCGAGTTCAACCAGTGCGAGGGCAGCGACCCGCGCGACGGCACCCAGGCGTGCCCGAAAGCCAAGGCGCATCCATTCTTCGGCCAGTTCGGGCGCAGCGACTGGATGGGCGCACGCACGGCCATGCAACGCTGGTTCGTCGATCCGGTGGTCAACGCCAAGGGCGTGGACCGGGGGCTGGGCACGATCTTCACCCACGACCACCTCGGCCCATCGACTCACCAGCAGATCGGGCTGTATGCCACGGTGCTGGCGGAGCCGGCCGGTTCCACCTGGTTCCACGCCGAAACCGGCGAGCCTCTGTACAGCGGCGCGCGCCAGGACGGCGGGCCGACCTCGTGGCAGGCGGTGATCAACACCGGCGACCTCGACGGCGACGGCAAGAACGACAGCTTCCGTGAGTTCTTCCTCGAATACAGCGATTTCCAGCATGCCTATGAAGCCGGTGTGTACGTGGGTGCCGGCCCTAACGGCGTGCCTGATCCGCAAGGGTTTCCGGCCACCGCCGACAGCTTCCGCTACGCGATCAACCCGCCGGTGCGCAGCAACGCCAGCTCCTTGCTCGAGGGCGTGCTGGAAATGCAGGGCGGTCAGGTGCCGGGCTGCCCGAGCCGGCCTTGCCCGCAAGCGATCTCCGTGGATGATCCGGGCATGTTCGTCGTCAACTATCGCAACGAGCCGCTGGCCCTGCGGGTCTACGACCCGAACAAGGTCGGCCCGGACGGCAAGCGCGGCATGCAGGCCGACGGCCTCGGCGGCGATCTGGCGTACGCCATGCAAAGCCGTACCGACCGGGCGATCCCGGCGATGAACCTGGCGCCGAATCTGGTGACGGCTGCCACCGGCCCGACCGGCGGCACCACGCTGTTCCCGCCGCACATCAACAAGGGCGGCAGCGAGCCGGGCGATCCGTTCACCCCGATGCTGCGTACCTACACCGGCGACAACGTGCGTCTGCGGGTCCATGCCGGCGGCCACGAGGAAGAGCACAACGTCACCCTGCACGGCGTGAAATGGCTGCAGAGCGGTTCCGGTTTCGGCAACAGCTCCAACTCTGGCTGGCGCGCCTCGCAGATGATCGGCATCTCTGAACAGATGGGCTTCATCGCACCCGTTTCGATGCTGTCCAGTTCCGCCGCGACCACCGGTGACTATCTGTACTCGATGGACGCTTCGATCGAAGGCTACTGGAGCGGGATCTGGGGCGTGATGCGCAACTACACGGCCAAACGCAATGACCTGTTCGCCATCCCCAACAACCCGAACCCGGCCGGCATGCGCAACACCGTGGCGTTTGAAGGCAGCTGCCCACGGATCAGCGCCAACCCCAACGGCATCGGCACCCGGCCGACGGTGCAGCGCAACTATGAAGTGGTCGCCGCGCTGGCCAACGACATCCTCGGCAATTCGCTGGGCCTGAGCATCGGCGATTCGGCCGGGCTCGGTCAGCATGTCGGCGGGCCGCTGAATCCGGCGGGCGGCACCCTGGTGCTGAACTCGCGCACGGTGAGCATCCCGCAAGTGACCGTGACTGATCCGGAGGACGGCGAGACCATCACCATCGGTGGCCAGAGCGGGCCGCTGCATGATCCGACGGCGATCCTGTACGTGCGCAAATCCGACCTCGATCCGGTCAGCGGCAAGCTCAAACCCGGCATTCCGGTCGAACCGCTGGTACTGCGCGCAGCGGCGGGGGACTGCATCAACATCACCCTGGAAAACCGTCTGCCGAGCGTGATGCCGGACCTGACCCAGACCGCGGTGATGCAAGGCATCGTCAAGCGCGACCGCAACAGCGGCCTGGGCTCGACCACTTTCAGCAACAACCTGATGCGGCCGTCCAGCCACGTGGGGCTGCACGCCCAACTGCTGGCCTACGACATCACCAAATCCGACGGTGCCAACGTCGGCGCCAACCCGATCCAGACCGTGCCGCCACGGGTTGGCAGCAGCGGCGCCTACCCGACCCGTACCTATCAGTACTACGCCGGGCACCTGGAGCGTGAAGGCAAACCGGTGACTCAACTGGGGCGCAGTGTCGACAACATCAACGCCACGGCCGTGGAATTCGGTGGCCTGAACATCACCCCGGCGGATGTGATCAAGCAACCGCAAAAAGGTCTGGGGGGGGCGATGAGCATCCTGCCGATCGGCGCGACCTGGGTCGACGATGCGCGCAAGGTCAACGCCACGGTCACCGCACCGGGGCAGACGACTTACCGCGACTTCGCGATGGTCTGGCACAAGGCGCTGAACACGCGCTGGGCCAATGGCCGGCCGGTCGAAGGCATCGCTGCCGAGGGCTTCGGCGTGCCGACCGATCCGCAGGACAACTCGAGCATGGCCATCAACTACAAGACCGAGCCGCTGTGGTATCGCTTCGGCCTCGCTCCGGATGCGCCGTTCGGCCATGCCGATGGCGCCGGTTACGGCGACATGACCAACGCGCACATGGCCTACAGCAATGCGCTGGTGGGGGGCGATCCGCAGACGCCGGTGCTGTATGCCAAACCGGGGCAGCCGTTGCGTACGCACATCCTGATGCCGAGCGGTGGCAGTCGCGGCACGACGTTCCAGCTCGACGGACATGTCTGGTCGCTCAACCCGTTCCAGGCCGAGAAGAGCGACACCGGTGGCTACCCGATGGGCACGCCGGGTGTGGGCTCGGTGCGCTTCGGCTACAACCCGATGTCGATGTACATCGGCGCTCACGAGAGCGTTCTGCCGGCGGCGCACTTCAGCTTCATGATCCCGAGCGCCGGGGGCAGCAACGCGATACCGGGGGACTACCTGTTCCGCGATTACGCCGCCTACGGCAATACCTCGGGGCTGTGGGGATTGCTGCGGGTGACCAATGAGCCGGAGCCGGCGCCGCCTGCTCAGTAGCTGGAATGCGATGGATCGGTGGATGCAAAAACTGTGGGAGCGAGCTTGCTCGCGAATGAAAGCAACTCGGTTTCGAGGGGTGAGGCGTCTGACGCCTTCGTCGGAACGCCGCCCGGACCAAGCTCGCTCCCACAGGGCGGTGGTGTTTCGGACAATGTGTCAGGGGAGAGCGACATGAACAGGATCATCAACATTATCGGCATCTGCCTGCTGGCGATGGCCGGCGCGCTGCTGACGCTGAGCGAGATAGCCCTGGCGCAAACCGGCGCCGGGCAGGTGCTGACCCGCGACGGCGTGTCGATCGCCTTCGATCTGAAGCCGCTGGCCAGCGACGGCCAGTTGCGTGAGGGCGAGTTCGCCGACGTGCAGTTTCGCGTCACCGACGGCGTGTCCGGCCAGCCGTTGTCCGGTGTGGCGCCGGGGGCGTGGATCGATCCGCAAACCGTTGCCGCCGATCAGGCCCAGGGCCGCGATCAGAGCTGCAAGTCGCGGGTCGGCACGTTCCTCAAATCCAACATCGGCGCGCGGCCATTGCTCGATCTCAACAGCTATTTCCTGTTGGTGATGAACCGCGATGCCAGCGTTTCGGTGGTCGATCCCTCTGTCTCGGTCGGCGGCATCACCAGCACGCTGGCGCGGATCGAACTCAAGCAATCGCCGATGGATTGGGTCACGCCCAAGGACAACAAAAAGGTCTTCGTGTCGATGCCGGCGGCGGGAGAAGTGGCGGTGATCGACAGCGAGCAGTTCAAGGTCATCGACTCGGTGGCCGCCGGCAGCCAGCCAGTGCGAGTCGCGCTGCAACCGGACGAGCGCCTGCTGTGGGTCGGCAACAACGCAAGCAAGGCTGAAGCGTCAGGCGTCACGGTGATCGACACCCAGAGCCTCAAACCGCTGAAACACCTGGCGACCGGTCGCGGCCACCACGAAATCACCTTCAGCAAGGACAGCCGTTTCGCCTTCGTCAGCAACCGCGACGACGGCACCCTCAGCGTCATCGACGTCGCCAGCCTGAGCCTGCTGCAACAGGTGCAAACCGGTTCCAGCCCGCTGTCGGTGGCGTACTCGCCGCTGTCCGGCGCGGTGTACGTGGCCGATGGCAAGGACGGCACCGTCACCGTGATCGACAGCAACAGCCGCGCAGTAAGGCGGGTAATCAAGCTGCAACAGGGCCTCGGCCCGATGGGTTTCAGCGCCGACGGCCGTTTTGGCGTGGTGCTGAACACGGTGGAGAACCGCGCCACGGTGATCGACGCGGCCAACGATTCGGCGATCCATGACCTGGAGGTTTCAGCCGAACCCTATCAAGTGGTGTTCACCCAGGCCTATGCCTACGTGCGCGGACTGGCCTCGCCGAAAGTCACCATGATCAACCTGTCTTCGCTGGGCGACGGGCGTCAGCCGATTACTCAAGGTTTTGAAGCCGGGCCGCAGCCGCCACGGCTGGCCGGGGATCTGCCGCTGGCGTCGAGCCTCGCGGTATCGCGCGATGACAACGCGGTGTTCGTGGTCAACCCGGTGGACAACACCACCTATTTCTACGCCGAAGGCATGAACGCGCCGATGTCCGGTTACCCCAACCGGGGTCAGATCGCCCGTGCCGCGCTGGTGATCGACCGCAGCCTGCGCGAGGTGTCGCCGGGGCTCTACAGCGCACGGGTCAAGCTGCCGGCGGCGGGGCGCTTCGACGTGGCGTTCCTGCTCAACCAGCCAAACATCATTCATTGCTTCACCGCGCAGATAGCGTCCGACGGCGCGCCTGAAAAACATCTGGGCCTGCCCAAAGTCGAGTTCCTGCTGGACAAGACCGCCGTGGCCCTCAACGACCCGTATGTGGTGCGTTTTCGCATCGTCCAGGGCAAACAGAAGATCCAGCGCAGCGGCGTGACCGACGTGCAGTTGCGCTACTTCCTCGCGCCGACCTCGCGCCCTCGCGAAGTGGCGGCACAGGAAGTCGCCGACGGCGTGTACGAAGCGCCGGTGACCCTCGACCGCAGCGGCGCCTGGTACCTGCATGTGCGCGCGGCCTCGCTGGGCGCCGGTTTCGACGACAAGACATTTGCCAGTGTCCGGGTGCTGCCCGGCCAGACCCAGTGACGAGGAAACGACCATGAACCGATTTGCATCCCGTGGCCTGCTGACCCTGTGCCTGTTGACCGTCGGTATCCAGCAGGCCAGCGCCCACTCGGCGGACGAGCACGCCGGGCACACGGCCCCAGCCGCCAACAGCCAGGAGCATGCCCAGGTCAAATTCGCCGACGTGCCGCTGCTCGACCAGAACGGCAAGACCGTGCACCTGGAGCAGGATCTGGTACACAACAAAATCGTGGTCATGAGTTTCATCTACACCAGCTGCACGACGGTGTGCCCGGTGGTCTCGTCGATCATGGGCAAGGTGCAGAAACAGCTCGGTGCCCGGGTCGGCACCGAAGTGCAACTGGTGTCGATCAGCATCGACCCGCAGCGCGATGACCCGAAACGTTTGCAGGATTACGCCCGCACCTTCCAGAAAGGCCCGGGCTGGAGCTGGCTCACCGGTTCGCCGCAATCGATCACCGCCACCCTCAAGGGCCTCGGCAGTTTCAGCGGCGACTTCAAGAATCACCAGCCGCTGATCCTCGTCGGTGACGGCAACAGCCGCCACTGGACGCGCTATTACGGCTTCACCGACCCGGTATTGCTGGCCAGGGAAGTCGAGAAACTCAGCGGCCTGCGCACCCACGCCAAACACACCGCGATTGCCATGGAGCAACAACCATGAGAACCCTGGACTGGATCACCCTGACGCTGTGTTTCTGGATTTTCAGCGCCATGGCCCTGGCCCACGAAGGCCACGAACAACCTGCACCGACAACGGCCAGCGCTGCGCCGGCACCGGCCAAAGGCACCCACGACGCGAAAACCTGGTTCACCGACACGCCGCTGCTGGATCAGAACGGTGACGTCCAGCGATTCTACAGCGACGCGCTGCACAACCGCGTGGTGCTGCTCAACGTGATCTTCACCCGTTGCAATGACGCCTGCCCGCTGATCACCCGCAAGCTCAAGGAAGTCCGCGAGCTGTTGGGCGACGAGGCCGACGGCATCACCTTCATTTCCCTTACCAGTGATCCGCTGCGCGACACGCCGGCGGTGCTCAAGGCTTACACCTTGAAGCAGGGTGCCGATGACCCTCACTGGCTTTTCCTCACCGGCGACAAGGCGCAGATGGACCTGGTGCTGGGCCGCATCGGGCAGATCGTGCCGACGCCCGAGCAGCACTCGACCCAGTTGATCGTCGGCGATGTCGCCAACAAACGCTGGAGCAAAATCCGTCCCGATGCCCCGGCCGCCGCCATTGCCCAGCGCTTGCAGTTGCTGACAATGCCCGTGGCCGGCCGCTGAGTCCGCGCCATGAACCTCGGCCGCGTCCTCGCCCTGATCCTGCTCGCTGGCGTCAGCCTCGGCGCGGCCGCGTTGCCGCTGACCGATGAAGAAAGCGCCGGCAAGCGCCTGTACCGCGAAGGTTTGTCCGCCAGCGGCGAACCGATCATGGCGCGGGTCGGCGCGGCGGATGTGTTGCTGCCGGCCACCAGCCTGCCGTGCGCCAACTGCCACGGCGCCGACGGTCTCGGTCGGCCCGAAGGCGGGGTGCGTCCGCCGGAACTCAACTGGTCGCGGCTGACCAGCGTCCACGGTCAGCAGCAAATCAATGGCCGCCATTACCCGGCTTACACCGAGAGCAGTCTGGCGCAGGTGATCCAGCAGGGCCGCGACCCCGGCAACAATCGCCTCGACCCGAGCATGCCGCGCTTTCTGCTGTCGATGAAGGATCAGCGCAACCTCACCGCGTACCTCAAACACCTGGCCGATGACCGCGATCCGGGGCTTGATGACCAGACCTTGCACCTGGGCACCTTGCTGCCCAGCCAGGGGCCGCTGGCCGAGGAGGGCGCAACCATCGCGGCGGTGCTCAACGGCAGCGTGGCGCGGATCAATCAGGCCGGCGGGATTCACGGCCGGCAGTTGCGCCTGACCGTGGCCGATCCCGGCCCGGATCGCGCGAGTGCTGAACGGGCCCTGCAACGGCTGATCGAGGAGGAGAAAGTTTTCGCCCTGATCGCACCGCTGGCCCCGGCACTGGACAGCGAACTGGCGCCGCGCCTGGAACAGTCCGGCGTGCCGTTGATCGGGGCCATGTCGCTGCTCGGTCCGGTGCAGGCCAGCCCGCAGATTTTCGAACCGCTGCCGGGATTGCGCGAGCAGCTGATCGCGCTGGCCGACTACGCCACCGCCAGCCTGCGAGTGCTGCAAGGGCCGACGCTGATTGCCTATCCCGATGACCCGGCGCAAGTGCTGGCGGCACAGACCCTCGGTCGCTATCTGCAGGAACACGGCTGGCAAAAAGTCCATCTGCAGGCTTACGACCCGACGGTGGACAGCTTGCCGCTGGGCTCGCGCTCGGTGTTTTACCTGGGCAGCGGCGGTGGTTTCAGTCGGCTGGCGACCGGATTGCAGAATGCCGGGCAAGTGCCTTATCTGTTTGCCGCATCGAGCCAGGTGGCGGGGGATCTGCTGCAAGTGCCGGAGGGATTTTCCCGGCGAGTGTTTCTGGCGTATCCGTTCGTGCCCAGCGACTGGACCCAGGCCGGGCGCATGGCGCTGACGCTGTTGCGCGAGCATCAAGGCCTCGGCGCCCAGCACGCGGTGCTGCAAGTCGGCGCTTACGCCTCGATGCTGTTGTTCAGCGAAGGCATGAAGCAGGCCGGCCGCGACGCCAGCCGCGAAAAACTGGTGGCAGCGCTCGAAGGCCTGCACGACTTCGACACCGGCCTGACCCCGCGCCTGAGCTTCGGCCCCGGCCGACGATCAGGCCTGAGCGGGGCGCACGTGGTCACCGTTGACTTGCCCGACCAGCGTTTTTACCTGGTCGCTCCCTACAAACCGATTATTGCCACGCCCTGACCGGAGGCCCTGATCATGAAGCTCAAAACCCTGTGTTTGCTGCTGACAGGCTGGTTGTCGGTGGCGCTCGCGAACGATGAACCGGTGGCCGCCCGGGTCAACGGCGAGGCGATTTCCGAGTTTCGCCTGGAACGCTATTTCGCCGAGTACCTGGAAGATCAAGGCCGCGCGGTGGCGAGCATCCGCAACCCGAAGGCCTATAAACAACTGCGGCAGGCCGCGCTGGATGCGTTGATCGACAAGGAACTGCTCTGGCAGGAATCGCGCAAGCGCGGGGTCAGGATCGATGAGCAAACGGTGCGCGATCAGGTCGAGCAGACCCGTACCGCGATCGGTGGCACCGATAAATTCCTCCAGCGTTTGCAAGACGCCGGTTTCGACGAGACCTCGTTCACCGAGTACACCCACCGCGAACTGGCGGCGCAGCGGATGTTCGCCGAGCTGACCCGGGTCCAGGCCCCGGACGAGCAAACGGTGCGGGCTTTCTTTGAAGAACACCGCGCTGAAATGGGCGCGCCGGAGCAGGTGCAGGCCCGGCACATTCTGATCAAGGTTGCCGGCGATGCTGACGCCGCCACGGTTGAAGCGGCGCGGCTACGCTTGATGCAAATGCGGGCGGCTATCGCTGAGGGGCAAACCTTTGCTAGCGTCGCCCAATCGGGATCGGAAGATGTTACCGCCCGCCAGGGCGGGGACCTGGGGTATTTCGCCCGTGGGCAAATGGTGCCGGCCTTCGAAACGGCGGCGTTTGCCCTCAAGCCTGGCGAAGTCAGCGAGGCGGTGCGTACACCGTTCGGCTGGCATTTGATCTTTGTCGAGAACCACAAGGAGGCGGCCGATGTCCCAGAGGAGCAAGGGCTGGAAACAGTCAGGGCGTACCTCGCCCGACAGCAACAGACCCAGGCTCGTCGTCAGGTGCTCGCGCAGTTGCGGGCAGAGAACAGGATCGAACGAATTGACGACGACTGAAGGTTCCCCCCCAAAAGTGGGGAATGGCTTCGATGCCCATTCAGGTGCTTCCCCGTTTCTGGGGAACGGGGTACCGGGACGAGCGGGCATTTCCATTCAATTCAAGGACATGAAGACAAAAATTTACCGGCACTCAGCCTGGCATGAAGTGTGCGTTACCTCTTGTGAGGCGCACTCCAGCAGGTTCGGGTCATTGAATTTCAATTGCCGGCACTTGAGGTTTCAGGGAGTCCACCTTGGTTAACAAAGTACTGGTTGTCGAAGACGAACAGCTGCTTGCACAGAACCTTCAGGATTATCTGTCGGCGCAAGGGCTGGAAGTCCGGATTGCACATGACGGCGCAGAGGGAATCGGCCTGGCCGAGACTTTCGCCCCCGACGTGCTGGTGTTCGATTACCGCTTGCCCGATATGGAAGGGTTCGAGGTGCTCGACGCGGTCCGCCAGAACAGGACGTGTCATTTCGTGCTGATAACGGGTCACCCGACCGCTGAAGTCTGTGAGCGGGCGCGGCAACTGGGGGTCAGTCACATCCTGTTCAAACCGTTTCCACTGGCGGAACTGGCCCGAGCTGTCTGTGACCTTCTGGGGATCCAGCGCGAAGAGAAACCCGGTGCGAGCCCATCCGAAGGCTTCGTCGAACGACGCCAGAGCAGGACCGAGAGCTTCCCGTTGCAGTTGTACGATGGCAGTTGGGTGCTGGCGGACCGCCGACGAAACCGGTCGGAGGCCATGGCACCGGACGACGATCAAATGCTCACCGGGGAGTAATGGCGCGATAGACGTTCCGGCACTCGCCGAACCCGCCTCCCGCGCCGTCAGGGCCTCAAGCCCCGGGTGTTGGAGAGCAAGCCATGGATCGTCTGTCCGTTGTCGTCGAACCGCTGTCGGTCACTCCTCCACAGGAGGCACAGACCCCGCCACGCTTTTCCAGTGAGCAACTGGCTCAGGCCCGGGCACGGGCCAGCACTTCCGGGGAACGGGTGCTCGATGCACTGGCCGTGCTCTGCGAACTGGCGCCGATGCCGTTCATTGCCAGCCTTGGCGCCACCCTGCATTACCCGGTGCTCGACACCGACACGCTGTTTCTGGCGACCCCGGTGTTCGACCGGGTCACCCTCGCGCAATGCCTCAAACGTGAATTCATCCTGCTGCGCCACAACGACGAAGTCATCGGCGTCTTCGCCGACCCCTTCGACACGTCGCGCCTGGCCTGGATCGACGAATGCCTGCACGGCGCGCCGCTGTACCTGGTGCACGCCGACGACCTCAAGGCCTATCTGGCCCGCCACGAAGAAAGCTTCCACGCCGTCGAATCGCTCAACGCCCAGGCCGATGCCGGCAGCGAGACCGACACCCTGCAAAGCCTGTCGCTGACCAGCATCAGCGAAGACTCGAGCGTGGTGGTGAAACTGGTCAACTCGACCCTGTACGACGCGTTGAAAATGCACGCCAGCGACATCCACCTCGGCACCACCGGCCATGGCCTGGTAATCAAGTACCGGATCGACGGCGTGCTGAACAACATCGGCAAGATCCAGGGCAGCGAGTTCGCCGAGCAGGTGATCTCGCGGGTCAAGGTCATGGCCGAACTGGACATCGGCGAAAAACGCGTGCCCCAGGACGGTCGCTTCAAGATCGGCATCAGCGGCCGGCAGATCGACTTCCGGGTGTCGATCATGCCGAGCATCTTCGGCGAAGACGCGGTGCTGCGGGTGCTGGACAAACAGGACCTGGCCGACAAGGTCTGCGGCGTACAACTTCAGGCGCTGGGCTTTGAAGACGAAACCCTGCGTCAATTGCGCCGTCTGGCTGCCGAACCCTACGGCATGGTGCTGGTGACCGGCCCCACCGGCAGCGGCAAGACCACCACGCTGTACGCGATGATCACCGAGATCAACCACGGTGTGGACAAGATCATCACCATCGAAGACCCGGTGGAATATCAGCTGCCGGGGGTGTTGCAAATTCCGGTCAACGAGAAGAAGGGCCTGACCTTCGCCCGTGGCCTGCGCTCGATCCTGCGTCACGACCCGGACAAGATCATGGTCGGCGAGATCCGCGACCCGGACACCGCGCAGATCGCCGTGCAATCGGCACTCACCGGGCACCTGGTGTTCACCACCATTCACGCCAACAACGTATTCGACGTGATCGGTCGTTTTACCCAGATGGAAATCGACCCCTACAGTCTGGTGTCGGCGCTCAACGCGATTCTCGCCCAGCGCCTGATCCGGCTGGTGTGCAGCAGTTGCAGCACACCGGTCAACCCGAGCGATGAAGAGCTGCGTGCCTCGGGCCTCGATCCACAGCAAGTCGATCACTACCACTTCGTCCACGGCAAAGGTTGCGGCCATTGCCGCGGCAGCGGCTATCGCGGTCGGACGGCGATTGCCGAGCTGCTGCATCTGGACGACGAACTGCGGCAGATGATCGTCGAGCGCCAACCCATCACCCAGATCAAAGCCCTGGCCTGCGCCCGTGGTTTGCGCCTGTTGCGCGAATCGGCACTGGAACTGGTGGAGCACGGTCGGACCACGCTGGAGGAGATCAATCGTGTCACTTTTATCGCGTGATCAATTCATCGCCGTGCTCGGCGCCAGCGGTGTCGGCCTCGGCCAGCGCCGGGGCAGCGACACCCTGTGGCTGGGCAGCGTCGGCTACATCGACGAAGGCTTCCAGAGCTACGCGGTGGCGCTGGACACCCTCGACCGTCTGCTCGGCGAACACACCCGCGCCGGTGCCGAGCTGAGCGTGGTGATCTCCGGCCATTTCAGCCGCTTTTGCCTGGTGCCCTGGAGCGAACAGATCAGCAGCCCTGAAGAACTGCGCGGCTTCGCCCGGTTGTGCTTCGAAGACCTGTTCGGCGCACCGACCCAACCGTGGAGTCTGGTGCTGTCGGCCGAGCCGGCCGGGCATGACCGGATCGCCAGCGCCTTGCCACAGGATTTGCTGGAACGCCTGCGCACGCTGGTCACGGGTCGCGGCCTGCGTCTGCGCTCGGTGCAGCCGTACCTGATGACCGCGTTCAACCGCTTCGACAAAAGCCTCGACGCCGGCGACTTCCTGTTCATCGTCGCCGAACCGCAACGCAGCGTGTTGCTGCTGGCAAGGGAAGGGCGCTGGTCGTCGGTGCGCTCGGTGGGCGGCAGCGACAGCGACGCGGCACTCAGCGCGCTGATCGGTCGCGAACGGCAATTGCAAGCTTCCACCAGCGAGCGCGCCTTCAACGTTTACCTGCACGCCCCGGCACGCCTCGATGCGCAACCGGATGTGGCGGGGGTGCACCTGCGCACCCTCGAAGACGAATCGATGACCGTGCGTGACGCCTTGTACGTCATGTCCCGGGCGGTGGCCTGACATGCGCGCCTTGAACCTCGACTTCCAGCCTCGTCCGCGTTCCGGCCCGTTGGGCTGGAGCCTGTTCGGCGGCGGTGTGTTGCTCGCGCTGGCGTGCTTCGGCGTGCAGCAGCACTTCGACGATCAGGCCGAACAACAGCAAGGTCACTTGCAGCACACCCAGCGCCAGCTCACCGGCGACAGCGGCGCCAAGACCACGCTGAGCCCGGCAGAAACCCGCGAGCAGGCGCAGAACCTCGCCGAAATGCGCAAGGTCTCGCAGCAACTGCGCCGCCCCTGGGAGCGCCTGTTCGCCATGCTCGAAGCCATGCCGCGCGACGACATCGCCTTGCTGACCCTGACCCCGGATGCGCGCAAGGGGCAGGTGCGGATCAGCGCCGAGGCGCGGGATCTGCAAGCGATGCTGGATTTTCACAAACGGCTGGAAGCCAGTGACGAGCTGTCCGACGTGTCGCTGCTGAGCCACGAAATCGTCGTCAAATCGCCGGAGCAACCGGTGCAATTCAACCTGTCGGCGACCTGGGAGATGGGCGATGCGAATCCCTAGACTGATCGTTCACGAGTACCTGCAAGGTCTCGGTGTTCCAGGCCTGGCCGGACTGGCGCTGCTGCTGGTCACGGTTGCCTGGGCACTCGGCGGTTTGCTGCCGGGCTGGCAATCGCTGCAACAGCTCAGCCAGCAAACCCAAGAGGCCAGCGAATACCTGGCCAGGGTCGAGGACGGCAGCATCGCGCCGCCCGTGGTGCCGCAACGTCAGCTCGACGATTTTCGCAACAAGCTGCCGGCCCAGCCGCAAGCCACAGTCGCCATCGACCGCATCTACGCCCTGGCCGCTCAGGAACACATCACCCTGGCGCGCGGCGAATACGCCCTCGGCGTCGATCCCAAGACGCATCTGGCGCGCTACCAGATCCTGTTGCCGGTGCGCGGCAGCTACCCGCAACTGCGCCGCTTCCTGCATGCCTTGCTCGGCCAGTTGCCGGCGGTGGTGGTGGAGGACGTCGAGTTTCAGCGCAAGAAAATCGCCGACACCGACCTCAGCGGCCGGATCCGTATGACCCTCTATCTGTCGAGGTCGTGATGGACAGCAAACGCATAACCGGCTGGGTGGCATTCTTCGGCGTGGCGGCGGCGCTGGCCTGGTTGCCGGAATATTTTTCGCCGAGCGACGAGGCGGATTCGACCGAGGTTGCCGTGGCCAGCCCGGCGAAAACCACTGCCCGTGGCGCCTTGCCCGCCAGCAGCGCCAAGGCGGATGCGGCGCCGATCAAGGACCTGAGCCCGGCCGGCGATCTGTTTGCGAGCAAATCCTGGAAGGCCGCGCCGACTTTGGCGACGGTCACCGAACAAGCGATCAACCCGACCCCGGTGGTGCAAGCCCCGAGCCTGCCACCGGTGCCGTTCCAGTTCGTCGGCAGGCTGCATGACCGCAGCGACCTGCAGGTGTTTTTGCAGGACGGCGAGAAAATCTACGTCGTGCGCAGCGGGGATGTGATCGACGACACCTGGAAGATTGCGGCGATTTCCGATCTGGAGCTGAGCCTGGTCTACCTGCCTTTGCATTTGTCGCAGACCTTGTCTGTGGGGAGTACGCAATGAACAGATCCCGTTTGCTGATGAGCCTGGGCCTGTGTGCCGGGCTGGCCGCGTGCAGTTCCGCGCAGGTCGCCAACAAGGAAGCCGCCGACCTGATCGATCAGGGGCAGTACGAGGCGGGCCTGGCCCGGATCGAGGAAGGCTTGCGGGAAAATCCGCGCGACACCGAGCTGCACCTGCTGCTCAACAGCGGCCGGGCCAAGGCAATCACTGCGCTGTTGACCTCCGGCGACACCGACCGCGCCCGCCGCGATTTCGCTTCGGCGCGTACCGCCTACAACCGCGTGCTGACCATCGAGCCCAACAACCGCCGCGCCCAGGACGCGCTGCGCCAGCTCGAATACCTGCGCAGCATGGACGAAAAGATCGAACTGGCCCGTGGCGACCTGCGCCGGGGTGACATTTACGGCGCCGACCGCCAAGTGAAACAGGTACTCGAACTCGACCCGACCAACGAAGGCGCGCTGGAACTGCAAGGCAATATTCGTCTGGTGCAGAGCCGCAACGTGGTCCAGTACCCGCAACTGCGCACCCGGCTCGACCGCCCCGTAACTCTGGAATTTCGCGACGCCAACCTCAAGACCATTTTCGAAGTGCTGTCGCAGGTCGCCGGCCTGAACTTCATCTTCGACAAGGACCTGCGCCCGGACATGAAAGCCACGATCTTCGTGCGTGACGTGCGCATCGAAGACGCCGTGCAACTGCTGCTGCAACAGAACCAGTTGCACCAGAAAGTGGTGAACGAAAACACCTTGCTGATCTTTCCGGACTCGCCGCAGAAGCTGAAGGACTATCAAGAGCTGGTGATGCGCACCTTCTACCTGACCAGCATTGACGCCAACACCGCGCTGAACATGATCAAAACCATGCTCAAGACCCGCGACGTGTTCGTCGACGAACGCCTCAACACCCTGACCATGCGTGACACCGAAGACGCGGTGCGCATGGCCGAGAAACTCCTGCAGTCGCAAGACCAGTCCAACCCCGAAGTGGTGCTGGAAGTGGAAGTGATGGAAGTTGCCACCCAGCGCATTCTCGACCTCGGCCTGCAATGGCCGAACACCTTCGGGGTGGTCAACAGCGACGGTTCGGCGGTGACCATTCTCGATCAACTGAAGGGCATTAACTCCAGCCGGATTTCGATCTCGCCGTCGCCGCAAGCCAAGATCAATGCCCAGGACAATGACATCAACACCCTGGCCAGCCCGGTGATCCGCGTCAGCAACCGTGAACAGGCGCGCATCCACATCGGTCAGCGCGTGCCGATCATCAGCGCCACCTCGGTGCCTTCGACTCAAGGCCCGGTGATCACCGAAAGCGTGACCTACCTCGACGTCGGCCTGAAGCTCGAAGTGCAGCCGACCGTGCACCTGAACAACGAAGTGGCGATCAAGATCGCCCTGGAAGTGAGTAACGCCACACCGCTGGAACCGACCCGCCAGGGGACGATTCCGGTGCAGGTCGATACCCGCAACGCCCAGACCTCGCTGCGTCTGCATGACGGCGAAACCCAGATCCTCGCCGGCCTGATGCGTAACGACCACGGCGCCACCGGCAACAAGATTCCGGGCCTCGGCGACATTCCCGGTCTGGGCCGGCTGTTCGGCAGCAACAAGGACACCATCGGCAAATCGGAACTGGTGCTCTCGATCACCCCACGGATCGTGCGCAACCTGCCGTACCAGAGCCCGTCGGACATGGAATTCCCGACCGGTACCGAAACCAGCATGCACATTCAGGCGCCGGACCGTTCGCAGAACTACACCATGCCAGCGCCTGCCGCGCAGCCTCGTGCAGTCGGTGAAGCGGCCGTGGCAACCACTCACGTGACCGTCGAGAAGCCTTGATCATGAACGCCTCCCAGCGCGGTTTTACCTTGATCGAAGTCGTGGTGACGCTGGCCCTGATCGGCCTGCTGGCCGGCATGGCCGCGCCGCTGACCGAAACCCTGGTACGGCGTGGCAAGGAGCAGGAACTGCGTACCGCGCTGTATCAGATCCGCGATGGCATCGACGCCTACAAGCGTGCCTTCGATGCCGGCTACATCGAGAAATCCCTGAACAGCAGCGGCTATCCGCCGAACCTGAAAGTGCTGGTCGAAGGCGTGCGCGACGTGCGCAGCGCCAAGGGGGCGAAGTTCTACTTTCTGCGCCGGATACCGCGGGATCCGCTGGTGCCGGCCAAACGTGACGACAACGGCGGTTGGGGCCTGCGGGCCTACAACAGTTCGGCCCAGAACCCGCGCGATGGCGAGGACGTGTTCGACGTCTACTCCCATGCCCGGGGCAAGGGTCTCAACGGCATCGCGTACCGCGAGTGGTGACTCTCATGCGCCGGGAAAAGGGGTTTACCTTGCTCGAGCTGATGGTGGTGATGGCGATCATCGCGACCCTGATGACCATCGCCTTGCCGCGCTACTTCAACAGCCTTGAGGCCTCGAAAGAGACCACATTGCACCAGAGCCTGTCGGCCATGCGCGAGGCGCTGGATCACTACTACGGCGACACCGGGCGCTATCCCGATTCCATCGAGCAACTGGTGGAGATGCGTTACCTGCGCAACGCGCCGCTGGACCCGATCACCGAACGCAATGACCAATGGGTGCTGATCGCTCCACCGGACGGCGTGGCGGGCGGCGTTGCCGACATCAAGAGCGGAGCTACCGGGAGGGCGCGCGATGGCAGCCAGTATTCCGAGTGGTAAGCACGCGGAGCAGGGTGGGTTCACCTACCTGGGCGTGCTGTTCCTGATCGTGATCATGGGCATGGGCCTGGCCAGTGCCGGCGAGTTGTGGTCGACCGTGTCGCGCCGCGATCGCGAGAAGCAACTGCTGTGGGTCGGCACCCAATACGCCCAGGCGCTGCGCAGCTACTACCGCAGTTCGCCGGGGCTGGCGCAGTACCCGAAAGAACTGGTGGACCTGCTCGATGACGAGCGTTTTCCCGAGGCGCGTCACCATATCCGCCAACTCTATCCAGACCCGATCGGTGGCGGCGAGTGGGCACTGCAACGCGGCTTCGACGGGCGCATCACCGGCATCAACAGTGCCTCCACCGAGGTGCCGTTGAAGCAGGCGGACTTCCCGTCGCAGTGGTCGGATTTCGAGGGCATGCAGCGTTATTCGGACTGGCAGTTCGTGGCCGAGAAAGCCTTTCTCGATGGCGCCGGCTCCGGCAGCGGGGGCCCGGCCAAAGGCCAGTCGGCCCTGCCGCAGGCGTTGCAGCCATGAACGCAAAAGGGTGGTGCGCGTTGATCCTCTCGCTAGCGGCGGCCTGCGCCATCGCCAGCGAGGAAGACGAAATGATGGGCTTCATCGTCGACGACACGATCTCGCACATCGGCCACGACTTTTACTACTCGTTCAGCGAACGCCTGCGCGACACCAGCCGCATGGATTTCAACCTGGTGGTGCGCGAGCGCCCCGACGCGCGCTGGGGCAGCCTTGTGACCGTCGAATATCAACAACGCCTGGTGTATCGGCGCTTCCTGCCGCCGAACACCGTGGAACTGAAGGACGAGGCCTACGAGGCCGCCGACTCGGTTCGCCTGGAGGTCGTCCGGCGCAAGCTGGAAGCCCTGTTGCAGGACACCACCGACCTTGAGAAGGACGAACTATGAACACGACAACGTTCTCACGGCGCAGCGGATTCTGGATCTCGGGGTTGTTGATCGGGCTTGCCAGCGCCGCTGCCGTCCAGGCCACCGAACTGGTCTACACGCCGGTCAACCCGTCGTTCGGCGGCAACCCGCTCAACGGCACCTGGCTGCTCAACAACGCCCAGGCACAAAACGACCACGACGATCCGGATCTCAAGAAGCGCTCGACGGTGGCCGGCACCTCGGCACTCGAACGTTTCACCAGTCAATTGCAGTCGCGGTTGCTGGGGCAACTGCTGGACAACATCTCCACCGGCAACACGGGGAGCCTGTCTACCGACGCTTTTATCGTCAACGTCGTTGATGACTCGGGGGCACTCACGATTGAAGTGACCGACCGAGCGAGTGGCGAAGTTTCCGAAATTCAGGTGAACGGCCTCAATCCATGACGGGATGACGGTTCCGGGGAGTGATGGACATGAAAAAAATAATCGCGCTAGGGCTGATGTTGGCAGCATTACAAGGGTGCAGTCTGCGCGAGCCGATGCCGGCCGAGCAGGACACCGAGACCCCGACCCTGACCCCCAGGGCCTCGACTTATTACGACTTGCTGAAAATGCCGCGACCCAAGGGCCGGCTGATGGCGGTGGTGTACGGCTTCCGTGACCAGACCGGGCAGTACAAACCGACGCCGGCGAGTTCGTTTTCCACCAGCGTGACCCAGGGAGCGGCGTCGATGCTGATGGACGCGATGCAGGCCAGTGGCTGGTTTGTGGTGCTTGAGCGGGAAGGGCTGCAGAACCTGCTGACGGAACGCAAGATCATTCGGGCGTCGCAGAAGAAGCCGAATACGCCGGTGAATATTCAGGGTGAGCTGCCACCGTTGCAGGCGGCGAACATGATGCTTGAGGGCGGGATCATCGCTTACGACACCAACGTGCGCAGCGGTGGGGAAGGGGCGCGGTATCTGGGGATTGATCTGACCCGGGAGTATCGGGTGGATCAGGTGACTGTGAATTTGCGCGCGGTGGATGTGCGCAGCGGGCAGGTGTTGGCGAATGTGATGACCAGCAAGACGATTTATTCGGTGGCACGCAGTGCCGGGGTGTTCAAGTTTATCGAGTTCAAGAAGTTGCTTGAGGCTGAGGCGGGGTACACGACCAATGAGCCGGCTCAGCTTTGTGTGTTGTCGGCGATCGAGGCGGCGGTGGGGCATTTGCTGGCGCAGGGGATTGAGCGGCGGTTGTGGCAGGTGGCGGGGGATGCTTCTACGCCTTCGCAGGATGATGTTTTGAATCGGTACCTGACTCAGAACAAGATTGATCCGGATGCGGAGTGAACGTGGCGGCCTTTGGGCCGACCAGGTTCCTTTTGGGGGGGGGGGTGAATATCCGTTTCTTTGGGTGCGGCCGCTGACGGTTCCGCCCTTACGGCGGGTCACTTTGGCAAACGCCCCAAAGTAACCAAAGGTCTGGGCCCCGGCGTTCGGCCCCTCGCTGGGGCTCGGGGTTCCTTCGCTCCGGGATTCATCCGGGGGCATCGCCTACGGTTTGCTTCGCTGCACCTCCTCTCGATGCATGCGGCTTCGCCGCACGGTCGCTGCGCTCCCACCCCCGGATAAATCCCTCCACTCAGCCTGCCGAAGGGGCCGGTACGTCAAAAGCGGTACTCGAGCTAACGCTCATTGTGTTGAGTGGTGAGAAGCAAAAGCTGGAGCCGGGTTGTTTGGCTCCTGCTTTTCTGTGGGAGCGAGCTTGCTCGCGAGGGCGGCCTGACAGACGACAGATCACTTTCGGCTGTACGTGAGACTGGTGCGGTAGCGAGCGTCCGCACTCGATTGATCGTTCCCACGCTCCGCGTGGGAATGCAGCCCGGGACGCTCCGCGTTCCATTCTCGAATGTTTAAAAGTTGTGTCTGTTTCAGCGATCCTTCCCACAAGGTTTTCAGGTTGTCCGTCGGAAGCGCGGGCTCTAGCCTGTTTCGGTCGCTGCCAATTCAGCGGCCGGGCCTGGAAACCCGGGAATGTGAGAAGGCGAAAACGCTGTTCATAACGTATGCTTGCGCACCTTCATTGTGTGCACGCTGTTATGGCGGCTGTGCGCGGGAGACATTTATGTCTGCCGGGTCGCGTTCTCCCCCGGATTTCCAGCCCGCGTACAGCTGCCACCCATTCTTCCTGGAAGTCGATTGGGCCGGCTGCAATCATCAATGAGGACGAAATGACCATGAAAAAACCAACGCCAAACCCACCCGAAACCCAATCCAACCTCGAAACCGACCCAACCTCCCCATACACCTCCATCAACTCGAAAAAACTCCACGAAGCCGCCGAACGCGCCCTCGATCATTACCTCTGCCCCGGCGCCCACATCATGGGCAGCGTCAACGAACCCGCCCCGATGTACCTCGCCAACCCGGCCTACAACACCGAATCCCTGCTCGCCAACGCCAGTGAATCCCTGGGCTCGGCCAGCGAAATGCTCAACAACTTCGCCGCTACCCTCGACCCGGCCCACCGCAAGACCGCCCTGGGCATCGCGCAGATCCTCATGCTGGGTGAACTGGCCGTGAATCAGGCCTTGGATCACGTCGAACTGAAGGGCTGATCCATCACATCCCCAATAAAAAAAACGCGGCCCAGTAATGGGTCGCGTTTTTCACATTCAAACTGGAGCCACCATGAATCCCCTGATTTCAGAAGTCGTTGCGGACTTCGAAAGCGAAGAGCAGGCCGCCAGCTACGACCGCTGGTTGATTGCCAAAGTACAGGCTTCAATCGATGACCCACGACCCAGCATTCCGAATGAGCAGGTGATTGCTGAAATGTCGGCCCTGATGGAGGAAAAACGAAGAAAGCTTGAGGCGATATAAGTGCTTTGCGTTGCTGACGGCAAGAAGGCTCGAGCCGCTATAAATCGCATATTTCATCTCAATTAGCTGAGTACTGAGATACAAAAAAACCGTACTTCCACGGGAGGCACGGTTTTTCGTGTTGATACGAGGACGCGATCTTAACTGGGGTCGCGTCGAGGGTATTCCTGACGCGCATGCAAGATGCTCACAATCTCAATTCGGTCCGCCACTTGATAAACGACGAGATAGTTCGGGCTTACCACAATCTCCCGAGTGCCGGGAGAGCGACCTTTGCGATACAGGTGTGGATGCCAAGGAAGCGCAGATGTAGTTTTTACGACTGACTTGTGAAGTGCTGTCGCCGCTACAAAATTTCGCTCGCCAATGTACTTCAGTATTTTCGAGAGTTCGACCCGAGCCTTGGGTCGCCACTTAATCTGCATCAGCGCTTTTGCGCATTGATTCCATCAAGGCGTTTATTTCCGCCATCACTTGCTCATGGGGAATACTCGGACGCGGATCATCGAGAGAGGCCTGTACTTCGGCCCGAAACCAACGGTCATAACTCGCAGCCTGTTCCTCAGGAGCAAGATCCGAAACAACCGGGCACAGTGGGTCGATCAAAGACGGGTCGATCATGGAACCTCCGGATTGGGTGCCTGGAAGTCTATTCGCTAACGGTATCGCTGTCGTCGCTGTCTGGATGAATTGCATGTTGGCCAAGCTCCATGAGGATCAAGTTGTCCCGGCAAATCCTAGAGCCTGCACTTCCGACGGCCAACCGCCAGAATTCGTCAGAAAAGTCCCCGATTTTCTGAAAACGGTATGTTTTCCGTAGGACGCCACTCAAGCGTCAGCGCAAAAAAAAACCGCGACCCTCAACAGGTCGCGGTTTTTCAACACCCAACCCTTACTGCTGCAACACTGTCGCCTGGTTAGCCGACCCGAACTGTTGAATATTCGCGGTCTGCGTCATCCCGCTCTGATCCACATTGGCAATGTTCCCGGTCCCGCCCTGGGTCACGTACGCCACGTTCATGGTGTCAGCCTGTTTGACCGTGATCATGTTGTCGCTGCCGTACAGCTGCGCGGTGTAGGCCTGGTTGCCAGTGCCGGATTGATCGAATTCGGCGCTGTTGCCCGAGCCGTTCGACGAGCCCTGAACCAGGTTGGTGGTGCCGCGCTGGTCGGCGATGAGGATGTTGTCGCTGCCGTTCTGGTCGAAGTACAGCTCGTTGTAGGAGTCCGCCTGGCTGACCGTGGTTTTGTTGCCGGTCCCGGTCTGGTTGGTGGTCATGATGTGGCCGACGCCGTCCTGGGTGAAGCTGGCGATGTTGCCGTTGCCGGCCTGATTGACCGTCGCACGCTGGTTGCTGCCGAACTGGCCGCCGTGTTGCGGGCCTTTCCAGTTGCTGGCGTAGACCTTGTTGTCGTTGCCCACCGAGGTGGCGTTGAGGGTGTGGCTGTCGCCGTTCTGGTAGGTGTAATGCACGTTGCCGTTGCCGACTTGATAGAGCGCCAGGGTCGAGTTGACCGACTCGAACTGGTCGGCATAGATGGCGTTGGTGTTGCCGACCTGGGTGACGGCGGCGGTGTTGTTTTCGCCATAGCTCTGGTCGACCACGGTTTCGTTGCTGTCGCCGTACTGGTTGACGGTGGCTTGGCTGGCCAGTTGCGAGTCTTGCCAGATTTCGCTGCCGTTGAGGTTGCCGAACTGGTTGATGGTGATGTTGCCGCCGGTGCCGTTGCGCTGGTCGCCATAGGCGTAGTTGGTTTCACCGGCCTGGTTGATGCCGATCTGGCCGCCGTTGTGCAGTACTTGTTCGGCGGTGCCGTAGTTGGCGGTGCCGTATTGGGTAATCACCGAGCTGTTGCCGGTGCCTTCGTACAGTTGCTCGATGTTGGCTTCGTTGCTGTCGCCGAACTGGAAGGTCTTGCCTTCGCTGCCGTTCTGCGAGTCCTGGTAGACGAACGAGAAGTTGCCGGTGCCTTGCTGTTGTTGCAGGGCCTGGTTGCCGGCGCCGAAACCGAGGGACTGGCTGGCGTGGGCGGTGTTGAAGGCGCCGGTCTGTTGTTGGGTGATGGTGCTGTTGTCTTCATACAGCTGTTCGGCGTAACCGGCGTTGTAGTCGCCGACCGCGTCCTGGGTGATGACGCTGGTGGCGGTATCTTGCACGGCGGCGGCGTTGTTGCCCTGGCCCAGTTGGGTCTGGGTCGCGGTGCTGAACGGGGCCTGGGTCTGCTTCACATCAGCGATGTTGGCGGTGCCGAGCTGGCTCTGGGTGGAAATGCTGTCGTCGGCCATGGCCTGGGCACTGATCATGACCAGGATGGCGGCGGTGAGGGGCGTCAGTTTGAACATGATGAACTCTCCGATGATTGCAGTGCTTAGCGATATTGCTTGACCGAAACGCTCATGCCGTTGCCCGACTGGGTCACGGCGCTTTGCAGCCCCGTGCCCGCCTGCTCGATGCTGGCGTCGTTGTTGTTGCCGTTTTGCGAAATCTGCGCACGGTTGTGGCTGCCGGTTTGCGTGATGGACGCGGCGTTGCCGGAGCCGTTTTGGGTGATCAAGGCCATCAGGTCGCTGCCTTGTTGCAGGATGTACGCCTCCTGATTGCTGCCCGACTGCACGATTCTGCCCAGCAGCGACTGACCGTTCTGCGAGAGCAGGGCAAGGTTGACCTGGCCGTTCTGGTCGATCAGGGCTTGCTGGCCCACGGGGGGCGGCAGTTCGCCGAGATCGGCGCTGTTGGGCGCCAGGTCATCGTTTTCCATCAGGTCGTCGGCGCGCACGCCCGCACTGACGCACAGGGCGAGCAGGCAAAGCAGGGCGGCGGTCGGCGTGTTCATGGCGTTGTCCTGTGTTTTCCTGAATCCGAAATCCGGGCTGAGCGGGCCCCACCCACTGCGCATTGAACGGTGTGGGGTGGGTGGGGCACGGGCTCAGAGCGTGGTCACCGATACGGTGCGAACGGTGCCCTGGGACGAACGGATGGTGGCGGTCGGGTTGGCTGACGGCACGACCAGCGTGTTGTTCAGCGTCAGCCGCCAGCGTCCGGTCACCGGTACCGTGGTGCTACCCAGCGTTACCAACCCGGTCGGGGTGGTGACCTGCACGGTGATGGTGTTGCCGGTGGTCACCGAGGAGGTCCCGGCGAAGTCCCAGTTGAAGCGTCCGCCGGAGCGGGCCTGCACGGTCGAGGTGGTGATCGTGAAGGTTTCCGCCGCTGGCCGTGGCGACACTTGCACCGTGACGGTCGCCGGCGTCGACTGGGCGCCGAAGCTGTCCCGGGCGATGTAGGTGAAGGTCGTGGTGAAGGCTGTGGTCACGGTGGCCGGTGGGGTGTAGGTGATCACCGTACCGTCGGTGCTGACCGTGCCGCGTCCTGCCGGCGGTTGGGTCAGGCTGGCGACGCCCAGCGGTGTGTTGCCTTCCGGATCGGTGTCGTTGGCCAGGACGTTGATCGGGATTGCGACACCCAGCGTGGCAACGCTGTCGGCGACGGCGGTCGGTGGCCGGTTGGGCGCGACGGAGATCGTCACGGTCGCCGGGTTGGCCGAGGCCAGGCCTTTGCTGTCCTGGGCCTTGTAGGTGAAGGTGGTGGTCAGCGGAGTGTTGACCACGGCTGGCGGGGTGTAGACCACCGAGGTGGTGCCGCTCAGCGCGACGGTGCCCTGGCCTGCGGCCGGTTGCGTCAGCGCGGTAATGGTCAGCGGCACGTTGTTGTCCGGGTCGCTGTCGTTGGTCAACAGGCTGAGGGTGATCGGCACGCCGAAGCTGGTGCTGCCGGTGTCTGCAACGGCTAGCGGTGCCTGGTTCTCGCCGGTGTCCGGTGCGGTACCGACCACCACCACTGGCTCGGTGTCGCTGCCGCCGGCGGCGGACTTGACCGTGACGGTGGCCGGAGGCTGGGTCAGGTCGGCCACGGTGATTTTTTGCAAAGTCCCGGATTTCGAAAGGCGTCCGTAACCTTGCGCGACCATGTCCGGCACCGCGACTTCATCGGTCGAGGTGGCTTCGATCAACAGGCTGTGGTCGGCCCAGCTGTAGCGGGCGGTCTGGATTTTCACCACGTCGGTGAGCTTGGCCGAAACGGCGGTCGGACGGGTCGTGCCGGCCGGGTTGGTCGCGGTCACGACCACCACCGACGGCAGGGTACCGGTGCCCAGACGCTGGCCGAAGAACAGCCCGTTGTTGTCACCCAGCAGGCTGGTCTGGCAAGGCGTCGGCGGTGGGCCGGGCAGCAACGCCAACGTTTCACGGAAGCACAGGGTCGAGCTGCTGTCGGCCTCGGCGAACACCTCGGCGCGCACACCGGCCGAAGTACGGCGATAAGTGGCGCGGTCGACGGCGACATGGGTCTGTTGCCGGTTGTCGAGGACCTTGCCGGCGACCGTGAACAGGTTGGTCTGAATCGAGCCGGCACCCGACGGACCATCGATCCGCAGAAAGTTGGTGTTGAACGGGCTGCCGGTCACCGCTTCGGTGAGGTTCGGGTCGCCGACAAAGGTTTCGATGCCGCCGGTGTCCGGGTTCACTTCGGTGTACGGGCCGTTGATGCTGCGCAGAAATGGGCCGATGGCCCCGTTGAGCGCACCGCTGAAGTTGCCCGGGGCGCCGATACCGATGTCTTTGGTGATGTTGATTGCCCGCCGGCCCGGCGTGGTGACATTGACGGTTTCAACACCGTACGGGTGGGTGATGGTGTAGGTGCCGGCCACCGGGACGTTCACCCGGATGCGGATCCGCGCGAAGCTTTGCTGATCGCCATCGACCGGATTTCCCGAGGCGAACGCCGCTTCGATACCGGCCACGTAGGCATCCACACCGAAACCGGCGCCGTTGTTCGGGATGTTGGTTTCCGCCAGGAACCAGAAGGCTTCCGGTGGCCAGTTGTCGGGAAACACCATCGGCAAGGTGTCATCGAACACGCCCGGTTCCGGCAGCAGGGTGCACATGTACGCCGGCGGGGTGCTGACCGGCACCCGCGAACTGGCGGCGCGGGACTGGCAGAGCTCCATCGACAGTTGATTGTTGTCCTGGTACCACATCGGGAATTTCCCGGTGGCGAAGGTGTAGGGGCCGGGATCGACGGCGGCCAGTTGCGCGAACGCACTGCCGGTCAGCGAGATTGTCAGCCCGAGCGCGTTGAGCGCGAAACGTGGCCACTTGTTCATGATGCCTCCTGATGCGGATCTGGGCATGTGAGCGTTCATTGCACGATGACCACTTCTTCGGTATCGCTGCCGCCGTTGGACGACGTCACCCGAACCCTGGCCGGTGGAATCGGCGTGATCCCGGTGGACAGGGTTTTCACCGCGCCATCACCGCCCAGCGCACCGATGGTGGCGCCGGTGCCGGAGGTCGCGGTGAGTACCGGTGGCGAAGTTTCGTCACTGGTCGAAGCCTCCACAGTCAATTGCCCGGAACTGAGGCTGTACTCGGCGCGCTGGATCACCACCAGGTCGGTCAGGGTCATGGGCAGGGTGGTCGGTGAACTGGTGGCGATCGCCAGGTGGTTGTCGGCGGTCACTTGCAGCACGGTCGGCAAGGCCGGGTTGACCGCCGATTGCGCGTACCAGCTGCCGGTGCTGTCGGCTTCTGTCATGTTCACCACGGGTGTGCTGCTGGTGATGGCGGCGGTACCGGGCGCTGGCGGCGCCTGGACAAATACGTCTTGCTGGGCCACCGGCGCACTGTCGCCGGGTTTGCGCGAGTAGGTGCTGCGCTGCGCAATCAGCGGGGTTGGCCGCACCACCGTCGACAACTTGCCGGACACGGCGAAGGTCGTGGTGCGCAGGTCTATGCCCCCCGGGCCTTCGATCCGCACGTAGTTGGTGTTGAACGGGCTGCCGGTCACCGCTTCGTTGAGGTTCGGGTCGCCGACAAACTGCTCGGCCGCACCGGTCAATGGGTTGGTCTCGGTGTAAGGCCCGTTGACGCTGCGCAGGAATGGACCGATGTCACCCTTGAGCGCGCCGTCGTAGGTTTGCGGGGTGCCGATGCCGATGTCGCGAGTCATGTTGATCGCGCGGCGACCGGGGGTGTCGACGGTGAACACATCGACGCCGTAGGGGTGGGTGATGACGTAGGTGCCGGCGGTGGGCACGTCGACCCGGATGCGGATCCGCGCGAAGCTGATCTGGTCGCCTTCCGCAGGGTCGCCGCCCCCGAACGCGGCCTCGACGGCGCTGACGTAAGTCAGGTCGATGCCGCGTGCCGCATCGACGATGGAAGTATCGCCGGTGAACCAGAATGCTTCATCGGGGAAGTTGGTGGGGAATACGAGCGGTTGCGTGTCATCGAACACGCCGGGGGTCGGCAACAGCGAGCACATGTACGACGGGGCGCCCGGTGTGCTTGGCACGCGGGAGCTGAGCGCTTTGGACAGGCACAGATCCAGGGTGCGACCGTGGGTGTCCTGATACCAGCTGGCGAAACCGCCATTGGCCGGTGTGTAGGGACCCGGGTCGACGGCGAACAGAGCGGCCTGGGCAATGCCCTGGGCCAAGGCGCTTACGACCAGGACGGTCGCGGTTTTGGACAGTAAAGGGTGCATGAGTTAATCCCTCTATCAAAGTACCTGCCCCTTGGGGATGGGTCAGTTGCAGAGGGCTTTACAACTTCCATACCAACGACGCGCCAGCTGGCGGCAAAGGCCCGTGGCGCAAGGGTTCGCGGCTTGCCGTGGGGGACAGGGACGCCCGCCCGGACAGGGCGACTTTCCCCAGCATTGGGGATTGTGGGGAGGGCGCTGGTTATCCGGGGGCTTGTGGGGACCCGCATCCGGGCAAACACCCAACCGTGGGCTATAACCCTATAGGGACGTATCGGGAAGTCGCCGCCATGAACATGCAGTCAACATCGCTACCGGTCGAGCAGGGCAGCCAGCGGCTGAGCTCGCCCAAACAGTCGTTCAACCTGTTGCGCTGGTTTTCACTGATCAGCATGGCGGTGATCGGCACTGTGGCAGTAGCGCTGGGGGCGGTGTCGACACGGTTCGTGATCGAGGAAAGCGTGCAGCGCGATGCCTTGCTGACCGCGCAGTTCATTCAGGCCATCGCCTCGGCCGAAGTGCGCCACGTCTCGATCCCCAATATCCGCACCATGGGGGAGCTGCTTGACCCTCGTCAGGACAACGACTTTCCCGATGTGAACCCGCAAGCCAGGGCCAGCGCGCGGGGCGAATTTCTTGATCACATCGAACATTTGCCGGATGTGATCCTTGCCAACGTTTATGCGCCGGATCGAACCGTGATCTGGTCGACCAATCCCGCACTGGTCAACACCCGCATTCATTCCGACGAAGACCTCGACCGGGCGTTCGATCAAAGGATTCCGGTGTCGGCCAGCTATCACGATGTAGACAAGGCCCGTGAAGAGCAGAAATTCGTGGTGCCGCCGGAATACATCTTCATCGAAAACTACATCCCGCTGTTCGACGCCGAGGGCAAGAACGTCACGGCGATGGTCGAGATCTATAAAGAGCCCAAAGACTTGATCGCCCGCATGGAGCGCGGGTTGGCACTGATCTGGCTGGCCACCGCGCTGGGCGGCGGACTGATTTATCTGGGGCTGTACTGGATCGTGCGCCGGGCGGCAATCCTGCTGGCAGCCCAGCAAAAACAACTGATCGCCAACGAAACGTTTGTCGCCCTGGGTGAGATGTCTTCGGCGGTGGCTCACAGCCTGCGCAACCCGCTGGCGACCATCCGTTCCAGTGCCGAGCTGGCGCTGGAGTTCGATGCGGGACCTGCGCAGAAAAACATCAAGGACATCATCGGCCAGGTCGATCGCATGTCGAAGTGGGTGCGCGAGCTGCTGCAATCGTTGCGACCGCTCAATGATGACCCGGAACCGGTGAATCTGGTGGCGGCGCTGCACGACAGCCTGATGGCGTTCGAGCAGCAGATCGCCAAGGCCGGCGTGCACGTGGTGTTTCATCCCCAGCAGACGCCGATGGTGCTGAGTCAGCCGGTGCAGCTCGCACAGATCCTCAACAGCCTGCTGGCGAACGCGCTGGAAGCGATGGACAAGGGCGGCACGCTGACTATCACCCTCGAACCGGGCGACAGCCGTGGCGTGATCGTCATGCTCAGCGACACCGGCAAAGGCATGAACGAAGAACAGCGCAGCATGGCGTTCCGGCCGTTCTTCACCACCAAACAGGGCGGCCTTGGCGTTGGGCTGGTGCTGGTCAAACGGATCATGGAGCGCTTCGGCGGCGGTGTGAGTCTGGACAGCCGCGAAGGCGAAGGCACCACCGTTCGTCTGGCGTTTCAGCTCATTCAGTAAGTTGGGGTGAACTTTCCCCCAGCAGTGGGTGTCAGGCCCCGGTCACCGGGGAGTGGGGAATGCAACAGCGCGCGCAAGCCACTGTTACAACTGGAAAAGATTTTTTGGCGAGGTAATTGCAAAACATCATCACCCCTTCCTTAGATGAGGCGGTTGGTGATGGACAGAACAACGCGTGACCCCAAAAAGCTATTCCTGTTGACGCCACTGAGCGTCGTTCTGATGTTGACCCTCGGTAATATGTCCGGGGTTCGAGCGAGTCCGATCGACGACGAAAACCAGCCGGAAGCGTCCGACCCGTCGGCGTACTACGACGAGCCGGCCGATGAACCGGCGGCACTCAACGCCATCCTGACGATGCCCGAGGCCAACGAAGACTCCTTCGATCTGCCCGATGGGGTCAAAGGCACGCGCAACACGACGCGCACGGAAAACATCCTGCCGCCCGCTGTCCAGACCAGTTTCAATTACCCCACCAACGGCAAGCCGAGCCCACTGTACGGTGCCCAGCCGTTCACTCAGCAACTGGTGCTGTTCGAAGAATTCGGCCCGGAAAAACTCGACCCCACCACACCGGCAGCACCCTTGAGTTTCCCGCCAGCGGCCATCGGCCCGGCACCGGCGCAGGACCCGAACAACATCGCCCGCAGTGCGCCTCCCGGCACCGCGCTGGACGCGTTTTTGCGTCAGCCGGGGCTCACGCCATTCCCGAGCCAGTTTGCCAACGTGGTTGACCGCAACCCGTGGCAGGCGCAGATCGAACTGTTCCTCAACCGTCATATCGGCTCTTCTGCCGAAGGCCGGCCACCGGGAAAAGGCTGGGCCCACCAGCGCTGGAACGAGTTCTACCCGCAAGTCGCCTACAAGACCGTGCAGACCGGTGCGCGGCTGAACGGCGGCCTGCGTGACAGTCGGCAAATGCACGGTTATGCGGTTGGCGAGTTCGGCCCCGGTGGTCTGTACCATAACGTCGCGGGTGTGCCTGCGACCGATGGCACGGCCAAGGGTGTCGATGCGCGCTTCCACCCGGCGATGCCGGTGCAGGACCATAATTCGGTGTGGACCTTTGACGGCACGCTGCCACCGAAACTGTTGATGGTGCGCTACGGCCAACCGGTGCTGATGCGTCACTACAACGGCTTGCCGATCGACCCTTCCGCCAACCGCGGTTTCGGTCTGCACACCATCACCACCCACGAGCATAACGGCCACGCGCCGGCAGAAAGCGATGGTTATGCCAACGCGTTCTTCTTTCCCGGCCAGTACTACGACTATCGCTGGCCGATCCAGCTCGCCGGTTACGACAGCATCAACACCAAGGCTGAAGACCCACGCGCGGCATTCCCGTGCGCGCCGGGTGAAACCCTGTGGGTCAACGACGTGCAGCCTGCGAAAAAGACCTGCGACCACGGCACCATCAAGATTCGTGGCGACTGGCGCGAAACCATGAGCACCCACTGGTTCCACGACCACATGCTCGATTTCACCGCGCAGAACGTCTACAAGGGCAACGCGGCGATGATGAACTACTACAGCGCCCTGGATCGCGGCAATGAATCGGTGAACGACGGCGTCAACCTGCGTTTCCCCAGCGGTAGCGCGTTGCCGTGGGGCAACCGCGACTACGACGTCAACCTGGTGTTCGCCGACAAGGCCTGGGATCAGCAAGGTCAGTTGTGGTTCAACCCGTTCAACACCGATGGCTTCATCGGCGACCAGGTGCTGGTCAACTGGCAATGGAAACCGACCCTCGATGTGAGGGCGCGCAGCTATCGCTTCCGCATCCTCAACGGTTCGGTATCGCGCTACTTCAAGTTCGCGCTGGTGCGTGAAGTCAAAGGCAACGGCGGCGAATTCCCGGGGCCGAAAAACGCCGGTGTGTCGTACAGCCGTGTGCCGTTCCACATGATCGCCAACGACGGCAACATCATGGAACACAGCGTGCCGTTCGACGGTTCGATGGACCTTGATGCCGACGGCGACAAACAGAACCACAATGCGATTCTGCCGACCCAGGGCATCGCCGAGCGGTTCGACATCATCGTCAACTTCGCGAAAAACGGCATCAAGCCGGGTGACAAGCTGTTCTTCGTCAACCTGCAAGCCCAGGACGACGGCAAAGGCCCGAAAGAAGTGATCCCGCTGGCCGACGTGCTCTCGGAGAAATACCTGCCGGTGATCAAGCAGACCAGCAAGGGGCCGCAGTGGGACAGGGGTGACCCGGTGGTGGGCAAAGTCCTGCAACTCAACGTCAAGGCCTACACCGGTCAGGACCTGGCCATGGACCCGGCGGCCTACGAGCCGGCCAAACCGGGCAAGGCCGAAGGCATGGTAATGATTCCGCTGAAGATCCACCGCGACAACGCTGCCGACAAGGCCTTGCTCGCCAGGGCACTGCACCGGACCTTCATCTTCGGTCGCGCCGACGGCACCGACGAAGCGCCGTGGACGATCAAGACCGATGGCGGTTTCGGCTTTCACATGGACCCGCGCCGGTTGAATGCCTCGACCAAACTGGCCAGCGGCCCGACCGACGCCGGGGTCAGCGGTATCGGCACCCTGGAGGTGTGGAGTATCAAGGCCGGCGGCAAGGGCTGGAGCCATCCGGTGCACGTGCACTTTGAGGAAGGCATCATCCTCAGCCGTGGCGGCAAGGCTCCGCCTGAGTGGGAAAAATGGGCCCGCAAGGACGTCTACCGGATCGGTTCGGAAGCCGACGGGCTGGATAACGTCGAGATGGCGATCAACTTCCGCGAGTTTGCCGGGACCTACATGGAGCACTGTCACAACACCCAGCATGAGGACAACTCGATGCTGCTGCGCTGGGACCTGGAAAAACCCGGGCAACTGCAGTTGATGCCGACGCCGCTACCGAGCTGGGATGGCGTGCGCTACGTCAACTCCGCCGCGCTGCCGACCTTCCGCACCGGCGACGGCTTCGGCCCGCAAGTGACCGTGAAACCATGAGCAGGGAGGGAGCCGACATGACCCAGCCAACGCCGCGCTCCCGCGCCCTGGGCATGCACCTGATTCTGGTGCTGGTCACCTGCCTGCTTGGCAGTCAGGTGCTCATCGCCCATCAGTCGCAGCCCGACGGCGCCAGCGAATCCGCCACCCCGTGGGGTGGCGACTATTTCCCCAACACCCTGCTGACCGATCAGGACGGTCGGCAGGTGCGTTTTTTCGATGACCTGATCAAAGACAAAGTGGTGGTGATCAACTTCATCTTCACCTCGTGCAGCGACTCCTGCCCGCTGGAAACCGCGCGCCTGCGCCAGGTGCAGAAGCTGCTGGGGGACCGGGTCGGCAAAGACATTTTCTTCTACTCGATCACCATCGATCCGCTGAGCGACACCCCCCAAGTGCTCAAGGCCTATTCGCAACGCTTCAAGGTCGCTCCTGGCTGGAAATTCCTCACGGGTGAATTCGAAGACGTCACCGAGCTGCGCAAGAAGCTCGGGCTGTTCATCGAAGGCGTCGACAACGGCCGCACCAAGGATCACAACCTGAGCCTGATTGTCGGTAACCAGAGCACCGGGCGCTGGATGAAAGCCTCGCCGTTCGAGAACCCGTGGATCCTCGCCGATCAGCTCGCCAATACCTTGCAGAACTGGAAACAGGCCAGCACTGAAGAAAGCTATGCCGACGCCCCGCAGATCCGTCCGCCGAGCAATGGCGAAGAACTGTTCCGCACCCGTTGCGCTTCGTGTCACAGCCTCGGCCCGCAGGACGGCGAGGGCATCGGCATGCGCAACATCGGCCCGGACCTGATCGGCGTGACCCGCCAGCGTGACCCGGCCTGGCTCAATCGCTGGATCCGCGAACCGGATCGCGTGCTGGCGGAGAAAGACCCGATCGCACTGCAACTGTTCGAGCAATACGAGCGCATCCCGATGCCGAATCTGCGTCTGGACGAGGCTTCGGCGCAGTCGATCATCGACTTTCTGAGTGCCGAAACCGAGCGTCAGCATCCGTCCGTGCAACCCTTGGCCGACGGGGCGTTGACGCCAGTAAAACCGGGCTCTGCCAGCGAAGCGGTGAGTCGTATGCAGTAGCGGCTAAATAGCATCATTGAACCGTATGCCACGGTCATTGCCACCTACACTCATTCGAGAAGGCGGCTGTAACGGGCTCGACACAAAAACGCCAGGGCATTCCCATGCAGCGACTGGAAGAACAAAAAACAGCAGCGCCGAACGTGGCGTTGGCAGCCATCAAGAGTTGGGGCAGACAGTTCAACCTCCTGCGCTGGTTCTCGCTGGCCAGTTTTTTCATCATCGCGGCCGTGGCGCTGGGGCTGGGTTATATCTCCACGCGCTTCGTGGTTACCGAAAGCGTGGAGCGCGATGCACTGCTCACCGCGCAGTTCGTGCAGGCCATCGGCGATGCGGAAATGCGCCACGCCAACATCACGCCGCAACGGACCATGGGCGAAATGCTCGACCCGCGCCAGGATCAGAATTACCCCGACGTCGATCAATTGGCCCATGCCGCGGCCCGCGCGGAGTTTCTCGATCATGTCGAACACCTGCCCGACGTGTTGCTGGCCACGGTGTATGCCCTGGATCGCACGGTCATCTGGTCGACCAACCCCGAGCTGATCAACGTCAAGTTTGAAGACGACGACGAACTGGATGAGTCGTTCGAGATGAAAGTCCCGGTGTCTTCCAGCTATCACAAGATCGACGATGAAAAACCCGAGCAGCGGCTGTCGCGGGAACCGAAATACCTGTTCATCGAAAACTACATTCCGATGTTCAACGCCGACAAAAGCAAAGTGGTCGCCATGGTGGAAATCTACAAGGAACCGGCGGATCTGGTGGACCGCATCGATCGAGGGTTCGCTTCGATCTGGGCCGCGACCCTCCTCGGCGGCGCGGTGATTTACCTGGGGCTGTTCTGGATCGTGCGGCGCGCCTCGACCCTGCTGCAGAGCCAGCAACGGCAACTGATCAGTAACGAAACCTTTGTCGCCCTGGGCGAGATGTCCTCGGCGGTGGCCCACAGTTTGCGCAATCCGCTGGCGACCATTCGCTCCAGCGCCGAACTGGCCCAGGAAGTCGCCAGCCCCGGTGCGCAGCGCAATATCGGCGACATCATCAGCCAGGTCGACCGCATGTCGCGCTGGGTGCGCGAGCTGTTGGTGTCGTTGCGTCCGATGAGTGACGACGGCGAGGCGGTGGAACTGCTGGCGGCGGTCGAGGACACCCTGGGGGCGTTTGACGCGTTGATCCGGCGCAATGGCGTCGAAGTGCGATTCACGCCACAAAATTGCCCGCCGGTCATCAGCCAAAAGGTGCTGCTGACGCAAATTCTCAATAGCCTGTTTGCCAACGCCCTGGAAGCGATGCCCAAGGGGGGCGTACTGAGTGTCGAGATTGAAACACCGCACACCGGTCATGTGCGCATGACCCTGAGCGACACCGGCAGAGGCATGAGCGCGCAGCAGCAACAACTGGTGTTCAAACCGTTTTTCACCACCAAACAGGGCGGCCTCGGGGTCGGCCTGGCGCTGGTCAAAAGAATCATGGAGCGGTTTCAGGGTTCGGTCGTGCTGACCAGCCGGGAGCAGGAAGGAACCCGCGTCAGTCTCAACTTTAGAGTGGCATCGGGAGGGGAATATGGAACACAGCATTCTGCTGGTCGAGGATGACGAACTGCTGGCCGAGAATATTCAGACCTACCTGGAGCGCAAAGACTTCGAGGTGACGGTCTGCCACTCGGCCGAGGACGCGCTGACGCAGCTGGAAAGTTTCATGCCGGACATCGTCCTGACCGACAACTCGCTGCCGGGCATGAGCGGTCACGATCTGATCCAGAAGCTGCGCATCAGCGCGCCGGAACTGAAAGTGATCATGATGACCGGTTACGGCAACGTCGAAGACGCGGTGGTCGCCATGAAGGAGGGCGCCTTTCATTACGTCACAAAACCGGTCGCGCTGCCGGAACTCAAACTGCTGCTGGACAAGGCCCTGGCCACCGAACGGATGGAGCGCACGCTGTCGTTCTACCAGGAGCGCGAAGCGCAGAAATCCGGCGTGCAGGCGCTGATCGGCGAGTCGTCGCCGATGCAGTACCTGAAAAACACCATCGGCCAGTTGCTCGACGCCGAGCGGCGCATGGCCAACACCGACCTGCCGCCGGTACTGGTGGAAGGTGAGACCGGTACCGGCAAGGAACTGGTGGCCCGCGCGCTGCACTTCGACGGTCCGCGCAGCAAGGGCCCGTTCGTTGAATTCAACTGTGCGTCGATTCCGTCCAACCTGGTGGAGTCAGAACTGTTCGGCCACGAGAAAGGCGCATTCACCGACGCCAAGGATCGCCGGGTCGGACTGGTGGAAGCGGCGGACGGCGGCACCTTGTTCCTTGACGAGATCGGCGAAATGGACCTGCTGTTGCAGGCCAAGCTGCTCAAACTGCTCGAGGATCGGACCATCCGCCGGGTCGGCTCGGTGAAGGAGCGCAAGGTCAACCTGCGGGTGATCAGCGCCACCAATTGCAACCTTGAGCAGATGGTCCAGCAGGGCAAGTTTCGCCGTGATCTGTTTTTCCGTTTGCGGATCATCTCGATCAAGGTGCCGCGTCTGTATGCCCGTGGCGAAGACATCCTGCTGCTGGCCCGGCACTTCCTCGCCAGCCACGGCAAGCGCTACGGCAAACCGAACCTGCATTTCAGCGATCAGGCCGAGCAACTGCTGCTCAGTTACACCTGGCCGGGCAATGTGCGCGAATTGCGCAACATGCTCGAACAGACCGTGTTGCTGGCGCCGAACGACACCATCGCCGCGCATCAACTGAATGTCTGCATGAGTCTGTGCGATGACCTGCCACCGCAGCATCAGCACGAAGTGCAGCATTTCGAACCACGTCCGGCGAGCAACACCGAGTCGATGAACCTGCCGGAAGTCGAACGCGACATGGTGCGCAAGATGCTCGACAAGACCGACTGGAACGTCACCAAATCGGCGCGCCTGTTGGGCCTGAGCCGCGACATGCTGCGCTACCGCATCGAAAAACTCGGCCTGGCCCGTCCGGACAAGTGTCAGTGGTAAACGGCGTTGCTGCGTGGATTCGGCGGGCTCAGGCATTCGAGCACGCACGTCGGGTCCAGCACTTCGTCGTTGACGTAAATGCCGCGCTCGGCATCGTAGGTGCGGATGAACACCCGCACCGTCGCATCGGCCACTGTGGGCAGTTGCGAGTCATGGAACACGTGGCGATCCGGGATGACGATGAAATCCTGCGGCGGCGTGTCATCGAACGGCCGGGGTGGCTGAGCGGACAGCGACGGCGGAGCGGGGTGGGCGAAAGGCTGGTCGGAACCGTAGTAATTGAAGTTGCTGTCCAGCGCCTGAGCCTGAGTGGCGGCGAGTAGACAAACGGACAGCAGCAATCGACTGAACATTCCCATGGCAGCACCTGTGGAAGCGGATTTCCCCAAGGCTATTAACTATAGCTGTCCGTGATGCAGGCGTTGGTGCAAGTGTTGTCGGCTTACAAGTTCGCAACAACCTGTAGCGCGAGGCTGAACTAGACTCGGGCCGCTCGATTGTGAGCATCGCCCGGAGTGCGCCATGGAAGTGCCAAACAATAAAAATGCCGTCGAGAGCAATCGTCAGGCGTGGAATGATTCCGCCCGTCATCATCAGGATTCGCCCGACTGGCAGGCCTTGCTGACCGAAGTCACGCAGGCTGACTTTTCCTGCCTCGACGACACCCTTCGCGGCTTGCTCGAGCAGGTCGGTGTCGATGGCAAAGACGTCGTTCAGCTGTGTTGCAACAACGGCCGCGAGAGCCTGTCACTGTTCGCCCTCGGCGCACGGAGCGTGATCGGTATCGATCAGTCGAGCGCGTTTCTCGAACAGGCCCGCGAACTGAACAAGCGTTCGCCGCACAATGCCGAATTCATCGAAGCCGATATTCATCATTTGCCTGAAGCGCTGCGCGCCCGTTTCGACGTCGCGCTGATCACCATCGGCGTCTTTGGCTGGATGCCCGACATCGGCGAATTCTTCCGCCACGTCGCCTCGACCCTCAAGCCGGGCGGACGGCTGGTGATCTACGAAACCCACCCATTCCTGGAAATGGTCGACCCCGAGGCCGAAGACCCGTTTCGCCTCGCCACCTCGTATTTCCGCCAAGAACCTTTCGTGCTGGAAAAGCCGATCGTCTACGTCGGCAAGGTCGAACAGCCGGCGGCGAAGTCCTACTGGTTCGTGCACAGCCTCGGCGCAATCTTCACCGCCGCCATCGAGGCCGGCCTGAACATCACGCACTTCAAGGAATACCCGCACTCGAACCGGGAAGACGTGTATGACCAGTACCAGAACCGCGAGGCGCAGATGCCGATGTGTTTTACGTTGGTAGTCATTAAAAGCTGAAGTTCTGGCGAACCGGTGTGTTGAGCTTACGAGCCCCTTCGCGAGCAAGCTCGCTCCCACAGTGTTTGCGGCGTACACAAATATGTAGTTCACCGAGAATTACTGTGGGAGCGAGCTTGCTCGCGAAAGCGATAGAGAGAACGCCGCAAATCTCAAAACTGGATCAAGCCTGCGCAGCCGCCGTCACCACCGGCCGTCCCGGTTTGCGCAGCGGGTCCAGGCGTGAGCCGGCGTAGCGGGTTTCGCGGAAGAACCGCCATTTGCCGAACAGGCAATAGACGTGGGTGACGCGGCCCTGTTCGTGGTAGCCCATGCGGATGTGCAGTTTCAGCGCCGGGATGTTGTGGGTTTCGCAGACATCCACCACTTTGTGGCAGCCCTGAGCGGCCATGGCCTCCCAGAGGGCGACCTGGACGTCCACTGACAGGCTGCTGCCGAAGTAGGCGCGGGTCATTTCGCCGCCGAATTCGAAGAACTCGCCGGGTTTGACCGGGAAGGTGCAGCCGTAATAGTGGCGGTCGTGGTAGTCGCGAATGCTGCCCCAGATGAACGCCACCGCATGGCCGTCGGCGTCCAGGTACATGTGCCCGGTGTGGCCCTCGTTGGCCAGTTCGGCCATGGTCTGCACGCGGTCACCGAAGTGTTTGGCGAACGCGCCGGCATTCTCGGCGGTGATGTCGACTTTGCGCAGGCCGTCGTAGGGGCGCAGCTTGTGCGGCGGTACCGGGCTGACCAGGTCGCGCTCCATCCACAACAGTTCCCAATGGAAGAACACGTAGCGTTTCCACAACGTGCCGAAGGTGCGGCTCAGGCCTTTTTGCTTGATACGTTCGCGCAGCTTTTGAATGACGCTCATGATGCCCTCCGTGGCCGAAGCCCGGGTGTTGTGGATGTCGCTTTTGTGGGTATAGATCAAGCCTTGCCAGTTCATGTCAAAGCGCCAGCTTTGAATTTATTGCAAGTTATGTAACCGTTCAGAGTGCCGCGGCACCGCGTAGGAAATCCCTGTTCAAGTCGGCATAGGAAACCCGTGGAACGCCCGCCAGCCGCTGCTCTAGCACAAGGCTCAGAGACTCTCCGGGTTGCAGATAGGCATCACCGAAGTCCGCCCCGAGCTGGTTTGGATGGGCGACTATTTCCAGCACACCGTCGGTCGGCGCGGGCGCGTTGCGCAGGTCCACCGGTGTGCAGACGTAATCCGCCGTAACCCCGGCCAGACCTTGCAACCGACGGTTGAGCAAACCCTTGAACACGCGTTTGGGCAGGCTGAGGTTTTGCCCCAGGTTGCGCGCCAGGCGCACCGGCACCCCTTGATGGGCGGCGAAGCGCGCGACGATCTCGCCGATCGGCCAGATGTTGTGCACGTGCTGATGTGAATCGAGGTGGCTGGGACGCACCCCGTGATCGACGCAGCGCTGCCACTGCGCCTGCAATTCTTCCTGCACCGCCTCGCGATCTTCCCGGCTCAGCCACAGGCTGTGGCGAGGCAGGTTGAGGTCGAACACGCCGTGGCTGTCGCAGAAAGTGCGACGCTCGAGAATCGCCCGGCTCAAGGGTCGGCCGTAGGTCAGGTTGAAGTGCAGGCCGATCCGGCCTTCCAGCAGCGGCAGCCGGGCCAAGGCGCAGGCCGCTTCGAACGCCGGCATGTTGGCCATGGCGGTGGCGGAACTGATGACCCCGGCCTGGAACGCACCGAGAATCACCGCGTTTTCGTTCGGGCTCAGGCCGAAATCGTCAGCGTTGACTATGACTTGGCGAGGCATGTTCGCCCTCCTTGGTCGGGTTGATCACAGCTGTCGCAATGGCCGCCGCTTTGGCCGCCGCACGCTTCGCCCGCCATTGTTGCAACGCAGGCTTGAGCCGGTGCCAGACGCGCAGCCCCAGCCCCAGCAACAGACCGCTCGGGCGCCACGAATAGAAGCTCCAGCGCCAGTGTTCCAGTTGCCCGGTCATGCGTTCGTGCAGTTGATGGCTGGAGTTTTCCAGGCTGACCCGCGAGGCATCGATCCAGCGCCAATTGTCGTCCAGCCCCCAGCGAATCCATTCCTCCAGCAACACCCGGCCGCTGCCCAGATCGGCGTATTGCGGCAGGAAGGCGAGGTTGTAGTCGTAGAGCCGGCCCTGTTCGAACAGGCCGAGCCGATAGCTGATGCAACGTCCGTCCAACTCCAGCATCACCACGCGGACCCGATCCGAAGCGGCGAGGGCGGTGAAGGCGTTTTCCATGCAGCGGCGGCTGCGCTCGCTGGCAAAGATTCCGACGCCTTCGTCGCCTTTCCAACTGACCGCTTCGACTTCACTGATGGCCTGCAGCAACGGGCCCATGCTGGTCGCGTCAGGAATGATCCGCCGGACTTCGGCGCCGCACGCGGCAATCCGTTTGCGCGCCCGGCGCAGCTTATAGCGCGGGTCGCCGGAGACTTCCTGGCGATCGGCGTCGCTGATCAGGTGCACCGGCACCCGGCAGCTCAAGCGACGTTCGCCGGTGGAGCTGTGGGCCATCCATTCGGTGAGCAGGCTTTCGTCGCCGACCGGCTCGGCGATTTCGTTGAGTTGCAACAGGGCGTGGGGCACTCGCTGGCGAATCAGCCGCAAGGCCTGGCGCATGTCTTCGGCATTCAGCCGTGATAACAACGCCAGGCGATCGGCCAGCGGATAACCCAGGTGGTGCACCACCCGAAACGGCAAACCGAAAAACCGTTCACGGCTGGCCACCAGCGGCAGGCAAAAGCGCAATTCGTCCGCTTCCCAGCCCAGCAATACATGCAGCCGCTCGTGCGCGTCGAGCGCCTGCTCTGCCGCACGCAGCCAGTCGAGGCTGTTGAACGGCGTGTGATCCGTCACCCGCAGGCGCAGCGCTTCATGAGCCGCCGCCGGGAAGTCAGGTGCGCACAACGAGGTGCGCCATTCGAATTGCGCCATAGGCTCAGGTCGCCGTTGCTGTGACAGGTGGACGGGAAGGTTTGCGCAGCGCGTCCAGACGCGATCCGCTGTAGCGGGTTTCGCGATAGAAGCGCCAGCGACCGAACAACTCATACACATTCATGATCCGGCCCTGTTCGGTATAGCCCATGCGCAGGTGCAGCTTGAGCGCCGGAATGTTGTGGAACTCGCAGACGTCCACAACCTTGTCGCAGCCCTGGGCGGCCATGGCTTTCCACAGTTGCAGTTGCAGGTCCACCGACAGTTCGGTGCCCCAATACGAGCGGGCCAGTTCGCCGCCGAACTCGAAGAATTCACCGGGTTTCACCGGGAACAGGCAGCCGTAATAGTGGCGGTCGAAATAGTCCCGGGCGGTGCCCCAGATGAAGGCCACCGCATGGCCCTGATCGTCCAGATGCATGTGCCCGGTGTGATGTTCCCGGGCCAGTTCCGCCATGGTGCCGACGCGGTCGCCGAAGTGGCGGGCGAAGGCGCTGACGTTGTCCGGGGTGATTTTCACCACCCGCAGCGGCGGGTAGGGCTTGAGGCTGTGGGGCGGCACCGGACTGACCAGATCGCGCTCCATCCACAGCAGTTCCTGGTGAGAAAAGACGTAGTGCTTCCACACCTTGGCCATGGTGGCCCGCAGGCCTTTGCGTTTGATGTGATCGCTGACTTTTTGCAGAACATTCATGGTCGTTGCTCCTGATGGCGAGTCATCGCGCGGCCAGGGGCCAGCGCGGCCGGACATCAACAGGGCGGTCATGAGGCGCTCCAGCTCAGGGCAAACAGGGTCTGCCCGGGCAGCTCGAAGCGCACGCGACCGTCCTGACAGCGAAAAGGTGCGTCGCGACTGCGGTTGTCGGCGCCGAAATAACGCAGCGCGCCGTTGTTCAACGGGCATTTGGCACCCGCCAGATCGACACGCTGCAAACGCGTGCCTTTGTTCACGCCGAGCAGCCCGCGTTGATCGTCGCCGGCCATCGCCAGCACATCGACTTCGAACGCGTCGTTCTCCAGCCACAGCACGTTGTGCAGCCAATGCTGCTGAATGAACTGCTGGGCCAGGCCCACGGGTTTCAATTCGAAACGGTCATCGCCCAGCACCCGCAACATGCCTTTGGGGTACTGCGGCTCATCGGCGGCCTGGAACCAGTTGAGCAGGGTCAGCAAACCGTCCTGGGAGGCGTTGATCACCACCGAGGCCCACCACAGCGAAGTGAAATGGGTTTCCTGATCGTAGGGGCTCAGGCTCGAGCCGCTGGACAGATTGGTCTGGTCCAGCAACAAGGCCTTGCGCGGCTGACCCTTGGCGTCGAGGCCGACCAGATCCGCCGCCCGGCGCACGCTGTCGCGGTAGACGCGGGTGGCGAGCAGATCGCGAATCATCCACTCGTGCCAGGCCAGCGCATCGACCTGATCGGCGGACTCACTCAGCAGGCGCCGCGCCCAGTCGATGCCACGCTTGTTCGCCGCGTTGTCAGCGAACGGCCCGTTGACCAATCGCGAACTGGCCGGCATCGCAATACGCACACCGGCCTGGGCATTGGCCGGATCGCTGCGCACTTGCCGGGCCATGCTGGTGAAGATCGAACGGTATTGCTCGTAACTCGAATAATTCAGGTTGGGCTCGTCGGCGAACCCGATGTAGTGGGTGCCTTTACCGCCCAGCGCACGGGTGCCGGCGAGCCAGGCGTCGAGGCCGCTGTTGCTTTGCACGTCGGCGCGCAGATCGGCCTGACGTTGGCTGCCGGCGAGCAAGGTGATGTCCTGACGAATGCCGAAACGATCCTGATAGACCTGGCGAAACGCATCTTCGAAGTGCGGATTTTTCGCCGTCACGTCGACAAAACTGTAGTAACTGGCGGCTGTCGGTTTCAGCGCATCGAGCAGCGGATGACTGGCCGGCGGCGGCATCACGTAGGGCAGGGCGATGCCCAGATCCGGGGTACGGCCGAGGACTTTGTCGTGCAGGGTCAGGCGCGTCTGGCCGTCGTCTTCGCGCAGCGGTTTGAGCTGTTGCGGGGTCTGTGCAAACAGATTGGTCGTGCCATCGAGCCAGAACGCCGCTTTGCCACTGCCTTGCAGACGCAGGCGCCAGACCTGTTCGCGTTCGCTGACCGGCAACGCCACCTGATCAAACTGCCAATAGGCGCGATAGGGTTTGAGTGCCAATGACAGCTGTTGTCCATCGCCGATTCGCTGCGCTTGCAGGCCGCTGACACCGCCGTGGAACTTGCCCGCCAATATCGCATGCTCACCCGCAGCGACCTTGAAATACAGTTCATCGCCGTTACGGGTTTGCGCACTGAAATGCACCTTGGCCGGGGCGAACAGCGCCACGGTGTTTTCGTCGTGTTCGACCCGGTAAATGCGGAAGCTGTAGCCGGGGATTTCCAGCTGATAACTCGCGGCGCCCGGCGCCAATGGCCAGCTCTGACTGCCACGGGTTTCGCTGGCTTTTATGAAGCGGTCGCCCTGCAATTGGCCCCGGCCGTCGAGCAGGTAAATGTGCTCTTCGTTGGCCTGCGCCTGCCACGCCGGCGCCCAGCGCACGGTTACCGTATCGGGGCGATCGGCTTGCAGGTACAGGCTGCCGTCGCGAATGTCGCCCCAGCGCATCGACGCCGCGAAGGCGTCCAGCGACAGACCGAGACCGAGCAGCAGGGCCAGGCCTTTCATGCCGATTTCCGCTGTAAAAAGCGACGCTGCAACATCAGCCAAATCGGCGTGAGGTCGTTGGGCAGAATGATCAGGGTTTGCCAGAACGCCACGCCGCTCAACCGGCAGTACAACACCAGCATCGCCACAGTCACCGCCAGATAGGCAATCGACGAAGCCGCCGCCGCGCCGACGATGCCGTAGGCCGGAATCAGCAAAAGATTCAGCGCAAGGTTGAGCAGCGCGCCGATCCCCATCATCAACGACACCGTGCCGGGGCGATTCTTGCCGATCAGGTCCAGGCGCAGGATGCTCGCGTAGCACAGGCCCAGCAGCCCCGGCAGCAACGCCAGCAGCGCCGGATACGCCGGTTGGTAGGCGACCCCGAACAGGGTGACGATCAGCCATTCGCCGATCACGGCCATGGTCAGGCAGGCGCCGAGCATCACCGTGGCGGTCAGGCGCAGGGCCAGCGGGGTGACCTTGTCCATGCCTTCGTCCTGTTGCAGCAGGCGTTTCATCAGCGGCGTGGTCACCGCTTCCGGGACGATCAGCAGCAACTCGGCGGCGGCGCTGGCCATCGCGTAATGCCCGAGGGCGGTGCTGCCGAGCAGGGCGCCGATGAACAGGTAATCGGAACGCAGGATCACCTGCTGGAACAGCAGATCGGGATGGCTGCGCGCACTGAAGCGCAGCAGTTCGTTCTGGCTGGCGCGGTCCCATTGCAGCTGCAACGGCTGCGCGCGTTTGAGCCACAGCCAGCCGACCAGTACCACCAGACTGATGCCGGCCAGCCAACTGATCAGCGCCGCTTCAAGCGCCGCTTCTTTCCACATCCAGAACAGCGCGAGAAACAGCAGCAGCGGCGCCAACGATTCCACCAGGCGCAAGGCATTGAACGCGACCACCCCGCCGGACGCATTGTGCAAGGTCAGCAAGCCGCTTTTGAGTACGGTCAACGGCACCGCCAACAGCAACAGCCACGCCAGCAGACCGAGTTGCATGGTCACGTCCAGTTCACTGCCGAACTCGCGCACCAGCGCCACCACCAGCAAGGTCAACAAACCCGCGAGCAAGCAACCGAACACCAGCACCTGAGCCAGCAGCAACCCCATCGGCCGTTGCTTGGCCGCCTGATAACCGACCGCCGAATTAAGACCGCCGCTGGTGGCCGCGCTGATCAGATCGGGCAGGGTGCTGAGCAGGGCGAACAGGCCCCGTTCGCTGGGGCCGAGGATCCGCGCCAGCAGCACATTCCTCAGCAGACGCAGGCCGATCATCGCCAGTTTGGTGCCCATGCTCAGCGCCAGGTGCTTGAGGTAATTGCCTCGACTCATGGCCGCGCCCCGCGATAGATCCGCCACGACAGCAGTTCCGGATTGCGCGCGGTGCGCTGGCTGACGCCGAAGCGCGGCAGGTTCAGCGGATCACTGTTGCCACGATAAATGCCGCTGCCGGTGCCGAGCGCGAACGGGTAATCGTGACTGGCAATCTGTTCGCGAACCCGTGCGTCGTTGTCACCGTTGGGGTAGCAATACACCGGCAATGGCCGGTTGCAGCCATTGAGCAGGGCATCGCGGCTGCGACTGATTTCTTCGCCCAGGCGCACATCGTCAAGGCCGGTGAGGATGGCGTGACTGGCGCCGTGGGGGCCGAAACGCACCAGGCCTGAAGACTCCATCAAACGCACCTGATGCCAGTCCAGCGCCTGGGGTTGCGACTCTTGCGGGCACTGGTCGGTCAGGTGTTCGAGCATCATCGGGTCAAGTGCCTTAAGCCCTTGCAGGTAATGCAACAGAGTCAGACTGCGCCGATCCACGTCGATGTCGTCCAGCAGTACTGGCAACGGCTGGCCGATCGATCGCAGGCATTCGATCAGATGCGTGCGGGCTTTTTCGCCATGGCTGCCCCACAGGGTTTCGCCGATGCTTTCCCACCAGAAACGCTGTCGGCTGCCGATGAAATCGGTGGAGAGAAAAATGCTCGCCGGCACCTGATGTTTCTGTAGCAGCGCGAAGGCGTTGGCGGCGTTGTCGCGCCAGCCGTCGTCGAAGGTCAGCGCCACTTGCGGACGCTCGGTGCGCAAGGCGTTGGGCTGCAGGATCTCCATCAGCGGCACGCAATCGAAATGCCTGCGCAGCCACACCAGCAAATGTTCGAAGGCCTTGGGCCCGACGCACAGTTCGTTGCGGTGCGGCAGGTCGGCGGCGCGGTCGTTGGACAGCACCCGGTGCAACATCAGGATCACGCCGGCGCCGTGCAACTGGTTTCGTCCCACGGACGAGTTGAGATAGAGCCAGCCGCTGGTGCGTTTAATCAGTTGTTTGATCGCCATGGCACTGTCCCTCTCAACGGTTTTGGTCAGGGTTCCACTGGGCGTAACGCTGGCCGCGCAGGAACTGCCACAGGCCGATACTCATGCCCGCCAGTGTCACCAGCAGGAATGCCGCAAGGCGAAACGGTTTGGGCAAGCGGTGTTGCGAATCCAGCAGGCCAGCAATCGCGATGGCGTAGCCGACCAGTTGCGCGATCAGGCAGAGGCGATAGAAACCGTGCTCTTCCCACAGCCATAAATTGCTCAGCAGCAGTGGCAGCAACAGGATCGGCGCCAGGCGGCGGATCAACTTGTGGCTGATCAACGCAATCGAATACAGCCCATGCTTGAACGGATTGAGCAGTTCACTGCGTTGCGCCAGGCTTTGCAGGCCACCGACAGTGACCCGCTGGCGACGGCGAAACTGCTTGTCGGCTTCATCCACGCCGTGGTCGATCACTTGCGCTTCGGGCACGTAGACGATGCGTTTGAATTTCACCGGCGCGCAGGTGCTGATGAAGAAATCGTCGTTGACCTCCGCCGGTACGTTCTCGAACAGTTCGCGGCGCAGGGCGAGCAGGGCGCCGTCGGCGGAGACCATGCAACCGGTGCGATTCTCGACCCGGCGCAACCAGCCCTCGTAATGCCGGTACAGGCTGTCACCGACGCTCAAGCCGCCACCGGTAACCGGGATCACCATGTGCCCGGCGCAAGCGCCGACTTGCGGATCGCTCAGGGGCGCCAGCAGGTAGCCGAGGGTTTCCCGCGACCATTGGTTGTCGGCGTCGGTGAACACCAGAATGTCGCCCGTGGCCAGCGCTGTACCGGCATTCAGCGTGGCAGCCTTGCCCTGGCGGGGCAGGTCGAGCACGGTGATTCGCGGGTCGACGACTTTGTGCGCGCAGGCCACGGTGTCGTCGGTGGATCCGTCGCTGGCCAGAATGATTTGCAGGGAGGCCGGCTGATAGTCCTGCGACAGCAGCGAGCGCAGCTTGTGTTCGATGTGCCGCGCCTCGTTGTGGGCGGCGATAACGATGCTGATGTTCAGCGGCGGTGCCGGGCTGTGGCGCCACGCCGGGAACAGCGGCGCGAGCAGCGTCAGCAGCAGTGGATAGCCGACATAGGCGTACACCGGCAGCAGCAGGCACATCCAGAAAATGAATTCAGCCACGGGCAGGCCTCCTGGCGTTCCAATGACACAGACTGAGAATGAACGCGGCGCCCGCCAGGTGCAGGCGCATCCAGTGCAGGCCCCACAGTTGCAGGGTGAAACCGAGGTCATGTTGCCGGTGGCTCTGGCGCACGCTGAGTAACAGCCCCGGAAGCAGCGTCAGCATCACCATGACCGCGGCGTGATGGGGGAAACCGTCGAGCAGGGCGGATATCGCCAGAAAATCGAGAATCCAGACCAGGATCGACAGCATCGGAAACCGCAGCAGGCGCAGGCTGAAACCGTGGGTACGGAGCAATTGCAAATGACTGCCCTGACGCCACAGTTCCTTGCCCATCCATTCGCGCCAGTTCATTTCATAGCCCCAGTGCAGCGCGACGTTTTCATTGATCGACAGCAGCCGCGCGCCGTGTTCGTGCAGGCGCAGGGTGAATTCCTTGTCTTCGCCGGTGCGCAGGTTTTCATTGAAACCGCCGACCTTGTCGAACCAGCGCCGGCGCAGCAGCAGGTTGGCACTGGGCAGCCAGTCGACGACATGGCTGGTGTGCGTGGTCGGGCGCAAGGTACGGCGCTGCCACGCGGTGGCGTACCACGGCGCGGCGGCGGGCGTGTGCAGATCGAGACCGAAGACGTCGGCCTGGCCGCTGGCTTCGATGTCGAACAACGGCCGCAGCCAGTCTTCCGGCATCTCGATATCGGCGTCGATGAACGCCAGCCATTCCCCGGTGGCAATGGCCGTGCCGCGATTGCGCAACGCGCCGATCAGCAGTCCCGGCATTACCAGCACCTGGGCGCCGAACTGCCGGGCGATCTGCGGGCCGTCGTCGCTGGAGCCGTTGTCGACCACGATCAGCTCGCATTCGACATCGGCGGCGTGGGCGGCTTTCTGCGCGGCCAGCAGGGTGCGACCAATGTGCCGCGCCTCGTTGAACATCGGGATGACAATACTGATCCGGCTCATGCTTTGGCCTCCGTCATTGGCGCCTGCTCGGCTTTCAGGCGCAGGACGCTGGTCAGCGCGAGCATGATCCACAGGTATTTCTGGTTCGGCGCGCTGAGGAACATCAGGAACAGCGTCAGCGACAGGAAACTCACCCCGAGGTGGGTCATCAGATCCGCCTGTTGCCAGTTGCGCCGCTGCATCCATTCCTTGCGTGCCCGCATCAGGTTGTACAGGCCCAGCGCGAGCATGCCGACGAACATCAGACCGGCGGGAACCCCCAGTTCACTGAAGATTTCCAGGTAGGTGTTGTGCGCCCGACGGTACAGATCGCCGATCTTGCGGTTCGCGGAAAACGCCTTGGCATAGCCGGTGGTGGCGTAGTGCAGGGGGAAGGTGCCGGGGCCGGAACCGAGCAGCGGGTTCTCGCGCATCATCTGGCCGCCGACCACGATGTATGAGGCACGGCGACCGAGGGATTCATCGTTGTGCCCCTTGGCGCCGGCGCTCAACACGCTGAGGGACTGGATGCGCGCGATGTAACCGGCAGGCATCGCATAGATCGCCAGCGGAATCACGATCGCCGCGCCGAGCATGGCAAAGCCCAGGTGACGGGGACGAATGCGCGTCAGTTGTGCGCGGTAGTGCCAGCAACCGATCACCAGACTCAAGGCCAGCACCACCAGCCCGGAGCGCGATTCGGTCTTGGTCATGCCGCCGAGCAGCAGCAGGCAGCAACCGCCCCAGAACAGCCGATGCAGCAAGTTCGGGCTGCGGATCACCAGCAGCAGCCCCAATGGAATGGCAAACGCGATCAGCAGGGCGAAGGCGTTGGGGTCTTCGAGCAGGCCGGCGGCGCGGCCCTGATCCTGGAATTTGGTGGAGAACATGGCCATGGCGCAGGTCATGCTGACGGCCAGGGTCACCAGCCGGGCGAACAGGTCAAGGTTCAGCTCGCGGCCGATCAGCAGGGTGATGACAAACAGGATCAGGCCGACGCTGATCTCCCGCAGGTGGCCGAGCGACATGCCCATGTCATCGGTGTCGAGCAGGCTCAGAAAGTACAGGGTCATGAAGGCGATCAGAAAGCGCCAGATATTGCTGCGCAGACGATCCGAGGGAATCTGGTGCATCGCCAGTTGCAGCATCAGGATCACCGCCAGCGAAGCGCCGATCAGTTTGCTGCCGGACAGTGAGCTGTCCTTGAAGAAACCCTCGAACGGTACCAGGGCGGCAATGCCGAGCAGGCCCCAGGTCGGTTTGCGGTACAACACCGCGAACCCCACCAGGCCGAGCACGGCGCCCGGCGCGAGATAGGGCCAGGGGCTGGCCAGCAGAGCGATGCAGACCAGGCCCAGCAGACTGACGATCGAGAGCGGGAAAATCATGCGCGTGCCTCCCGTGCCGTGCGGATGTACAGCTGCGACCAGCGTTCGGCCAGGGCCTTGAGGTCGTAGCGGTCCTGTTGCGTGCGTTTTGCGTTGTCGCGCAGTTGCCGCGCCAGGCCTGGCTCGGACAGCAACGTGTCGAGCTGGCGGGCGAGGGCGGCGCTATCGGTCGGGGCAGCGAGCAAACCGTTGTGGCGGTTCTCCAGCACGTCGGGAATTCCGCCGACGCCGAATGCCACGACCGGCACCCCGGCCTGCATCGCTTCCAGCAGAATCATCGGCGTGCCTTCGGTGCGCGAGCTGATCACCAGCGCATCGAGTTGCTGCCACCAATGCCGCATGTCGGTCTGATAACCCGGCAAGCGGATGCGCTGTTGCAAACCGGCGGCGTCGATTCGCGCCTGCAAGTCTTTGCGTTCCGGGCCGTCGCCGAGCATCACCGCATCGAGTTGCGGGTGTTGGTGACACAGCGGAATCAGCGCGTCGAGAAACAGATCCGGGCCTTTTTCACTGCTCAGACGCCCGACGTAACCGGCGAGCCAGCGTTGCCGGGGCGCTTCGGAAAGCAGCGCGGCGGCTGCCGGCAGACCGTTGGGAATCACCTGCAACTTCTCCGCGCGCACGCTGGCCTGACGGTGCAACTGCGCGATGCTTTCGGCGACGCACACCACCCGATCCACCGACGCCGTGCGGCACAGTTGCAGGCTCAGCCAGGTGTAGAACTTTTGCTTGCGGCTGCGCGGGGTGAAGCCGTGTTGGGTGATCACCAGTGGCAGGCGCAACAGCGTGGCGCCGACCCAGCCGAACAACAGGCCTTTGAAATTGTGAGTGTTGATCAACGGACGTTCACCGCGCCGCTGACGCAAGTGCCGCAGCAGGGCAGCGAGCCCTGCGCAGCCTTGTGCATCGACGCCGGCTTCGCGAAAGCGCGCGATCAGTTCCGGCGGCGCATCGAGGAACAGCACCTGGTGCTGCCCCGGCGTCGCCAGGCAATGATCGAGCAACATCCGCTCGGCCCCGTAGAACCCGCCGCTGCTGAGCAAATGCACGATCGGCAGGGCGGCGTTCGGGGTGGCGGGCGTGTTCAATTGCGCACCCAGTGCACGAAGCTTGGCACGGTCCAGTTCTTGTGCGGATTGCTCGGCTGCGCGTTCTGATCGTTGATCACCAGCAGCACCGGCAGGCCCAGTTCGTGGCTGATTTGCGCCGGGTGTTTGAAGCGGTGGTCGAAGAACTCACGCACGTAGACCAGTGCAATCGCCAGCAACAGGCCGGTGAACAAACCGAACGGAATGATCAGCATCGGTTTGGGAAACGCTGCTTCGGTCGGCTCGAACGGCGGGCTCAACACCCGGGCGTTGGACAAGTCGTCGCTCAGCGAGCGGGTGGTGCTGCTTTCGGCAAAGCGCTGGGCGTAGGTCGAGAACGCGGCGTGCAGGGCATCGATTTCAGTGTCCATCTGCCGCAGCTTGCTCTGGGTCTGCTGCAACTCATGGATACGCGCCTTGAAGTCGGCGATGCGCGCGGTTTTCTGATCGATTACTTGCTGGACCACCGCCAGGTCGTTGGTGCGTTCCTGGATGCGGTTACTCACCACTTTGAGGAACTGCTGACGGGTGCGGGCAATCTGTTCGCGGGTCAGCAGCATCGGTTCGCTGCCGGGCTGGAACACCGCCAGATCGTTCATGTAGCGGCTGACCTGGGTGGTCAGTTGCTCGCCCATCTGTTTGATTTCCCGGTCCTCGAACGCCACGTTGTCGACGGTGGTGGTGAAGGTGTAGGGGAAGGTGTAGTCGTTGAGTTTGCTGTTGCTGGCGGCGGCCAGCGCGGTCTTCAGGTACTCGAGCCAGCGCTGGCTCTGCAGCAGGCGGTCGCGGTACAGGTTCAGCGCCTGCTCTTCGGTGTTGATCGCGTTGAGGCGGAAGGTGATTTCCTCCTTCGGATCCGACGCGCCAACGCTTTCCAGCAGCGCCTGACGATTGCCTTCCAGTCCATCGAGGCGCACCTGATACAGATGCTTCTTGGTTTCGTAGAAGGACTGCGGCAGATCGATCGATTGCAGCGCCTGACGGCTCACCAGGTAGTTTTGCAGCAGGGCAGAGACGAAGTTCGTGCCTTGATGCGGATCGGGGAAGCTGTAGACGATCGAGATCACGTTGGAGCCGGGCAGGGTCTCGATTTTCAGGCTGTCGATGGCTTGCTGGGTCAGCGCATCGAGCGCGGTGTCGCGCACCGGATCGGTTTCAAGCCCGAGGGTGTTGCGCACCGGGTTGATCACGTACTGGCGCAGCGGCGAGCTGATGTAGCGCTTGAACGGTTCGCCCACCAATTTGCTGAACAGGCCCGGCGACGGAGTGTATTCGCCCTTGTCGCGCAGCTCGCTGATGGTCTGACGGATCAGCGCCGGCGAGCGCAGGATATTGCTCTCGGTTTCCATGTCCGCCAGCGACGGCGGGATGAAGGTGGCGTTGTCCACGGTCAGCGACGTGGTGGCGTCGCCCTGTGAAAGTTTTTTCGACTGCACGATCACTTGAGCGGTGATATCGAAGCTCTGTTTGAGCAGCAGCGGCAGCACCAGGGCGATCACTGCAAAGATCAGGAAGACGCGCTTCACCAGCTGCTTGTTGGCGAAGAAGATCCTGAAGAACTCATGCAGGTAGTTTTCCTTTGGATTCATGGTCGGTCACCTGAGAGTCAGTTGTTGTTGCTGTCTTTGTTGTCGACGCGGTAGCCGAAGCTGAAGCCCACGCCCTGGAATAGCACCACGTCGGCCAGTTGCCGGGCGAGTTCGCCGGCGCTGGCCAGTTTGGTTTTCGGCACGTACAGCATGTCGTCCGGTTGCAGGTAGGCGATTTGCGGCGCCTCGCCCGACAACGCTTTCTCGACGTCATAACGCACGGCCTGCACCTGATTGCCGTTGCGCCGCATGATCACCACCGAATCGAGCCGCGCCTTGACGTTGGTGCCGCGCGCCAGGGTCAGCGCCTCAAGCACCGACACTGGCCGGCGGATCGGGTAGGAGCCCGGCTGACCGACTTCGCCCAGCACGTAGATCTCGTTGCCGGCGGTGGACTTGAGCAGCACGTCCACGGTCATCCGGCCCGGCAGTTGCGCGTACTTCTTGTTGAGGAAGGTTTCGAGCTGGTTGACGGTCATGCCTTGCAGCGGCACCGCGCCGATTTCCGGGAAGCTCGCGTAACCGTCGGTGCCGACGGTGATCTCGCGGCTCATGCCGGTGGCCGGGTGGTTGAGGGCGTTTTTCAGATTCTGCTCGTTGGTCAGCGGGCTGATGATCTGCACCGTCAACTGATTGCGGTTGGGCTGGAACAGCTGTTTGCGTTGGTAGGCGCGCTGGATTTCCTGGCGCGCTTCGTCGCTGGTCAGCCCGGCGATTTTCACCGAAGTGTTGGCGCCCGGCAGTTCGATGGTGCCGTCCGGCAGCACCAACTGGTTGCCGTTGAGCTGACTGGCGGCGGTGAAGTTCAGGCCGATCTGGTCACCCGACTGCACGCGGTAGGCGTCCGAGCCGCTGGTGCTGATGTGGAAGATCACGTCCAGCACGTCTTGCGGGCGCAGGGTCTGTTCGACCTTGGGCATGTCGGTGGCCTGGGCGTTGGCCGGGGTGGCGGTGAGAATATTCACCGGCATGTTCTGGGTTTCGGAAGTGCTTGAGCAACCTGCAAGCGGCAGCATCAGCAGAACCAGTATCTTGGCGTTCATGGCGTCATCCCTCGCGGTTGCTTACAGGTTTTTGTACAGCCATTTGGGCATGTAGTACTTGCGCCGGTTGAACACGCTGCCGACCACTTTCGCCCCGGCCTGGGTCAACCGCTGCACCGCCGCTTGCGCGACTTCCCAGCGGGTGTCTTCGGCCCGTACCACGAACACCACGCCGTCGACCTGGGTGCTGATGACCAGCGTGTCGGCAGCCGAATACACCGCGTCGCCGTCGATCACCACAAAGCGGTACTGGCTGCCCAGTTGATCGAGCAACGGGCTCAGGCGCTCGGCGGTCAGGTGTTCCATGGTGCGGATCGGCCGGCCGTTGGGCAGCACGTGGAACGGCAGGCTCGACACCTGCACCACGCAGTCCTGCAACAGCGGCGGATTGTCCGGATTGAACAGCAGGTCGCGCAGGCCGCGCTCCTTGCTCAGGTTCAGTTGCTGGGTCAGGTTGCTCGCCGACTGGCTGGCGTCGACGTACAGCACTTGGCCGCTGCTCATTTGCGCCAGTTGACTGGCCAGCGCCAGCGCGCTGGTGGTGGTGCCGGCGCCGGGATTGGCGGCGGTCAGGAACAGGATCCGCAGATCCAGGTCCAGCACGGTCGAAGTCAGGTTCGACTCGCTGGGGCTGGCAATGCTCAGGCTTTTGTTGGTTGAACCGTCCATTAGCTTGCTCCGTGGCCGCTGAATACTTTGAAGGGGGTTTTCAACAGAATCTTCAGATCAAGCAAAAGGCTCTGCTCGGCGATATAGCTGAGGTCCAACTCAACGCGCTGGTCGAAGTCGATGTTGCTGCGTCCGGAGATCTGCCACAGGCCGGTCATGCCGGGGTAGATCGCCAGACGAGCGAGGTGACTGTCCTTGTAGCGGTAGGCGTTGAACGAGGTCGGGCGAGGGCCGACCAGACGCATGTCGCCGGTCACTACATTGATCAGGTTGGGCAATTCATCGAGGCTGGTACGCCGCAGGAAACCGCCGATCCCGGTGATGCGCGGGTCCTTGTCGATCTTGAAATCGATGGCGTCGGCACCGTGCTTGTTCAGATGGCGCAGCGACTCCTTGAGCTCTTCGGCGTTGGCGACCATGGTCCGGAACTTGTACATGCCGAACTTGCGGCCGCGGTAGCCGGTGCGTTTCTGCACGAACATCACCGGGCCTTTGCTGGTGAACTTGATGGCCAGCGCCAGACCGATCAGCAGCGGCGAAATCAGCAGCAGAATCATCAGTGCGCCGAGGCAGGCCACCACCCGGTTGGTGCGCGACAGTTGCCACGGCCGGCCACCTTCGCGACCGGTCACCCAGCCCTGGCCCTGACGATGGATCGCCGCGTCGAGGCGCATTCGCTGTTCCGGATCCATGCGTTTGTCACGCACCAGATGTTGGATCGGTACACCTTTTTCATGTCCAGTCATGGAGTCCTCCGCTGATGGTCAGCCGCGTGCGGCGCGTGGGCGATAGGCAGTGGGGTAGTAATCGCGGAACCAGGCGATGAACCGCCCCAGTCCCTCATCCAGCTCGATCCGGGGCTGAAACCCGGTGGCCTGGGCCAGATCGCCGGCCTCGGCGCAGGTGTTGAGCACGTCGCCCGGTTGCAGCGGCAGCAGCTCGACCACGGCTTTCTGGCCGAGGTGCTTTTCCAGCAGGGCGAGGTAGGTCTTCAGCTCGACCGGGTGCTGGCCGCCGATGTTGAACAGGCGCCACGGGGCCATGCTGCTGGCCGGGTCGGGCTGTTCGCGGTTCCACTCGGGATTGGCCCGGGGCGCGCGCTCGATCAGGCGTGCGATGCTTTCGATGATGTCGTCGATGTAGGTGAAATCACGCTGATGCTCGCCGTAGTTGAACAGCTTCAGCGGCGAGCCTTCACTGATGGCCCTGGCGAACTGGATCGGCGACATGTCCGGCCGGCCCCAGGGCCCGTACACCGTGAAAAACCGCAGCCCGGTGCAGGCGATGCCGAACAGATGGCTGTAACTGTGGGCCATCAATTCATTGGCTTTCTTGGTCGCGGCGTACAGCGACAGCGGGTGATTGACGCCGTCCTGTACCGAGTAAGGCGTGTGCTGGTTGGCGCCGTATACCGAACTGGACGAGGCGTAGATCAGGTGCTCGACCGGGTGCCGGCGGCAGCACTCCAGGATGTTCAGGAAACCGTCGAGGTTGCTGTCCAGATAGGCCCGTGGATTTTCCAGCGAATAACGCACCCCGGCCTGCGCCGCGAGGTGGACCACGACTTGCGGCCGTTCGCTTGCGAACAACGCTTGCAGAGCCGACGCGTCCGCCAGATCGATCATGGCGAGCTGAAAGTCGCCGATCTGCTCGCGCACCCAATCCACCCGATCGTGCTTGAGCTGCGGATCGTAGTAGCCGTTGAAGTTGTCCAGGCCGATCACCTGATGGCCGTCGCGCACCAGCCGCAGTACGCAATGAGCACCAATGAACCCGGCCGCACCGGTGACGAGGATTTTCATGGCCGCAACCCGTCAGGCGCGATGTGGCGCAGACCGATGCCGCTGTAGTGCAGGCCGGCGGCTGCGACTTGTTCCGGGTTGTAGAGGTTGCGCCCATCGATGATGACTTTCGAGCGCAGCTTGCTGGCCAGCAGCTCGAAATCCACCACGCGGAAATTCTTCCACTCGGTGCAGATCACCAGTGCGTCGGCGTCTTCCAGGGTGTCGTCGCGGGTGGCGCACAGGTGCAGGTCATTGCGGTAACCGTAAATGCGCCGGCATTCGGACATCGCTTCCGGATCGTAGGCCTGCACGCTGGCGCCTTCGGCCCACAGCGCATCCATCAGATAACGGCTGGGGGCTTCGCGCATGTCATCGGTGTTCGGCTTGAACGCCAAACCCCAGATCGCGATCGACTTGCCGGCCAGGCCTTGAGGGAATTGCGCCTTGAGCTTGCTGAACAGGATGTGCCGCTGGCTGTCGTTGACGTCGGTGACGCTGCGCAGCAGTTTGAGCGGCATGCCGTTGTGTTCGGCGGTGTGAAGCAGGGCGCGCAGGTCCTTGGGAAAGCACGAACCGCCAAAACCGCAGCCGGGGTAGATAAAGTGATAGCCGATGCGCGGGTCGGAACCGATGCCCTTGCGCACCGCTTCGATATCGGCGCCGAGCAGTTCGGTGAGGTTGGCCAGCTCGTTCATGAAGCTGATGCGGGTGGCGAGCATCGCGTTGGCCGCGTACTTGGTCAGCTCGGCGCTGCGGTTGTCCATGAACATCAGTTTTTCGTGGTTACGGCAGAACGGCGCGTACAGCTCGCTCATTTGCTCGCGGGCCAAATCGTCGCGGGTGCCGACGATGATCCGGTCCGGACGCATGCAGTCGGCGAGGGCACTGCCTTCCTTGAGAAATTCGGGGTTGGACACCACTCGCACCGCCAGAGCGCTTTTGCCGCGCCGTTGCAGTTCTTCTTCAGCGGTGTGCAGCACCTGATCCGCCGTGCCGACCGGCACCGTGGATTTGATGATCAGCGTGCGATCGTCCTCCATGAAGCTTGCGATCTGCCGTGCCACGTTGAGCACATGGCTGAGGTCGGCGGAACCGTCTTCGTCGGCTGGCGTGCCCACGGCGATGAAGATCAGTCCGGCATGTTCCACCGCATCGCTGGCCTGGGTGCTGAATAACAAACGCCCGGCCTTGATGTTTTCTTCCAAAGTTGCCGAGAGACCCGGTTCGCTAATAGGCGGTACTGCCTGTTGCAGTTGTTTAATTTTGTTCGGGTCAATATCGACGCACAATACGCGATGTCCGACATCGGCAAGTGCGGCTGCTTGTATCAGGCCAACATAGCCCGTACCAAATACGCTCACGTCCATATTGGCGTGCCTCGTAAGACGGTGATGGAAGATCGAAATTGAACTGTCAAAAGGGGTATAGCGCAGCGTGGGAAAAGCGTGTCAGCAAAATGACATGTTGCAGGTGTATAACACCCCCAAATTTGGGGGCGAATGGCCATCAAGTGCTTGCTGTAGATGGATTTGTCCCGTCCTTGACATGTTTTTCACAATTCGAAGAAAACGATAAACGGTCGTAGGCCGCGAAATTCAAGGGTTTTAACGACTTGGGTGTGTCAGATTTGAGTCAACAGTTTTTTGACGCTTTTTGATTATGTCCGACATTTCTTGCGCTTTGATGGCCCGGTGCTAGTGTCAGATTTTGACCGACAATCCCTTGACAATGCTTCGTCGGACGCGCCCGGAATTGCCATGTTTCGATATCTGAAAGAACTGCTTTTAATTATTTATCTGTTGCTTTATTTCGAATATTACCTTGACCGCTTAAATGCGATGGGTATGGGGTTGGCAGTACTTCTTTTTGGCGCGATGTTTTTGACGCTAACGTTTTCGTTATTACTAACGGCCTATATACGTCAGACTTTCATTCGGCATTTGTTCGCATTAACAATGTTTGTTTCGGCGGTGTTCTTCGATGTGTATACAAGGGTGACCGCCGATTACCTGACCTACAGCAGTTTCGTCTCGCTGGTGTACTCCGGCGGGTTCATCCAGGAAGCGGCGTATCAGTACCGGGGGGCGATCATCCACGGGCTGCTCAACGGGTTGTTGCTGTTGTTCGGGATCGGCCTCAAGCCACGGCACGCGATTGCGGTACCCAATGCCCTGCGGATCGCTGCGCCGGTGTGCGGTGTGTTGCTGCTCAGCGCCGTGTTGTTCGTGCGGGCCGGCGAGGGCGCGCGCGGATTGCCGATCATGTATACGCCGCTGGCCTATCTGAACCTGTTCGGCTACGAAGCGCTGCACAACACCGTCGGCCCGCGTGAGCCGGTGACCCTGGCACGCAATGGCCCGGCGGTCGGTCATGACATCGTGCTGATCATCGACGAAAGCATTTCCGGCAATTACCTGGACATCAATGCGCCGTTCGGTGTGCACAGCAACCTCAAGCAGGCCCGTCCGGGCGTCGAAATCTTTAATTACGGTTACGCGGCGTCCATCGCCAATTGCAGCGCCGACACCAACATCACCTTGCGCTACGGCGGCACCCGCGCCGACTACATGCGCATCAACAGCACACTGCCGTCGATCTGGCAGTACGCCAAAAAGGCCGGTATGCGCACGGTCTACATCGACGCGCAGCGCACCGGCGGCAACCTGCAGAATCTGATGAACGACGCCGAGAAAAAGGACATCGACGAATTCGTGCAATTTGACCAGACCAGCGTGCGCGACCGCGACATGGCCGCCGCGGCCAAGCTGATCGAACTGCTTAACGACGACAAGCCGGAGCTGGTGCTGATCAACAAGGTCGGCGCGCATTTCCCGGTGCACGACAAATACCCCGACGCCTTTATGGCCTACCGCCCGACCTTGCCTCGCGGGCAGTTCACGGAAGTCGCCGATACCGGCGAACGCACCGGTTTCAACGGCCAGCCGGATGACTGGGTGCTGTATCGCAACGCCTACAAGAACACCGTGCTGTGGAATGTCGGCGAGTTCTTCTCGCGGGTATTTGCCCAGGCCAATCTGCACAACGCGCTGCTGATCTACACCTCCGACCACGGCCAGGATTTGCACGAGCGTGGGAATCCGGGACTCAACACCCACTGCGGCGGCGATCCGGTGGAAGAAGAAGGGCTGGTGCCACTGGTGGTGATCCAGGGCGATCAGTTACAGACGCTCGACTGGTCGGCGCAACTGGCGGCGAACAAGGACCGTTCCAGTCACTACAACATCTTCCCGACCCTGCTGCAGTTGATGGGCTACGACCTGCCGGGAATCGAAGCGGTGTACGGCAAACCGCTGAGCGTGGCGACGGCGGATGAATTCACCTTCAACTACCGCTTCAACGCGCGGCTGGGGGCCAAACCCGAGTGGAAACACATCGACCTGAGCAGCATCGTGACGCCGGGTGAGGCGCCGACGAGTGTGGCGGTGGGTCAGTGATTTATGGGTTGTCCAGGCTGGCCTCATCGCGAGCAAGCTCGCTCCCACATTTGGAATGCAGTTTCCTGTGGAAGCGAGCTTGCTCGCGATGAGGGCGGATCAGACAAAGCAGAGTTCAGATCCATTCCTTGTATCCGCTATCCTTGGCCGACACGGATCGATCGGATGGCGGCATGCTCCAGGTTCAAAACGTCTTCAAAAGCTACCTCACCCCGCAAGGCCCGTTGCCGGTGCTGCAAGGCATCGACCTGACGCTCAAGCCTGGCAGCAGCCTGGCGCTGATGGGCGAGTCGGGCAGCGGCAAGAGCACGCTGCTGCACCTGATCGCCGGGCTCGACAAGGTCGACAGCGGCAGCATCAGCAGCGGCGAGCACCGTCTGGACCGGATGAACGAGGCGCAACTGGCCAACTGGCGGCGCACCGAAATCGGTCTGGTGTTCCAGCAGTTCAACCTGATCGGCAGTCTGCGGATCGAGGACAACCTGGCGTTTCAGGCGCGGCTCGCCGGTCGGCATGACCCGCGCTGGCAGCATCATCTGGTGCAACGCCTGGGGCTGGGCGAATTGCTCAAGCGCTATCCCGAACAACTCTCCGGCGGCCAGCAACAGCGGGTCGCGCTCGGTCGGGCACTGGCCGCACAACCGAAACTGCTACTGGCCGACGAGCCCACCGGCAGCCTCGACGAAAACACCAGCGATGAAGTGCTGCGGCTGTTGCTGGAATTACTCGACGACACACCGACCACGCTGCTGATGGTCACCCACAGTCAGCGCGTGGCAGCGCGGCTGGCGGAGCGGGTGGTGTTGTCCAGCGGTCGATTGACGTGAAGGTTTTCCGCCACGCGCTGACGGCGCTGCTCAGTCACTGGCGGCGCCATCCGGTGCAGTTTTTCAGCGTGCTGACCGGGTTGTGGCTGGCCACCAGCCTGTTGACCGGAGTCGAAGCGCTCAACAGTCAGGCGCGGGACAGTTACGCGAGGGCCAGCCAGTTGATCGGCGGCGAACCCCAGGCCAGCCTCAGCACGCCGAACGGCGCGACCTTCCCGCAACAATGGTTCATTGACCTTCGGCGTCAGGGCTGGCCGGTGTCGCCGGTGCTGCAAGGTCGCCTGACGCTCAAGAATCACGAAAACCAGCGTCTGCAATTGATGGGCATCGAGCCCGTGTCCTTGCCCGGTGACAGCGCGGTGGCCGGACAGGCGATGCCGATCGAGCGGATTGTCGAGTTCTTCAGCCCGCCGGGCAGCACCTGGATTTCTCCCGAAACCTTGCGGGCGCTGAACCTCGCCGACGGCGCGACGCCAACCACCGAATCCGGGCAGACGTTGCCGCCGCTGCGAGCGCAAACCGACATGGCCCCCGGCGTGCTGTTGGTGGACATCGGCGTCGCTCAGCGCGTGCTCGAACAACCCGATCAGCTGTCACGTCTGCTGCTGCCGAAGGATTTTCACGCCGAGGTGCCGGCCGCGTTCAACAGCCAGTTACAGCTCAAGAGCAGTGGCGAGGAAAACAATCTGGCGCGACTGACCGAGAGCTTCCACCTCAACCTCGACGCCCTCGGATTTCTCTCGTTCATTGTCGGTTTGTTCATTGTTCACGCGGCTATCGGTCTGGCGCTGGAACAGCGCCGGGGATTGCTGCGCACCTTGAGAGCCTGCGGTGTCAGCGCGCGGATGCTGATCGCTTGCCTGATCGTCGAGCTCGGCGCGTTGGCGTTGATCGGCGGGTTGTTCGGCGTGGTCAGCGGTTACTGGCTGGCGAGCGTGCTGTTGCCGGACGTCGCGGCCAGCCTGCGCGGTCTCTACGGCGCGGAAGTGGCTGGGCAGTTGCGTCTGAGTCCATGGTGGTGGTTCAGCGGCATCGGTTTGAGCCTGCTCGGCGCGTTGCTGGCCGGGGCCAACAGTTTGCTGCGGGCGGCGCGTCTGCCGTTGCTGGCGGTGGCGGATCCGCAGGCCTGGCATCAACAACATGCGCGCTGGTTGCGACGTCAGGGCTGGGTGGCCGGCGTATGTGCGGCGATTGCGTTGGCCGCGCTGGTGTGGGGCAACAGTCTCGCCAGCGGTTTTGTGTTGATGGCGGGATTGTTGCTCGGCGCCGCGCTGGCGCTGCCAGTGTTGCTCAGTTCGTTGCTCAACGGGTTGCTCGGGCGCAGCCGCTCGGTGCTCGGGCAGTGGTTTCTCGCCGATTGCCGCCAGCAATTGCCGGCGCTGAGTCTGGCGTTGATGGCGCTGCTGCTGGCAATGGCGGCGAACATCGGCGCCGGCAGCATGACCGCCGGTTTCCGCCAGACCTTCGACGATTGGCTCGAACAACGGCTCACCGCCGAGCTTTATCTGAACCCGAGCAACCCGGCTCAGGCGCGGGAGCTGTACACCTGGCTCAAACAGCAATCGAGCGTCACCGCGATCATGCCCAACTGGCAGGTCTCTGTGACGCTGCAAGGCTGGCCGGCGGACGTCTTCGGGATCATCGATCATCCGCACTATCGTCAGCACTGGCCGTTGCTCGAAGCGCGCGGCGATGACCCGTGGGCGGCGCTGGCCAAGGACGATGCAGTGATGCTCAGCGAACAACTGGCGCGTCGCTTGAAAGTGAGGCCGGGCGATCACCTGACGATTCCCACGCCGGGCGGGTCGTGGTCGCCACGCATCGTCGGCATCTACGCCGACTACGGCAACCCCAAGGGGCATGTGCTGGTCAACAGCAATCATCTTTTGCGCGGCTGGCCGCAACTGACGCCGAACCGTTTCAACCTGCGCATCGACCCGCCGAATATCCCGGCGCTGCTCAGTGCCTTGCAGGCGCGCTTTCAGCTTGATGACAGCCGCATCGTCGATCAGGCGCGGCTCAAAGGCTGGTCGGTGCAAGTCTTCGAACGCACCTTCGCCGCGACCGCCGCATTGAATAGCCTGACGCTGGCCGTCGCCGGTGTGGCGCTGTTCATCAGCCTGCTGACCCAGAGCCAAAGCCGCCTCGGCCAGCTCGCGCCGTTGTGGGCCCTGGGCGTGACGCGACGCCAGTTGATGCTGCTCAACCTTGGGCAAACGTGGCTGCTGGCGCTGTTGACGCTGGTGCTGGCCTTGCCGTTGGGCATCGGTCTGGCGTGGTGCCTGGACGCGGTCATCAATGTGCAGGCCTTTGGCTGGCGTCTGCCGCTGCGGTTGTTTCCATTGCAGTTGCTGCAACTGATGGGGCTGGCGCTGCTGGCGACGTTGCTGGCCTCGGCGTGGCCGCTCTATTCGCTGTACCGCACGCAACCGGCGGACTTGTTGAGGACGTTTGCTCATGAGGACTAGGTTTGCGGTGGTGTTTCTGGCGGTTTTTCTGGCGTTGTTGCTCAGTGGTTGCGACAACCCCGCACCGGAGCAGAAGGGCTTCGCCGGGATGGGCGCCCAGGCGCAGGCCTTCACGCCGGTGGTGCCGGGGCGAGTGTTCAGCTTTCCGGCGGATCACGGCGCCCATGACGGTTTCCGTATCGAATGGTGGTATGTGACGGCCAATCTCAAGGATGCGCAGGGCAACGATTTCGGCGTGCAGTGGACGTTGTTTCGCAGCGCTCTGAACGCCTCGCCGCAGCAGCCGGGCTGGGCCAACCAGACGATCTGGCTCGGGCATGCGGCGGTGACCTCAGCCAGCGTCCACCACGCTGCCGAGCGTTACGCCCGTGGCGGCGTCGGGCAGGCCGGGGTGCAGGCAGTGCCGTTCGAGGCGTGGATCGATGACTGGCGTTTCGTCAGTCAGGCAAGCGATCCGCTGGCCGACCTGCAACTCAGCGCTCGGGATAAAAACTTCAGCTACCAACTGCGCCTGACTTCCAGCCGTCCGCTGGTGCTGCAGGGTGACAAGGGTTTCAGCCAGAAATCCGAACAGGGGCAGGCGTCGTATTACTACAGCCAGCCGTTTTTCCAGGCCAGCGGTACCCTGCAGATCGACGGTCAGACCTACACCGTCAACGGCCCGGCCTGGCTTGATCGCGAGTGGAGCAGCCAGCCGCTGACCGCCAACCAGACCGGGTGGGACTGGTTCTCCCTGCATCTGGACAGCGGCGAACACGTCATGCTTTACCGCATGCGTCAGAAGGAAGGTGCGCCTTATCTCACCGGTACGTGGATTGCTGCCGATGGCCAGACTGAAACGCTGCAGGCCGGGCAGATCAAGCTGACCCCGCAGGACACTGCGAAGGTAGCCGGACGTTCGATGCCGGTGCGCTGGTCGATCGGCATTCCGGGAAAAGATCTGCAGATCACCCTCGATGCAATCAATCCCGATGCCTGGATGAACCTGCGCATTCCGTATTGGGAAGGGCCGGTGCGCCTGAGCGGCAACCGGGGCGGGCAGGGCTATCTGGAGATGACCGGGTACTGATTCCGCGCTCCGGGCCGGAGAAGAAATCGATTGGAACTCTCTCCAGAATGCCGCCTCTACCGAGGAACATGGCCGAGGATCCGATCCATGAGCGAGGAACTGAAACCGCCAGACCTGACGACCTGGCAGCAAATGTTTGACGATCAGACGTACTGGCAACAGTCCCCGGATGCCCATTACTTTGATTTGCAGCGCATCGCTGACGATCTGTTGGGGCAGGGTGCGATCGATCTTGAGCAGTGGCAGCTGCTCAAAGCCAAGGCCGATGAACTGCACAAGGACTCGCCCGCCGTGAACGTGGCGCGGGAACTCGATGACCCCGAAGCCTGAGGAGGCCTGGCATGAATACTGTCCCTGATAGCGAGCACCCCGACGAACCTCGTCCGCCGGGTGAAACCGAACGCGACAATGATGCACTGCGTCCCACCGATCCCAAACAGCGGCAGCGTTCCGGGAAAGGCACCGCCAGTGGTGAGTCCACGGCGCAGGACACCGCGCAGCGATCGCTGAACAAACCCTGATGCGCGTCTATGCTCAGTGGCACTCCCATCGCTGAATACGTTGGCGATGGGGGCTGCCATCCATCACAGGGAACGTACCGCTTATGAAGCTCCAAGCACTGACGCACGCCATTGCACTCGCCACTGTTCTGTCTGCTTCCACGGCGTTCGCTGCCGATATTCCGTTGTCGGCGACTGTCGAAAAGGATCAGGTCACCACCAAGGTGCTCGCAGTTGATCCGGCCAATCATCAGGTTGTCCTTGAAGGCGAAGAAGGTCGCCAGGTGCACATTCAGCTCAGCGACAAGGCGAAAAACCTGGGAAATCTGAAGGTGGGTGATCTGGTCAAGATCGAGGTTCAACATTCGATCGCCGCTTTCCTGGACACCGATGTGGATAAAGGTCTGCCTGGCTCCACTGAGCGCACAGGTGAACTGCGCAACGCCGTGGGCAGCAGCAATCCCGGTGGCGAGGCCTTCCGCCAGGTTCAGGTGCAATTGAAAATCACCAAAATTGATTTGGCGACAAACCGGGTCACTCTGGAAAACCCGTCGGGCCAGTCCAAAACCCTCAACGTCGAAAAGCCTGAGATTCAGGCCAAACTGAAAAACCTGAAAGTGGGGCAGAGCGTCATCGTCACTTACACCGATGTATTAAAAGTGACCAGTCAGCATGAAAGTTGAGTATTGACTCTACAGCGTGACTGTTCTTGTACAAGTAATTGTATGAGAGCAGTCATATGAAGTGTTCGAGGCAGTGAATTCAGAAAGTTTGTCGGGAAATATCGATGAGCAATATTCTTTAACTTTTCAGTACATAAAATTCATCTTCAATTAGCACGACATATCCGCCAACTTCCATTAAAATCCCTCCCGTTCGCCCAGTGTCAGGGCTCTTTACCGGTGCATGGATTGCCAGGCCATCACACTGGGCGAACACCTCCTCGGAGTAGAGGCCAAAGAATTCAGATGCAAAAAGGGCGACTTTAAAGTCGCCCTTTTTAATTGCCTTACGATTTGGCAGGTCGCATGCCTCGTTGTAACTGAAGGCGCTTGAGCGTTTCCTGATACATGGTGGTGCGGCGGTGCTGTGTGCCGTATCCACCGATAGCTGCCACGGTGCCGGCCTGGATGTGATCGAGGTAGCGGAAGATCGTCCGCGGCGAGAGACATTTGATGCCGTAGCCAAGGCTGCTTAAACGATCCTGCAGCGTGTATCCCGGGACCCGGTCGTCCATCGAAAAATGCAGCCCGTGAGCTTTGATCAACCGTGCATTCCACAAGGTGCAGAAGCTTTTCAGGTGAGTTTCCCGGTAGGGTTTCGGATCTCGGGAGGGCAACCCCAAGTGCTGTTTTGCCCGGCGGAAATAGTGTTTGAAGTAACGCGAAGACAAGCGCCAGGTGTCTCTAAGGACGCCGCGATCTAATTGCTCGACGCAACCGACCGCTGCTGTATCCAAAGATTGCATACATTCATTCATCATCATCGAAAAGACAGTGCTGTCAAAAACGAAAGTATCGGTATGCAGCAAAAACAGGTAATCGGTTTCAACTTTTGCAAGTGCCAGATCAAGTGCCTTGCCATGAGCAATATGCCCCGCTTCCTTGCCGGGGGAGGGGCGCTCGATCAAGTTGATCCAGTCCAGAGACCGCAAATAGACCAGGCTTTCATCGGCGGAATCATTGTCCACCACCCACACCGGAATTTGATGCTCCTTGACGTATTGCTGGAGAAACTCCAGGCACATCCGGGTTATTTCCGGCGTCTTGTAATTGACCAATACAAGGCTGAAGGCGGGCAGTTGTTTTGAGGTGGAATTGATCGCACTCATGGTCCGGGCTCACTTCAAGTTGAAGGGTTCTGCTGACAGCAATCAGCACACAGAACCGTTGCTTTGTGGCCCGGATGGTAGGGACGCAACCTTAGTTCAAACTTAATTTTAGAGCGCCCGGTCCGGGTGACTTGTTACGGCTTGCGACGCAGGCGAGGCGCTTGGCGATCAAGCGCGGTTCCACGGTAAGATGCGCCGCCATTACAAGCTCAAGGAAGACAACGGCTCGCGCCGTTCGCCACGGATGAAACCACTTTCTCTCTACACCCAGGCTACGTCGAAGGCATGGAACTCTCATTCGGCTAAGCCCGCATCGGCGGCGGCATCTGCCAACTCAGCAACCACATCCACTGGATGGCCATTCACTCACCCTTGATCGTCATCGAACGCGCCGACCCGGTCCTGGAAGACGGCCGCGTCCTGCCATTCGGCTCCGGCGCGGCGATCTTCTACAACTACATCGACCTGGTGCTGCACAACCCGACGGATTGCAGCTTTCAGCTGAAGCTGAAGGTGGGGGAGATGCAGTTGGAGGGCGAGTTGTTTTGTGATCGGGAGCGGGCGTATCGGTATCACGTATTCGAGGTGGGGCATCGGTTTGTGCGGGAGGGGGAGCGGGTGTATCGGGAGAATGAAATTTGGCGGGAGGTGAGGGAGAAGGGGCAGGTGGGGGCTTTGGTGGAGAGGGAGAGGTTGTATGGGAATCGGGTGGTGGTTAAGTATGAGGTTTTGGAGGGGGTGATTGAGGGGGGATAGTGGTGATGTCGCTTTAGTCATTTGGTTTGCTTCATGTGTCGGAAGCGTTTGTCGATTCTAGCTTTCCAGGTTTTTTAATATGTTCTCTAGCGCGATTTTCAGCTCTGCCCAGTTTTTGGCTTTTTCACAATGAGTAGGATTTTGCCAGTCTTGATTGCGGATTAGAGAGATTACAAAGGAACCGTATGTGCTGAATTCTGGATGCCATCCAATATCGAGTATTTGGCCGCATGGGAAAGTCGCTTGAAAAAGGTCTTCCTTTAAGTTTTCTATTTCGAGAGAAGTGTCGATTGTTTTATCAAGCTGGGAAATGTCATCGAGAGTTATTTTGGCTCCGAGAGTGATGATTTTGCTTGTGTTCATTTAGTGATATCCAAGGGGTATTTGAGGGGGGGGTTGAGCACTACTCAGGTGTTGGTTGGGTAAAGGGTGATTTGAATGGCTGAAATCTCTATAAAGCTCGGAAAAATAAGATCTCTATTTTCGTTTTTTAGTGAGATGAGGATGATGGAGTTGCCGAGTTTTAGCGAGCTGCATCCATCTTTGCTAATAGAAATCAGCTCTGCTGTTATATAGGTTGTTTCTGCTTCGTGGCGAATTGATGGTGTGTTGCTCATTGATGTGGAGATGTTTTTACCCCAATAAAAATCATCATCAATATTTATTTCGACGTCATAGGAACGGTTTTCTATTGCCTCTAGATTGAATAAGCTTGAAAGACCTTCTCCGTAAGGGGTGGAGAATTCAACAAGGGTCTTTTCTGTGTGGATTTTAACTATGCGCGATATTGTGATTTTCATGAGTTTATTAAGTAAAAGGGGGCGGATTTATTTTCTTTAACGAAAAATAAATCTGTCCCCTTTTGGTCTATTTTCGAAGTTTAAATGATAAGCGGCGTAGATTGCGATCCACTTTCGAAGTGACTCATCCTGTGAAGGTGGCTCTTGAGCAATTTCTGTATATGATTTTGCCTCAAAGCCCCACCAGATTTTCCTCGGGATTGTCTTCTGAATACTCATTTTTTATCCTTTAAACTTGTGTGAAAAGGGGAGGGATTTATTTTCTTAAAAATAAATCTGTCCTCTTTGGATTGAATACACATATTTGGATAAGATGTTGGGTGTGGATGTTTTTAATCTTCTTCATTCCATTTTGTATGGGTCTCAATCGCTATTTTTAGCCATGCGCTAAAGTCAGGATGTTCTCCGTGAAGCTCCCACCCCTCTGAAGCATATGCATGTATTATTAGCACTTTTGGATTGCCGGATAAATCATCGCCGTCAAAGCAAGCAATATCATCATTGGCGTTGAACTTTGCGAAAGGAACTAACGTGCGGTTGGGATACAGATTTTTTAGCGTGTTGTGCCAGTAGTTTATTTTTCCCTCTTGATATATTAGTAACCACCAAGGTTCAATGTCCGGTTCAGGTTCCGTAGTCGCGAATTTTATAAATGTACTAGGGGAGTTATAGTTTTTCAGGTGTTCAATGTTGAGAAAAATTTTCATTTTGTTTGTTCGAAAAGGGGATAAATTGTCCCTTTGATTCTGTTTTTTAGTTAAGACCATTCTATGGAAAGGTTGTCTGGCCAATCAGTGGGTACTATTGCTAATGTGCCGCTTGATGAACGCATTCTTGTGAGCCTGAAAAAATATTGGCTTGATTCCATCGTCCTCAATCTGTGGCCATCTACTATATTTCTAAAATAGCGGTACCTTGAAGTAATCCCTAAGGCAGCCCGCGCGGATTTAGGTCTAATGGCAAACTGTGCGGCCAGTTGTCATATCGATCGGAATGGCTCTAGACTCCGTCTTGCGAGTCAGCTACGGCTCGAAAGTCATCAGATTACGTCGTCATTGAATCTAAGCCGCCTCCGCTAAATCGAGCAACTCCTCCAGCCCGGATTCCTTTATTTCTTGCTCCATCTGATAACACACAAATAACAAATCTACATTAAGAAAGATACCAAGTCAGGAACTCAAAAAAACCGCTCCATTTTATCTGCACTGTGCCAGCCAAGAATTCATCTCGCTTAGCCAAGCTAAAATCTAAGACCTCACCACTATTTTTGTCGTACAGGTAGCATCCCTCGCCCTGAACATTTGTAAGGCAAATGAAATTTTCTGGAAGCTCCCACACCTCCTTAATAAAATCTGTACCGACCTCTATTTCGTTACTGGGGGCGGCGATGTCACATAGTTCCTCCTCTGAAGAACTGCTTTTGAAAAAAGTTATGGTGTAGTTTAGAAAAAACTCGGCCAGTTCACTGCTAGGATCGATTCCGAGGGCCGCCAGTTCTTTTAAGACGGAATTTTTATCTCTCCGGTGAATGTCACCAGGTTGTTTCTCAATGAGTTTTACTAATTCATTAGGGATCATTTCGAAGCCTCGGCTGCTCGGTCTTTCCAATATTGTGGAACTTCTTTCTTGAAAAGTTCCCTGTCTACAGGTTGCTCTGGGTGTTGGCTGTGCCCATAAGGATGCACCGCTTCTCGTCCTCTACCTTTCAAAGTGGTCAGGTGAGTTTTTCGACTCAACTCAAAAAGCGGGCCTTTTCCATTTTGCCTTGAGTGGTGTAACTGGAGCTGCTGAGGAACTCCGTCCTTCATGATGTACGGTGCACCACCATCTTTCGCTCTATCCAAGTTAGACACGCCTTTGTGTTCTAGACTCCAGTCAATGTCCTGTTGGAAGACTTTATATTCATTACCTGTTCCTTTTCCGCTCGCTTTCCATGTGGTTTCAGTCTTGAAAAACCTAGGATTTTTACCATGTTCAGGTCCCGGAACCTTCGGTGCACCCTCATCTACCGTAGCGGCAGTTTCAGGGGGCTTTAAAAGGGACTCTTGCCCATCTACCTCGGGAGGGGGGCAGTTGTTTAGCCCCAACGGATCCACCCACCCCCTAGGGTTAGGCACGTACTGGTAGCTGTTCAAGCCACCCGCAAGCTTGATCGGATCCGGCGTCAAAAAGCGCCCACTGCTCGGATTGTAGTAGCGGTGCCGGTTGTAATGTAACCCCGTCTCGGAATCGAAATACTGACCCTGGAAGCGCAACGGGTTGTCGATTTCACTGACATCCAGCGCCGCGAGGTTGCCGTAGGCGCGGTACTTCGCGGACCACATGACTTCACCACTGTAGTCAGTGAGTTTTTGCGGCGTGCCTAGATGATCGAGCTGGTAATAGAACGGCGTCGCCTTGCGCGGGCCTTCACCGTCGAGCATGGCCAGCGGGCGGAAGCTGCCGGGTTCGTAGATATAGGTGCGATAACGGTTGTCGGCACTTTCGGCGATCAGGCGTTCGCCTTGCCACAAGAATTAGAAAATGGGACAGATTTATTTTCTTCAACAAAAAAATAGATCTGTCCCATTTTAGTTCTGAAGAAGGGGATAGATTGTCCCTTTACTTGTGTTTTTTTAGTCAAGACCATTCTATGGAAAGATTGTCTGGCCGATCAATGGGTACTTTGGCCAATGTGCCGCTTGATGATTGAACATGGATGCTGCTGCTGTGAATCATGATTTTGTTAAATGAATTGGTTCCGCTCAATACGATCAGTCAGACTAGTTCGTTGGTGTCTTTTTTGCAGTGCCATTCAGATCTGTCCCCTTTGACTTTGGGTTTGAAAAGGAGACAGATTTGTCAATTTTTGTTGAGTTCAGTCTAGCGGGTACTCGCAGGTCCATGGGGGCGTAAATAGCTCGGGGTTTATGTTATTTTCATAAAGAAAAGAGTTTATTTCTTCCTCTGTTTCCATGGTTTTGCACTTTGTGATTGTTGTGTCGTTGGCGCCAATGCTGTCTCTTGTTTCGAGAAAGTGGATTGGGAGAGTGAATTCTATAATGACGTATTTAGAATTTTTTGCATCCTCTAGAAATTTGTAGTAACTCTCTCCAGGGTATCTATTTTCAAAGTTTAAATGATAAACAGCATAGATTGCGATCCACTTTCTAAGTGACTCATCCTGCGAAGGTAGTTCCTGCGCAATCTCTGTATATGATTTTGCCTCCAAACCCCACCAAACTTTTCTAGGGATAGTCTTCTGGTTGCTCATTTTTGTCCTTCAAATTGGTTTGGCCAATAGATTCTTATAACTTCCCCTTTCACAGGGTGAAGCTGCAAATGTGGATGATCACCACTTCTGCTGTATAAATGGTCGAGAGGCTTTGGCATATGTCAGTGTGGTTTAGCAAGAAATCATTTGCCGGAATCCATATTTTTTTTGTTAATTTTTCTTCTTTTGCTGAGTGCTCGAAGAGGTAATAGAATCCATTATTGAGCGTAATTGAGTTTTGTCGAGGGTATATTTCTTCAAGCCAATGTTCTTGAATTTTATTTTTGTCGGTGGTAAACATTTTTGCTTGCAGATTCGTTTATCGTTGGTTGGTCTTTCAAGCCTGTTAGCTGAAAGGGGATAGATTTATTCTCTTCAGTAAAAAATAAATCTACTCCCCTTTGTTTTGTAGTTTTGATAGCCCATTTTAGCTTTCTAGTGGTTACTCGAGATAATAGTTAAATTTTTCCTCCCATCCGAAATTCACATCCTGTTGCTTTGTGCGTTCAAAAATATTTATTATTTTATTGTACGAATCTCCCATGCTTTTTTGAGAGTATTCAGAATTTTTCCATATTAAATCTACGGGGCGTTCCACGTTGGTGCTGAGTAGGTCCCATAAGGCATTGAGATTGTTTCCATAAAAATCTGTCACCGCAAAAGCAATGGCTATTTTTTTATGAAACTCTTGCTCTGATGAAATGGTTAAGCCATCAAGTACAATTATCATTTTTAAAACTCACTTCCAGATTAAAGGGGGCGGATTTATTTTCTTCAGCGAAAAACAAATTTTTCCCCTTTAGTCTGGTTTGTTATGAAGTTTTGTATTTTTTCAAGCATTCAAGAAGGACTGACATGAAGTGGCGCTTATCAATGGGCTCATCAGAAAAGTACGTAGTGATTTCGGAAAAAACGCGATTGAATTTCTCATTTTTGTTTAAAAAAAATGTCAATGTGTCAATGTACCATTGCTGCTCGCTTACGATGCGTTTTGTAAAATCAGGCTTGATCAGGGTGTTAAATAGGTGTGTTAATTCATCATCATTATTTATGTCGGTTTTTGCAATTAGGTCTTCTACGGTTTCATCTTGATCGCTATTTATGTCGAAAGGGAATAGTAGCGATGGGATTATGTCAAGTGTCGGCTCTAGTTTCATTTTTCATATTTCGGGAATGATGTTTTAGGTAGGCCGTTATCGTCGAGAATTGTCACGGCTTTTGTTTGTTGCTTGTATTTTGTTCCGCCCTTTTTGAAGCCTTCTCCGATCGTTCCGCCCATGCTCATAGGACGCTCAGCTAACGCTTTATTGCCGGTATTTTTGTATATGCGCATCGCGCGTTTGATAGCTGTAAGTTGTGCTTTGTGGCTGGTGTATCGTGTTGAGTTCGGTGTTATCGGCTTTCCATTTCCGTAGGTTTCAATTACGCCGGTGGTTGGGTTTTTGCCAGTCGCTGCTCTATCCATCTGTGACTGAGTGGTAGTCTGTGCGCCATGTTTTTCAAGGAAATGATACCTAGGCGAAAGATCCTCCATCGCCTTTAGCTCCTTGTATGCCATTGCTTCTGTGAGCTCATGAATCCTAGCTTGGCGCTCAGCCCGCGTCATCGTTGGTGGATTAGGTTCTCCGTCATTAACAACAGCTTTTTTTGTCGGATCGCTAACATCCCCTGATTGCGAATCCTTATTACCAGGACAGCTATTCAATCCCAACGGATCAACCCACCCCGTAGGATTAGGCACGTACTGGTAGCTATTCAACCCACCCGCAAGCTTGATCGGATCCGGCGTCAGAAACCGTCCAGTCCCCGGATTGTAGTAGCGATGCCGGTTGTAGTGTAGGCCCGTCTCTGCATCGAAATACTGACCCTGGAATCGCAACGGGTTGTCGATTTCACTGACATCCAGTGCCGCGAGGTTGCCGTACGCACGGTACTTCGCGGACCACATGATTTCACCGCTGTAGTCGGTGAGTTCCTGCGGTGTGCCCAGATGATCGAGCTGATAGTAGAACGGCGTTGCCTTGCGCGGGCCTTCGCCGTCGAGCATCGCCAGTGGGCGGAAGCTGCCGGGTTCGTAGATGTAGGTGCGATAGCGGTTATCGCCGCTTTCGGCGATCAGGCGTTCGCCTTGCCACAGGAACTCAGTGGTGTGACCGTCGACATTTTTTTCGATTCGGCGACCGAAGGCGTCGTATTTGTAAGACGCGGTGCTGCAACCCGGCAGGCTGACGCCGATCAGTCGATGCTGGCAGTCGTAGCGATATTCGGTGACGAGTTTCTGTCCGGTGCCACGGCGTTCGCGGATCAGGTTGCCATAGGCGTCGTAGTCGTAGTGGCGGTCGCCCTGCATCAGCAGGCGGTTGCCTTTGACGTTGGCGAGGTTGGCTGTGCCTTCGTTGTTCTGGCCGAGCAGGTTGCCGGCCGGGTCGTGGGCGAAGGTTTCCGGTGTCGCGCCACGCACGCTGGTCAATCGATCAAGCGGGTCGTAGTGACTTCCGTTTCAGCCGAGTCTCTGGATATCCAATTGATGTTCTTAACATGTCTATGATTTGCAGGGACGGATTTATTTTTTTCAACGAAAGCAAATCCGAACCCCTCTGATTACAGAATGGCGCCTAGAGCGGGTATTCACAGCGCCATGGCGTGGTGAACAGTTCTGGGTCAATGTCGAGGTTTGCAAGAATAGTGTTGATTTCCGCTTCGGAGTCCATGGTTTCTATTTTCACGATAGTAATGTCTCGGTCGTCCACGCCATCACTTGTTTCAAGTGTTTCGGTGGGAATTGTGAATATTACTAACGCATATCGGGAATTTTTTGATTGATGGATAAAATCGTAATATTGATGTGGGTCATTGGTGAATTGGTATTTATAAATGGCATATAAGGAAATCCATTTTCTTAGCAAATGGTTTTCGGATTTTAGCTCTTGTGCAATATTGTTGTAGCCTGTTCCGTCGAGCCCGTACCATACGCTTCTTGGGATACATTTCTGTGCTGTAATTTTTGCCCCTCGAACGGGTTCGGCCAATAAATTCGGATGACTTTTCCATCTTTTGGATGTGGCTGAAAACGAAAAATAAATCCGTCCCCTTTGATTCAAAGACGCGTTGGAAATCGACCTGGTCGCATCGAACCGCGAGCCATAAAACGAAGACCTCAGGCCTACCCCTTGCTGACCCAGTCACGTCGGTCAGCAAGGGCTGAGGTCAGGAAGAACGGGCATGCTAAACATGTTAAGTAAGTGCCATTCAAATCTGTCCCCTTTTGGTCCCTTTTTACTCATCTGATTGGCTGTTGGGTTTGCACTTTCTTCAGAGTGTTCTCAATGGCGGTTTTTAGCTCTGTCCAATTTTTTGCTTTTTCGCTGTGGATTGGTTTTTCCCAATTGAAGTTTGAGACTAGTGATACTTTGAATTCGCCACTCTCACTGAATTCTGGATACCAGCCGATATCAATTATTTGTTGGAATGGAAAAGTTGCTTGAAATAGGTCCTCTTTTAGTTCGTTAACTATGGATGAGATCTCAGTAGACTGGTCTAGGTGGGAAAGATCATCGAAAGTTATGGTTCCGCCTAGATTTTCTATTTCTTTAAACATTTTTATTTCTTCTTTTTCGTAAGTTTTTTAAATGCATCTTCGGAGATTGGGTGTCCATGAATTGTATTTGCACTGAGCTCAATCCTCATGAATCTAGTTTCTTTACCATCGTTTGCGCCGATGGTTCGCCCCATATCAATTACTTTCCAAGGTTTTCCGTTGTTTACTTCTTGTCCGTGTTCAAAAGCGTGTCGTTCTAATGCTTCGATGTCAGTGCCCGGTAGATATTTTGCTGCTCCGCCATTTGCAGTTGATTTAACAATCGATGGCCACGGAGCTTTGGGAGCTACGTGTTTATTTCCATGGTTGGTCCATTGAACATCTGGAGGTTTCGGCGCTCCGTCATTAACGCTTGCTTTGCGTGAGGTTTCTACTGTTCCGGTCTGGCGATTTAATTTTCCAGGACACTCGGAGTTCAACCCCAACGGATCCACCCACCCCGTAGGGTTAGGCACGTACTGGTAGTTATTCAACCCACCCGCAAGCTTGATCGGATCCGGTGTCAGAAACCGCCCAGTCCCCGGATTGTAGTAGCGATGACGGTTGTAGTGTAGGCCCGTCTCTGCGTCGAAATACTGACCCTGGAAGCGCAACGGGTTATCGATTTCACTGACGTCCAGCGCCGCGAGGTTGCCGTAGGCGCGGTACTTCGCGGACCACATGATCTCGCCACTGTAGTCAGTGAGTTCCTGCGGTGTTCCCAGGTGATCGAGTTGGTAGTAGAACGGCGTTGCCTTGCGCGGGCCTTCGCCGTAGAGCATCGCCAGTGGGCGGAAGCTGCCGGGTTCGTAGATGTAGGTGCGATAGCGGTTGTCACCGCTTTCGGCGATCAGGCGTTCGCCTTGCCACAAGAATTCGGTGGTATGGCCATCGACGGTTTTCTCGATGCGGCGGCCGAAGGCGTCGTACTTATAGGATGGAGTGCTGCCGCCCGGCAGGCTGACACCGATCAGTCGATGCTGGCAGTCGTAGCGGTATTCGGTGACAAGTTTCTGTCCGGTGCCACGGCGTTCGCGGATCAGGTTGCCATAGGCGTCGTAGTCGTAGTGGCGGTCGCCCTGCATCAGCAGACGGTTGCCTTTGACGTTGGCGAGGTTGGCGGTGCCTTCGTTGTTCTGGCCGAGCAGGTTACCCGCTGGATCGTGGGCGAAGGTTTCCGGCGTAGCGCCACGAACGCTGATCAATCGATCGAGCGGGTCGTAGTGGTAGCTGCGGCTGCCTTTGCGGCTGTCGTCGATGCCGGCGAGGTTGCCGTTGGCGTCGTAGTTATAGCGGCGCTGGAACAGGTTTTTTTCACGCTGGCTGACACTGTGCGCTTGCAGGCGGCCTTGTTCATCGTACTGGTATTGGCTGAGCAGCAGGCCTTGTTGGCGCTGCTGTTCACGACCGGCGCTGAATTGGTGGCTGGTCAAGCGTGAGCCGTTGAGGTCGATGCTGCTCAGACGTCCGCCGTACAAGTGGCGGTAGTCGAGTGTGCTGCCGTCGGGGAGCCGGCAGTGACTCAGTTGTCCGACGCTGTCATATTCGTAGCGCGTGGTGCCCCATCCCTGATGCTCGGTGATCAGGCGATCCTGCACGTCGTATTCGTAGGCAAGCGGCCAGTGTCCGTCGTCGACATTCACCAAACGGCCCAGGGCATCGTAGCTGTAGTGTATTTCTTCGCCATCGGCGAGGGTTTTCACCAGCAGTCGACCGGCAGCATCGCGCTGATACTCGGTAACCAGTTCGCTGCCGTCATCGCCGAATTCGGTTTTCTTCAGCAACTGGCCGTTGAGGTCGTATTCGTACGCGGTGCGGCGGCCGTCGAAACCGGTTTCCTGCTGGATCAGACCGTTGGCGTAGTAGTCGAGTTTGTAGTGCTCGCCGCGCTCGTTTTCGATTTCAGTGAGTAGCAGGCCGGCGTTGTCGTAGCGATAGCGCAACTGGCTGCCGTCGGGATTGATGCGGCGGCTGACCAGATGCAGGTTGTCGGCGTATTCGTAGCGGGTGATGCGGCCGAGCTCATCGCGTTCGGCGGTGACGCGTCCGTACGGGTTGTAGGTGAAAGCACGGGTGGCGCCGCCGGGGAGGGTGATCTGGGTAAGGCGATCGACGGCGTCCCATTGATAATGGGTGATGGCGCCGAATTCGTCCTGACGCGTGATCTGGCGTCCAAGTGCGTCGTAGCGGTACTTGCGTTGACCACCGTCCGGAAGACGCTCCTCCAGCAACTGACCGAGATTGTTCCAGCCCAGTTGATGGCGGCTGCCATCAGGATGGTGAATTTCCAGCAGGCGGCCCTGGCGGTCGTAGCTGTAATGGGTTTCGTTGCCCTGAGGGTCGATTTGCCGGGTAATGTCGCCTTGTTGATTGCGGTCGTATTGCCAACGGGCCTTGCCACGTTTGACTTCAATCAGTTGGCCATCGAAATAGTTGTAGTGGGTAGGTTCTTCTTCCGGCGGGATGACAGCCATCAATCGTCCGGCATCGCTGTATTGATACTCGGTAATGGCCCCCATTGGATCTTTTACAGCAACCAGACGCCCTTCATCGTCATAGGCGTTTTGCGTTTCCGCACCATCGGCAGCGGTTTCACTGATCAGGCGTGCATTTTCGTCATGCACGTAAACCTGTTCACTGCCATCGGCGTTGTGAACCGTAACCGTGCCTTTGTCATCCCACTCGTAGCGAGCTTCCAGTTGCGAATAGTTGGCCCAATGACGTACGCAACGGGAGAGTTTGCCTTCACGTTCCCATTCCCAGAAGAAACTGGCGCCACCGGCCAGTTGCCGCTCAAGGATGACGTGCTGATCGTTGTAGCGGTAATGCTCGGTTTCACCTGCGGCATTGGATGCCGAGATCAATTGATTGCGAGCGTTGTAGCGGTAGGTGACTAGGGTCTGAATGGTCAGCCACGGATCCTGGCGTTCACCACGTTCGTCATACTCGGAACGCTGTTGTTGCTGATCCACGGCCATGATATGGCGGTCATCGTAACGCAACAGCAACGCGCGGCCAGCACCGTTATCGATGCGCTGGATCCGCCCCACCAGGTCATAGCTGATATGCACCTGATTTCCGTATGAGTCACTGACCGTCGTCAGGCGGTCTGCGCGGAAATGATAAAAGCGTGGTTTTGCCCCTGCCTGGGTGAGGATCAGTTCACCCGGTGCCTCGCCCAGAAAAATGGCTGCTTGAGCCAGACTGTTGGTGATGGCAGGCCGTTGTTCCGTCGGCATCGGGAAGCGGGTCTGACGGTTTTCGTTATCAGTCCACAGCACGCCCTCATCGTTGATTTGCAGGCGATGGGACAGAGAGTGACTCCAGCCATGGCCCAGACGCCCATCGATTTCAACCGCGCTGCTGCGGTAGAGGCGCGTCCATTCAATCGGCAGCAGACCACCCAATACACCGTCAGTGAGTGTCAGCAATTCCTCGCCGGTAACCATCGATACCGGTTCACCGTTGGTGCAGGTTTTATCGGCGCACTGAGCGGGTTTGTCGGCGGGGTTTTTCGACTGATCAGGTGCGTTGTCTACTTTTTCCTGCTGTTGGACTCGAGTGTTGTTTTCTTTTTTGCCGCGAGCATGGATCTGTGCATCCGTCTCCACGGCCCCACCCGAGACGGGCGGCTTTTTCTTCGGTGGTGTGGCTGTTTCTGCGGGTTTTGGAGGCGCGATTTCGATACTTGCCTTCCGCGCCTGATTGAGTGGCGAGTTGCCGTTGAGCATCAAGGGCTTTGCGGTATCGGCGTGGCCTGTCGCATTCTTTTTGCTGATTTTCATCAGCATCGAGGTGAAGTCTTCGATCAGCTTCATGACCTTGCCGCTGTTTCTTGCGGCATTCAGGCCTTTGGTGCCGATACGGACGGCCAGACCGATCCCGCCCGTCAAGACGATACCGATCAGGATGTTCAGCAGCACTTCCGTGGTCAGTTCCGACAAGACCTCAGTGCAGGTCTGCGGAGGCAGCATCTTGACCCACGCGACGATCGCCGCGACGTAGATCCACATGAGTGGTTCGTCACTGGCAATTAGCAGTGCTGTTTGGATGGCTTCTTTCGAAGCGTTATAGATCTTCTTTATCTGTTCTTCGGTGAAGAATTTTTTGAGTTTCTCGTAGTTTTCCCGAGGATGCGCAACCAAGTCGTAGAGGCTCTTGATGTCCCCCCACAGCCCCATGATTGCCTTGAGGAATCCTTTCCAGGCCGACTCCAGCTGTTGCAATGCCCGTCCACCCATGGATGCATTGGTGTGCGCTTGCCAGAGCGGCAGAAAATCGGTGGTCCACTCGGTTTGCAGCCAGGCGCTCAGATCTCCTATGACGCCTTGATAGGAGTTGAAAAGGCTGTCGATCTGAGCTTTGGTAGGATTGGGGAAGAAAGTGATTTCGTATTGTTGATGCGGTTTGAGGCCTGTGACCTCCAGAATTCCGCTTGGGCCGATCTTGACGTTGATGGCTTGACCGACTTCGTTCTTGCCGTAGAGCTTGCCATCCTCCACCGGCACCAGCCGCACAGGCGTATTGCCGATAGGGACAAAACGCGCAGATTCGAAACTGTGGACCAGCTTCAGTTTGCCGTTGGCAGGGCAGTTGGCATAAAGGGTATTGGCCTTTTTACTGTCCTTGTCTGCGGTGCCGACTTCGTCACCGACCTTGAATTGCTGCTCTGCATCCAGAATGCCGCCGTACCAAGCTTCGGCATGCTCGCGATAATCCTTCAGGCACTTTTTGAAATCGCTGATGATGGCCTGAGCATCAGGCTGTTTTGCATTGAGATTGGCAACAATCTCACCCATCAAAATGCTCATACAGCCACCTCACTTTCCAGATGGGCCTTCAGCAGGCCGGTAAAATTTTCTTCCGTGAGTAGCGTGCGTTTTACGAAGCGCGCCACTTTCTTTTGCAGGTTTGATTCCGGGAACGAGAAGTACAGGTCTGCATGCTCCTCCTGCAACCACTGCATCATGTTGCCGATGATGGTCGACGGGTTTTCGGCCATCAGGCTGTCCAGTAGATCTTTCGGCACCTCCCACCACGGCCAATCCCTCACCTTCGGCACCACCCTCGGTCCGACTTCCAGCGTTCTGCCATTGATCAGATACCGCTCAAACACCGGCAGCACTTCCCCGGCCGTCTCCCCCAGCCCTTCAAGAATCGGATAGATATGCCGTCCATCCCAGAACCGGAAAAACACTTCGGTCCCGTCTGGCATCTTCACCTGGGTCAAACTGCGCAGATGTTCGAAAACTTCGTTGGGTTCGGAGCGGGAGACGGCCAGCCAGCCCCAGTCGAGGGCGTCGGTTTCGGTGATCCAGGGCAGGAACGCTGAGTTGGCCTTGAGTTCGGCGACGTAGGGCATCACCGGTTGCCAGGTGGCGTAGGGCGTGCCGCCCCAGATGGGAATGGCCTGGACGGTGGGCTCGCTTTGGTAGAGGTTTTTCAGTGCGTCGGCATCGCTGGCGGCGCTGATGATCAGGTACAGGCGTTCGTCTTTTTTCAGCGGCTGTTGTGCCAGCCAGTCCTTGGGTGTCAGTCGATTAGATGGCACAGGCACCTGCCTTGCATTTTTCGCATTCTTCACAGAACGGCGCGTTGCGTTTGAGCGTATTGATTTGCGCCGGGGTCAGTACGGCACCTGCCTTGTCGGCGTCGGCCTGTTTCAGCACGCCGGGCAGTAGCGGGGCAGCGCCGGAGCCGCTGCCCGGGCCACCGCCGGAGTTGATGTTGATCGCCGGCCCGCTCATGGTCACGCCGCCGCCATCGATCTTGATGAAGCTGCCGCCACCGACCAGCGTCAGTTCAGCGCCAGCTTCCAGCACGACCTTCATACCGCTGCTCAGGTGAATTTCCTGGCCGGCGTCGATGAATTGCCCGGTGCCGATCTTGATGTGCTGGTTCACGCCCACGGTCAGATGGTCGTTGGCGCGGGCTTCGACTTTGCGGTCTTCGTAGACGGTGTGGTGTTCCTCGGCCTTGAATTCCGTGTAGCTGTTCTTTTCCACGACGTCGTGGCGTTCGTTGCCGACGCGGATTTTCTGGTCGTGTTCGATGTTCTCGTCCCAGTCGCGCTGGGCGTGCAGGAAGATCTGTTCCTGGCCTTTCTTGTCTTCGATGCGCAGTTCGTTGAAGCCGCCGCCACCCATGGAGCTCAGGGTCTTGAAGGTGGTGCGCGTCTTGTTCGCCGGCAGGGCATAGGGGACGGTGTTTTCCTTGTGGTACAGGCAGCCGCTGATCAGAGGCTGGTCGGGGTCGCCTTCGAGGAAGGTGACCAGCACTTCCATGCCGATGCGCGGGATGGCGATGCCGCCGTACTGGGCGCCGGCCCAGGCAGACGACACGCGCAGCCAGCAACTGGTCTTGTCGTCGGCCTGGCCTTCGCGGTCCCAGTGGAACTGGACTTTCACGCGGCCGTATTCGTCGCAGTGAATCTCTTCACCTTTCGGGCCGGTGACCACGGCGCTCTGGCTGCCAAGGATGCGCGGTTTCGGGTGGCGCAGGGGCGGGCGGTTGGGCACGTCCCACGGGGTGGCCTGAAAGCGGTTGCGGTAGCCCTGATGGAAATCGTCTTTAAGCGCCGTGGTGTCGCTGGTGACCGACTCTTCCAGCACCTGCGGCTGCTTGCCTTCGTGGTGGACTTCGGTGAGCAGCCACAGATCATTCCACTTGGCTTTCGGGTGTTCTTTCAGCGCGAGGAAATGGCCGCTGACCAGCAACGGCTGATCACTACGCCCCTCGGCGAGCTGGAAGTCGCTGCGATGACGTTCGAGGGCGCGTTTGGCCAAATGCTTGCCGCGCTCGCGGTCGATGAAGCGGCCCGGGTAGTCGTAATCCTCGAGGTCGGGCAGAGCGTCGCCGCGGTTTTCGCTTTCCAGCGTCAGGCGCGGTTTTTCGAAGTCGTAATCGCGGCGGGTGGTGCGACTGGTGCGGGTTTCCAGGCGCAGGTCGAAGCGCTTGATCACCGGGTCGCTGGCGACCATGCCGGAGTCCTGCTGATAGGCCACCGGCGCCAGTTTTTTAAACACCGTCTGGTCATCGCCGAACACCAGTTTGTGCGCCGTGGCGCTGTGCTGGAAGTGGTAGTGAATGCCTTCTTCTTCGCACAGGCGCTGGATGAAATGCAGGTCCGATTCGTCGTACTGCACGCAGTAGATACGCTCGGGGTAGATCGAACCGGTCTGGAATTCATAGGCATTGCTCTGGATGCCATGTTCCTCGAGGACCTTGCCGATGATTTTCGGCACGCTGAGGTTCTGGAAGATCCGCTGGTTGATGCGGTGTGCCAGATACGCCAGTTGCGGGCGCAAGGTCACGGAGTAGCGCGTCAGGCGTTTGCCGGAGTCGCCTTGCGCGGCGCGGTAGATCAGGCCGTGGATGCCGCTGCCGTCGGGCGACAGCTGCAAAAAGGCCGGCTTGTGCAGCAGGGTTTCGAGGTCCAGCGACGGCTGCTCACTGACCAGCTCCACCTCGAAGGCAAACGGCTGGCTGATGGCTTCCCGACCGGTGAGGGTAAACACCTGGAAATCGGCGGAAAGCCCTTCGATGGTCAGGGCAAAGTGGGTTTCATTGGCCGGCGCGAACATCCCTTGTTCCTCGTGCTGTACAGCGGCGCCCGTCGACCGGAAAAACCGGTCAACGCACGCGAAATTCTGGAGGGGCGTAAACAACATCGACCAGCAGAGCTGGCCGATGCTTGAAACGATCAGCCGTAATTAAACGACTGGAGCACGCCAGTCATCGGAACCCGAAGTACCGGATACTTCGTGGGTCCAGGTGATTTTGCGGTAGGTGAACTGCACTTCTTCCAGGTGGGTGAAGTGCGCGTTGCCTGGATCCTGGCAGTTGTGCATTTTGTTGTTGATGGCGACGATGATCGCGTCTTCCAGTTTGGTGGTGTAGTAGTGCTCTTGGGTACCTTGAGCCGAAGTGCGGTACCACTGGATAACGATTTCGCTCATGCGCTCGCCGGAGGTCAGAGCGGCTTGCAGCAGAGGCGAAGCCTTGTCGTAGACCTTGGTGATCACAACTGGCTTGTGAACGCGCTGACCGGTTGGCTGACCGGATTGCGGGTCACGCGGGATGATCACGTCGTGGGTGAAAGCCTGAACCATGACCTGGTCTTCGTGGCCTTCCTGGTAGGTGTTGCCAACGGAGTCGGCGGTGAAAGCGCCGGCAGTGATCAGGCCTTGTTTTTCGCCGGTAACCGACATGTACGCTGGTGTTGCCATGGGAGGTGCTCCTTGCGGATAAAGTTAGGGTGCCCGGGAGGCGAAATCGCCCGGTGGGTGCCTGACTGTTATCAAGGAGCGTGCCAGTTTTTTAGAAGCCTTATAAATCAACGGGTTGGAGCTGATTGGTGCCGGTTTTGACGAAAGCGGGCGGGGATTAAGGCAAAAAGTGCGCAAGAAGTTGCGCAGTGCTGCGCAACTTCTTGCGCACTTGGCTGGAGGCCTCGTAGCGCAAGGGTTTCAGAGGTTTTGTAGGAAGTTTAATACGGAGAACTGCGCAACTTCTTGCGCAGTATGGCTAATCGCCGCGTTATCGAGTCAACACCGCGAGGCAGTCCTCAATCGAGCGTTGCTGCGTCTCGGCATACAACCTCAATTCATCAATGGTCAAACGCCCCAGCGCCTGCTCGAACGCCTGTCGGTTGGAATGCTCGCCATAGTGCGTCTGCGCCGCATCCCCCAGGTTCGACTGAAAAATCCCCGCTGCACTCACTGGCAGGAAATCTTCGTACACCAGCGGTTCGGCTTTCACATAGCCGTCGCGCAATAACGCTTGCAGCGAAACATCAGCGGGACGACCCGCCGCCAACCCTTGGTCTGTCGGGAAGTAACGGAAGTACGCCAATTCCTGCTCGCGCATGCCCTCGAGGCTGTCAGGGAATTCGCTGAAATGCTGCGCCATCAGCGCGTTGTAGCGTGAGGCGTTGGCTTCGTTGGGGAAATCACCCAGTTCATCGCGTGCCGCATTCAGCAGGCGGTCGTACAGCGCCCGGCCCTTGGGAGTCAGCGCTGCGCCGCGTTGCTCGATTTCGCCGAAGCGGGCGCTGTGACTGCCGCGGGTTTGCGTCTGGTCAATGAAGGCGATTGGCTCGTCCAGCGCCTTGAAGCTGGTCTGACGCAACAGAATCGGATGTTGCCGGCGCGGTGGGCCTTCGATCACCGCTTTGGGCGTAATGCCCTGCAGCGGCATCTGCGCCTGAACAATGTCGATGTCCAGCGTGCGCGGGGTCAAGTGGTTGATGTGCGGGCCCTTGAATGCAACGACATCGGCGATCAGACGATGCTGGGCACTGAGGGTCTGGTACTGCGCGGCGGTGACGGTAGCGCTGTGGTGCCAGCGAAACGTCTCCAGCGCTTGCAGGACAAATTCCCCGGCCTCGGCTTCATTCAGGCCACCAGCAGACTCGGCCTGTTCGATCAGCTTTAGCGCCGCCGAGGTGAAGATCGAACGCTTATCCAGCACCGATGCAGCAAAGGCTCGCAACTCGGGGTCTTCAATCAATTCCAGTCGCAGCAACGAAGTGAACACCCGGAACGGGCTGACCTGCAGCGCCTCTTCATGCACCGCACGGAATGCCGTGGAATGTACCGGCACCCCGGCGGGCGTCAGGTCGTAATAACCCACCGGCTGCATGCCCATCACTGCAAACAGGCGGGCGAGGGTGGCCAGTTCAGCAGCGGTGCCGACGCGGATCGCACCGTGGCGTTCCATGTCCAGCCGTTCGATTTCGCCCGTGCTTTGCAGTTGATTGGCGACTTGCGGCTCGCGTGCCAGCACGTCGCGATTGGTCTGTTCCACCAATTCCATCAACGCGCCGTACAGCGGCACTTCTTCGCGGTACATGTCGGACATCGCTTTGGAGAAGCGTTGGCGGATCAGGTCGGGGCTGACGAAAGGCTGCACGGTCATGAAAAAAATTCCTGGCACGGTCACGTAAAGGATGTCGGAAAAGATCGCAGCCTTCGCCGACGCGGGCAAACGAAGAATCCTACGGACTTCATTCTGCCAACGACTGACCGTTTACCTGTCCTGACGCGAATGCTCCCCCAGAAACTCCTGGTACAGACGCGCTGTGTTCGAGGGCTGCTCGACCATCGGCATATGCCCGACGCCATCCCACACATCTACCCGCAGATTGGCGATGCCCTTGCTCCATACCGGCACACTGCTGACATCGATCAACCGGTCCTTGCGGCCCCAGAGCAGCAACGCCGGGCATTTGATGTCCGGCAACTTCGGCTCCATCGGCGGGCTGGCGCGAAAATCGCGGAAGATCTCTTCCAGTTCGTCCCGTTGTTGCTCGTAGCGCTGGGCTATGGCGTCAAGTACCAGACCCGGCACCCACGGTGGCGAGGCCATGGTCATGGCATAGAAACGTCGGAATTCTTCCCGGGAGTTGATGAGGAACGGATTGTGCCCACGAGCCAGGTGACGCTCCATGTCGCTGGCCTCGGGCGCAGTGACGCCCGCCGGGTCGATCAGCGCCACCGAAGCGATGCGGTCAGGGTAGGTCGCCGCCAGCCACGCGGCGATGTAGCCGCCCATCGAGTTGCCGATCACGTGGACCTTCTCGACACCGCAGACGTCGAGCAACTGGATCATGCGCTTGGCTTGCACCGGAATGTCATAGCCACCGCCGGCCTTGAAGCCGGTTTCGCCGTGGCCGGCCAGGTCCGGGATGATCACTCGGTACCGGCCGACAAAATGCCGGGCGAAGCGCAGCCACAGGTTTTTTTCGGCGCTGTAGCCGTGCAGCATCAAAATGCTGCTCGACGCTTCATAAGGCCCGCCTTGCCAGGTCGACACAGTCATTTCGGTAATCGGCACTTCAATCTTGTGCAACCGGTACAGCCTGGCCTCGAGGGCCGCACTCAGATCGTAGAGCCAGTGGCCGACCGCCGGGTAACTCAACCAGCTCCAGGCCACGAAAACCGCGAGGGCGACAAACAGCAAAAGCATCGTGGATCTTCCTTGTTCAAGACAGAATGTGGTCGGCCGGTTTCAGCGCCCGGGTCAATCGGTGGTAGCTGAAACTGAAGCCGGGGAACATCGCGATCACATGACCGCTCCTGCTTTGATACCAACTGTGGCAGCCGCCGGTTTTCCAGACCGTGCGCTCCATTTCCCGGTGAATCATCTGAGTGTAGGTACGTTCCGCTTCGGGGCGAACTTCGATGCTGCGCAGACCTTTGGCCTGCAAGGTGCGGATGCAGTCGAGGATGTAGTTCATCTGCGATTCGATGATGAACAGCGCCGACGTATGCCCGATGCCGGTGTTCGGCCCGGTGACGATAAACAGGTTGGGAAAGTCCGGCAGGCTGGTGCCGAGGTAGGCGCGTGGGTATTGCGCCCAGACATCGCGCAGTTGCACGGCGTTTTTTCCCCTGACCGGATAGGAAATCACGCCATCGGTGGCGTCGTAACCGGTCGACCAGACAATCAGATCGACGTCGATGTGCTGGCCGTCCGTGGTGACGATGCCGGTTTCGTCGAGGCTGGCGATACCCTGTTCGCGGCTGTGTAACGTGACGTTGGGTCGGGTCAGCGCCGGGTAGTAGGTGCTGGAGAGCAACACCCGTTTGCAGCCGATGGTGAAGTCCGGTGTCAGTTTTTTCCGCAACTGGGGGTCAGTCACCTGGCGTTCGAGAAACTTCAGGGCCTGGCGTTGCACCATGTGAATCGCCGGTTTCGAATACTTGAAGGCGATGACCCGGGTTTCGAATTGCCAGTAAATCATCCAGCGCAGCAGTTTGTAGGCGGGTTTCAGACCCAGCAGCCAACGCTGGAATCGCCCGAACGTGCGGTCGGCGCGGGGCAGCACCCAGTGCGCTGTACGCTGAAACACGTGCATCCGGGCGACCTTCGGTGCAATTGCCGGAATCACTTGGGCCGCACTGGCACCGCTGCCGACAATCGCTACCCGTTTACCGTGATAGTCGTAGCTGTGATCCCAATTGTTTGTATGAAAGGTCCTACCCTGAAAGCGATCCTGACCGGGGAAGTGTGGGATGACCGGTTGGCTCAACGGCCCGGTGGCATTGATCAGGAACTGCGCATAAAAAGTGCCTTTCGTGCCGGTATGGACGGCCCAGCGTTTTTCGGCGTCATCCCATTCGACGCGCTCGACGTTGGCCTGCAACTCCACCCGGTCGCGCAGGCCGAAGCGTTCGATTACATGGTCGGTGTAGCGGTGCAGTTCGGCCTGTTCGGCGAACATCTGCGTCCAGCGATAAGGCGCAAATGACAAGGAATACAGCGGCGACGGCACATCCACCGCTGCACCGGGGTAAGTGTTCTGGCACCAGGTGCCGCCGAAGAAGTCCCGGCGTTCCAGCAAGCGAAAGTCGTCGATACCGGCCTTGAGCAGATTGACCGCCGCGCACTGGCCGCCAAAACCGCTGCCGATGATCAGCACTTGGTAGGTTTGCATGCGCCTCCTTCTTAGAGTCTTTTTTCCATTTTCTTCCTTTCATGTATAGCCAATCATTTGCCCGCCGTGTGTCGCCGATGACGGGGCATTCGGCCCGCTGGCCGGTGATGGCTATTTAACGTTGCCCTGTTAGACTCCCAGCACATACGGTCTGCGGTCTGCGCAGTGCCGTCGAGTGGTCGAGGCCCCTATGGGAAGATCGGGAGGAAAAGGACTTTCACTGGCCAGGAGGCTCTATACATCGCGAACCCTCGGGCTGGTCCTGGGGCTATTGTGCGTGAGCGTCGCGATGTACCCACTCGTCCCGCCGACCTGGGTCTGGGCGCTGATGCTGTTCAACGGCCTGGTCTGGCCGCACCTCGCGTATCAATGGGCCCGCCGGGCCAAGGTTCCCTATCACGCCGAACACCGTAACCTGTTGATCGACGCTTTCCTCGGTGGCTTCTGGGTCGCCGCCATGCACTTCAATCCCTTGCCCAGTGCCATGACCATTTCGATGATGGCGATGAACAACGTCGCCATCGGCGGCCTGCGTTTTCTGGTGGCAGGGGCGGCGGCACAGTTGCTTGGCGTCGGTGTCGGGCTGGTGGTATTTGCGCCCGCGTTCGTCCCGATGACCACACCGGCGCAACTCTATGCCTGTCTGCCGCTGCTGATGCTGTATCCGTTGGCGCTGGGCTGGATCTGCTTCCGCCAGGCCTACACCCTCGGCCTGCATAAACGTGAACTGCTGACCCTGAGCCGCACCGACAGCCTCACCGGTCTGCTCAATCACGGCGCCTGGAAGGATCAACTGGAAATCCAGTTTGAACGCTGCAAACGTCAGCAGACCGGCGCGACGATTGCGCTGATCGACATCGATCACTTCAAGGCGATCAATGACACCTACGGCCACGTGGCCGGCGATCTCGTCCTGCGTCAGTTGAGCAAGATGCTCAAGCAGAACCTGCGCATGGCCGATGTGGCGGGGCGCTACGGCGGCGATGAGTTTTGCGTGATGTTGCCGGACTTGCCGCTGTTTAACGCGGCGCAGGCGATGGAAGCGTTGCGTGAGCGTTTTTCCTTTCTGGTGTACGAACAGAACCCGGCGCTGAAAGTCAGCCTGAGCATCGGTCTGGCGGCGCTCGATCCCGCCCACGGTGATGCGACACGATGGCTGGATGACGCCGATCAGGCGCTGTACGAGGCCAAGGCCGGCGGGCGTAACCGGGTGATTTGCTGCAGCGACGACAAGCCACGGCGCCAGGTATTCGATTCGGTCTGAACGGATCGGGTGTCGCATCCGGGATAGAGCCTTGGGGGTATGTGAGGTACGGTTCAGTACCCGACACGAAACAAGGATTGATTCATGACGTTCAAATTCCCCCGTTCCCTGCTGGCCGCCGGTCTCGGTCTGACCCTCTCTTTCACCACCGCAGGCGCCTTCGCCGAACCGCACAAACAAGTGCTGGCCGACGCCGAGCAATACAAATCCGAAGCCCTGAAACTGCTGGAACGCCTGGTCAATATCGACTCCGGTTCCGGCGATGAAAAAGGCCTCAGACAAGTCAGCGAAATCGCCATCGATGAGCTGAAAAAGCTCGGCGCCACCATCGAACTGGTGCCCAACTCCCCGGAAAAGACCAACCATGTACTCGCCTCGCTCAAAGGCACCGGCAAGGCGAAGATCCTGCTGATGGCGCATATGGACACGGTGTTCAAGGAGGGCTCCGCTGCCGAGCGACCGTTCCACATCAAGGACGGTCGCGCTTACGGGCCGGGGGTGATGGACGACAAGGGCGGGATCGTCGCCGGCATCTACGCGCTGAAAATCCTCAAGAACCTCGACTTCAAGGATTACGCGCAAATCACTTTTCTGCTTGATGCCAGCGAAGAAACCGGCTCGGACGTCGCCACTGACCTGATCAAGAAAACCGCCAGGCTGCACGACGTGACGCTCAATCTCGAGCCGGGCCGTCCGGCAGATGGGCTGGTGGTGTGGCGCAAGGGCAGCGCCACCGCACTGGTCGAGGTCAAGGGCAAGGCTGCCCACGCCGGTGTCGCGCCGGAACTGGGACGCAATGCGGCGATGGAAGCGGCGCATCAGATCCTGCAACTGGGCAAGCTCGGCGATGAAGCCAGGAAAACCACCATCAACTTCACCGTGCTCAAGGCGGGTGATCGCACCAACGTGATCCCGGATCAGGCCACGGCCAAGGCTGACGTGCGGGCGGCAGTGCCGGAAGAGTTCGACCGGATCGAGAAGGATCTGGCGCGGGTGTCTCAGGACAAGCTGATTCCTGACACCGAAGTGAAGACTTCATTGCAACGCGGCCTGCCACCGATGCCGCAGACGGCGGAGTCGGATCGTTTGATGGCGATGGCTCAAGGGATCTACGGCGAGATCGGCCGCAAGTTGACTGAAGAAGGCAGCGGCGGGGCGGCGGATGCGAGCCTGTCGGCCGGGGTGGGTACGCCGACGCTGGATGGGTTCGGGATTGTTGGCGGCAACATTCACACGCCGGAGGAATATGCGGAGGTGGAAAGCGTTGCGCCGCGGATTTATCTGTTGTCGCGGATGATTATGGAGTTGGCGAAACAGTAACGGCAGCCAGCGGTTTCGCGGCGGGCGCCATGCGAGTGGGACTCGTAATGGCGTCGGGCCGCTCTGCCTCTTTGTCGCGTGTTGCGAGGTTACTCTTTGACGCTCATGTATTCCTTGGCCCAGAGGATGTATTCCTCAGGCTGGGTGTAGGTGTGGGTCAGCTCGGTGGCGCTCAGGTCCGAGGCCTGGGTGAAGATCTGGCGTTGTTCGCGCAGGCTGTCGTAAGTCGCCTTGATCGCCGCGAAGTAGGCACCGTGGCCGTCGATGGTCACTCGCACACCCAGTTCGGCCAGGCGTTTGTCGTCGCGCAGCGCCGGGTTGCCGTAGGTCACCAGCATCAGCGGCACGGTCAGGTGTTCGGCGATCTGCTCGAGCTGATCGAAGTCCTGAATCCCGACCATGCAGATACCATCAGCGCCTGCGGCCTGGTACTGCTTGGTGCGGCTGATGATTTCCTGGTTCGGCAGGATGCCGGCGTTGGTTCGGGCGATGATCGCCATTTCCGAATCGACTCGGGCTTCCAGTGCCGCACGGATCTTGCCGACGCCTTCGGCGACGGTGATCAGGTCGGTGGATTTACGGCCAAATTGTGCTGGCAGCAGGGTGTCTTCAATGGTCAGCGCAGCGACGCCGGCGCGTTCCAGTTCGACGATGGTGCGCATCACGTTCAGCGCGTTGCCGTAACCGTGGTCGGCGTCGGCGATTACCGGCAATTGGGCGACGCGGCCGATGCGGGTGGCCTGTTCAGCGAATTCGCTGAGGGTGATCAGGGCAAAGTCCGGAGCACCCAGAACCTGCAACGAGGCGACCGAGCCGCCGAGAATCCCTACTTCAAAACCCAGGTCAGCGGCGATGCGGGCGGACATCGGATCGAACACCGAGGCGGTGTGATAGCAGGTGTCGGAAGCCAGCAACTGACGGAAGTTACGGCGCAAATCTTGATGAGAAAGCCTGGTCATACGAGTTCCACCAATACAAAGGAATGGAAAGGCTTGAGCAAAGGTGTCAACGCCGAAGGTGAAAAGGCTATCACGCCAATGGGTCAAGGATCATGACGAATTAACGAGGAAGTTAACCAGGAAAAACCTGTTCAGGCTTTCTTGCTGCAGGCAGAGGCGCTCAGGCCGCCACTGCCTGCTGCTGTTGATTGGGCAGCGGCACCGCCCGTACGGAGTTGCCCGGCTGCAATTGCAGGCGTTTGGCGGTGAGGCGGTCAACCACCAGATTGCTGCCGACCCGGCGTCCCGGAGCGACGGTAATGCGGCAGTTTTCCAGACGCCGGTTGTGGATCAGCCACAGCGGTGCCTGTTCGTCCGGCGTGCCGATGCTCAGGGTCAGTTCCAGGCTGTCACGCACGGTGCGGATGCTGCCGATCGGTGCTTCGATCACCGGGCCGCCGTCGAAGATGTCGATGTAGCCTTTGTGGACGAAGCCCTCGGACTGGAGGATTTTCAGTGCCGGTTCGGTGTTGGGGTGGGCCTGACCGATCACGGCCTGGGCCTGTTCGGTGAGCAGGCAGGTGTACAGCGGCTGACGCGGCATCAGTTCGGCGATGAAGGCCTTGTTGCCCAGCCCGGACAGGTGGTCGGCATGGCTGAAATCCATCTGGAAGAAATGCCGCCCAAGGCTGTCCCAGAACGGCGAACAGCCTCGTTCGTCGGCAGTGCCGCGCAGTTCGGCGATCATTTTCTCGCCGAACAGGTGCGGGAATTCGGCGACAAACAGCAAGCGCCCCAGCGACAGCAGACGTCCATTGCTGCCGTGGCGCTGGTCGTGGCGCAGAAACAGCGAGCACAGCTCCGATTGGCCGGTCAGTTCATTGTTGAGGAACAGCGTCGGGATCTGCCGCTGAATGCCCAGGTCCGGCGCCGAGCTGACCGTCAGCCCGACCCGATAGTTGTACCAGGGCTCGCGCAGGCCGACAGCCCCGGCCAGGGCACTGACACCGACCACTCGCTGTTCGTCGTCTTCAAGCACGAACAGGTAATCGGCATCGGCCCGCTCGACCTGCTCGGCGAAGGTGCGCTGTGCCCAGCGTACCCGGTGGGCCAGGCGATCTTCATTGGCGGGCAGGGTGGTGAACCCCGGCCCGGCCTGTAGCACCAGTGTCATCAATGCAGGCAGGTCGCTGACTTGAACCGGACGGACAATCATGCTGCAACTCCTTTTGCGCGCCTGCTCGGGCACTGTCGTTGGGTAGAGGCGCGGTTCACAGGGCGATCACCCGGATCGTGCCGCCAGCGCGGACGTTGAGTGCCGCGCACAGGGCAGGGTCCAGTGCCAGGGGCTGATCGGGCTGGTAATCCAGCTCGGCGACCACCGCCCGAAAGCCATGCAGAGCATTGTTGCTCACCAGATAGTGACCGCGTGCATCGATCAGGGGAGCTTCCTGAACCGTAGCGGTCTGGCTTTGCGCGATCGAACGGATGTTGGCGGTGCGTGCATACAAGGTCGGGCCCGCATCGAACAGATCGATGTAGCTGTTGGTTTCAAAACCCTCGCGCTCAAGAATGTCGAAGGCTTCCTGGCCGTCCGGGTGGACGCGGCCGATGCAGTCCTGCGCCGCCTGCGGCAGCATCGGCACGTAGATCGGGTATTGCGGCATCAGTTCGGCGAGAAACGTACGGCTCTGCAAGCCGCACAGGCGTTCGGCCTCGACGTAGGGCAGGTCGAAGAAATGTTTGCCCAGCGCATCCCAGAACGGTGAATGCCCTTGCTCGTCGCTGTAGCCGACGATTTCGGTAATCACCGCTTCGGCAAATCGCGGCGCGTGGGCGGCGATGAACAGCAGGCGTGCCCGCGACAGCAATTCGGAAAACGGCGTGCGGACCAGCGCTTCATCGATGTGAAAACCGCGCAGCAGCGTATGTCCGCTCAGGTCGTGGCACAGCGACAGTGCCGGCACGCCGTGTTCGATGTTCAGCTCTCGCGAAGCACTGGTGAAGTGGCGGTTGCGCAGGCTGTAGAACGGTTCGTCGTGGCCGGCGGTGGCGAGAATTTCGGAGCAGCCGACCAGGCGGCGGCTGTCCAGGTCTTCCAGCACGAAGAAGTAATTCTCCGGGCCCTGGACCGCCGCATCGCTGTCAAACGAGGCGCAGGACGCTGCGATTTTTTCGCCCAGACGCTCGCTGTCGTCCGGCAGGGAGGTGACGCCCACCAGGCTGTCGCGCGCCAATTGTTGCAATTGAGGCAGGTCGTTTGGCTCGACTGGACGTAAGACCAGCATGGATGCACTCCTGTATCAAAAAGGTTCGGCCCATTCGCCGAACCTGACTATCACTGTCGGTTTCCACGCGTTAAAGCGGCGGTCGCCTGATTTGTTGTCAGACGCCGCCCTTTTTCTTGTCAGCCATTGCTCGGGTCGGGCAGCGCGGTACTGGCGCCGAGTTTGTTCAGGAAGAACAGGTACACCAGACCCAGGGCGATCCAGATCAGGCCGAGTTTTTGTGCATCGACGCCCATGTTGTACATGATGGCCGCGACGATGATGAAGCCGATCACCGGGCAGATCAGGTGACGAATCACCTGGCCGGACTTCTGTCGGCGCCAGTAGTAATTGATCACGGTCAGGTGCAGCAGCATGAAGCCGCTCAGGGCGCCGAAGTTGACCAGCGAAGTCAGGGTGTCCACCGAATTGATGAACAGGTAGCAGATCACCAGCGACAGCACCGCCACCAGATAAATGCTCAGGTAAGGCGTGTTGTGTTTCGGGTGGACCTTGGCCAGCACCTTCGGCAACTTGCCGTCGCGGGCCATGCCGAACAGCAGGCGCGAGACCGCCGCTTGCGAAGTGATCGCTACCGCCACGCCCCAGGCCAGGGCCGTGGCCACGCCGGTCAAAGTCGCCAGCCAGCTGCCGGCGGCGATTTCGGCGATTTCATAGAACGCGGTGTCGGCGGACTTGAAGCCCATGCCGGCGGCCAGATCGGTGGCGATCCAGGTCTGTACGACGAAGATTGCGCCCATTACTACCAGAGTGATCAACGCTGCTTTGCCGACGCTGCGGCCCGGATCGCCCTTGATCTCTTCGGCGAGGGTGGAGATTGCATCGAAGCCGAGGAACGACAGCACCGCAATCGACACCGCTTGCATCAGCAAGGCGAAGTTGAAGGTTTCCGGGTGATACAGCGGCGCGAGGGTCAACTGACCGTTGCCGCCACCGTTGTGCAGGGCGTTCCAGGCGTAGAACAGGAAAATCCCCAGCACCACGAGCTGCGCCAGCAGGAACAGGATGTTCATGCGGGCGGTGAAGGTAATGCCGCGCAGGTTGACGAAGGTTGCGCTGACCAGGAACGCCAGAATGAAACCGACTTTCGGGATGTCCGGGTACAGGTGGTTGAGCGCCATTGCCGCGTAGACGTAAAGCAGCGGCGGAATCAGCAGGTAATCGAGCAGCATCAGCCAGCCGGCGATGAAGCCGACGTGTTGATTCAGGCCCCGTTGCGCGTAGGAGTACACCGATCCGGCAACCGGAAAGGCCCGCGCCATGCTGCCGTAGCTCAGCGCAGTGAAAACCATTGCCACCATGCCGATGATGTACGCCAGGGGCACCATCCCCGGTGCCTCGGCGTTGACGTAGCCATACACCCCGAACGGGGCAATGGGGATCATGAAGATCATCCCGTACACCACCAGGTCGGTGAGTGTCAGGCTACGTTTCAACTCCTGCTTGTAGCCAAACTCTTCTATTTCCATGAAGCGCAACTCCTTGTCAGCCAATCGTTCGTTTTAGTTGTTATGTCGGTCCGTCGTTTACAGCGTCAGCAGTGGTTACAACAATTCTTACAGCAATGGCGCCAGATAATTCGCCCAGCGGGTCACCGCTTCCGGGCTGCGCAGCAGGTCGTTGCGCACTTCGATCAACACCGATTCCAGGCCTCGCGCATCGCCGTGCACCGGCACGGTCATGTCGCCCAGCGGGTCGATCTTGTACGGCTGGTTACCGGCGACTTTCAGCGGGTGCTTGCCGAGACCGTCGAGCATCTGTCGGGCATAGGCCTTGGCCTGGCCGAACAGCACGCCGACTTCCAGCTCGCGCGGCTGGCCGTAGTACACCGGGGTGAAACTGTGAATGCCTACCACGCGTACCGGCCGACCTTCGGCCAGACGTGCATCGATCAGTTGCTGCAGCCGCGTGTGAAACGGCTTGAACAGGCACTGGCGACGGTATTCGCGGGTGGCCTCGTCAAGCTCGCGGTTACCCGGCACCTGATAGATCTCGCTCTGCGCCGGGATGCTGTCGGGTGCATGCCGGGGGCGGTTGAGGTCGATCAGCAGACGCGAATAGTTGGCGCTCAGCAGTGTGGCGCCAATTTTTTCCGACAGTTGCTCGGCCAGTTCCAGCGCACCGATGTCCCAGGCAATGTGTTCGCGCGCCGCGGTGTCATCCAGGCCCAGATTGTTCAGGGCCTCGGGGATGTAGCGGCTGGCGTGTTCGCACACCAGAATCAGCGGGTGCGTCGAATCTTCACGGCTCAGGTTGTAGACCGGTCGGGTGTACAACCCCAGCTCGGCGGATTCAGTACAGGCGTGCATAGTGCTCACACAGGTCAGCGGGCGAGAGCTGTTCCGTCAGCGCCAGTTCCTCGGTTTTAAGGGCGAAAAAAGTCTCGAGCAACGCGCTTGGCAGCGCTTCGACCAGCGCTTCACTGCGACGCAGGCAATCCAGTGCCTGGGCCAGGGAGGCGGGCAGGGCAACGATGCCCCGGGCCTTGCGTTGTTCATGGTTGAGTGAATCGGGGATTTCATCGGTGATCGCGTTCAGTGCCAGACGCTGTTCGATGCCCAGGCGTCCGGCGATCAGCAGCGCGGCCATTGCCAGATGCGGCGAGGCGGTGGCGTCCATGGCGCGGAATTCCAGGTTGTATTGCTTTGCCACGGGTGTGTTGCCCAGGCTCACGGTCGGGCAAATACGCAGCGCGGCTTCGCGATTTTGCTGGCCGAGGCAGGCGTACGACGCGCTCCAGTGGTGCGGCTGCAAACGCTCGTACGACACCGGCGTCGGTGCCGTGAACGCACACAGCGCCGGCAAATAATGCAGCACGCCCGCCGCCCAGTGCTGGCCGAGGGTCGACAGACCATTGCTGGTGCCGGCGTCGTAGAGCATCGGCTGACCGGCCGGATCGAGCAGGCTGACGTGCAGGTGAACGCCGTTGCACACCGCGTCGGCGGCGGTCTTCGGCGCAAAGCTCAGATCCAGGCTCATTTGCCGGGCAATTTCGCGGGTGATCTCGCGCACGTTCACCGCGCGATCCGCCGCCGCCACACCAAGGGTCGGGCGGCAGGTGATTTCGTATTGGTGCTTGCCGTATTCGGGCAGGAACATCTCCGGCTCGACACCTCCGGCGCGCAGCGCGCTGAGCAACCATCCACCGAATTCGGCGCCCTGGCGCTGGGCTTCGAGCGAGAACGCCAGATGTTCGGCAAACCCGGCGTGCAGATTGAATTCGTGTTCGAACGCGGCGTTGACCTGCAAGCCGAGTTCATCGCGATAGCGCTCGACCTCGTTGCGCAACAGAGTGCGCGGGCAGGCTGCCCATGGTCGGCCGTCGGTCTCGCGGATGTCACCGTGAATGAAGTCCAGCGCCGGGGCGGCGGCGTCCGGGCCGTTGCCGACGGTGACGCGGCTGGCCAGATCGGGAATCAGCCGCAAATCGCCATAAGCGCCCCACGGACTGGTCGAAGCGATGATGTCCTGCGGCGTCAGCGCGCTGTTGGCGGGCACCCAGCCACAACCGGCGGCCTGATAGTGCTCCAGCTCATCGGTGGGAAACGAACGGCCTCGAGTGACGCCGATCAGGTCGGTGGTGACGATGGTGGTCATCGGCAACGGCGACAGGCGTTCGCTCATGGCTGCATCTCCTGCAACCGGCCAAGCACGGTGTCGGTGTCGGTGATCCAGCAGTAGCCCTTGATCGCATTCAGGCAAGCGTCGTGGCGCGCTTCGGTGTAGGTCGCGCAGGCGTCGGCCACCAGTGTGACGAGGTAGCCACGGTCGGCGGCGTCGCGCACGGCCATGTCCACGCACTGGTCGGTGACGATGCCGGCGATGATCAAGTGGCGGGTTTCGAGGTTGCGCAACACGTAGTCGATGTTGGTCGAGTTGAAGACCCCGGACGAGGTTTTCGGCAGCACGATTTCGTTTTCCGCAGGCGTCAGTTCAGCGATGACCTGTGCCTGCGGGCTGCCCTTGGGCAGATGCATGTCCGACAGTTTGTGATCCAGCGAGCGGTCGCGGCCATCGGCGGTCAGGCTTTCGATCAGGGTGTGCAGTACGTTCTGCCGGGTGTCGCGGAAGGCGTTGAGCAGCCGAACCTGATTGGGCACCACTTGCGAGCGCGTGCGGTTGAGGAAGTACGCGGCGTCCGGGCCTTCGAGGTGCGGGTCGAACTGGGGCTCAAGCCAGGCTCGCTGCATGTCCACCAGCAACAGCGCGGTGTGGTCGGTGACAAACGGCAGGTCCCGTGGCGAGCGATGGGGAAGACTGAACATCCTTATTTATCCTCCAGCAAGTGGGTGTCGAAGTCGTTGCGCAGGGCATCGATACCTTCCAGGCGATCGGCCAGGTCCGGGCAGCGCAGGGTCAGGCAAGCGATCAGCGCTTCAACCTGAGCGAGCGCCGGAACCATGGTGTCGAACGGCGAAGCCGACTCCACCGGAGCGCTGATGATCATGTCGGCCAGTTCGCGCAGCGGCGAGGCATAGATGTCGGTGAACAGCACGACGCGGGCGTTGCCGTTTTTCGCGGCGCTGGCCACGCGCAAGGCCTGGGTCTGGTAGCGGCGATAGTCGAACACCAGCACCACGTCCTGGCGTTGCAGGTCGAACAGGCGATCCGGCAGCTGCGCGTTGTCCTCCAGCGCAAAACAGCCGGGGCGCAGCAGTCGCAAATGGTTGAGCAGGTAGGTCGCCATCAGACTGCTGAAGCGCCCGCCGAAGCAGTAGACCTGATGGCGGGTGTCGAGCAGCCAGTCGGCGAGGATCCGCACGTCTTCCGGTTGGGTCAGGGCCTGGGTTTCAGCCAGCAGGTTATGGCTGTGAGCCAGATAATGGCTCCAGGCATCGTCCTTGTTCTGATGCGAACGCGGCTGCAACAGCGTGCGCGGTGAGCGCAGTCGATGGTCCATATCGCTGAGCAGGGCGTCCTGGAATTCGGCGTATCCGCCGAAGCCGAGCTTTTTAACCAGCCGCACGATGGTCGGATCGCTGACGCCGGCATGTTCGGCCAGGCGCGCCATCGGGCCAAGCCCGTTGCGTGGATACTGATCGAGCAAGGCGCGAACGACTTTGCGCTCCGACGGCGTCAGATCAAGGCCGGGGTCGGTGATCAGGTCTCTTAGAGGGGGCATCCGGGCTCCTGCTGGATGGGGGGGTGTTGAATTCGCTTCATAATCCTTTAAAACAGTATTTATGTAACTGGCGCTACATGTCTAGCGAATTTTTTGGCGTTTAGACCAAGCCCCAAAATGGGGCGGGATGCCCGTAACGCAAGGGTTACACCGCTGTCGATCAGTCTTGTAGTCCATTGCCCATAGTGGTGTCAGACAATTGCACTTTCAGACTTCAGGCCATCCTGTCGACTTGCTCGGAGCCTCCTGTTTTACGGCACAATTGCCGCTCCATCCGCGATTGCGTTGATGGTTGTCCTGTCTTCCAGCCGAGTGACTCCCCGTGCAGACCACCCGTTTGACATTGATCTGCCATGCCAGAACTGTCGCACAAAAATTGGCGTGTTTTCCTACGAACGAACCTGTTGAAGAAACGGAGTTGGCGTCCTGTTCGCTGGCTTCGCGTTTCGCCATGGCATCTCGTCTGATTTGTGGCCCGGAGCTGCGCAGCCGTCAGACGGCAGCGTGGTTTGGCCATGAAGCGCACGTCGATGAGGCCCTGCGTGATTGCGACTGGGGCCGGTGGCAAGGTCAATCGCTCAAGGACTTGCAACGAAACGAACCCGAGGCCTTGCAAGCGTGGCTCGAAGACCCGCACGCCGCACCCCATGGCGGTGAGTCGGTGGCGCAGCTGCGTGAAAGGGTGGCCGCGTGGCTGGTTGCACTGCAAGCCACGCCGGGGCACGTGGTGGCGGTCACTCATCCGTTCGTGATTCGCGCTGCATTGATGCAGGTCGTGCAGGGCGAGGCGTTTCACAGCCTCGATGTCGAACCGCTGGCGGCGGTCGAGCTGCGGTTTGCCGGGCGCTGGCGACTACGCTTGTCCGGCATGAACCTGGAAGGAGCAGAGCAATGAAGCGATTGCTGGTGATCGGCATCGGTGCCGGCAACCCGGACTACATCACGATGCAGGCGGTGAAGGCGCTGAACCGGGTGGACGTGTTTTTCCTGATGGACAAGGGCCAGAGCAAGGACAAGTTGCTCGACCTGCGGCGAGAAATCTGCGAGCGCTATATCACCGATCGTACGTACCGTTTCGCCGAAGCCCACAGCCCGGAGCGCGAGCGCGGCGATGTGGACTACAACGCCAGTGTCGATGAGCTGAACCGTGCCAAGCAGCAAACCTTCGAACACCTGATCAATGACGAATTGCCTGACGGGCAGTGCGGCGGTTTTCTGGTGTGGGGCGATCCGGCGCTGTACGACAGCACGATTCGCATCCTGCAGGCGATTCTGGCCTCGGGGCGATGTGCGTTTGAATTCGAAGTCATTCCCGGCATTACCAGCGTTCAGGCCTTGGCGGCACAGCACAAGGTGCCGTTGAACACCATCGGTCGTTCGATTGAAATCACTACCGGCCGGCGCCTGGCAGCGGGGAAGGTGAGTGACACGGACAGTCTGGTGGTGATGCTCGATGCCGAAGATTCCTACCACCACGTGGCGGATCGGGAGACAGAGATTTACTGGGGCGCCTACCTCGGCACGCCGGATGAAATCCTTATCAAAGGCAAGCTCGGCGCTGTTGCCGATGAAATCGAACGGGTGCGCAAGGCTGCCCGGGCCGAGCATGGCTGGATCATGGACACCTATCTGTTGCGCAAGCCTTGACCTCCCGACCGAAGCGCTCGCGATACACCGACGGTGGCACCCCGACCGCGCTGCGAAACGCCACACGAAAGCTTTCCACCGAGCGATAACCACAGCGCAGGGCGATCTGCTCGGTGTTCTGCGGCGTGCTTTCCAGCAACTCACGGGCCCGGGCCAGACGCTCGTGTTGCAACCAGGCCTTGGGTGACTGGCCGCTGGCCTCCGTGAATTTGCGCAGGAAGGTGCGTTCGCTCATCGCCGCTTCGCTGGCCAGATCGCGCACCTCCAGCGGTTCATGCAGGCGCTCGCGGGCCCACTGCATCACGCGCGACAGGTCGCTGCGCGGCGTCGGGCTGACTGGGGTGGGAATGAATTGCGCCTGGCCGCCGGTGCGCTGCGGCGACATCACCAGCCGTCGTGCCACCGCGTTGGCGATCTGGGTGCCGAAGTCCCGCGCCACCAGATGCAGGCAGGCGTCGATCCCGGCTGCACTGCCGGCCGAAGTAATCAACTGGCCGGAATCGACGTAAAGCACATCCGGATCGACATCGATGGCCGGGAAGCGCTCGGCCAGCTCCGAGGCGTAGCGCCAGTGAGTGGTGGCGCCATGCCCGTCGAGCAGGCCGCTGGCTGCCAGCACAAAGACGCCCGAGCAGATCGACAGCAACCGGGCGCCGCGTGAATGCGCATCACGCAAGGCTTCGAGCAAGGCCTCCGGCACTGGCGCACTGCGGTCGCGCCAGCCGGGAATGATGATGGTGCGCGCCTCTGCCAACAGCTCAAAACCGCCATCGGCCAGCACCTGAATACCGCCCATGGCACGCATCGGGCCTTGATCGACCGCCGCAATGCAGTGCTCGTACCACGGAAAATCGAACTCCGGCCTAGCCAGGCCGAAGATCTCCACGGCGATACCGAACTCGAATGTGCAGAGGCCGTCGTAGGCCAGAATTGCGACCAATCCAGGTGAATCAGGCATTTGGCGGAAAATTCCCGGTGAGTGTCTTGTGCGCCACTGTAGCGGCAAGCGACGGCTCGATAAAGTCTGTTCATCCCCACAGACAAAGGAGTGATTCAACATGCCCAGCCTGGTTCGCGAAATTCCTGCAGCGCCTTCGGCCGTTGCCTTGATGCATTTCAGCAACCGTCTGACTTTCGAAACCGACTGTTCCGACGTCTTCAGCAGCCAGCAGGCTGGCGAGGTCGATTTTGTCCTGGTAGACGTGCGCGGGCCGCTGGCCTTCGAGCGTGGGCATGTGCCGGGGGCAATCAATATTCCCGGGCGTTTGCTGACGGCGGAGGGGCTGGTGGCCTACTCGAAAAACACGCTTTTCGTGGTCTATTGCGCCGGTCCCCATTGCAATGGCGCCAATAAGGCCGCGGTGAAGTTGGCGGCGTTGGGTTATCCGGTCAAGGAGATGATCGGCGGGGTGACCGGATGGCTGGATGAAGGCTTCCAGTTGAGTGTTGCGACACCACGCGCCGCCACCGCCCCGATCGCTTGCGATTGCTGATAATCGGAAAGTTGCCGCTTTGGCGGCAGCTTTTGTCGGCTTTGTCCTACAAGGCTTGCACCGCTCTGGCGCACGCTTTTCCCATGTGACGGCAGTCGCCGATTTTCTGTAAGTATTTGTCGCTTAAAAACAATTTGCCCCGTGCGCGCCGCCATAGACTGCCGGCCACTTCGGTTTCTTTGCGCGACACAGCCCAAGGCCGAACCTGACAATCGAAAGCTGCCAATAAAAGCCTCCGCACACGGGAGTAATAAATGAAAAAGCTGGTTATGTTCGGTGCCCTGGCACTGTCGATGTTGTCCCTGACCGCCGTGGCCGAAGACGCCAAACCGATCCGTATCGGTATCGAAGCCGGTTACCCGCCATTCTCGATGAAAACCCCTGACGGCAAACTGGCCGGTTTCGACGTGGACATCGGCGATGCGCTGTGTGAGCAGATGAAAGTCAAATGCACCTGGGTCGAGCAAGAGTTCGACGGCCTGATCCCGGCGCTGAAAGTGAAGAAGATCGACGCGATCCTGTCCTCGATGACCATCACTGACGACCGCAAGAAAAACGTCGATTTCACCATCAAGTACTACCACACCCCGGCGCGCTTCGTGATGAAGGAAGGCTCTGGCGTGAAAGACCCGCTGGTCGAACTCAAAGGCAAGAAAGTCGGCGTGCTGCGCGCCAGTACCCACGACCGTTACGCCACCGAAGTGCTGGTGCCGGCCGGCATCGAGCTGGTGCGTTACGGCTCGCAGCAGGAAGCCAACCTGGACATGGTCTCCGGTCGTATCGACGCGATGCTGGCCGACTCGGTCAACCTAAGCGACGGCTTCCTGAAAACCGATGCAGGCAAAGGCTTTGAATTCGTCGGCCCGACCTACGAAGACGCCAAGTACTTCGGCGGTGGCGCCGGTATCGCAGTGCGTAAAGGCGATACCGAGCTGGCAGAGAAATTCAACACGGCCATCAATGAAATCCGCGCCAACGGCAAGTACAAGCAAGTGCAGGACAAGTACTTCGACTTTGACGTGTACGGCCATTAATACGCCGTAGAAAAAGTGGCCCCGTTGACGCGGTGGCCACTTTTTTTCGCCCGTGATTTATCCTGTCAGCACATTTTCAATGCGGTCACTGCGTTGGCAGCGACCACAGAATTTCCGGAGTTCCCCATGCAACGCATCGACCATCTTCTGCCCTGGAGCCACCTGGGCAGCGAACGTTCCCTGAGCGTGTTCCGTTACGGCGCCGGCCCGCGCAAGGTCTACATCCAGGCCAGCCTGCACGCCGATGAACTGCCGGGCATGCGCACCGCATGGGAGCTGAAAAAGCGCCTGGCCGAACTGGAAAGCAACGGCCAGTTGCAAGGCGTGGTCGAACTGGTGCCGGTGGCCAACCCGATCGGCCTCGATCAGCATCTGCAAGGAAGCCACATGGGGCGCTTCGAGCTGGGCAGCGGCAAGAACTTCAACCGCTCCTTCGTCGAACTCAGTGCGCCGGTGGCCGAGCGTATCGGCGAGCAGTTGGGCGGTGATGCCCAGGCCAACATTGCGTTGATCCGCCAGACCATGGGCCAGATCCTCGACGAACTGCCAGCGCCAGCCTCGCAACTGGAAGCGCTGCACCGTCTGTTGCTGCGCCACGCCTGTGAGGCCGACATCACCCTCGATCTGCATTGCGATTTCGACGCCGCGATTCATCTTTACGCACTGCCGCAACACTGGTCGCAGTGGCAATCCCTCGCCGCACGCCTGAAGGCTGGCGTGGCACTGTTGTGTGAAGACTCCGGCGGCAGTTCGTTCGACGAGTCGTGCTCCTCGCCGTGGTTGCGCCTGGCCCGGGCCTTCCCGAACGCTGCGATTCCACCGGCCAACCTCGCCACCACCCTGGAACTGGGCAGCATGGGCGACACCCGCGTCGATCAGGCTCAGGCCAATTGCGAGGCGATCCTGGGCTTTTTGGCCGAGCAGGGCTTCATCAGCGGCGAATGGCCGAAGGCGCCGCAAGCCTGCTGCGAAGGCATGCCGTTCGAAGGCACCGAATACCTGTTCGCCCCGCACCACGGCGTGGTGAGTTTCCTGCGCGATGCCGGTGAATGGGTCGAGCGCGGCGATGCGCTGTTCGAAGTGGTCGACCCGTTGAACGACCGCGTGACCACCGTGCGCGCCGGCACCAGCGGCGTGTTGTTCGCCATCGATCGCGGTCGCTACACCCAGCCGGGTATCTGGCAGGCGAAAGTGGCGGGGCGCGAGCCGATCCGGGCGGGCAAGCTGATCAACGACTGATACCCCGTCATCCGGATCACAGTGTTAGGCTCTGCCCCGAACCCTGCACTGTGTGAAGGAAGGCTTATGTTGAAGGTGTTTGCGCTGTTGACGCTGCTGGCGTCCACTGCCGTTCAGGCTCAGACCTCGCTGCAAAACGATCTGCCGCTCAACTACCTGGCCCAGGTGCACCCGGACGCCGAACAGCGTCCGCTGGTGATTTTCCTGCACGGCTATGGCAGCAACGAAGCGGACTTGATCGGCATGAAATTCCAGTTGCCCAAGCAGTACAACTACCTGTCGGTGCAGGCACCGATGGCATTGGGAGACGGGCGTTTCCAGTGGTTTCGCAAGAAAGGCGAAGGCGCCTACAACGGCGAGACCGATGATCTGAAGGCCAGCAGCCAGAAACTGCGGGCCTTTATCGCCGCTGCGGCGCAGAAATATCACGCGCTACCGGACAAGGTGTACCTGATCGGCTTCAGCCAGGGCGCGATGATGACCTACGAGGTCGGGCTGCGGCAGCCGGCGGTGGTGGCCGGCATCGCCGCGTTGAGCGGGCGAGTGTTGCCGGTGCTCAAGGGGGAGCTGAAGTCAGAGCAACAGCATCCGCCGCTGGCGATCTTCATCGGCCATGGCACGGCGGATGACCGCGTGCCTTACAGTGGCGCCACAGCGGCCAAAGCGCTGCTGGAGAAGCTGGATTACAAACCGCAACTTCATGCCTACCCCGGCGTTGGCCACAGTATCAGTGCGGCCGAACTGCGGGATCTGAACGACTGGCTGCAGCAACTCAATCCCTGAGCATCACTTTTCCTTGAGGATGGTTTTCACCAGCGCCTCGTGACCGCTCTTGTCGCTGACCCGGGAAATCACCTGGACCAGCGCCATGCGCGTGCCGGAGCCGGCCAGCAATGTGGTGTTGAGAGTCTGGCCGCCGCCCTGGGTGGCGGTGCTGTCGACCTGACGCAAGCCCAGGCCATTGCCTTTGCGGGTCAGGCTCTTTTCGCTGAGTTTGTTGAAGTCGGGCATCGCCTTGTGCTGGGCATCGATGAAATCGGACACCGTGCCGTCGAGGAACGCGCTGTCGTTGTCCTTGACGTTTTTGCCTTCGGGAATCTGGTTTTCGGCGACGATGACCACAGTCTTGGTGGCGTCGTTGCTGTACATGGTGCCCTTGGCACCGGTCGGCCCGGCTGGCAGCGGATCGCCGACGAAGCCTTTGGGCAGAACAAAACTGAACTTGCCGTCGAGCATCGAGACTTTCTCGGTGACAGCCTTCTCTTTGGCCTTGGCTGCCTGAGCATTGATGGCGCCGAAACCGGCCACCGCCGCCAGCAACAGGACGACGGCTTTCTTGCTAAGCAATGACATTTGAATCTCCGAGGGATGGTCGCGCTTGGGCGGCGATCATCCCATGGAGCGTGCCCGGCACTCCAGCGCGGTTTGTCCGGTCGGGGTCAGTTCGGTGACGGTGCCGGCGCCGGTCTGGCCAACAGTTGCCGGGTGACGCCCAGCATCGCCACCGAAACGGCCATCGCCACCACGAAACCGCCGAAACCCAGGCTTGGAACCGTCAGCGCCAACACCAGACAAAACGCCGAAAACGAATACATCCCCGTCGCCGTCGCTCGCAACAATGCGGCGGTAAATGCCGGGCCCCGGGTCTGCTGGGAAAACACCGCCATCACGCTGCCCAACACCGGGAACACCGCGAGCAGACCGCTCCAGCGCTCGCCGACGGTACTGGCCAGCATCGTCACTACCAGCGTCAATGCCGCCCCGGCGATCATCCGCCAGACCAGTTTGTCCGACTTCGGCGCCGGACCGCCGACCACCGGTTGCACCTTGGGAAACAGGTAAGGCGCAGCAAGAAGGGCGGTCGCAGCGGCAGCGATGGAGAAGGGCAGCGACGCCGGAATCAGCGACAGGATCAGCGCCAACACGGCCCAGACCGATAAAGAAACAACCAATGCCAACGGCCAGTTGGCGCGCTGAGCAACCTGCGCGTAAGTGACACAAAACGCGATCATCGCAAACATGGCCGACAGCGCCGCAATCGCCGATTGCGCGGCGAACGCCGGGCCTTGCTCGATGGCGAGGAAAAACAGAATCGGCCCGACCACCACCGGCAATCCCGACAGCCACCCGGCGACACTGGGGCCCCAACGCTTGCCGGCGAGGGAAATCAGCAGCAGGAAACCGGGAATCAGCAGCAGTTTGAGGATCAGCACGCAGGTCGCTCCATCGGGTCAATGGGGGCCACGTTAGCACTGTCGTTGGTGGATTGCTGCAAATGCATGCAATAAATGTATACAAAGTGTCGGGCGTGATCGCCGACTATGCTCTGACTATCAGGGTTAACCGGAGTCATTACCGCGATGAGCAGAACACCGAAGGTGTTGAGTGGATGTTGCGGAATCGGCTTGTGGGCGCTGTTGCTGACGCCGACCTGGGCCAGTTGGCAGGATGCGGTGCCCGGTGCGCAGATCATCGGCACCGGGGATTTCAGTGTGTTCGGTTTCGACATTTATAACGCTCGGCTGTGGAGTGCCGCGCGTCCACTGGCCGACGGTCAGCCCTTCGCCCTGGAATTGATCTACCGGCGCAACGTGTCTCGCGATGATCTGGTCAAGGCCAGTGTCGATGAGATCAAACGCCTGGCCGGTGCTTCCATCAGCCCGGCGCAATTGGCGGTCTGGCAGGCCCAGATGCAGCAATCGTTCGTCGACGTCCAGGCCGGCACGCGGATCACCGGGGTGTATCTGCCGGGGCAGGGCGCGCGGTTTTTTGTCGGTCAACAGTTGCAGCATGAAATCGATGATCCGCAGTTTGCCCGAGCGTTTTTCGACATCTGGCTCGACCCGCGCACGCGCAGTCCCCAGTTGCGCCAGCAATTGCTTGGCAATGCGAAACCCTGAGCGCAGCACATCTGCTCTTGGGCACGCCGACTGAAACGTCTAAGCTGCGTCTTTCGACTTGTTTCTGGATGTGTGCGTGAAATTCAGCTTGCCCAAAATCGCCACGGCGCCGTTCTGCCCGCCGGAAGTGGCCGGCAGTGTCCCGGTCGACCCCAATGCCTCGTTCTTCAAGCGCGTGTTGCGTTTTGCCGGCCCCGGTCTGCTGGTGTCGATCGGCTACATGGACCCGGGCAACTGGGCCACCGCGATCGAGGCCGGTTCGCGCTTCGGTTACAGCCTGTTGTTCGTGGTGTTGCTGGCGAGCCTGTCGGGCATGGTCGTGCAATGTCTGTGTTCGCGGCTGGGTATTGCCACAGGGCGTGACCTGGCGCAGCTGTCCCGCGAGCGTTACAGCACTCCGACTGCGCGGCTGCAATGGGTGCTGGCGGAAATCTCGATCATCGCGACAGACCTGGCAGAAGTACTCGGCTGCGCGCTGGCGTTTCACTTGCTGCTGGGTTGTTCGCTGACATTCGGTATCGCGCTGACAGCGTTCGATACGTTGCTGGTGCTGGCCCTGCAAAACCGTGGCTTCCGCCGACTGGAAGCGATCATGCTGGTGCTCGTGGGCACCATCGGCGCGTGTTTCTTCGTTGAATTGCTGCTGATCAAACCGTACTGGCCAGACGTAGCCCAAGGTTTCAAACCGTCACTGTCGGCGATCAGCGATGCGGCGCCGTTGTATCTGGCCATCGGCATCCTCGGCGCCACCGTCATGCCGCACAACCTGTACCTGCACACTTCGATCGTGCAGACGCGGCTAATCGGCAAGGATCTGGCTAGCAAGCAGGACGCGGTAAAACTGGCGCGCATCGACACCATCGGTTCGCTGGCGCTGGCGTTGCTGGTCAACGCGGCGATCCTGATTCTCGCGGCGGCAGCCTTCCATCAGTCCGGGCACACCGATGTGGTCGATATTCAGGACGCCTATCACTTGCTCGACCCGCTGGTGGGCGGCGCGCTGGCCAGCGTGCTGTTCGGTGTGGCGTTGCTGGCTTCGGGGCAGAGTTCGACCTTCACCGGCACCATCGCCGGACAAGTGATCATGGAAGGCTATCTGAACCTGCGCATTCCCTGCTGGCAGCGGCGCCTTATAACCCGTGGGCTGGCGTTGATTCCGGCGTTCATCGGCGTATGGCTGATGGGGGACGGCGCGGTGGGCAAGTTGCTGGTGCTGAGCCAGGTGGTGTTGAGCCTGCAATTGCCGTTTGCGCTGTATCCGCTGATTCGCATGACCAATGACAAACAGCTGATGGGGCCGTTTGTGAACCGGTTGCCTACCAAGGTTCTGGCGTGGGGATTGTTTGCGGTGATCAGCGGAGCCAATGCGTGGCTGATTCTGCAAATGGCCGTCTGATTCGCTGAACCGCAGGCGAAAAAATACCCGGTGCGACGTGAGCCGTACCGGGTTTGTTGCCAACGGGCAGTGGATGTCGTGGATCCGCCGACCGCTGTTGAACCTGTTTTGCGCTTACGCGCGTTCCAGCGCCAGGGCCACGCCTTGACCGCCACCGATGCACAGGGTCGCCAGACCTTTTTTCGCATCACGCTTGATCATTTCGTGCAGCAGAGTCACCAGCACACGGCAGCCCGATGCACCGATCGGGTGACCGAGGGCGATGGCGCCGCCGTTGACGTTGACCTTGTCCAGATCCCACTGCAGATCCTTGGCCACCGCCAGCGATTGCGCGGCGAAGGCTTCGTTGGCTTCGATCAGATCCAGTTGGCCGATGTTCCAGCCGGCCTTGTCCAGGCAGCGGCGAGTGGCGGACACAGGGCCGATGCCCATGATCGCCGGGTCGACGCCCGCATTGGCGTAGGCGGCGATTTTCGCCAGCACCGGCAGGCCCAGGGCCTTGGCTTTTTCGGCGCTCATCAGAATGACCGCAGCCGCGCCGTCGTTCAGCGATGAAGCGTTGCCGGCGGTGACGCTGCCGTCCTTCTTGAACGCTGGACGCAGTTTGGCCAGGGATTCAGCGGTAGTGTCGCCGCGGGGCTGTTCGTCAACCTTGAACGCCACCGGATCGCCTTTGCGCTGCGGGATCAGGATTGGGGTGATTTCATCGACAAAACGACCGGCCTCGATGGCCGCGGCGGCTTTCTGTTGCGATGCGGCAGCGAAGGCGTCCTGCTGCTCGCGGCTGATCCCGTATTTCTCGACCAGGTTCTCGGCAGTGATGCCCATGTGGTAATCGTTGAACGCATCCCACAGACCATCGCTGATCATGGTGTCGACGATTTGCGCGTGACCCATGCGCAGACCGGTTCGTGCGCCCGGCATCACATAGTTGGCCAGGCTCATGTTTTCCTGGCCGCCGGCAATGATCACGTCCGCGTCGCCGCAACGGATCGCCTGTGCACCGAGGTGCAGGGCCTTGAGGCCCGAGCCGCAGACCTTGTTCAGGGTCATGGCCGGAACGGCGTGGGGCAGGCCGGCCTTGATCGCCGACTGGCGCGCCGGGTTCTGGCCGGCGCCGGCGGTCAGCACCTGGCCCATGATGACTTCATCGACCTGAGCACCGTCCAGACCGGTCTGCTCAAGCAACTGGCGGATGACCGCTGCGCCCAGATCCACGGCGGAGACGGTGGCCAGCGAACCCTGGAAACTGCCGATCGCGGTACGCGTGGCGGCAACAATGACGACGTCTTGCATTTTCGAATTCCTCACTCGGCAGCGAACTGCATTTCCGGTACGTGATCCGGGACGACAAGCTTACCAGCGGTTTTAGCGACGATTTCCTCGACGCTGACGCCAGGTGCGCGTTCCTTGAGGACAAAAGCGCCATTTTCGATTTCCAGGTACGCCAGGTCGGTCAGCACACGCTTGATGCAACCGGCGCCGGTCAGCGGCAGGCTGCACTGGCTCAGCAACTTGGACTCACCGTCCTTGGACGCGTGGGTCATGATCACGATGATGTTGTCGGCGCCGGCCACCAGGTCCATCGCACCGCCCATGCCCTTGACCAGTTTGCCGGGGATCATCCACGAGGCGATGTTGCCTTGTACGTCCACTTCGAACGCGCCGAGTACGGTCAGGTCGACGTGGCCGCCGCGGATCATCGCGAAGGATTCGGCGGAGTTGAAGATCGATGCGCCGATACGCGCGGTCACCGTTTGTTTGCCGGCGTTGATCATGTCGGCGTCGATGGTTTCTTCAGTCGGGAAAGGGCCCATGCCGAGCAGACCGTTTTCCGATTGCAGCATGACTTCCATGCCTTCGGGGATGTAGTTGGCGACCAGGGTCGGAATGCCGATGCCGAGGTTCACATAGAAGCCGTCCTGCATTTCGCGGGCGACGCGTTGAGCCATTTGTTCGCGGGTAAGTGCCATGTTCTTGTTCTCCGTCAGCCTGGATTATTTGCGGATGGTGCGTTGTTCGATGCGTTTTTTGAACGTGCCGCAAATGACCCGGTCGACGTAGATGCCGGGCGTGTGGATGTGTGCCGGATCCAGTTCGCCGGGTTCGACGATTTCTTCGACTTCGACCACGGTGATCTTGCCGGCGGTGGCGGCCAGCGGGTTGAAGTTCTGGGCGGTGTGGCGGTAGATGACGTTGCCGAAGTGGTCGGCTTTCCAGCCTTTGACGATGGCGAAGTCGCCGGTGATGGACTCTTCCATCAGGTACTTGCGACCGTGGAATTCACGCACTTCCTTGCCTTCGGCGACCGGGGTGCCGACGCCGGTGGCGGTGAAGAAGGCCGGGATGCCGGCGCCGCCTGCGCGCATTTTTTCGGCCAGGGTGCCTTGCGGGGTCAGGACGACTTCGATGTCGCCCTTGAGCAGTTGCTCTTCGAACAGTTTGTTTTCGCCTACGTAGGAGGCGACCACCTTGCGGATCTGACGGTCGGTCAGCAGCACGCCGAGGCCGAAACCATCGACGCCGCAGTTGTTGGAAACGACGGTGAGGTCACGGGTGCCCTTGCGCTTGATCTCGGCGATCAGGTTTTCCGGAATGCCGCACAGGCCGAAGCCGCCGGCGATCACGGTCATGCCGTCTTCAAGACCTGCCATGGCTTCCTCGTAGGAATACACGCGCTTGTCGAAACCTGCCATATGCACCTCTTTTATTGTTTGTCGGGCGGCTGGCTAGCCGAATGGTTGGAGTGTCGCGCTGGAGGATATATTTGTTAAGTTGATTTTTAAGGTTGATTGATTGATAAAGCTCAATATTGGCCTCGTTGATCGTTCCCACGCTCTGCGTGGGAATGCCTCCGGGGACGCTCCGCGTCCCAGTGACGCGGAGCGTCACGGGCTGCGTTACCACGCAGAGCGTGGGAACGATCAATGAGGTGTTCAGCTTAGTCCCTTGAGTGAATCGTTCATGACCATCAAGCAGATCCGCGCCTTTCTCGCCGTGGCCCAGAGCCTGAGCTTCGCCGTGGCTTGCGAGCGCCTGCACCTGTCGCAATCGGCGTTGAGCCTGACCATCAAGGCGCTGGAAGAGGGGCTGGGCGGGCGTCTGTTCAGCCGCAACACCCGCAACGTGGCGCTGACCCCTGAAGGGGAGTCGCTGCTGCCGCTGGCCCGGCGCCTGATCGCCGACTGGGACAACGCCGAAGACGAAATGCGCCAGCGCTTCAGTCTGCAACGCGGGCGAGTGACGCTGGCTGCGATGCCGTCGTTTGCCGGCAACCTGCTGCCGCCGATCCTCAAGACCTTCCGCGCGCGTTATCCGAACGTCAACGTCACGGTCAACGACGTGATCAATGAGCAAGTGCTGGAAATGGTCCGTGATCGTCAGGTCGAACTTGGCGTGGCGTTTGAGCCGATGCAGAACACTTCGCTGAGCTTCACGCCGCTTTACCGGGATCGTTTCGTCGCGGTGGTGCCGCAGGATTCGCCGCTGGCGGGGCGCAGTGACATTGACTGGCAGACGTTGCTGCAGGAACCGTTCATCACCCTGCAACGACCGTCCACGGTGCGGGTGATGCTGGAAGAACACTTGCAGGCCCGAGGGATGAAACTGCCGGTGGAGTTTGAAAGCCATCAACTGGCGACGGTGGGGCGGATGGTGGCGAGCGGACTGGGCGTCAGTGCGGTGCCGGCATTGTGTGCCGGGCAGATGCGCGAACTGGGCGCGCATTGCCTGACCTTGCACGAGCCGGTGGTGGAGCGGGCGATTGGCGTGCTGACGGATTCGGGTAATGAATTGTCGGCAGCGGCTCAGGCGTTGTTCGACATCCTTAAGGCTGAGCATTGAGGCGTTGTGCCAATAGCGGCAGCAACTGTTCGCACGACCCCTCAATCTTCAAATCCAGCAACTCATCCGCCCGGGTCTTCCCCAGATTGATCGCAATCAGCGGTTTGCCCCGATCCGCAATCACCCGGCACAGGCGAAACGCCGAATAGGCCATCAGCGACGAGCCGACCACGAGCATCCCGGCGGCATTTTCCGCCAGCGCCATGGCCCGCGCCGCCGTCGGTTGCGCCACGTTTTCACCAAAAAACACCACGTCCGGCTTCATCCGTTCGCCTGCGCAATGCGGACAATGCGGCACCTGGAACCGCGCCTCGAAGGCCGGGTCGAGCAAGGTATCGCCATCCGGTGCCTGCACGGCATCGACACCCGCCAGGTAAGGGTTCTGCGTTTCCATCAATTGCTGAATCGAGTCCCGCTCGCTGCGCTGGCCGCAATCCAGACACAACACCCGGTGCAGGCTGCCGTGCAGTTCGATGACATCGTGACTGCCGGCCTGATCGTGCAGGGTGTCGACATTCTGGGTGATCAATCCGCCAATCCGCCCCTGGCTTTGCAGGCTGGCCAGCGCTTCATGGGCAGCGTTCGGCCGTGCCTGGCGCACGCGCGGCCAGCCGAGCATGGCCCGGGCCCAATAGCGCCGGCGCGATTGCGGGGCGGCGAGGAATTCCTGGTACATCATCGGCTGCCGGCCACGGCGCACACCGTCAGTGTCGCGGTAGTCCGGGATGCCCGACGGCGTGCTGATACCGGCGCCGGTCAGCACAATGAAGTCGCCGTCGGCCATGACCTGTTGCAGATAATCGAGTGGGTCGACGAAGGGACGGTCGAGCATGATCAGCGCTCCGCAGGCTGTAAGTGCCTTGCAGGTTAGCACCGACGGACGCCTCTTTTCAGAGGCGTCCGCTGCCCGAGGTTACTTTCTCGCCTCCAGAATCAGGTTGAACGGCGTCTGCGTTGCCCGCCGGAAGTGTTTGAAGCCGGCTTCGGTGAACACTTTGCGCAAGCGCGACTCGCCCGCCTGCGCACCGAGGCCGAGGCCCACTTCCTGGGACAGCGAGTTTGGCGTGCAGATGAACGTTGAGGCGGCGTAGAACAAACGCCCGACCGGCGTGATGTTTTCGTCCAGGGTGTCGTTGGCAAACGGCTCGACCAGCAGCACCGTGCCGTCGTCCTTCAAACAATCGTAGGCATGCTTCGCCGCACCGACCGGGTCGCCCATGTCGTGCAGGCAGTCGAAATAACAGATCAGGTCATAGTCATCGCCGGGATAGCTTTTCGCCGTACCCTGGAAGAACCGCGCGCGACTGCTGACCCCGCCTTCTTCGGCGCGTTGGGTGGCGACGGTGATCGAAGGCGCGTGATAGTCGAAGCCAACGAACCGCGAGTTGGGATACGCCTGAGCCATGATCACCGTGGACGCTCCGTGCCCACAGCCCACATCGGCGACCTTGGCGCCTTCTTCAAGTTTGGCCACCACGCCGTTCAGCGACGGCAACCATTCGGCAATCAAATGCCCCTTGTAGCCTGGCCGGAAGAAGCGCTCGGTGCCGGTGAACATGCACGGATGGTGATCGCCCCAGGGCAGGGCGCCGTTGCCGCGCATGGCTTTGACCAGTTTGTCCTTGTCATGGAAAAACGACGCCACCACGCCGAGCCCGCCGGCCACGTACACCGGCGAATCTTCCTTGGCCAGGGCCAGCGCCTGTTCTTCCGGCAGACGGAATTTGCCGTCGTGGTGTTCCATATAGCCGGACGCCGCGTGGGCGCTCAGCCATTCGCGTACCAGTCGCGGATTGCAGGTGGTTTTTGCAGCGAGGGACTCGGGACTGATCGGCTGACTGTCGGCCATTGCCCGGTAGAGGCCGAGTTCTTCGCCGACAATGACATTGGCCAGCATCGCCGCGCCACCCATGTCGTTGACCAGTTTGCCCATGAATTCGTTGAGTCTGGCCTCGTCCATTTCATGTGCTCCTTTGACAGGATCACAGTCCGGTGGCGGTGGGGTGTCGAGGCATTCACCACCGTGCGGTGGTCGTGGAAACGTGCAGGGCGACACTGCTGTCCTGCGGCCCCCTCGACTGGGTACTGATTGAGTCTAGCCGCTGTTGGAATCCGTGGTGGTCATGTATCGCTGTGTATCTCTGTTGCTGTTGGATACACAAGGTGCCAATTGTTCCGGCGGTCGAACACAGCAGCGACACAGTGGGCGCATTAACTGCAATGGTCAGTCGCTGATCTGGCGGCTCCCAAACAGAGTACTTGCCCATGCAGATTCCCCATCCCACCTTGCAGGCCAGCGTCGGGCTCGGCCTGCGTCGCGGCCTGATGAAAGACCTGCAAGCCGCGCGCACCGGCGATTTTGACTTTCTTGAGGTCGCCCCGGAAAACTGGATCGGCGTCGGCGGAGCCCATGGCGCTGCATTGCGCGAGCTGGCCGAGCGATATCCGTTGTCCTGCCACGGGCTGTCGTTGTCGCTCGGTGGTTCTGCGCCGCTGGACGTCGGGTTCCTCCGGGAAGTCCGGGCCTTTCTCGATCATCACAAAGTGCCGCTGTACAGCGAACACCTGAGCTATTGCAGCGACGACGGTCATCTCTATGACCTGCTGCCGTTGCCGTTCACCGAAGAGGCGGTGCACCACGTCGCCGCGCGGATCCGCCAGGCCCAGGACATTCTCGGCCGGCGACTGGCGGTGGAAAATGTTTCCTACTACGCCGCCCCCCGGCAGGACATGAACGAAGTGACCTTCACCAACGCCGTGCTGCGTGAGGCCGATTGCGACCTGCTGCTGGACGTCAACAACGTCTACGTCAACTCGATCAACCATGGTTTCGACCCGCAGGCATTTCTGGCCGCCATTGAACCGGGCCGGGTCGTCGGCATGCACGTGGCGGGGCACTTTGATGAGTCCGACACGCTGAAAATCGACACCCATGGCGCCTCGGTCAAACCGGTGGTCTGGTCGTTGCTGGCCAACGCTTATGCCCGATTTGGCGCGCAGCCGACGCTGTTGGAGCGGGATTTCAATTTCCCGGCGTTTTCTGAACTGGTGGCCGAACTGCAAACCATCCGCCGCCTGCAAACCGAAGGAGCCCCGCGTGGATAATCTTCTGCTGCAACAACAGGCCCTGACCCGCTATCTGCGCGATCCCGAGCACGAAGCGCCGCCGGCCGGCATGAACGCGGCGCGGGTCGATGTCTATCGCGACCTGGTGTTCAACAACGTCTCGCAACTGCTGGGCAGCACGTTTCCGGTGCTGATCCGGATCATCGGCCAGGAGCGCTGGCGCACATTGATTCGAGGCTTCCTGCGGGACTACCGCGCGCAGACACCGAAATTCGGCGAGATCGCCGAGGAGTTCGTCAGCTATCTCGCCTCGGAACCTGCCGTGTTGAACGCGGGCGGGTGGCCGGCGTTTCTGGTGGAACTGGCGCATTACGAATGGGTGGAAATGGTGTTGCAGCAGTCCGACGCCGAAGCCTTGCCTGCGAGTGATCCGGCGCATTTGCTGGAGCGGTCGCTGCAGGTGTCGGCACTGGCCTGGCCGTTGGCTTACACCTGGCCGGTGCAGATGCTCGGGCCGGATCATCAACCGGCCACGCCGCCGGCTCAACCGACGCTTTTGCTGGTGCGGCGCACGACGGACTGGAGCGTGAAATTTTCCGAGTTGAGCCCGCTGGCCTGGCGGTTGTTGCAGCGGATTGAGGAGTTCCCGTTGCTGAGCGGTCGTGAGCAACTGCAAGGGTTGGCGCTGGAGGCGGGATTGCCGGGAACGGTGTCGTTCATGGACAGCGGCCTGGCGTTGTTGCGGCAGTTGCATGAAGATCGGGTCATCGGCATTGTCTGAGTCAGTCGCGAGGTTGCAGCCAGCGCGGCGGATCGGGATGAAGGCGATAGAAGCGACGAAGTTGTGCCATGTCCTTCTCGAACCAGTCGCCCAGCCATTGGCTGTATTGCCTCTGAGCTGACGATTGCACGGAGGGCCGCCCGACGCAGTCGTATACCGCCTGCGCGGCTTGCATTCCGGTCATCAAGGCCTTGAGCACGCCATGGGAAGATGCCGGGTCGAGCTGACTGGCCGCGTCGCCGACCGTAAAGTAGCCGCCACCGGCTGCTGCCGTACTGATGCGCCACGTCACATCGGCGCCGTGGAGGGGGCCGTGCATGGGCAAGTGTTGCAGCGGTTGGGGAACGGCCGTGGAATGCACGTCTGGCGCGTCGAATGTCAGATGCGTCCAGTGCGTCAAATGCGCTTGCACTTTTGCTATCCACGTCCATCCATTGGGATCCGCCGATAGGTGCGGCGCGTTCTGATAAACGGACGGACAACCCCGGACATAACCGTAGCGCGCAATCAGACGTGGCGAACAGTGGCGGATGGTCAACCCCAGTTGTCGATGAAGCCAGGCGGATGCGCCGCTGGCATCGATCACATAGTCGGCGTGCAACGGGCCTGAATCGGTTCGCACGCCGGTCACGCGATGCTTTTCGCTGAGGACTGCGAGTGCGCGACACGGCTGAAGCACCCTCACTCCAAGCGTTGCGGCCTGCTTCAATAACGTCGTGTCCAGCGTTTCACGGGGAATCTGAAAGCCCTGCCATGGACCATTGTCGTCACTACCAAAACCGTTGAAGCGCAGCGGTTCGTGCCATTGCACCCAGTACCCGCTGAAACGCAACGCGTCCTGCGCACACAGTTGTTCGGCAACGCCCAGCTGCTGCAACACAGGTTCGACCCCTGGATGCAGGCTTTCTCCGGGGCGAAATCGCGGGAACTCATCACGCTCGATCAATGCCGTTCGCAGGCCACGCTGGGCGCAGCTGATCGCCGCCGCAGAGCCTGCCGGACCGCCGCCGATCACCACGACGTCAAAGGGCTTCATCGGCGAGTCGCCACGCAGCATCTTCGTGTTTGACCAGTATTGCTTCGGCGCTGACAAACAGTCGCACTTGTTGCTTGACCTGCACATCCCTCCATCTGAAGTCCTCGGCAGGCGTGCTTACGGTGCCACGTTCGTACATCAGGAAGCGAAAGACCCACCCGCGCAACGTTACGCCGACCTGCTGTTGCGCTGAATCAAGTTCCGGATCGGGGCGCTGCACGTGGATGAAGGACAGCAACGGCCACGCATGACGCTGAAGCTTGTCGGTACCTGCGCCGAGTACGTTGTATACGCGGTACATCGAGAGTATCCGGTTCTGGTATTGCTGCTGAGTGATTGCGCCGGTCTGTTGCAGGGAGAACCTGTTTTCAAGGGCGACTTGTGTGTAATCGCTGTATTCGTAGGCGCGGTACCGGACGAATGTGCTGCCGTGGTCCTGTATCAGTTGCGGGGATGGCTGGTTGTCCCAGGCAACGTTGCCGATTCCGGTTTCCGCATCGGTCAACGGGATGATGGTGTGCAGGCTGGAGCGTGGTTCGAAGGTGCGGGCGGAGTCCGGCGCAACGCCTGGCCAGAAGGAACCGAGTGCTGCACAGATACGCTTGTCTTCACAGAAGGGGCTCGCCATCTGATAACCGGCCAGCATATGAATCCAGTTTCCATCCATATCTTGCTGACGGACCTGACCGACCTCCCAGCCCGGACCAAAAATTCCGGCGGCAGCGTCCGGTAACGAAGACGGGCGAGGGGGCGAGGGACTCCAGGTTCCGGAGGCTGGACCCGGCGCCGACTTGTGCGGCAGCGTCACGATGGCGGTGATCCCGCGATCCTCAGACGTGAAGGGCTGATCTTTCAAACCAAGGTTTGCGCAGTTACGCACATTAGATAAGGCTTCCAGCCGCGCATGCCAGATATCGGGGCTGGAGAAGGCAGGTTCTTCCTTCACCCAGTGCAGGAGCCGGCGCTGAACACAAAACGGAAAGTAATCCGTGGCGCCGATGACCGAGTAGGCAGCCTTCGATGGCAGCTCGTCCGTAAGGGGCGGACAGATTGCCCGGACATAACCGTCTGCGGTGCCATCCTGATAGTGCAGGGCACGGTAACCACCTTGCCTGACCAGCTCGGCAACATCTTCACGATCATTCAGGTCCTCGATCTGGCCATCGACTCCCACTTTATGTCGGCCATGGACCATCCCCCCGGTGTTCGCCGGCATCGTGAACGACAGTGGTTGCCCCTTGTAATGAGCTAGCTCGACCAGATGTGGCCTGGGCTCGGGAGACAGAACTCCCGGCCCCAGATCCGGCTGCGCTGCCCAACCCGCAAGGTCTTCGGTGATGATGAACGGATATTCGGAAATCTCTGGTTCCTGCCAGCCAGTGCCGCTGTGGCGCAAGTGCACATGACGGATCTTCTCGTTGATGTGATGGATACCCAGCGTCAGGTTCAGATCCAGCCCAGACAGACACTCCACGCCATTGAAGAGCTTGTGCAATGGCACCTGGAAATCCAGCCCGTCATCCAGTCCCGCCTGAAAGTCCATGGGCCCGAAACGCTCGCCATCCCCCTTCAATTGCACCGCGATATAGGCGCTGTAATGCACCGGCATCACCCGTATCCCGTGGGCATCATCGTCAACGAAGGGCAGGAAGCATCGCAGGCGTTCGTCATAGCGGGCAGCTGCAGTCCCTGTGCGAGCTATCCCGGTGCGGGAGAAACACAAATCGGCATGCTGGCCGTGGACCGTGTCGTCGGCACAGCGGTATTCGCTGGCGAATACCGCCACCGACAGTGGTGCATATTGAGCCTGTTGCATCAGGTCGTTGAGTGTGGGTGGCTGGATGCCGAACACGTAGTTCAGAACCGTTTCGATTTCAGCATGGGTGGGGAAAACCCGCAGTTGCCGTCCAGTCTCGTCAGCCGTGACTCGCGGTGAAGCGAGCGCGTGGTAGAGCAGGCTATGTGCGGGTCGGGCTGGCTCTATGGCGCGGTAACCGTCAGGGCAGAAATCCTCGAAACCTTCCAGAGTCCGGTTGATGGTCAGTGGCTTGAGCAGTTCTGCCTTCAATGAAGGCGCCAGAATATCCAGGCCGTGCGCCAGCATCAGCGAACGCCAGCCACCCGCAGCCAATCGCTGACAGGTTCGGGTTACCGATTCGAGCAGATTCATGCGTGCTCCACGATACGGTTGTATGAGGTGCCATCGCATACCGATCAGTTGACGATTGCGACTGACAGAACTGACAGTCGCGACCAACGGAGCTAAACGCGGCGGCGGTGACCCACGATAGAGCCACGCACCGGATCAAAAAAATCGCCAATTTCCGAGAGAGGTGTAGCCGCCGGCTTCATATGACGTCATCCCTGACGTCCGGTGGTCGGTGTTGTTTAAACAGAGATCACGAATGCAGCGGCAACCTGAGCTCCGCACACAACCCGCCACCGTCGCGATTGCTCAGTGTCAGCGACCCGCCCAGTGCCATCGCCAGTTGCTGGGCAATCGCCAGCCCCAGCCCGGTGCCGCCGGTGCTGCGGTTGCGCGAGTTTTCCACGCGGTAGAACGGCTCCATCACTTGGGCCAGTTCTTCTTCGGCGATGCCCGGGCCGCGATCCATGACCTTGATCGACAGGCCGGTCCCGTCGCGCTGAATCAGCAGCTCGGCAGCGCCGGCGAATTTCAGCGCGTTGTCAGTCAGGTTGACCAGCACCCGGCGCAAGGCGTGGGGGCGGGTGTCGATGACCGCCTCACTCTTGCCGCTCAACTGCACTTCCTTGCCCATGTCCTGATAATCGAACACCAGGCTGTCGAGGAACGAATCCAGGTTGGTACGCCGGCTTTCCTCGGTCGAGCCATGGATGCTGCGGGCGTAGGCCACGCCTTCGCGCACCAGATGTTCCATTTCGCCGAGGTCGTTCCACAGTTTGTCTTTCTCGGCCGAATCGTCCATGAACTCCGCCCGCAGCTTCATGCGGGTGATCGGGGTTTGCAGGTCGTGGGAGATCGCCGCGAGCAGTTGCATGCGCTCTTTCAGGTACGCGGCAATGCGCGCCTGCATTGAGTTGAAAGCGCGGGCGGCGTAAGCCACTTCGTTCGGGCCTTTTTCGTCGAGGTTGATCGGGTGGGCGTTGGGGTCGAGGGTTTCCACGGCGTTGGCGAGGCGGGTGAGGGGGCGGATGGCGATACGCACCGCCAGCCAGGTACAAGCGAGCATCAGCGCCAGTTGCCCGAGCAATACCACCGGCAGCCACGGCGACAGCGGTACCATCGACGGGCGCACATCGATGGTCACCGGGCTGCCGTCGCTCAGGCGCAGGTGGCCCTGAAAGTGTTTTATCGGGCCGGGAATATCGGTGAACGTCAGCGGATAGGCCTCGCCAATTGCGTCGGTAATCGAGGTGACGGCAATCGGCACGTCCTGCGGATCCAGCGGTGTGCCCGGTTCGCCTTCGCTCAGCAGATAGCCGTAATTCTTGCGAGCCAGGCGTTTGAGCCACATCGGGCGCTCTTCGGCGGGCAGGCGGTCGAGGATGGCAATCGAGGTCGAGACGTCGGTTTCGAGGTTGCCGAGCATGGTGTTCTTCGCGCTTTCGTAGCGCTCGTAATATTGCGCGCCGAACGACAGCGCCTGAGCGAGGATCAGGCCGATCAGGAAAATCAGCGACAAGCGGGAGGCGAGGGTGCGCGGCCAGCGCAGGGCGACATTCATGCAGGGGCTCCGAGGACTTCGACCGGTAGCGAGAACACGTAGCCTTCGCTGCGCACGGTCTTGATGTAGGCCGGTTCACGGGCGTCATCCAGCAGGCGCTGGCGCAGACGGCTGACCAGCAGATCGATGGAGCGGTCGAACAGATCGGCGTCGCGGCCCTGGGTCAGGTTGAGCAATTGATCGCGGCTGAGCACTCGTTGCGGATGGTCGAGGAACACCCGCAGCAAGCGGTATTCCGCGCCACTGAGCGCGACCATGGTGCCGTCGGTGTCCAGCAGATGCCGGGCCGAGGTGTCGAGCTGCCAGCGACCGAATGCCAGCAGCCGACCGCTTTCAGTCACCACCAGATTCGGCGGCAGCATCCGTGTGCGGCGCAGCACGGCATTGATCCGCGCCAGCAGTTCGCGGGCGGCGAACGGTTTGGTCAGGTAATCGTCGGCGCCCATTTCCAGGCCGAGGATGCGGTCGGTTTCATCGTTGCGCGCGGTGAGCATCAGGATCGGTGTGGCCTTGTGTTTGCCCGAGCGCAGTTCGCGGCACAGCAGCAGGCCATCGTCGCCGGGCATCATGATGTCGAGCACGATCAGGTCGACGGTGTTGGCCTCCAGGAAACTGCGCATCTGGCGGCCATCGGCAACCACCGTGGTGCGCAGGCCGTTTTTTTTCAGGTAATTGCCGACCAGTTCGCGAATCTCGCGGTCGTCGTCGACGATCAGGATGTGATCGACATGTTCCATGGGGCCAAACCTCAATAAAAGGGGATTGCCGGGCAGTTTATCGAGCCTGCGCGAGGCCGCCTGCCTGCCTTTGTATTGCAGTGTATCCAGCGCTGCGACGGATACACGCCGACGCAAAAAGCGGATTTTCACAGGGTTTTGTATCGCTGTGTATCCCGCACGCGCGCGGATACGTAGCGATTTATACACGGCATTTGCCGACACATGCGCGATACCTCGCGAGCTTTAAATGAGCTCCATCGAGGCACACACAGAACGCCTCGGCCCACTCAACGATTCAACCATTGAAGCCCCGAGGAAAACGCCATGAACACCAAGACCAAATCGATCGCTGCCGCTTGCCTGTTTGCCGCTTTGAACATCTGCACCCTGTCGGCCCGCGCCGAAGCCGATGTCACCCCGCAAACCTACTCCTACGGCAGTCACCTGGACATCCAGAAAGTGGTGTCGCTGACCCAGGACAACTCGATGACCTGCGGCATCGTCGACGCCCGCCTGACCTACCTCGACTCGGCCGGCAAGACCCAGGTGCTCGACTACCGCAAATTTGCCGACGGCTGCAACCAGGACAACTGATTACCTCCTCTCTATAAAAGGAACATCGCCATGAACAACGTATCGCGCTATCTGACCGCTGTTGCCTTCTCCCTCGCCGGCGTTGCGGCCCACGCCAACGCTGCCGTCGAACAGCACAACTGTGGCAGCAGCACCTGCTTTCAACTGGCCCCGGTGGCCAAACCGGGCAGCGACGCTCTGATCGCCGCCGACGGCGCCAGCCGCACACCGCAGGGGCAGATGGTGGCCGCCGACGGTTCCAGCCATACGCCGCAAGGCCAGATGGTGGCGGAAAACGGTGCCAGCCGTACCCCGCAAAGCCAGTGGCTGGAAAGCCGGACGGCTTGAGGATTGAAGGGGGCTGCCTGTAACAGACGGCCCCCGATCCAGTCGACAGAACACCCTTCATTCAAAAGGTGAACCTCATGTTTCTCATCGCTTTCCTGGGCGGTCTGTTGACTGTCCTCAGTCCGTGCATCCTGCCGGTGGTGCCGTTTCTGTTTGCCGGTGCCGACCGCACCCGTTCGTCGATTCTGCTGACCCTCGGCGGGATGGCCCTGACTTTCGCCGTTGTCTCCAGTCTGGCGGTGGTCAGCAGCGAGTGGGTCATTCAGGCCAGCAATACCGGTCGTCACATCGCGCTGGTGGTGATGGTGCTGTTTGCGCTGTCACTGATTTCCGCGCGCATCGGTGACTGGCTGGCGCGGCCCTTCGTGCTGCTGGGCAATCGTCTCGATCCGGACAGCCGGAAAAAGACCGGCCCCATGGCCTCGATCATGATCGGCGTGGCCACCGGTCTGTTGTGGGCGCCGTGCGCCGGCCCGATTCTCGGTGTGATTCTCACCGGTGCCATGCTGCAAGGCGCCAACGCCCAGACCAGCCTGTTGCTGCTGGCCTACGGCGCCGGCAGTGCGCTGTCGCTGGGGACGCTGATTTTCGCCGGTCGCGGCCTGGTCAACCGGCTGAAACCGTCGATTCCGTTCACTGGCTGGTTCCGCCGTGGTGCGGGTGTTGCGGTGTTGGCGACAGCGGCGGTGATCGCCACCGGTGCGGACAATTTGCTGCTGGCCAACACTTCGTCCCAAGGCGTGGCCACGGTCGAAAAAAGCGTGCTGGAAAACGTGCCGAAGGTGGTGGACTACTTCGTCAGCAAAGTCCGTGCGGACTCGACCGAAGACGAGGCCGGCAGAGGTGCGATGCCGTCGCTGTCCGGCGCGGTGCAATGGCTGAACTCGCCGGAACTGACGGCCGAGTCCTTGCGCGGCAAAGTGGTGCTGGTGGACTTCTGGACGTATGACTGCATCAACTGCCAGCACACCCTGCCGTACGTGAAGGAGTGGGAGAAGAAGTACGGCAAGGACGGTCTGGTGGTGATCGGCGTGCACACCCCGGAGTACGGTTACGAGCGGATCATTGACAACGTCAAGGATCAAGTGAAGAAGCTCGGCATCACCTACCCGGTGGCCATCGACAACAATTACACAATCTGGCGCAACTTCGATAACCAGTACTGGCCGGCGTATTACCTGGTCGACGCCAAGGGGCAGGTGCGTTACACCCACTTTGGCGAAGGCAGTTACCAGGCGCAGGAGCAGATGATTCAGCAGCTGCTCAAAGAGGCCAAGGCGCCGGCTGCGTAAACCGCAAAACTCAATGGCTCACAGGTCTCGCATCATGAGCCATTGTTCGTTGTCCCCGACAGTGTTTCGGGGCCTTTACAAAATCCCGCCATTCATCGGCCAGCGCCCGTTTTTACGGGCTCTCCGGACGATTGGCAGGGACGCCGCACGGCGCCAGCGCGATAGTGGGCGAGCAGGGCCGCCGATGGCTCTGACACCCATAAAAAGAAAGCGAGGTTGCCATGCCGAAATTCGTGATTGAACGCGAGATTCCAGGAGCCGGAAAGCTATCGGAGCAAGAACTCAAGGCCGTATCGCAAACGTCCTGCAACGTGCTGCGTGAACTCGGGCCAGAGGTGCAGTGGCTGCACAGTTATGTGACTGCCGACAAGATCTATTGCGTGTACATCGCACCCAACGAAGAACAGGTGCGTGAACACGCAAAGCGTGGGGGATTTCCGGCCAACAGCGTGTCCCGGGTGACGAGCATTATCGATCCGACGACCGCCGAATGACCCCTATGCTGTGGAGCATCCATTCATGAGTACCCCCATTGATCTCACTGCCCTGAAGGAACGCCAGAAGGTCGCCTGGGCCAGTGGTGACTACGCCGTGATCGGCACCACGTTGCAGATCGTCGGCGAAACACTCGCCGAGGCCTGTGACCTGCGCTGCGATGAAGAAGTGCTGGACGTCGCCGCCGGCAATGGCAATGCCACGCTGGCGGCGGCGCGCCGGGGTTGTCTGGTGACGTCCACCGACTATGTCGCGGCGCTGCTGGAGCGCGGCCAGGACCGGGCGCGCGCCGAGCATCTGGACGTGACCTTTCAGGTTGCCGATGCCGAAGCGTTGCCGTTCGCCGATTCCAGTTTTGACGCAGTACTGTCGACCTTCGGCGTGATGTTTGCCCCGGATCAGGCCAAGGCGGCCAGGGAGCTGGGTCGGGTCTGTCGCCGTGGCGGACGGATCGGCCTGGCCAACTGGACGCCGGAAGGCTTCGTCGGCCAGATGTTCAAGATCCTCGGCCGCTACCTGCCACCGCCCCCCGTTGCGCAACCGCCTTCAAACTGGGGCGCGGAAGCCTGGCTGCATTCGCACTTCGACGATCGCCAATTTCAGGTGCAGGTGACTCGCCGTCACTTCAACTTCCGCTATCGCTCGGCAGCGCATTTCATTGATGTGTTTCGCCACTGGTACGGCCCGGTGCACAAGGCGTTCGCGGCATTGCCGCCGGAGAGCGGGCAGGCGCTGGAAGGGGAATTGACGCAACTGATCGACGGACTGAATCGGGCGGGGGCGGGATCGATGGTGGTACCGAGTGAGTATCTGGAGGTAGTGATTACCAAACGCTGAAGCCATTGTGGGAGCGAGCTTGCTCGCGAATGCAGACTGACATTCAACATCTCTGTTGGCTGACACGCCGCATTCGCGAGCAAGCTCGCTCCCACAGGGATCCCGACAGGGCTTCTATTTCAGATGCGCACCGTCAAACCACTCCAGCGCTGTGCGCCAGATGCAGATGCCGAGGAAGTAAGCCGACGCCAGTAGCCACAGGCCCATCACCAGCGGGTTGATCACCGGGTGGTTCAGCACCAGCGACAGACTGCACAGCAGCCAGATTGCCGTCACCGCAATGTTGATCGGCATGAACCGGCGTACCCGGAATGGGTGCAGGAATTTCATGCGGGTCACGGTCAGCAGCGCCAGGCCGATCACTGTCAGGAAAGTGAGCCACGGCCCCGGATCGATGATGTACAGACACAAGGCAACCACGTTCCACGCGGCGGGGAAGCCGACGAAATAGTTGTCCTTGCTCTTCATGTTGACGTTGCAGAAGCAGAACAGCGAAGACACCAGAATCAACGACACGGTCAGCAACAGGGTGTAGTCGGGCAGGGGAATGTAGCGATAGATGAACAGTGCCGGGATGAACACGTAGGTCAGGTAATCGATCACCAGATCGAGGATCGATCCGTCGAAACTCGGCAGCACCGACTGCACGTTGACCTTGCGCGCCAGTGCCCCGTCGAGGCCGTCGACGATCAGCGCCACGCCCAGCCACATCAGGCAGTGGATCGGCTGGTTTTCCAGCAGGGCAAGGGTGGCCAGAAAAGCGGTGACCACGCCGGTCGCGGTGAAACCATGGGCGCCCCAGGCCTTAAGCCTGGCGATGTGGACGGTCGATATCACGAAGGCGTTCTCCAGAAAGTGCAGCAAGCCGCGTAAACCTTTGCGCAGCAAGGGTGGCGACTAACCGGGTCGGGTTGCAGGTATCGACCGGTCGGGCCGGGTCAAGGTTCACCCGTTCATGAAGATTAGCTGGCCGGGGAAAAAAATCTCTGCAGAATCACTCGCCCATGGCCACGTCAGCCCAACGGTGCTGGCACATCGCATCAAGCGGACTATCGTTGCCTGACGCAGTCATGCACCTTTGCCTGAGGACGACGTCATGAACACCAGTGATCTGCTCGAACAACTGCTGCGAGGCCAGGCCTCGGCGGGACAACAAGGTGGCGCGTCGAACGGCGGCGGACTGGGCGGATTGCTCGGTGGTCTGCTGGGCGGTGGCGGTACCAGCGGCGGCGGTTCTCCTGCCGGCGGGCTGGGTGGCCTGGGCGGGTTGCTCGGTGGACTGCTTGGAGGCGGCGGGGCGCTGGGCGGCGGAGCGCAGCGTCGTTCCGGCGGCACCAATTATGCGGCTCTGGCCTCGCTGGGCATGATGGCGTTCCAGGCGTATCAGGCCTGGCAACGCAGTCAGGCTTCTGCTGCGCCGCAGCAAACCCCGCAAACCGCGGACCTGTTGTCCGGCCCGCAAGTCGAAGAACACAGCCACGCTGTGTTGCGTGCGTTAATCGCTGCAGCCAAGGCTGACGGGCGGATCGACGAGTCGGAAAAGCACCTGATCAGCAGCGAAATCGGCCGCCATACCGACGACCCGAACTTGCAGCAATGGCTCGACGACGAAGTCGCCAAACCCCTGAATGCCACCGAAGTCGCCCAGGCGGCGCAGAACGATCCGGCCATGGCCGCCGAAATGTACCTGGCCAGCGTGATGCTGGTTGACGATCAGCAGGACGCCGAGCGCAATTATCTGGATGAACTGGCGGCGGCGTTGCAGATCGACCCCCAGTTGCAGGTTCACCTGGAGCAGCAGGCCAAGGGCGAGGCCTGACCATCCCGTCCCACAGCCTTCGACCGTTCTGTTCAAGCAAGGAGCGAGTCGAAGGCTCCGTCCGTCAGGGCAATTTTCAAGCCGATTGAATTTTTGACGCACCAGGCCTCTCTGCTGCAGTAGAGGCGAGTGACTGAGCGTCCTGCCAATCGATCGAGAATATTGCCATGACTGTCCTGACACGCCTGCAAGATGAATCTGCCCAATCGCAACCGCTTGACTCACTGGGTGAGTGGCGGCGTATCCATGAAGCGCTTTTGTCCGATGAAGATACTCAGCCCCTGGCGCAGGCTTTTTTGCAGCACCATCTGAAAAGCGCCGCGCAATTGAAGGAAGAACTGCCGACCGATCCGGCGCTCTGGCATGCCTGGGTGGCGCAGCACTGTGCCGATGTTGCCCGGCAATATGCCGACTACCTGCAACAACGCAAAGCGGGAGGAGCGCGGCAGTTTTTCAGTTGCAAGGCTCATGCGCTGTATTTTCTGCAAGCGGTGGCGCCGACCAAACTGGTCGACGGCGCCTGGCTTTACGGCTTGCTGGGACAGTGGCGCGATCCGCGATTCAGCACTCTGATCAGCACCTATCTTGAAGAATTGGGCGAGGGCAATCCGGCGCAGAATCACGTGGTGATCTACCGGCAATTGCTCGCCGAACACGGTCTGGAACCTGGCAGCCCGCTGCCTGACGAACGTTACCTGCAAGGCGCGCTGCAATTGGCCCTCGGCGCCTGCGGCATGGATTTTCTGCCAGAGGTGATCGGTTACAACCTTGGCTACGAGCAATTGCCACTGCACCTGTTGATCAGCAGCTACGAACTGAGTGAGCTGGGGATCGATCCTTACTATTTCACCCTGCACGTCACCATCGACAACGCCAGTACCGGCCATGCGCAGAAAGCCGTTCAGGCCGTGCTTGATCTGCTGCCTCTGGAGGCTGATCGCAGCGATTTCCTGCGTCGGGTCTCGCTGGGCTATCGACTCAATGACCTGGGTCAGGGCAGCCGCGCAATCATCGAGGGGTTCGACCTGGAGCGCGAGTTGTTGGCGATGCTTGAGCGCAAGTGTCCGTTCGCTCAGCACATGCACTCCGACTATTGCCGCTTCGAAGGCAAGACCGTCAATCAATGGCTGGCCGACCCGCAGCAGTTGTCCGGCTTCCTGCAAGCCATGCAGAACAAGGGCTGGATCAAGCGCCACGAAGATCCACAGGGCAGTCGCTTCTGGCAATTGATCGATGGCGATGGTGCGGCGATGTTCGGCGTGTTCAGCGCTTATGAAAAACAACTGGTACACGACTGGATTGCCGGTGACTGGATTTCTGCGGACAAACCCGTTGCGTTCCGCCGCCGCCCCTCGGCCCCTGCGCATATCGAGGTGCCTGAACAGGACCCCGATGTGCAGCGACTGAATGCGGCACTGCCGGGACAGGACGCGCACACCCAAATCGCGACGTTGATCCCCTGGCTTGCGCCGGCCCGGCACGCACATCCGGCCGGGCTGCTCGCTACTCGTCGTTTCATCCAACTCAAATCCGGCCAGCGTTAAGGAATCATCAATGAATCAGGAAGAACAACTGACCGCCAACGACCTTGTGCTGCTGCAACTGGGTAGGCGCCTGCAGGCCGACGGCTATCGTTTCATCACCCCGACGCCGCTGACCCATCAACGGGTCAACCAGCGCGACGAAGGGCAGGCCGCCGATTGCCTGCGGGATGTATTCGGATGGTCGCGCCCGTTCGAACCGGGCCTGCTGTCTGCCGATGAACAGCGGCAATTGCAGGACGCCCAAGTGATCGATCAGTTCGACGGGCGCTTGAAGAGCCGCGTGCGCTGGTCGAGCCTGGATGACCTGCTTTTCGTGCATTCCGGATTTCCAACCGATGCCGCCGATTCGGTGTTCTTCGGCCCGGACACCTATCGCTTTGCCCAACTGATCCACAGCCATTTGCAGCAGAGCTTTGCGCCCATCCACCGTGCGGTGGATATCGGTTGCGGCGCCGGAGTCGGCGCGATCCTGATTGGCCGAGCCCGGCGAGAAGCGCAAGTGCTGGCCGTCGATATCAACCCCGCCGCGTTGCGCCTGACCACGATCAACGCGGCGCTGGCTGAAGTGGCCAATGTCGAAGTGCGTGCCAGCGATGTGCTGCAAGGTGTCGACGGCGAGTTCGACCTGATCGTCGCCAACCCGCCCTACATGGCCGATCCGGCCGGGCGAGCTTACCGCCACGGTGGCGGAACACTGGGGGCGGGTCTGTCACTGCGGATCGTCGAACAGGCGCTCAATCGCCTGAGCCCCGGCGGCTCGTTGCTGCTGTATACCGGTGTGGCGATGGTCGATGGCCGCGATCCCTTCCTCGATACGGTATTGCCACGGCTGGATGAAAAACGCTTCGCCTGGACCTATCGCGAACTCGATCCCGATGTGTTTGGTGAAGAATTGCTCAATCCAGGCTATCAGCGCGTCGACCGGATTGCCGTGGTAGCACTGACTGTGACTCGAACTGGCTAAAACAAGGCAGGTGCAGGATGAGCAGGAATCTCGACGACTACAACCGGATGCGCGACTTTTCGGCGACCTCTGAACCGTGGGCCGACCGCCGCCGGGGCAAGAAATCGGCCGGCGATCATGCCCTGCAATTCTGCATTCAAAAGCACGACGCCTCGCACCTGCATTACGACTTTCGCCTGGAACTCGACGGCGCACTCAAGAGCTGGGCGGTGCCCAAGGGGCCGTCGCTGGATCCCAAGGTCAAGCGGCTGGCGGTGCACGTCGAGGATCATCCGCTGGACTATGCGACCTTCGAGGGCAGCATTCCCGAGGGGCATTACGGCGCCGGCGATGTGATCGTCTGGGATCGCGGCGTTTGGATTCCGCTGGAAGACCCCGAGAAGGCCTACGCCAAGGGCAAGCTCAAATTCGAACTGCAAGGCGAGAAGCTCGCCGGGGTGTGGAATCTGGTGCGCACCCACATGCCGGGCAAGAAAGAGCAGTGGTTCCTGATCAAGCATCAGGACAGTGCCGCGCGCCCGCAAAGCGACTACGACGTGCTGGTCGCCGAGCCCGACAGCGTGCTCAGTGAACGCACGATCGTCGACAAACCCCGCCTCAGTGCAAAACAGGTCAAGCCACTGAAGGCTTCGGCGAAAGCTGCGCGCAAACCGGCCTCAGACAAACTCGCCGGCGCGCACAAGGCCAATATCCCCGCGCAGCTCAAACCGCAACTGGCCACGCTGGTGGAGAGTGCTCCGGAAGGGGATTGGCAATACGAGATCAAGTTCGACGGCTACCGGATCATGGCGCGCATCGATCATGGAGAGGTGCAGTTGTTCACTCGCAATGGGCATGACTGGACGCACAAATTGCCGAAACAGGCGCAAGCCCTTGCGGCGCTGGGCCTGGAATCGGCGTGGCTTGACGGTGAGATGGTCGTTGCCGACGCAGACGGCGTGCCGGATTTTCAGGCCCTGCAAAACGCGTTCGATTCCGGGCGCAGCGAAAACATCCTCTATTACCTGTTCGATGTGCCGTATCTCAACGGCGTCGATCTGCGTGAAGTGCCGGTGCAGGAACGACGCGCAGCGCTGGCCACGGTGCTGAAAGCCCATGAAGATCCGCTGCTGCGCTTTTCCGAAGCGTTCGACGAAACCCCGCAGGCATTGCTTAACAGCGCTTGCCAGATGCGCATGGAAGGCTTGATCGGTAAACGTCTCGGCTCACCTTACGTGTCGCGCCGCAGCAGTGACTGGATCAAGCTCAAGTGCAAACACCGCCAGGAATTCGTGATCGTCGGTTACACCGATCCGAAAGGCGCGCGCAGTGCGTTCGGCGCATTGCTGCTGGGTCTGCATGATCGTGACAGCGGCGAGTTGCGGTACGCCGGCAAGGTCGGCACCGGATTCAATGAAACCACCCTCAAGAGCATCCTTGCCCGGCTCAAACCGCTGCGGGTGAAGAAACCGGCAGTGGCCAATCCGCCCACGGGTTTCGAAGCCAAGGGGGTGCACTGGCTCAAGCCGAGTCTGCTGGCGGAAGTGGCGTTTGCCGAAATGACTCAGGACGGCTCGGTGCGCCACGCCGTGTTCCATGGCTTGCGCGAGGACAAACCGGCCAAGGACATCACCGAGGAGCGCGCCAGACCGATGAAGACGTCAAAGGCCCAATCAACCGCGCCGTCCCAATCCGGCCTGGCCGACGGCAAGGTGCGGATCACTCACCCCGACCGGGTGATCGACGCCAGCAGCGGCACCACCAAAATGCAGCTGGCCGAGTATTACGCCAGCGTCGCCGAATGGATTCTGCCGCAGCTCAAGGATCGCCCGGTGGCGCTGGTGCGTGCGCCGGACGGTATCGGCGGTGAGCTGTTCTTCCAGAAGAACGCCGAAAACCTGGCGATCCCCGGCATCCGCACGCTGGACAAGGAGCTGACCGGCCAGCCGGTGATGCTGATCAACAACGCCGAAGCCTTGATTGGCGCGGTGCAGATGAGCACGGTCGAACTGCACACCTGGAACGCCACCACGGTGGATCTGGACAAGCCCGACCGCTTTGTCCTGGACCTCGACCCGGACCCGGCGCTGCCGTGGAAAAGCATGGTCGAAGCCACGGCGCTGACCCTGACCGTGCTTGATGAACTGGGCCTCAAGGCGTTCCTCAAGACCAGTGGCGGCAAGGGCATCCATTTGGTAGTGCCGCTGACCCGCAAGCATGGCTGGGACGAGGTCAAGGATTTCAGCCACGCCATCGTCACTCACATGGCGAAGTTGTTGCCGGAGCGTTTTTCTGCGGTGTCCGGGCCGAAAAATCGGGTGGGGCGGATCTTCATCGATTACCTGCGCAACGGTCTGGGCGCCACCACCATTTGCGCCTACGCGGCCCGTACTCGCGAAGGGTTGCCGGTGTCGGTGCCGCTGTTTCGTGACGAAGTGGGCGAGATCAAGGGCGCCGATCAATGGAACGTGCGCAACGTTCACGAACGGCTCGCGGAGGTGGGCGATGAGCCTTGGGCGCAGATGAAGAAAACCCGGCAGAGCATCACGGCCGAGATGCGCAAGCGGGTGGGCATGAAAAAGTGATCAAGTGCCGCGCAGCAAGTCGTGGGCGTTGAGCAGATCGAACGCGACTTGCGGATTGTTTTCCAGGCCACGGCGGATGGCGGCCGGAATGGTTTTGCGGGTTTTTCGGCAGAGCCCCGCCAGCTCTTCGACCTCGATCTCGATGCCGCCTCGCACCGTCCGCACTTCACCGAACTTCGGTGCGATCAGCACGCGAATCCCCAGCTGATCGAACATCTTGCCTTGCAGACGCTCAAGATCGGCGAGGTCTTTGAGGTTTTCCAGACGCTCTAGCAGACGCTTCTCCTCCTCGCGGGTCAGCAGCAGGATGCGCACATCCGCGCCGGGTGTATCCAGCAACGGATCGCGCCCGCAGATGCATAGACCCGGCGGGCAAGGAGAGCGGAGGGAGGCGGAAATCGTCATGGCCTCCATCATAGAGGCCCTCAGACGGTTTTGCCCATGGTGGTTCGACAGCCGTCCATCGGCAGTGCACACCATCGGCAGGAAACAACGGTGGCGGATCCGTCAGCCACGATCATCGGACGTGCCGTGGTTACTGCGACAGACCTTCGTAATGAACCAGGATGGCATTGGCCAGCTCTTCATCGCTGGCGTTCAGGCCAGGATTGTCCTGACGCACCTGTTGCAGCACCGATTCCAGGTACACGCCACGGATCGTTCCGCCGCTGGCGACGAATGCGGACAAGTCGTCACGGGCCGGAATCACCATTTTGTGATCCTTGAAGGTCGAATACAGCGAAGCTGAAACCCCCGCCGAAGTGGCGACATCCCCTGCGTCCACGCGAGCAAGGGCCGAGCCGAACGGCAGGCACAGCATGAGAGACGAAACGAGTAATAAACGGCGCATGACGGTGTTCCTCCAGCAGCGTAAAGCGAAAAGGAAGTACCACATAATGTGAGAGGTGCCGGACAGCACGGGAGTTCCGTACGCCGGGCCCGGCGGTCGCGAGCGAGAACGAGAAGTGCTGCACAGTCCTCGTTTTTACCGGATGTAACGACACACCCTGCGACGCTCTAAAGCGGCGGATTCACGCAAATAGGCTTAACTGAAGCGTTGAAAGGCGCCGCGTGGCGCGACCAGAGAGGAAATCACGGTGTCGATCAAACTGCGTTTGGTGTTGCTGATTGCGACCAGCCTGCTGACGGCGTTGATCGTGAGCCTGGTCAGTTACGTCGGCAATCAGCGGATGGCGTCGGCGGTCAGTGACAACGCGGTCAGCATGAGCGCGCTGCGCAACCACATGGAAGCCGACATGATGCACGACGCCCTGCGTGCCGATGTGTATTCGGCGATGCTGGTGGGGCTGGGCAAAAGCACGAGTTCGGCGGACGAGGTGCGCCGTTCGGTTGAGGAGCATGCGGCGCATTTTCGCGAGGTGCTGGGTGACAACCTCAAGCTGCCGCTCAATCCGACGATCAGGTCCGGGCTGGAGCAGATCAAGCCCAGCCTCGATACCTACATCAGCGCCGGCGAGCAGATCGTCGGCCTTGCACTGGAAAACCCGGACAGCGCCCAGCAGCATCTGGGCACCTTCAGCACCGCATTCAGCCAGCTCGAAGAACAGATGGCCTCCCTCAGCGAACTGATCGAAACCAATACCCGGCAGACCAGCGAAGGCACCGGGGCGGCGATCCGCAACGCCAATGTCGCACTCGCTATCGTCCTGATCGCCAGCCTGGTGCTGCTGTTGGCCCAGGGTCGCTGGGTGATCCTGAGCATCATGGGGCCGTTGAAATCCGCCAGCCGCATCGCCGAAAGCATCGCCCACGGCAACCTCAGCGAACCGATCGCCGAACCGTCCGGCAAGGACGAAGCCAGTGCGCTGATCCGCACGCTGGCCACCATGCAGCACGACCTGCGGGACATGATCGACGTGGTGCGACGCAACGCTCACGGCGTCAGTGGCATGAGTGAACAACTGAGCCACGGCTGCCATCAGGTGGCCGACAGCAGCCAGCAGCAAAGTACTGCCGCCGGCACCATGGCGGCCGCCGCGAGCCAGATGACCGCCAGCATCGAGGAAATCACCCGCCACGCAGAGCGCGCACTGGACATGGCCAGCCAGGCCGAATCACTGGCGAAAAACGGCGGGCAGGTGATTCATCAGGTGGTCAGCGACATGGACGACATTGCGCGATCCGCCCAGCAATCGGCGCAGGTGATCCGCACCCTGGATCAGGAATCCGAAGGGATCTTCAACATCATCCAGGTGATCAAGAGCATCGCCGACCAGACCAACCTGCTGGCGCTCAATGCGGCGATCGAGGCGGCCCGGGCGGGCGAACAGGGCAGGGGCTTTGCGGTGGTGGCCGATGAGGTGCGCAGTCTGGCTGCACGCACCAGCGCCTCGACCCAGGAAATCGCCGCGATGGTCGCGCGCATCCAGAACAGCACCCGCGAGGCCGTCAGCAGCATGGAGGCCGGTGTTGCACAGGTCGACAAGGGCATGGCCGTCACCGCCGACGTCGAACGCGCCATCCGCGAAATCCTCGACGCCACCCTGAGCACCACGCAACTGGTCAACGACATCACTCGCACCATCGGCGAACAGAGCCAGGCGAGCAACGAGATTGCCCATCAGGTGGAAATGATTGCGGGCATGTCGGAGGGCAACAGCAAGGTGATCGGTCAGACGGCCACTACCACGGATGAGCTGTCGAGCCTGGCGGGGCAGTTGGCGCAGTCGGTGGATCGGTTTCGGTTGTGAGGGGTTTCGGACTGCACAACTGAGTGGTGCAGAGACCCGATTTGTAACAGGTGAAAGTCCGGGTGCCGGATTGGAAGAGCCTGTCAACCAGCTGAAAGGCTTAAGCCAGAGCCGCTGACGGGGTCATGTTCGGGCGCTGTCTGCCGATAAGTCCTTGAACGGATAAAGACTATCGAGTCGCGAACAGACGCGCGGGTTTGCCATGACGTGATATTCTTCGCGCCACTTGTTTTGACCCCATTCAGTCGGGCGCGCTATTCGGCGGGCCAGGCAGAACCCCTGTCGCTCAAGTAGCTGAAGCCAATAATGATAAAAAGTCAGTTCAGAAGGGACATATAACTGAGGTCGACGCAGCCAGTCGGCCTTGTGTGCCCACCCGTCAAAATTGAAGTGTGTCGGAACCCGCGACGCTGGCCTGAGTGTCGCGAAAAAGGGGGAACGCATACGCACAACAGCGGCGGGCGGAAGGCGTTTTATCATAGGTGCAACAGATGTTTAAAAAAGTGAACACAGCCTTGCTGGGGCTGGCTTTGGCGATGGGGATGTCGTCCGCCAATGCCGAAGAAGCAAAGAAAGTCGACGTCCTGCTGATCGGCGGCGGCATCATGAGCACCACCCTGGGTGTGTGGATCAATGAGCTGGAACCGACCTGGTCGATGGAGATGGTCGAGCGCCTCGACGGCGTCGCCCTCGAAAGCTCCAACGGCTGGAACAACGCCGGTACCGGTCACTCCGCACTCGCCGAGCTGAACTACACCCCGGAAGACGACAAGGGCAACGTCACGATCCCGAAAGCTGTCGAGATCAACGAAGCGTTCCAGGTCTCCCGCCAGTTCTGGGCCTGGCAGGTTCGTCAAGGCGTCCTGAAAGACCCTCGTTCGTTCATCAACACCACTCCGCACATGAGCTTCGTGTGGGGCGATGACAACATCAAGTTCCTGAAAAAGCGCTACGAAGCCCTGCAAGCGAGCCCGCTGTTCGCCGGCATGCAGTACTCCGAAGACCCGGCTGTGATCAAGAAGTGGGTTCCGCTGATGATGGAAGGGCGTGACCCGAACCAGAAAATCGCGGCCACCTGGAGCCCGCTGGGCACCGACATGAACTTCGGCGAAATCACCCGCCAGTTCGCCGGTTACCTGCAGACCAAGCCTAACTTCAGCATGAAGCTGTCGAGCGAAGTCCAGGACATCACCAAGAACGCCGATGGCACCTGGCGCGTCAGCTACAAAAACCTGAAAGACGGTACCAAGACTGAAACCGACGCCAAGTTCGTGTTCATCGGCGCCGGCGGCGGTGCACTGCACCTGCTGCAGAAGTCCGGTATCGAAGAAGCCAAGGAATACGCTGGCTTCCCGGTAGGCGGCTCGTTCCTGGTGACCGATAACCCGGCCATCGCCGAACAGCACCTGGCCAAGGCCTACGGTAAAGCTTCGGTTGGCGCGCCTCCGATGTCCGTTCCGCACCTGGACACCCGTGTCCTGGACGGCAAGCGCGTCATCCTGTTTGGCCCGTTCGCGACGTTCAGCACCAAGTTCCTGAAGGAAGGCTCGTACCTGGACCTGTTGACCAGCACCACCACCCACAACATCTGGCCGATGACCAAGGTCGGCATCAAGGAATACCCGCTGGTCGAGTACCTTGCCGGTCAATTGATGCTGTCGGATGAAGACCGTCTGAACGCGCTGAAGGAATACTTCCCGAACGCCAAGGCTGAAGACTGGCGCCTGTGGCAAGCCGGCCAGCGCGTGCAAATCATCAAGCGTGATGAAGCCGCTGGCGGCGTGCTGAAACTGGGCACCGAAATCGTTGCTTCCAAGGACGGCTCAATTGCCGGTCTGCTGGGCGCATCCCCAGGCGCTTCGACCGCTGCACCGATCATGCTGAGCGTGCTGCAGAAAGTCTTCAAAGACAAAGTCGCCAGCCCTGAGTGGCAAGCCAAGCTGCACCAGATCGTTCCAAGCTACGGCACCCAGCTGAACAACGATCCGGCCAAAGTGGCTGAAGAGTGGGCCTACACCGCCAAGATCCTGCAACTGCCAACCCCTCCGGTGATTGGCCAGGCTGCAGCTCCAGCGGCGGACGCCTCGGCTGAAAAAGCCCCGGCTCCAAAAGAAAGCGCTGCACGTGACATGGCTCTGTAACCAGACGCCTGACACACGAAGCCCACTGAACCGGTGACGGTCAGTGGGCTTTTTTGTGTCCGGGGATCAGGCTTTGGCGGCGGCCAGGTACGCCCCCAGACGCCGTCCCATCTCTTCGCCCAAGGCTTGCAGCCCACTCAACGGCCGCACCATCACCTCGAACTCGACAATCTTGCCCTGTTCATCGAAACGGATCATGTCGATGCCCTTGAGCTCCTTCGCGCCGACTTTGGCGCTGAACTCCAGCACCACATTCAGGCCATCGGCCGTCGCCAGTTCACGGTGGTATTTGAAGTCTTCAAACACTTCGAACACGGTATTGAGGATCATCGAGACCACCGGTGCGCCGGGGTAGGGCGTATGGGCCATCGGCGAACGGAATACCGCTTTGGGGTCGAGCAGCTCCGGCAGGGCCTTGAGGTTGCCGGTGCGGATCATCTCGTGCCAGCGGTGCAGGGATTCTGCAACGTGGGGGTGCAGGTTCAGATCGGACATGGTTTCACTCCTGTATTTTTTGTTGTTCTTGGCGCGGCGCCCATGACTCTAGATCAAAGCGGCACAATGGAAACCCTCTGTACTGATCTGAATATCGACCCATGCGCCGGGCCGATCCATCTGATCCGCTTTTTCCTGTCGGATCTGCGTCTGTAACCATCTCAGCCACGGGCCCAGAATAGCCCTGCCGTTCGGCCACACGCGACGCGCTTCATTCCGGAGCGCCCGGTGCGCCGGACATTCAGTAATCAGGAGGCCTTCATGGCTAAGATGGCGATTTTCCTCGGCGGCTTTCTTGTGTTGACCATCATGATCGGCGTTCTTGCCACGATTTCTCCGGTTTGACGATCAGTCGTCGAAGTGCGACTTGCAGCGCTGTTCGAGGTTTGCGGATGACACCGGATCAAGGCGCGCCGAACAGCATCGTCCAGTAAACCCCTTCATCACTGCGCGCCTCACTGGCAAACCCGGCGCCGACCTGGGTGAACATCGGGTTCATCAGGTTGGCGCAGTGTCCGGGGCTGGCCAGCCAGCCGGCCATGGCCTTGCCCGGTGAGCTTTGCCCGGCGGCGATGTTTTCGCCGATCTGCCGGCCACGGTAGCCGGCCGCCCGGGCGCGATCTGCCGGGCCGTCGCCGTCCGGGTCGCGGTGTGCGAAGTAGTTGCCGTAGGCCATGGCCTTGCTGTGGCCCTGGGCGGCGGCGCCGAGCGCCGGGTTCCAGCTCAAGGGCCGGGCGGCGGCGAAGCGCTGGCGACCGCACATGCGCGGGCGGGCGCGGGCGGCGTTGACCTCGGCCAGCAACGCCTTGCCGACGTTGCGGTTGTCGCCGACGCGACTGTCGAGCACCGGCCGGGCCAGCACCACTTGCCATTCACTGCGGGCGCGGCTGATGCCGATGTCGGCGTATTGACCGTCGAGCAACGCGCCACAGTAATCGTCTTGCAGCATTTCGAATGCCTCTTCGGCGTCCTGCGCACCGACGATCCGGATGCTGCGCACCGCCACGGCCGCGTAGCCGGAATCCTTCAATCGTTCGCGCAATCCACCACCGTAGCCATAGCCGACCGGCAACGCCAGGTTTGACTTCAGCGTCAGCGGCGCGAGCCGTTGGGCCGGGCGTCGGTCACAACGTTGCGGATGGGCGCGGTAGTCGTTGATGGCGGCCACCAATTGGCGCTCGGCGCCGGCGTGGGCAGGAGGAGAAAGCAGGGGAGAAAGAATCAACAGGCACAGAGAAACGAAGCGAGACGAACGTACGGCGTGGCGCATGGGACGCAAAGCTCTGAAAAGGACAACGCTGAAGGAAAGTCAACCGCAGAACACGGCGCGGGTAGGACTGGCCTTTTTGCACTTGGTTCACCCGTCAGCAGCGGGTTTCAACGGCTGCCGACGAAGTGCTCAGCGATTCAACACATCCTCGATCCATTGCAGGTATTGCGGCCGTTCGGAAATCGAATTGTGTGCCGAATCCGCCACCACTTTGAGCGTGGCCACACCGTCGGGAAAACTGTGCAGCAGGCGTTCGGTGCTGGCCCGTGGAATCACCTCGTCATCGCTCGCTGCCAGCAACAGCGTTGGCACGCGGATGTGCGCCGCGTACTGGCCTGACCGGAAACGATCCTTGAGCAACCACTGCACCGGTACCCACGGGTATTGGCGGGCGGCGATTTCTTCGAGGCTGTTGTAGGGCGTGACCAGAATCAGCCGCTCCACCGGCCGCTGGCTGGCCAGCCGTACCGCGACCCCGGAACCGAGGCTGCGCCCCAGCAGCGCGATCTGTGAATGACTGGCATACACCTGATCGAACAGCGCCAGCGCGTCCCCGGCGATCGCCTCTTCGGAGGGCGAACCGCCGCTGCCGCCAAAACCCCGGTAATGCAGCAAATACAACGAATAGTCAGGGAACGCCTCGGAAAACTCCGGCAGGTTGCGCGAAACGTCCTCGGCATTTCCGCCGAAGTAGATCAGCGCTTTGGCTCCGGAGCGCTCGCGCACAGCCACGCGGATCTCGGCGTCGGGCATGTTCAGCGTCAACCGTGAATCCGGTGACTCCACGCTGGCGGGCTGGGGGAAATAGATCAGCGCCCGCTGAAATACGAACAGCGCCGCGCACAGGATCAAGTACACGGCGACGATCAATGCGACGAGTGACAACAAGGTTCTGGACATTCGACTAACTTTAACCGGGCGCGCAGGTTGGCTGTCGCAGTGTAGTCCAACGGTTTTACGGGCTGCGTCAAAACACAAGGTGCAACAGATCCACAGGGCAAGGGCGCCAGCATGAACCACACTGAGGGATATTCCCGCCGCCGGTTGCTGACGCTGGCAGCCGGGGTGTCAGCGGTTTTCACCTTTGACCGGGCGCTGGCCGCCATTACGTCGCCGAACGCCACAGGAGCCCAGACCATGCAGACACGTCCCATCCCTTCGAGCTCCGAGCCACTGCCGCTGGTGGGGTTGGGCACGTATCGCGGTTTCGACGTCGCTCCCGGCGATCCGGTCTACAAACAATTGCCAGGGGTGCTCGGCGAGCTGTTCAAAAAGGGCGGCACGGTGATCGACAGCTCGCCCATGTACGGCCGCGCCGAGGAAACCACCGGTGAATTGCTCTCGATCCACGAACCGCGTTCGCCGGCATTCCTGGCGACCAAGGTCTGGACTCGTGGCCGCGAAGAGGGCATCGCGCAGATGGAACAGTCGTTCAGCCTGCTGCGCACCGAGCGCATCGACCTGATGCAGATCCATAACCTGCTCGACTGGCAAACCCATCTGCCGACCCTGCGCGAATGGAAAGAGCAGGGCCGCATCCGCTACATCGGCATAACCCACTACACGCCGTCGGCCTATGACGAGGTCGAAGCGGTGCTCAAGGCCGAGCCGCTGGATTTCCTGCAAATCAATTACGCCCTGGATGATCGCGGGGTCGAGAAACGCATCCTGCCGCTGTGCCGCGAACTCGGAGTGGCGGTGATCTGCAACCGGCCCTTCGGCGGCGGCGACCTGCTCGCGCGGCTCAAGGGCAAACCGCTGCCGGGCTGGGCGGCGCAAGTCGGGGTCAAAAGCTGGCCGCAACTGGCGTTGAAATTCCTGCTGGCGCATCCGGCGGTGACCTGCGTGATTCCCGGCACCAGCAATCCGTTGTACATGGCCGACAATGCCGGCGCCGGATTCGGGCTGATGCTGACCGATGCGCAGAGGCAGCAGTTGATTGCACTGGTCAGTTAGTCATCTCTCGGGAATGAGTCGCGCACTAGCACCCGATGCTGGTGCGCGAGGGGTTTCAGATCATCGGCGGCAACGCATCCAGAATCTTGTCCAGGGTAATCGGATACTCCCGCACCCGCGCGCCCGTGGCGTTGTAGATGGCATTCGCCACTGCCGCGCTGACCCCGCAAATCCCCAGTTCACCGACACCCTTGGCTTTCATCGGCGATGAAATCGGGTCGGTTTCATCGAGGAAAATCACCTCCTGATGCGGAATGTCGGCATGCACCGGCACTTCGTAGCCCGCCAGGTCATGGTTGACGAAAAATCCCTGGCGTTTGTCCACCGCGAGTTCTTCCATCAATGCTGCGCCGACGCCCATGGTCATCGCGCCGATCACTTGGCTGCGGGCCGATTTCGGATTGAGAATCCGCCCCGCAGAGCAGACCGCGAGCATACGCCTTACACGAACTTCGCCAGTGGCGGCATCGACGGCGACTTCGACGAAGTGCGCGCCGAAGGTCGATTGCTGGTACTGCTTGGCGAGGTCTGCGAATTCGATGCTGTCCTCTACTTCGATCGGGGCATGTTGCGCGGCCTCGCGTAACGGCACGTTCTTGTTGCCCAGTCTCACGTGTCCATCGGCAAACTGCGCTTCACCCGCGCTCATGCCAAGTTTGGCGGTGACCGCTTCACGCAGTTTCATGCACGCCGCGTAGACCCCGGCGGTCGAGCAGTTGGCGCCGAACTGGCCGCCGGAGCCGGACGACACCGGAAAATTCGAGTCGCCCAAATGCACAGTCACATCGTCGAGACGCACGCCCATCACTTCGGCGGCAGTCTGGGCAATGATCGTGTAGCTGCCGGTGCCGATGTCCGTCATGTCGGTTTCAACGGTGATCTTGCCGTCACGCTCCAGCCGCACGCGTGCGCCGGACTTCACCAGCAGGTTGTTGCGAATGGCCGCCGCGACGCCCATGCCGATCAGCCAGCGACCTTCGCGACGGCTGCCGGGCGTCGCATTGCGTTTATCCCAGCCAAAGCGTTCGGCGCCGGTTTGCAGGCATTCGATCAGACGCCGCCGGGAAAACGGTCGCTCGGTTTTCACCGGATCGACCTGCGTGTCGTTGAGGATGCGGAACTGGATCGGATCGAGTTTGAGCTTTTCCGCCATCTCGTCCATGGCGATCTCCAGCGCCATCAGCCCCGGCGTTTCACCGGGCGCGCGCATGGCGTTGCCTTCCGGCAGATCCAGCGGGGCCAGGCGCATGCTCACTAGACGATTTTCTGCGGCGTAGAGCAACTGACTGGGTTGCGCCGCGACTTCGACCTTGCCGTCTTCAAGGTTGCCCGACCAGCCCTCATGGGCGATGGCGGTGAGTTTGCCGTCTGCCGTGGCGCCCATGCGGATGCGCTGGACGGTGGCGGGGCGGTGGGTGGTGTTGTTGGCGATCTGCGGACGGGCGAGCGCGACCTTCACTGGCCGGTTCGCCAGACGCGCGCCGAGGGCGGCGAGGATCGCGTCGGCACGAATGAACAGCTTGCCGCCAAATCCGCCGCCAATGTACGGCGAGATCAACCGCACGTTTTCCTTCGGCAGGCCGAGGGTGGTGGCGATGTCGCCGACGCTCCAGGCGATCATCTGGTTGGAGGTCCAGAGCGTCACCTGATCGCCTTTCCAGGCGGCGAGGGTCGCGTGGGGCTCCATCATTGCGTGGGACTGATCCGGCGTGGTGTAGGTCTGATCGAACTGCACGGGTGCGGCGGCGAAGGCGCTGGCGAAGTCGCCGTGGGTGACGTCCGGCAGTTCTTCTTTCGGCTCCACGCCCTGATCACGCACACTGGCCAGATCAAATTGCCCTATGTCGGCCGCGTATTCGACGTTGACCAATTGCGCGGCGGCCCGCGCCTGTTCGAAGGTTTCGGCAACCACCAGCGCCACGGCTTGGTGATAGTGCTGCACTTGCGGCCCGGCCAGCAGGTGCGCGGCGTTGTATTTGCCTTTGCCGAGCTTGCCGGCGTTGGCGGCGGTGACGATCGTCAGCACCCCCGGCGCGGCGCGGGCGGCATCCAGATCGATGCGGGTGATGCGGCCCTTGGCAATGGCCGAACCTACCATCACGCCGTAGGCCTGATTTTTCACGGCTTCATGTTGCTCGTAGGCGTAAGGTGCCTGGCCGCTGGTTTTCAGCGGGCCTTCGATGCGGTCGGTGGGTTTGCCGATGACGTTCAACTGGTCGATCGGGTTGCTCTTGGCGGGCGTGTCGAATTTCATGCTTCATCCCTCGCTTGGGCCAGCACCGAGGCAATGGTGCGCTCGACCAGCGTCACTTTGAACTGGTTGTCAGAGGTAGGCGTGGCGCCGTCGAGCAGGCGCGCGCTGACGGCCTTCGCGCCTTGCGGCAACAGCGCTTCCGCCGCTTCGACCCGCCAGGGTTTCGGCGCGATGCCGCCGACCGCAATGCGACCGCTGCCATCCTTCTGCAGGATCATGCCGACGGACACCAGGGCGAAGGCGTATGACGAACGGTCACGCACCTTGTGATAGAGATGGGTGCCGCCCACTGGCGCGGGCAAGGTTACGCCGGTGATCAGTTCGCCCGGTGTCAGGCTGGTTTCGACATTCGGGGTAGTGCCTGGCAATTGATGGAAGTCCGCCATGGCGATGCGCCGGGTGCTGCCATCGGCCTTGATCGTTTCGACCTGAGCATCGAGCGCGCGCATCGCAATCGCCATGTCACTCGGATGGGTCGCGATGCACGCGTCGCTGACACCGATGATGCCGAGTTGTCGACTGACCCCGCCAATCGCCGCGCAGCCACTGCCGGGATTGCGTTTGTTGCAGGCCTGATTGGTGTCGTAGAAATACGGGCAGCGGGTGCGCTGAAGCAGATTGCCGGCAGTGGTCGCCATGTTGCGCAACTGGCCCGAGGCGCCGGCGAGCAAGGCGCGGGACAGCAGCGCGTAGTCTTTCCGGACCCGACTGTCGGCGGCCAGATCGGTGTTGCGCAGCAAGGCGCCGATGCGCAAACCGCCGTCGTCGGTCGCTTCGATCTGATCGAGGCCCAGGTGATTGACGTCAATCAGCTGCTGCGGTGTTTCGATGTCCAGTTTCATCAAGTCCAGCAGGTTGGTGCCGCCGGCGATGAAACGCGCACCTTCGATTTGCGCGGCCAGGGCTGCGGCTGCGGCGGGAGAGTCGGCGCGGCTGTAGTTGAACGCTCTCATGCTGGCACCTCCGCGACTTCGCTGATGGCTTCGATGATGTTCGAGTAGGCGCCGCAACGGCAGATGTTGCCGCTCATGCGTTCCTGCAATTCGCTGGCGATCAGTTGCGGTGCTTCGGTGAGGCTGGCGCTGGCGTGGCTGGGGATACCGTTGCGAATTTCCTCAAGCACCGCCACCGCCGAACAGATCTGCCCCGGCGTGCAGTAGCCGCATTGGTAACTGTCATGCTTGATGAACGCCGCCTGCATCGGATGCAACTGGTCAGGCATGCCGAGGCCTTCGATGGTGGTGACTTTGGCGCCGTCCTGCATCACCGCCAGGGTCAGGCAGGAATTGATTCGCCGGCCATCGACGATCACCGTGCAGGCGCCGCACTGGCCGTGGTCGCAACCCTTTTTGCTGCCGGTCAGGTGCAGGTGTTCGCGCAGCGCATCGAGCAGGGTGGTGCGGGTGTCAATCTCCAGCGTCTGCGGCTTGCCGTTGACTTCAATTGTCACTTTGGCCATGGCCGGTTGCTCCAGAGTGGCCGCGTAGGCCTTGAGGCTGATGAAGGGCGGCATCGCGAACGCAGTCGCGGTCACGGCCCCGAGAATCAGGAAACGGCGTCGGGAAATCGCCGACGGCGGTTGGTCGTTCATGGCTCAGATTCCTCTTTTCAGGTCGGCAGGTTGCAAATGACCCGCTCGGGCATGCCGGCGTCGTCGCCAGTCTTGGTCTGTTCTAGGAGTGACCGCAGGGGGGAGGAAAAGGTTTTGTCGGATTTCGTCTTGTTATCGTGCCGGTCAGAGCCATCAATCGGCCACCGTGTGGAGGGGCCGTACACGGCGGGCAGGGCGATGAACGGTTGTTGATGGCCAGTGAATCTAAGCCGGTTTCCCCGGTCGTATCTGCGCCAGCGCGTACCCGCGCTGCGTTGACTGTTTCCGTCGTCAAGACCTTGGTTTTAGGGAAAATCTGAATGATGCGTGCAACAAGCCTGCTGCTGACTGTTTCCGCCGCCGTATTGCTGGGCGGCTGTGTGGCGGATTTCGATGATGACCATCGGCATGGCCGGCATTACGACCGCGATCATGGCCGTTACTACGATCATGACCGACGCTGGGACGACCGCGACGACGACCGCCGCGACGGGCGTCGTTATTACCGCGACCGGGATGATGACTGACTGAAACGAAGAGGGCGCTCCCCGACGGGAGCGCCCTCTGGCATTAAAAATGAGCGCTCGCCCGGACGCTGGATCGCGCAGGCACGGAGGCCTCGATGTCCAGCAAATGGGTGGCGAGAATGTCGCTCAGAAAACGGAACTGATCGTTGAAGCCGACCACTTCATTGCTGAAATGATTGCTGGCGGCGGGCATCAACAGATCTTCGAAGGCTTTGTCGAACACCAGCGCTTGTGTCTTGCGCGACACGGCGTGCTGATCGTAGTAGTTGCTGCCGAAGACCGGAAAACTCACGGCGAGGGTGACGGTACTGAACATGATGTGAACTCCTCGTGCTGTGTGTTTCGGATGGGTGCATCGTGCCTTCGGCGAGCGGTCGGCGGAAGGCGATCGTCGCAATGGTGAATATCGACGCCATTGATGGTTGGACTGCTCCAGTCTGGACCTGCGGATAATCGGCGCACCGCACGCACCTATACTCATTTCATCGCTCCCGGAATCTCAGGTCTTGCGACCGCAGAACAGATAAGGACCGCCACCGTGAACCTGCGCGCGCTGCTCGTCGCCGCACTGGTGTTGCTGGCCGGCTGCGCCACCACGGCGCGGGCCCCGGTGACCGCGCCTGCAGTGGTGGTCTCGCCGGCCACCTGGCAGCAGATCGATCGGGAAATCATCAGCGCCTCGAAGCAAGCCACCGAGCAGGTCAAGCTGTTCGCCCGTGGCTCGATGGAACATTGGCGCATTCGGGTCTATGAGCAAACTGAAGAAAATTTCATCCCGTGGTTCAGCAGTTACTGGACCCAGGAATGGCTGTCGATGAAGGTCAGCTGGTACACGATCAGTGCCAGCGGCGAGCAGGATGCTTCGGCCAGGCGTCTGGCGGCCTATCTGCTGGAGCAATATCAGGAACGGGTGCTGGCGCCGGTGGCGGTGGAGATTGATCCGGACGCGATTCTCGGCCAGTCCACGGCGTTCTACGCGCAACTGATGGCGCAGCAGATGCCGCTCATCGCCCAGCGCCACGGCGTGCCCATCGCCCAGCTCAACGGACGGTTGCAGAAAATCCCTGCCATCGCCCTTGGCCCGCCGCCGGCCCGCGATGCCTCGCTGTATCAGGTTGTCAGCGCTGAGCCGTTGAACACGCTGCCGGCCTACGCCGCGCTGATCGACAAGATCCACACCGACGGCGGCTCGAAAGGCGTGGCCTCGACCGATACGGCGATGGCGCCGGTGGCCAGGCGTGCCAGCCAGCGCATGGAGGCGGAAATGGCCCCGCGCGGCGCTGCCAGTGCGGTGGCGGCAGCGGCAGGCAAACTGGCCGGGGCGCTGATTTCAGTCGGGGTGGCGGGCATCCGCGCGATCATTCAGGCCAACGATCGTCCCGACAGCGAAGCGCTGATCCGCAGCAGCCTGGGTAACACCTTCGACAAGGCCTGGCTGAAACTGGTGCAAGACCCCAACACCGGCGTGATGGCCGGCACGCTGCACATGGCGGCGCAGGTCGAGGGCAATCTGCGCGGGCGGGACGAACCGTCGGTCGGGTTGGGCGTCCACCGTGTCGAATGGCGGCCGCCCGAGTCGACTACTCAGCAGATCGAACCCAACCTGCAAGGAGAATGATCATGGCTTACATCGATGTGTTCGTGGCGCCCGTGCCGAATGCCAACCGCGAACAGTACAAAAAACACTGCGAGATCGCCGCGAAGCTGTTCAAGGAGTACGGCGCCCTGGAGGTGATTCAGGGCTGGGGCGATGATGTGCCGGACGGCAAGGTCACCTCATTCCCGATGGCCGTGAAACTCAAGGAAGGTGAAACCGTATCGGCGGGCTGGCTGGTCTGGCCGGACAAGGCCACCCGCGACGCCGGCATGGGCAAAATGATGGAAGATCCGCGCATGCAGCCGGACGTCAATCCAATGCCGTTCGATGGGCAGCGGATGATTTTCGGCGGCTTCAAGGACATTCTCGAGTCCTGATGCTGCGTTGCCGGATCACTCCGCCGACGGGGTGATCCGGCAGCCTTTGCGGTTGCGGATCTGCTCGTCCGACGGCCGTTCGCGGACGAATTCGAAACGCGGCTCTCCTTCGCTGTAATGCACCAGCCAGCCCCATTCCAGTTCACTCTCATCCTGTCCGGGATCCGGCGGTCGGGCCCACCAGGGTTCTTTGCTGAGGATCTCGCGCATGACGTCCTCCGGTTGATGGCAATCGTTGAACTATAAACCTCATGCCGAGAGTCGCCAGAAACGGGCGTGTAGAATCCAGGGATTTCGACGAACGAAGGAGCGTGACCATGACGGACGAAACGCGCGGGGATCAACCCTTCAAGCGGCTGTTCTTCGCCCTGGACTGCCCGCCGGCGCAGCGCAAGGCGATTGCCCAGTGGCGCAGCGAACTGGGTTTGCGCACCGGCAAACCGGTGCCGCCGGACAATTTTCACCTGACGCTGCTGTTTCTCGGCGCGGTGCCATTGGCGCAGATCGGCGAAGTCTGCGAGGCGGTGGCGAAAGTGCGCACTCCGGGGGAAGCGCTGAGGATTTCATTGGATCGGTTGCAGGTCTGGCGACGTGCCGGAGTGTTGTCGCTGGCGCCGGAGCAGGCACCGCAGGGATTGCTGCGTCTGGTGTATGCGCTGGAGCAGGCGATGTTGCCGTTCGGGTTTGAAGAGGCGACGCGCGAGTATCGTCCGCACCTGACGCTGGCCCGGGACTATCGCGCGCCGGAACCGGAATCCGCCACGCCGCCGGAGTTCTTCCTGCGCGCCGAGCGCTTTGCGTTGTTCGAATCCCACAAGGGGCGTTATCGAATTGTTCAGGATTGGCCGCTGATCTGAGACCACAAAAAAAGGCGCCCGAGGGCGCCTGAATTCACCTGAACCGAGGAAAGCCAGGTGAGGCCGTTCAGAGCAGGGGGCAGCGGTGGTAAGGCGCTGCGTGAACGGAAACTTGTCACTCTGATCGCTGACTGGCTGATCGTTCCCACGCTCTGCGTCGGAATGCAGCCCGGGACGCTCCGCGTCCCAAAGCGGACGCAGAGCGTCCATTGAGGCATTCCCACGCAGAGCGTGGGAACGATCACCGCGAGTACTCCGGGTTTACTTGCCGAGTTTCACGCGGGTCCAGCCCCGGGTCATGATCCGTTGCGTGGCAATCGGTTGATCCGGCACCGCATACAGCGTGGCCATCACCGCTTGCGGCGGGTACGAGCCCGGGTCGTTGCGGATCGCTTCGTCCACCAGCGGCGTCGCGGCTTCGTTGGCGTTGCTGTAGCCAATGCTGTTGGTGACTTCGGCGATGATGTCCGGGCGCATCAGGAAGTTCATGAACAGGTAGGCGTTCTCGACGTTGGCGGCATCGCGAGGGATGGCGACCATGTCATAGAAACTGCCGGCGCCCTCCTTGGGAATGCTGTAGTCGATCTCGACCTTGTTGCCCGACTCCACCGCGCGGGCCTTGGCCTGCAACACGTCACCCGAATAGCCGACGGCCACGCAGATGTTGCCGTTGGCCAGGTCCGAGATGTACTTGGACGAATGGAAATAGGCCACCGACGGCCGGATCTTCATGAACAACGCTTCGGCTTTGGCGATGTGTTTCACGTCCTTGTCGTTCACCGGATAACCCAGGTAGTGCAGGGCGGCCGGGAGCATTTCGGTCGGCGAGTCGAGGAAGCTGATGCCACAAGCCTTCAGCTTCTCGGCATTCTCCGGTTTGAACAGCAGGTCCCAGGAATTGGTCGGCGCGTTCTTGCCGAGCACTTCGCGCACCTTGTCCGGGTTGAAACCGATGCCGATCGAGCCCCACATGTACGGGAACGCATGGGCGTTGTCCGGATCACTGGCGGAGGCGTTTTTCAGCAGCACCGGGTTGAGGTTTTTCCAGTTCGGCAGCTTCGATTTGTCCAGGGTCTGATAGACCCCGGCCTTGATCTGCTTGGCCAGGAAACTGTTGGACGGCACCACGATGTCGTAGCCGGATTTCCCTGCGAGCAGACGTGCTTCGAGGGTTTCATTGCTGTCGAACACATCGTAGGTCACGCGGATGCCGGTCTCGTCCTCGAACTTCTTGACGGTGTCCGGGGCGATGTAATCCGACCAGTTGTAAACGCGCAGCACCTTGTCGTTGGCCTGGGCGCCCGTGGCGATTGCGCCCAATAAGGACAGTGTCAGCAGAGTCCTGCCAAACATTTTCATCGGTACAACTCCATTCTTTTTATTCAAAAGCTTTATTCAAAAACACAAAGCGGAATTTCAGTGAATCGGTGGCGGGGAGAGGCTCCCGCGCCACCCGGTACTCAGGCTGTCGCTGCCACTCGTTGAGGTTGCGGTTGCTGCCACGATTCGTTGGCGGTCTGATCCATCGCTTCCTGAATCGCACGCTTGCGGTTGGCTTCTGCCTTGCGGCCGAAGTACCAGACGAGGAAGGTCACCAGCGACACCGCCAGCAGAATAAGACTGGCCACGGCGTTGATCTCCGGTTTCACGCCCAGACGCACGGCCGAGAACACTTCCATCGGCAGGGTGGTGGAGCCCGGCCCCGATACGAAGCTCGCCAGTACCAGGTCATCCAGCGACAGGGCGAACGACATCATGCCGCCCGCCGCCAGCGACGGCGCGATCATCGGGATGGTGATCAGGAAAAACACCTTGAACGGTTTCGCGCCCAGATCCATCGCCGCTTCTTCGATCGACAGGTCCAGCTCGCGCAAGCGGGCGGAGACTACCACCGCCACATAAGCGGCACAAAACGTGGTGTGGGCGATCCAGATCGTGACGATGCCGCGCTCCTGCGGCCAGCCGATCAGTTGCGCCATCGCCACGAACAGCAGCAACAGCGACAGACCGGTAATCACCTCAGGCATCACCAGCGGCGCGGTCACCAGACCGCCGAACAGCGTACGACCCTTGAAGCGCGTCACGCGGGTCAGTACGAAAGCGGCGAGGGTGCCCAGCGCGACGGCGGCGATCGCGGTGTAGCAGGCGATTTCCAGCGAGCGCACCACCGAGCCCATCAGTTGAGTGTTGTCGAGCAAACCGACGTACCACTTCACCGACCAGCCGCCCCAGACCGTCACCAGTTTGGAGGCGTTGAACGAGTAGATCACCAGGATCAGCATCGGCAGATAAATGAACATCAGACCGAAGATCAGCATGAACTTTGAAAATCCGAAGCGTTTCATCCCCGTCCCTCCATCTCTTTGGCCTGGCTGCGGTTGAACAGCAGAATCGGCACAATCAGGATCAACAGCATCACCACTGCCAGCGCGGACGCCACCGGCCAGTCGCGGTTATTGAAGAACTCTTGCCACAGCACGCGACCGATCATCAGGGTCTCCGGGCCACCCAGCAGTTCCGGAATCACGAACTCGCCCACCACCGGGATGAACACCAGCATGCAGCCGGCGATGATGCCGTTCTTGGCCAGCGGCACGGTGATTTTCCAGAAGTTGTTGAAGTTGCTCGATCCCAGATCCTGCGCCGCTTCCAACAGGCTGCCGTCGTGCTTTACCAGGTTGGCGTAGAGCGGCAGCACCATGAAGGGCAGGTAGGCGTAGACCACGCCGATATACACGGCCGTGTTGGTGTTGAGGATCTCGATCGGGTGATCGGTGAGCCCGGTCCACATCAGGAACGCGTTGAGCAGACCGTTGTTGCTGAGGATGCCCATCCACGCGTAAACGCGGATCAGGATCGCGGTCCAGGTCGGCATCATGATCAACAGCAGCAGGACGTTTTGCGCTTCCTTGCTGGCCTTGGTGATCGCGTAAGCCATCGGGAAGCCGATCACCAGGCACATCATCGTGCTCAGCGCCGCGACCTTCAACGAACCGAGGTACGCCGACAGATACAGCTCGTCTTCGCCGAGCATGGTGTAGTTGCCGATGTTCAGCAGCAGCTGGAATTTCTGTTCGGCGTAGGTGTAGATCTCCGAGTACGGCGGGATCGACAACGCGGCTTCCGAGAAGCTGATCTTCATCACCAGGAAGAACGGCAGCATGAAGAACAGGAACAGCCAGATGAACGGGATGCCGATGACGAACTTTCGCCCGCTGGGCACCAGGCGCAGGAATTGCTGATTGAAGGTTCTCATGAGCGCAGTACCACGCCGCTGTCGTCTTCCCACCAGACGTAGACCTTGTCATCCCAGGTCGGCCGCGCACCACGGCGTTCGGCGTTGGCCATGAACGACTGGACGATCTTGCCGCTCGGCAACTCGACGTAGAACACCGAGTGGCCGCCGAGGTAGGCGATGTCATGCACCTTGCCTTCGGACCAGTTGTAGCGGGTCTCCGGCTTGATCGTGCTGACCAGCATTTTTTCCGGGCGGATCGCGTAGGTGATCGACTTGTCTTGCACCGAGGTGCTGACGCCATGACCGACGTAGATCTTTTGCTGCAAGTCCGGGCTGTGAATGATCGCGTGACCTTCAAGGTCCTCGACCACGGTGCCGTCGAAGGCGTTCACGTTGCCGATGAATTCGCAGACCATACGGTTGACCGGCGCCTCGTAAATGTCGACCGGGCTGCCGACCTGAGCGATCCAGCCCAGGTGCATGATCGCGATACGCTCGGCCATGGTCATGGCCTCTTCCTGATCGTGAGTCACCATCACGCAGGTCACGCCGACGCGTTCGATGATCTCCACCAGTTCCAACTGCATTTGCGAGCGCAGCTTTTTATCCAGTGCGCCCATTGGCTCGTCGAGCAGCAACAGCTTCGGACGCTTGGCCAGGGAGCGGGCGAGGGCCACGCGCTGACGCTGACCACCGGACAGTTGATGCGGGCGGCGCTTGGCGTATTGGGTCATGTGGACGAGGCGCAGCATCTCTTCGACACGGGCGTCGATTTCGCTGGCCGGCAAACGGTCCTGCTTGAGGCCGAAGGCGATGTTCTGCGCAACCGTCATGTGCGGGAACAGGGCGTAGGACTGGAACATCATGTTGATCGGCCGCTCGTACGGCGGCATGTCGGTGATGTCGACTCCGTCGAGCAGAATGCGTCCTTCAGTCGGCCGTTCGAAACCGGCGAGCATGCGCAGCAGGGTCGATTTGCCCGAGCCGGAGCCGCCGAGCAAGGCGAAGATTTCGCCCTGATGGATCTCCAGGGACACGTCGTCCACCGCAGTGGTTTCGTCGAACTTCTTGGTGACTCGATCGACTTTCACCAGAACCTTTTTCGGTTGCTGATGACCTTCAAGAGCCTTCCTGTAAGTGCTGGAGGCGTTTGCCATGTGAAACTCCCAACAGGTTTCAGTCGCCGGGCCAACGCGGCCTGGCTTAAGAGTGGATTGCAGACCCGCAAGAGCATTTCCTGTCGGACCACATCCCCTGTGGGAGCGGGCTTGCCCGCGATGGCGGCGGGTCAGTCACCTCTATGTCGAAAGTGACGGCCTCATCGCTGGCAAGCCAGCTCCCACAGGGTTTTGCATTGATCCGATTGGCACTGCTCTTGCCGATCCGTCTTGGTCGGCGCCGCCGTCCTGGCTGCCTGGGTAGTACTTGTTGTTATTACGGTTTGTTGTTTTCACGGATGACGGATGCGCAAGCGCGCAGCCGCCGTCCCCGTGGGGGCAGTAAATGGTTTTGCAATCGTTGGGTGGCGTCAGCGCTGGTTGCGTCGCGCCGCACGCTGGCGGCAAGCCTCGCCGAACGCCTGGAAAATCCGCAGATAGTTCGGGTTGTCCAGCACTTGCCATTCGGGGTGCCATTGCACGCCAAGGGCGAAGGTCGGGCTGTGCTCCACCGAGACCGCCTCGATCAGGCCGTCCGGCGCCACGGCCTCGGCGCGCAGGCCGGGAGCGAGGCGGTCGATGCCTTGGCTGTGAATCGAGTTGACCTGGAATTCGCCCGGCAGCTCCAGCGCTTCGAACACCCCGCCCGGCAGTACCGACACAGCGTGAGCCGGGGCGTACTGCACGGCGACATCCGGGCTGTCGGCTTCGCGGTGATCGAGCATGCCCGGCAGCTCATGCACTTTCTGGTGCAGGCTGCCGCCGAACGCCACGTTCATTTCCTGGAAACCCCGGCAAATGCCGAGTACCGGAACGCCCGCCGCGATGGCTGCACGCAATAGAGGAAGGGTGGTGGCATCGCGCGCCGGATCGTGATCCGTGCCGGGAGCGCTGTCCGGGCCCTGATAGTGGAAAGGTTCCACGTTGGACGGCGAGCCGGTCAGCAGCAGACCGTCGAGCTGACCCAGCAGGTCGTCGATTTCAGTCAGTTTGCCAAGGGAAGGAATGACGACGGGCAACCCCAGCGCCGCAACGCTGACAGCGCGAACGTACTTGTCGCCGCTGATGTGATAGGGGTGCAGGCCAATCTGTTTGACGCACGCAGTAACGCCGATCAATGGCTTGAATGCCATTTTTATTCACCTCGAAGTTTGACACTTGAACGAGCTTTTCCGGAGCTTAGCCTCGTTGATTTTAATTAACAACTCCTATGTAAAAAATTCTAAACGCCGCTCATCAAATCTTCATGATTCCCGGGCCCCTGGTGCCTGATCTGGCACGTGAGTGTTAAAAAAAGCCTGAAAAATAAACGCTGAACGGCCCTGTGTTCGCTATTGACTTCACTTTGCCGTTCGGGTTGACTGGCTCCGCGAAACAGCAGTGAACATAATAATTAACAGCTAAATAGGTGCATCATGTCGGTCCCTCTGCGTGCCGTTCAACTCAACGAAGCAAACGCATTCCTTAAGAAACATCCTGAGGTTTTGTACGTCGACCTTCTGATTGCAGACATGAACGGTGTGGTGCGCGGCAAGCGCATCGAGCGCACCAGTCTTCATAAGGTGTACGAAAAAGGCATCAACCTGCCGGCCTCGCTTTTCGCCCTCGACATCAATGGCTCCACGGTGGAAAGCACCGGCCTGGGCCTGGACATTGGCGACGCCGACCGCATCTGCTACCCGATCCCCGGCACCCTGAGCATCGAGCCCTGGCAGAAGCGTCCGACCGCACAACTGCTGATGACCATGCATGAACTGGAAGGCGAGCCGTTCTTCGCCGACCCGCGTGAAGTGCTGGCCAACGTGGTGCGCAAGTTCGACGCGCTGGGCCTGACCATCTGCGCCGCGTTTGAACTCGAGTTTTATCTGATCGACCAGGACAACGTGAACGGCCGTCCGCAATCGCCGCGTTCGCCGGTATCGGGCAAGCGTCCGGTATCGACTCAGGTTTATCTGATCGATGATCTCGACGAGTACGTCGACTGCCTGCAAGACATCCTCGAAGGCGCAAAAGAGCAGGGCATTCCTGCCGACGCCATCGTCAAGGAAAGCGCCCCGGCGCAGTTCGAAGTCAACCTGCATCACGTGTCCGACCCGATCAAGGCGTGTGAATACGCAATCCTGCTCAAGCGTCTGGTGAAGAACATCGCCTACGATCACGAGATGGACACCACCTTCATGGCCAAGCCGTATCCAGGCCAGGCGGGCAACGGTCTGCACGTGCACATTTCGATTCTGGATAAAGAAGGCAACAACATCTTCGCCAGCGAGGATCCCGAGCAGAACGCCGCGCTACGCCACGCGATCGGCGGTGTGCTGGAGACCCTGCCTGCGCAAATGGCCTTCCTGTGCCCGAACGTCAACTCGTACCGTCGCTTCGGCGCACAGTTCTACGTGCCGAACTCGCCGAGCTGGGGCATCGACAACCGCACCGTGGCCGTCCGCGTACCGACCGGTTCGCCGGATGCCGTGCGCATCGAGCACCGTGTCGCGGGTGCCGACGCCAACCCGTACCTGCTGATGGCTTCCGTGCTGGCCGGTATCCACCACGGCCTGACCAACGAAATCGAGCCGGGCGCCCCGGTCGAAGGCAACAGCTACGAGCAGAACGAGCAGAGCCTGCCGAACAACCTGCGCGACGCCTTGCGCGTGCTGGACGACAGCGAAGTTATGGCCCGCTACATCGACCCGATGTACATCGACGTGTTCGTCGCGTGCAAGGAAAGCGAGCTGGCCGAGTTCGAAAACTCGATCTCTGACCTTGAGTACAACTGGTATCTGCATACCGTCTGACGCTCAAGCGCGATCTCGCTAACACCACAAAACCCTGTGGGAGCGGGCTTGCCCGCGAAGAGGCCATCACCTTCAACATTGAAGGTGACTGACCCACCGTATTCGCGAGCAAGCTCGCTCCCACAGGGATATCGGTCACTAATTTTCCTGTGTGAGTCACCCCCATGACCATGACCCGCAACGACTGGGAACAACGCTTCCAGTCCCTGACCCTCGAATCCCGTGCCTTCATCAACGGCGAATACCGCCCGGCCATCAGCGGCGAGACCTTTGAATGCCTGAGCCCCGTCGACGGCCGTTTCCTGGCCTCCGTGGCCAGCACCGATGAAGCCGACGCCAACCTTGCCGTTGAAGTCGCGCGCCAGTCCTTCAACTCCGGCGTATGGGCGAACAAGGCCCCGGCCGAGCGCAAGCGCATCCTGATCCGCTTCGCCGATCTGATCCTGCAGCACCAGGAAGAGCTGGCGCTGCTCGAAACCCTCGACATGGGCAAACCGATCAGCGACTCGATGAGCATCGACATCCCGGCAACCGCCAACGCGATCCGCTGGAGCGCCGAGGCCATCGACAAGATCTACGACGAAGTCGCTGCCACCCCGCACGACCAACTCGGTCTGGTGACTCGCGAGCCGTCCGGCGTGGTGGCGGCCATCGTGCCGTGGAACTTCCCGCTGATCATGGCCAGCTGGAAATTCGCCCCGGCGCTGGCGGCAGGTAACTCGTTCATCCTCAAACCTTCGGAAAAATCCCCGCTGACCGCGATCCGTATTGCGCAGCTCGCACTGGATGCCGGCATTCCGAAAGGCGTGTTCAACGTCCTGCCAGGCTTCGGCCACACCGTCGGCAAGGCGCTGGCGCTGCACATGGACGTCGACGTGCTGGCCTTCACCGGCTCCACGGCGATTGCCAAACAACTGATGATTTATGCCGGCCAAAGCAACATGAAACGCGTCTGGCTCGAAGCAGGGGGCAAGAGCCCGAACGTGGTGTTTGCCGACGCACCGGACTTGCGCGCGGCAGCACAAGCGGCGGCCGGCGCCATTGCGTTCAACCAGGGCGAGGTCTGCACCGCCGGCTCGCGCCTGCTGGTGGAGCGTTCGATCCGCGAGCAATTCATTCCGTTGCTGGTGGAAGCGCTGCAAGCGTGGAAACCGGGCCACGCCCTCGATCCGTCGACCAACGTCGGCGCCGTCGTCGATCAGCGTCAACTGGACAACGTGCTGCGCTACATCAGCATCGGCCGGGAGCAGGGCGCCGAGCTGATCGCCGGTGGCCGTCGCACCCTCGAAGAGACCGGCGGCACCTACGTCGAGCCGACGATTTTCGACGGTGTGACCAACGCCATGACCATCGCCAAGGAAGAAATCTTCGGCCCGGTGCTGTCGCTGATCACCTTCGACACCGTTGAAGAAGCGCTGCAGATTGCCAACGACAGCATCTTCGGCCTCGCCGCCGGGGTCTGGACCAACAACCTGAGCAAGGCCCACACCTTCGCCCGTGGCCTGCGCGCCGGCAGCGTATGGGTCAACCAGTACGACGGCGGCGACATGACCGCGCCGTTCGGTGGCTTCAAACAGTCGGGCAACGGTCGCGACAAATCGCTGCACGCGTTCGACAAGTACACCGAGCTGAAAGCGACCTGGATCAAGCTCTGACTCTTTTACAGCGGTGGTCGCCTGCAATCGGCGACCCTCGGAGAATAAAAAAATGAAACAGCAACACGTGAACAGCTACTACGCCGCCACCCGCAACGAAGTGATCGATTTTCCGACGCTTGAAGAGTCGGTGGACTGCGATGTGTGCATCATCGGCGCCGGCTACACCGGCCTGTCCTCGGCGCTGTTCCTGAGCGAAGCCGGCTATAAAGTGACGGTGCTGGAAGCGGCGAAAGTCGGCTACGGCGCCAGCGGTCGCAACGGCGGCCAACTGGTCAACTCCTACAGCCGCGACGTCGACGTGATTGAAGAGCGCTACGGCGACAAGACCGCGGAAATCCTCGGCAGCATGATCTTCGAAGGCGCCGACATCATCCGTTCGCGCATCAAGGAATACGACATCAAATGCGACTACCGCCCGGGCGGCATTTTCGCAGCGATGAACAACAAGCAACTCAAAGGCCTCGCCGAACAAAAACGCAGCTGGGAACGTTACGGCAATAAAAACCTGAAGATGCTCGACGCTGCGGACATTCGCCGCGAAGTCGGCTCCGACGCCTACGTTGGCGGTCTGCTGGACATGCAGGGCGGCCACATCCATCCGCTGAACCTGGCCCTCGGTGAAGCCGCCGCCATCGTGCGTCTGGGCGGCAAGATCTACGAGCAGTCCGCTGCGGTGGAAATCAAATACGGCGAGCCCAACGTCGTGCGCACCGCCAAAGGCCAGGTCCGCGCCAAGTACCTGCTGATCGCCGGCAACGCCTACCTGCCGCAAGGCCTCGACAACCGCGTGACCGCCAAGAGCATGCCGTGCGGCTCGCAGATCTGCGTCACCGAACCGCTGACCGAAAAACAGGCCCGCAGCCTGATCACCAACAACTACTGCGTCGAAGACTGCAACTACCTGCTCGACTACTACCGTCTCACTGCCGACAACCGTCTGCTCTACGGCGGCGGTGTGGTGTACGGCGCCCGTGAACCGGACGACATCGAAACCCTGATCCGCCCGAAAATGCTCAAGACCTTCCCGCAGCTCAAGGACGTGAAAATCGACTACCGCTGGACCGGCAACTTCCTGCTGACCATGTCACGCATGCCGCAATTCGGCCGCATCGAGAAAAACGCCTACTACATGCAGGGCTACAGCGGTCACGGCGTCACCTGCTCGCACCTGGCCGGCAAACTGATCTCGGAAATGATCCGCGGCGACGCCGAACGCTTCGACGCTTTCGCTTCGCTTCCGCACATGCCAATGATCGGCGGCCGCACTTTCTCCGCGCCGCTGACCGCCCTCGGCGCGGTGTACTACTCGCTGCGCGACCGTTTCGGCATCTGATTAACCTCCCCGGCGGTGGCCCCGCACAGGCGCCGCCGGTTTTTTACTTGGCAAGCAACACCACAAACCCTGTGGGAGCGAGCTTGCTCGCGAAAGCGGTCTATCAGCAAAAGGGATGTTGAATGTGCCGCCCAATCGCGAGCAAGCTCGCTCCCACAGGTCTTGTGCCTGACCCGCAATTACCATCAACAGGCTCTTTTCAGGTGCCGTCCATCGAACCTGCTGAGCAACACCGACAAACGTGATTTAATAGCCGCCTTTCACGGTTCCGGGACACGGGAGCAACGTGATCCGCGCGCCTTGCGCGGCACCCGCCACCCACCCCCATTACCCTTAAGTCGTTCTCACATAAGGCTGTCATGGATACGGGTTCTCGACTCAAACTAGTACGCGAAAGCTACAAACTCTCCCAGCGCGAGCTGGCCCGGCGTAGCGGCGTGACCAATGCCACCATCTCCCTGATCGAACAGAATCGTGTCAGTCCTTCCGTCAGCTCACTGAAAAAGCTGCTCGAAGGCATCCCGATGTCCCTGGCCGACTTCTTCACTTTCGACCAGCCTCCCCGCGAACACCAATACGTCTTCCGCGCCAACGAACAACCCGACCTCGGCCGCCACGGCCTGCGCCTGCTCCTGATCGGCGCCTCGGTCCCCAGCCGCCAGATGCGTTTGCTGCGCGAGCAATACGCACCGGGCGCCAGTTCCGGGGAAGAGCCGATTGTTCATGCTGAGGGTGAGGAGTGCGGATTGGTGACGCGCGGCACGGTCGAGTTGACGGTGGACGGGCAGGTGAGCGTGTTGAGTGCCGGGGACGGGTATTACTTCCCGACGACGCTGCCGCACAAGTTCCGGAATATCGGGGCGGATGAGGCAGAGATTATTAGTGCGAATACGCCGGCGAATTTTTAGCGTGCAGCAACCGGCGATTCAGTATTTTTAATGGAGGGCGTTTCTCGGGTGAAGCGCCGTCCACTTGTGAACTCTATTTTTCGACTGTGATGGAGGGAGAGGAGACTACTTTGACTTCAAGAGCTCCTAGCTGCGTCAGGTTTAAGTCGAGTATTCCAAGAAAGTTGATAATGTACTGCCCATAGATTTTAGTCGCTCTCTGTGAGTTTGTTTTTGCCTCGTTAGTTTCTTTCATGACTGAACCGAGATTATCAAATACGCTGCTTTCGTTGTTGAAGAATTTGGTTGCTTCCCCTTGTAGCATAACGGTTGACGCATTTGCTCTAAAGGCTTCACCCCAGGCTAGCATCAAACTGCTTTCTCGATCGGGATTCTCATTTGATTCGCCGTCAGTTGGGTTAAGTTTGAAATTTGCAAGTAATAAAAGTTGTTGGGCTGTGGCTTTTCCGTAATACCGACTAACTTTGAAGTAAAGAGCTATAAGGTTTTTGTGCCATTCTTGTTCAAAGGCCGAGAATTTTGCGAAATCCTCGGAGGCCAGGAAATCATCCCAGCCTTTCTCGGATTTTCTCGCAGCCTCATTAAAACGTTGAAGCTCCTCGTAGCTTTTTATAAGAAGTTGTGTCGTTTCTTGTGCAGTTTGCTGAGCACCATCTACAAACCGTTGCCGATCTGACCGTTCGTTGGCTTTCGCTGATTCTGAAGCGGTGTAATAGGCGCCTAGGGATGCTGTGACTATCGCAGTCAGTATGGAGGTTGCCAGGTTTAGGGAAATAGTATTCATAATGTTTGAACTGGAATTGTTTTTTTGGTTGGCTGCACATTGGGTTTTAATCTGTGCGGGGAAATTTGGTTTTGAACTATTTAATTGATGCCTTTCGTGATTGATTACGTGATCGCTACTCTGCGTCTTTCAATCACTCTAAATACATCACTCACGTCCTGAACCAAGATTCTGGCGATAGTGGTGACTGTGTTGATGTCTTGTTCGGCGTGATCGGGAAGGTGGACGCAGGCCATGAGGTCGAGGTATTTGAGCACTGCATTCAAGCGTTCGCTGGCGCAAGCACGTAGGTCGCGTAGAGGAGCGTCGGCATCGATGAACAGGACGGGATGATCGGTGGCGGGGTGGGACATTGGGACGTAGTTGCACAACGGTGACTTACTTGTCATGGGTAAAAATCCTTAGCTCAGAAAATGAATTACCGCCGTTCGCTGCGAAACGAGTTGGGTGGCAGTTATGCGTGGGTTCGCAGACCGAGGAGCTAAGACCCGGCAGACCCGAAGGTCTCCCACGCACAACCGCCATGAAAATGAAGCACAGGCAAGTAGCCGGGCCGCATTGTGCCGGGTGTGGACTTAGCTCGCTAGGGCTGCGAAACCCTATCGCCAAATTCGTTCAGCGACAGACCCACTCTAGGCACCGATCCCCACCGCTGCAATCAGCCTGTAGGACGCGAAACCACTACGTTTGGCCAAAGACTTGGCTTCAGTTCGGCGGCGGAACCGACGTAAATCAAGGCTTGCGATGTATCTGGAAAAAATTACCTGCCGAGTTTGGTGCAGCTTCTCAGTCCAGAAGAAATAATCTCCCTCACCACGCGCGGTCATTTCCTACGCGGTTTTCAGATCCCAAAATCCAGCACCAATTCCTGCGCCGGAACTTTCCTCAAAACCGATGTCAATTTGATGGCGTGTCGCAACGCTGATATCGAACGGGTCACCCAGTGCCAGGCTGTTTCCCGGCAAGCCCAAGGAAGTGTGAGATGAAATTGATTCTTGCAATGTTGTTGCTGTTCAGCGGTTACGTTTCCGCCAGTTGTTCCAGTATCAGTGATCACGACAAGCGCAGTTATTGCCAGGCCACGGAGGAAGGCAGCAGCTGTTCTTCCATCGGCGACCATGACTTGCGTTCGGCCTGCGAAGCGGAGAAAGGCAGTTCGTGTTCAAGTATTGGCGATCATGACCAGCGCGCTTATTGCGAAGCCAAAAAGGGCAGCAGCTGTTCCTCCATCGGCGATCACGACATGCGCGCGGCCTGCGAAGCGGAGAAGGGCAGTTCGTGTTCAAGCATTGGTGATCATGACCAGCGGGCGTTTTGTGAAGCGAAGAAGGGCAGTAGTTGTTCGTCAATCGGCGATCATGATCTGCGCAGTCAGTGTGAGGCCATGAAAAGCTGAATCCACCCGCCATTGAAACCAAAAAGGGACACCCATCGGTGTCCTTTTTTCATGCGCTTAACGCCGCTATTTCGCCTTCCAATGCCCACCCCCGTTCTCGCAATCAATCCGCGCCTGCGCCAGATGCTCCACGTCGTAGTAATACGTGGTCACTTGCGCGGTGTCCGGAATGTTCAGGGCCTTGGCGTTTTGATCCTTACTGGTGGAGTGCGGGTTGGCCAGGGATTCCTGGGTGAGGGTGGCGATACACGAGGCCTGATAGTGGTCGGCGCAGTGTTCGACCTTGTTTTTGCTGCTGTTGAGCATGTCCTTGCTTTCGTTGCTGCATGACCAGTCGATGGCGTTGACCGGCATGCCTTCGTATTCGTAGCAGCTGTGCGTCTCGACGGCGGGCACCGAGGGGCTGGAGGAGCGGGTCTTGACGTCGCATCCCTCGGCCATGACGCAGGTGGGGATGACGCTGAAAGTGGCGATCAGGAGCAACAGTCGGATGTTCATCTTGGAACTCTCCCATGGCGCCGTGTGTGATCGTGTGCGGGGCGCTTATGGTTTCGAGGTTGGGTCGTCTCGGAAGGTTCCATCAACCATTCCGGTGAGAGTACGCGAAGATGCTCCTGTTCAACTCACTCGGTGTCGTACATTAACTCTAATCTTTCGATCCATTCATCAGTTGCGCGAAACCTCGAATAATAAGATTGCTTTTCGACGTCACTCAATTGAGTGAAAAAACTGAAAAAATAGTTGTGGTCGTAATATTCTTGAGCACCTTGCATGCTGCCTCCCCACCAAGAAGGCTTGTAGCCTTCGAACGCAAACCATGGCGGAGGAACCGCGAATTTTTTGCGGTTAAGCATCGTTAGAAAGTGAAGGCTGTTCGTTATCAAACGAATAGTGACGGAGTTGAATTCTCTAGTAGATGCGAAGAATATCAGTCGGTCTCCGCTCAAAGCGTTTTCGTATTCAAATACCGGAAGATCATTGAAGGTTCTTTCAGTATTTTTTCTGAAGTGAGATTCAACGAGTGCTTCGAATTCAACTAAATCTTTAGGTTCGATAAGGAACTGCGAAAAAAATGCGCAGATATCGGCGCTTTCCAATGAGGTAGTGGGAGGCTGAACGGGTAGGTTGGTATGAGCTAAAGGCCGAGAGAATAAGCTTTCAAGCTCCTGCTTGCTGTACCCGGCAATTTGCTCTTGTCTAGGTTCTGGCTTCAGCAGTGTAATTATTTTTTTGATAAAACTCATGCTGCTCTCACTCTTGCATATATTCAGTTAGCCAAGTAGCACCTAAATAACCGGCAGTGCCAAATATAATGCCCCCGATAGCACCGCTGACAACTGCGCCAGGGCCTGTTTCGATTCCCACTGCTGCTCCGACCACCACGCCAATCCTGGCGCCGGCTATCGCCGCACCCCAGCCACCAGCCTGTTTGACAACCTCAACGGATATAGGCTTGATGCTGTTTTGTTTAATTGACTCTTCAGTCGCGATCTTCAGATCGTATGCAGTGAATGCAATCCCGAACACCCGCACAACTCTTGCGCCTTTTATAAAGGCGTTTGTGACTTTGTGGGAGGTCGGTGTGAAAATCGCCTTCGCTGGGACTTTATCTGCTTGAACTAAAACTTCTTTGTCGATGTTCTTTACCCAGCCAGCAATTTCATCGATTTTTGCTACGTTTTTTGGTGCGTGTTTTTTGTAGTCTTCAAGGGCTTTTAGAATTTCATCAGTTGATACTAGCTTTGCGCCTGCGGCTTTAGCTTTCTCAATATCAATGTAGACAGTTTTTCCTTCAAATCTTGGTGAGCCATTCGGGAATTCGGAGCTCGTAGAAATATAGCCTGAGGGGTACTTTCGGCTACTGTAAACATGTTGGGCAACTGTGGCGCCAGAATCCGGTGCAACAGAACGCATTCCGTATTTTTCCGGCCAGATCTCGTTTTTGATCTGAAGTTCGGAAAGATTTTTTGCAATCAGGTGAGGGTTGTCGGGCGACGAGTAAATTTTCCTGACTAGGAATCCGTCCTTGCCGATCTCATCTACCACAACAAATAAATGAATATTGGCCGGCATCAAATAGCCGGGCACATTGCTAACGGAGTTTGCCTGCTTGTTTGTTGGTATTTTGCAAGAGAACTCCGTCATACGTCCTCCCATTTTTCAAGCGCGGCTACACCGGTTGTCACTTCAAGGGTTTCTTGCTTGCTAGTTGAGATGCGAGGTGTGTGACCAGATTCATCAGAAAAGCCTGTATAAACCCTGCCTGCTTCGTCTTTGATGTGGTACGGCACATTGGCGAGGGGCTGGCCGTCACTCCCGACGATGCAAAACTTTTCGTCAAATTTCATGGCCCAGAGAGGCATGGCTGACGGGGGATGAATTCTGCGGGTGTGTGCGAATTTCCGATAATTACAGTTGATGAGCCGGCGATTACTTTATTGCCGTGGCCTCCGACACTTCCCACAGTTGCGGCAGGCATGCCGTTGATGAGCACGCTAGACGCAACGTCTCCCACGATGGGGCTGCCACAGGCACTCTGATCGTTCTGTCTGGCCGCGGGTAGACCATCAAAAAAAACGTCGGGGGAGCCAGCAGCGATAGGATTGACGCCATGCCCAGGTAGCGGACAGGAAGTTGGATCAGTAACTCGGGCAGCAGGTTTTCCAGACACAGTGAACATCCTTGTAAATACGCTGTTTTGGAAATGTTACACAAAAGAAGGTGGTTTGGACCATTTCACTCGTTCCCCACATCTCATCACCAAAGGTTCCCCCCATCCACACCACGTCGTAGACTGCGAAACAAGTTGTAACGCCTCTCCCACGGACGGATCCGCGCATGATTCAGATCGGCAGCCGCAACAACGCCCCCACGCCGCAGCACAAAACCCAGGACATCTACATCTTCAGCATCGACCTGTCGCGCCCGGCGACGCCGTTCTGTTTCGAGCAATCGATTGGCGGCGGGCATGTCGAGCAGGGCGGTGCGCGGTGGCTGGCGCTGGATGAGCTGGATGGCTGGCCCGGGGAGTGGCGCGAGCATTTGAATAAGGCCAATTGCGCCTGGGTGGCCGAGTTGCTGGATGCGCACCCGGGGGAGGGTCAGGCTGATCTGGTCTCGCTGATCCTCCAGCGCTACGCCGAGCCGGCGCAGCCATCCGGGCGTTTGCAGGCGATTGGGCGCTGGTTCAAGCGTCACTTCTATATTGGCGGCCGGTACGGCGTCTGACCCGAGGAAACACCCATGACCCAGACTCTGGAACGCGCCATCGCCATTGCTGCCACAGCCCACGCGGGGCAGGTAGACAAGGGCGGTGCGCCGTACATTTTGCATCCGCTGAAAGTCATGTTGCGCATGAGTAGCCTGGAAGAACGCATCGTCGCGGTGCTGCACGATGTGGTCGAGGATTGCGGCATCAGTCTGGAGGATTTGCGCAAGGAAGGTTTTAGCGAAGCCGTTTTGTCCGCCATCGAATCGGTGACCAAAGTGCCCGGTGAATCCTATGAGGACTTTGTCGAACGTGCGGCGCAGAACCCGATCGGGCGGGTGGTGAAACTGGCGGATCTGGAAGAGAACAGCGACCTGTCGCGGATTGCCTCGCCGAGTTGGGAGGATCTGGAGCGGATCGAAAAATATCGGCGGGCGATTGGACGGCTGCGCGCCTGACTCAAATTGAATAGCCAGGAAGGCGACCATGAAATCCATTCTGTGTTTGTTGATTGCTGCCGGCTTCGGCGCTCTGTTGCAGTTCGAAGGCGTGCCCCACGGTTTGCTGTTGGGCTCGATTCTTGTCACTGCACTTGTCGTTACCAAATTCGGCTTCGCACCTAAAACTCCCTACGGCCTGGGTTACATTCAGGTCACGCTGGGGATTGCCACCGGGTTGATGTTCGATGCATGGGACAGCGCGACTGTTTCGACGATGTTGCCGAGCCTTGGCGTGTTGCTGTTGTGTCTGGCGGTGCAAGTCGCGCTTTCCGCGCTGTGGCTGTCGCGCGGCGCAGGATGGAATCGCACGGACGCGCTGCTGGCGGTATATCCGGGCGCGTTGGCGGCGGTGTTCGATTTGCTGGAATCGCATCAGGCATCGAGCAAGGTGATCATCGTGCACTTGATGCGCCTGCTGCTGATCACGGTGCTGGTGAGTTTGCTGATTCCCGGATCGGCGCCGGTTGACGTGACCGAGGTCCCGCCGCTGTCGACGGGCATGGCGTTGACCGTGCTGTCGGTGATCGGTTTGAGCTTGGTGGTCGGGCGCTTGCTGCTCGCCGTCGGTGTGCCGGCGCCGTTCATGCTGACGGCAATCATCATCACCGCCGTGTTTGTGAAATCAGGGTGGCTGCAGGGCTTTCACATGCCGGACTGGAGTTTGAATCTAGCGGCGCTGATTCTCGGTGCGCGGATCGGCTCCCGTTTTCAGGGATTGGGCCTCGCGGAACTGGGACGTCATGGCCGCACGGCGCTGGTGTCGGTCGGTTTGATGATTCTGGTCGCGGCGATTTTTGCATTGGCGGCGGCGCGGTTGCTGGGCAGCGATGCGTTGTCGCTTTGGCTCGCCTACATGCCGGGGGCCATCGAAACCATCGCGATTGTTGCGTTCGCCGGCGGGCTGAACGTGGTGTTTATCCTCACTCATCATCTGGCGCGAATGGTGGTGCTGCACTTTGCACCGGCATTGTTGGTGCAGGTACGGCGGGTGCGAGAAGACGCTTGATGATTCCGCGCACGGTCGTCAGGTCACACCCTGACGACTCTCCCGGTTTGCCACCAGCAAATGCATCATCACCCCGGCATAAACCGTCACCAGAATGAACAACCCCATCCTCACCGCAAACGCGGTGTAAACATCTTTGCCCACGGCACTGTCCTCCACCGATTGCCCGAGCAGGATGATCATGGTGATCAAAGTATTGAGCCAGAACCCCGGCGTCAGTTGCGTCGAGTGCAGCCGATAGAGTTTGCGCGCTACAAGCAGCCCGAACAGCAGCATCCACAGAAAGAACATCCACAGGTGCACGAACAGGCTCAACGCGCACCAGAACAGCACCGCCAGCAGCCCGCCGAGCAAGGTCGAGCCGAGCAGTTCGCGCCCGGCGTGGTGGGTGCGGGTGGTGGTGCTTTGCTGGCCGAGGCTGACGGCTTTGAGGATGATCGGCAGGTAGCTGGCGGGGTCGATCAGCACCAGCAGGAAGGTCGGCAACACGATCAATGTCGCGCGCATCGCTACGCGGGGCACGTCTTCGGCGGGCAGGGCGGGAGCGGGTGGTGGCGCGGGGCTGTTGGCCGGTTCCGGGAACAGGACGTGGCTCAGGCCGACGATGACGACGGCCAGCAACAGGCCTTTGACCAGCGCGCCGATCACCGCCATCGCCAGCTCGAATGAGGCGAAGCCTGCGGCGGAAATCATGGTCATGCCGATCACCAGAAACGTCATGATCAGCACGTTGCCGCCGCGCAAACCGTAAGTGAACACCAGAAACAGCCCGACACCGATCAGCAGCACGCCGCACACCGGGTAATAACGCAGCAACGGCACCAGCAACAGGCCGAGACTGGTGGTGAATGCGGCGACCAAAGTCAGCACCAGCGCCATTTTCACCGGCAACGGTCGAGGCATGCTGGCCAGCAGCAACACCGCGAGCACCGGCGACAGAAACGACAACGGCAAGGCGAGCCCGTAACTCGCGGCGGTGCACAACGCCGTGCCGCAAGCCAGGCGCAAGGCCCGTTGCGCCGGGACGCTGCGCTCAATAGGCATACGACAGCCAGCTCATCAGCCAGACAAACACCCGGCCCAGCGGATTGAGCAGATTGCCTTCGCTGGGAAACGCCATGACTTCAGCCTGCCCGCCGGCGCGAATCGAACGGCTCTCGAACAGGCGCTTTTTCGCCTCTTCGCTGAACTCGATGATCACCGGAAAGCGCTGGGCCGGACGCAGCCAGTCGCGGCTGTTCTGGATCGTCGGCAGCGTGCCGGGCGGCGGCGTCTGGCCGACGCTGACGCCATAACCGACGCTGCGTACCCGGCCGTCGAGCACTTCGCCGGGCAAGGCGTCGAGGATGATCGACACCGGCGTGCCGGGCTTGATCCGGCCAAGGTTGTTTTCGGTGAGGTCGGCGCTGACCCACACATCCTGGATCGTGATCAGCGTCATCACCGGGCTGCCGGCAGCGGCAAACTGGCCGACATCGGTGCGCAGGTCGGTGATCAGACCCGCCGAGCGCGCGCGGATGCGGGTGTTGGCCAGATCCAGTTCGGCCTTGGCCAGTGTGGCGGCGGCGCTGAGCAGTTTGGCGTTGGTGTCGCTGTTGCCGCCTTCCTGCTCCTGCGCGCGCAGCACTTCGGCCCGGGCGGCGGCAACCTGGCTGAGCGCCGCTTCGTGGTTGGCCCGGGACACTTCCAGAAGCCTTACGGACACCGTGCCCGGATCTTCTTTATACAAGCCTTCCAGCCGTCGATTGTCCTGGCGCGCCTTGAGCTCGTTGGCCTGGGCCGCACGTAATGACGCCTGGGCCGACGCGATGCCGGCGGTGCTGGCGCCGACCGTGCGACGGGTGTTTTCCAGATCGGCGCGGGCCCGGTCGACGGCGATTTGCAGCGGCTGCGGATCGAGCTCGAAGAGGATGTCGCCGGCCTGCACGTCCTGATTGTTGCGCACGTTGACCTTGATCACCCGGCCCGCGACTTCCGCCGCCACCGGGATCACGAATGCGCCCACCCGTGCCTGCTGGGTATACGGCGTAAAGCGGTCGGCCAGCAGATACCAGACCAGGCTCAGCACAATCACCAGCAGCACCCAGCGGATGCCTTTTTTCGCCGGATCCGGCGGCGCTTCATCACTCATGGCGGTCTACCTGCGAGGGAATCGGATAGGTCGGTGGGGGCGGCGGGGCGCTCAGCAGATCCCCCCAGTCGGTGCGTTGCTGCATTTGCTGGCGGGTCGCTGGATCGATCTGCGGCCCGGCGCTTTGCCAGCCGCCGCCGACGGCGCGGTACAGGGCGATCAGGTTGCTCACGGCGTTGCTGCGGCTGACCAGATAGTTGTCCTGTAGCTCCAGCAACGCACGTTGGGCGTCGAGCACCCGCTGAAAGTCCGAATAACCTTCACGATATTGGGTGTTGGCCAGCACCAGCGAACGTCGCGCCGCACGTTCGGCCTCGCCGAGAATGCGCTCGCGTTCCAGCGCTTTGGTCAGGCCGCTGGCGGCATCGTCGGCTTCACGGGCAGCCTGGCGGACCTTGTCGCGATAGGCTTCGATCAGTTGCTGCAAGCGCGCATCCTGCACGCGGATGTTGTTGTGGATGCGACCGTAGTCGAACAGGTTCCAGCGCAGGCTCGGGCCACCGATCAGGTCGAGGCTGCGCGGGGTGGCGCCGAGGGTGTCGCTGGACCAGACGATGCTGCCGAGCAGCGTCAGCGACGGATACAGATCGGTTTCAGCTACGCCGACCAGCGCCGATTGCGCGGCAACGTTCAGCTCTGCCGCACGCACATCGGGACGGCGCAGCAGCAGGTTGGCCGGGACATCCTGCAGCACGGCGCGATCCACCAGCGGAATCAGCCCCGATTGTTCCGCCAGAAACGCCGCGCCACCGGGCGGCTGGCCGACCAGCACCGCCAACGCATTACGGGTGCGCAGCAACTGGTCTTCGAACGCCGGAATGCTGCTCAGGGTGCCGAGGTATTGGGTTCTGGCTTGTTGCAGGTCGAGTTCGGCGGTCTGGCCGCTGCGAAAGAGTTTTTCGGTGATTTCGAAATTGCGCTTTTGCTGGGCGGCGTTTTCTCGGGCGACTCGCAGCCGGGCTTCGGTGGTGCGCAGGGCAAAGTAGGTGTCGGCCACCTGAGCGCGTAACAGAACGAGGGCGTCTTCGTAGTTGGCCTGGGCGGCGAAGTAGCTGGCGTCGGCGGACTCGATGGCGCGGCTGAAACGGCCCCAGAAATCCAGTTCCCAGCCGACATCGAATGCGGCGCTGTGCTGCCAGAAGTGCAAGTCCTGCGGATTGTTGCCACCGGATTGGTGGCGGTCGATGTACAGGCTGTCGGCGCTTGCCTGTTGCAATTGCGGGTAGCGACCGCTGTTGGCGATGCCCAGTTGCGCGCGGGCTTCGAGCACCCGCAGACCGGCGATCTTCAGGCTGCTGTTGCGGGCTTCGGCGTCACTGATCAAGCGGTCGAGCACCGGATCGGCAAACACCTGCCACCACTGACGCAGGTCCGGTACCGCCCCGCGTTCGCTGGCCTGTTCCAGCGCCGGACTTTGCCACTGCTTGCTCCAGGCCTGGGCCGGTGGCTGGAAATCCGGGCCCAGCCGCAGGCAGCCACCAAGGCTCAGCGCACCGAGCAGCAACAGGTGGCCGGGACGGATCAGCAGGGCTGGCGTTGCAGGCATACCGGGTGGCCCCAACGGGAATTGTCACTGGAGCATAGACCGCAGATTGCAGGTTGATCGAAGCAATCAGCTGCTACGCTTTTTCAGGCGAACTTCACTGAACCGCCCCCGATGAAAAGGTAGGAAACACCATGGACACTGCTCAAGAACCGCTTGCCCCCGCCAGCGCCAATTGGCGTTTCAAGGTCGGCGTGGCAATCCTCTGCCTGATGCTCGGTTCGTGGTTGATGGTGCCGCTTGCCGCCGCCCTCGATGTACCGGGCTCGAAAGTCGCGGCGCTGACCGGGGTGTTGTTCATCAGCAATAAAGTGCTGTTGCTGCTGGTGATTGCGGTGATGGGCAAGGCCGGGTTCGCCGAGCTCAAGCGCACGATTGGCCGCTATATCTCCGGCGTGATTCCGACCCCGGTGGCCGAAGTCAGCCCGATGCGCCACAAGATCGGCGTGGTGATGTTCTGCCTGCCGCTGCTGTCGTCTTTCCTGGAACCGTATTTCGACAACTTCTTTCCAGGCGTGCGGCCCAACCTCTGGCAGATGCAGGCGCTGGGCGACTTGATGTTTGTCGGCAGCTTTTTCGTGCTGGGCGGCAATTTCTGGGACAAGGTGCACGCGTTGTTCGTGCGCAAGGCACGGGTGTTTACGGAATAAAAGTGCACTTTTCAGCAATCGCCTTCGATCAGGCATGCCCAAGCGCAATGGCAAACGATACGACGACCATGCAGGCAAAAGCGAAATTGAGGTTCATGGGGTGTTCATCCTGGTCCTTTTGAAAGTGCGGCCATTCTGCCGGGGGCGGGTCAAAAGAAAAAATTCGGCTTCGTGATTCCAATGATCGAAGCCATTGATACCGGCGTTGTGTTTGCCTGTTTGCTTGGCTAAACTCGCAAAAACCTGCAATGACAAGCACAAACAGGCAAAACCATGCACGATCATTCCGCTTCCGAGCTTCCTTCCCTGCGCCGACAGAAAATCCTCCTGATCCTCGAACGTGACGGCAAGGTCATGGCGTCCGAGTTGAGCCAGCATTTTGCGGTGTCGGAAGACACCATCCGCCGTGATCTGGCCGAGCTGGACAGTGCCGGGCTGGTGCAGCGGGTGCACGGCGGCGCGCTGCCGAGGCCCAAGGACACCGGCAAGGATTACTTCACCCGGCTGGACGAGATCGACGAGGTGAAGATTCGTCTGGCGCAATTGGCGGCACAGCAGATCAGGAACGGGCAAACGGTGGTGTTCGACTCCGGTTCCACTGCGTTGCAGGTGGCGCGCTCGTTGCCCAGGGATATCAACCTTACGGCGGTCACGGCATCGCCGATGACGGCGATTGCGTTGTCCGAATATCCGGGCATCAAGGTGATTCTGGCGGGCGGGCAGTTGAATCCGAAAACCATGTCCGCCGGTGGTCATGAGGCGCTGCGGCTGCTGTCGGGGATCAAGGCGGATCTGGCAATCACCGGGGTCTGCGCGATTCATCCGGAGGTGGGCATCACCTCGCTGCATTTCGATGAAGTGCCGGTCAAGCAGGCGCTGCTGGACTGTGCGGCGCGGGTGATTGCCGTGACCACGGCGGACAAGTTCGGCGCGGTGGAACCGTTTGTGGTGGCGCCGTGCGAGCGCTTGCATACGCTGATCACCGAGCGGCATGTGGCGTCAGGAAGTGTCGAGGATTATCAGCGGTTGGGGATTGAGGTTGAGCAGTTGCCTGACTGAGGTTTTGCGGCAAAAAAAGGCCCCATCACTGGCGATGGGGCCTTTTCGGTCAGCGCAGTTTTTCCAGCATCTGGTAGTACCACATGCCCGCCGCCAGCATCGGATTGCCCAGCAGATCGCCCATCGGCACGCGAATGTGCGAGCACGCGGCAAACGTGTCGAACTGCTGCATCTGCCCGGTGATCGCCCGGCTCATGATCTCGCCCATGATGTGGGTTGTGGCGATGCCGTGGCCGGAGTAGCCCTGGCAATACCAGACGTTGTCCGAGAGCTTGCCCAGTTGCGGGATGCGGTTGATGACGATGCCCATCGCGCAACTCCACTGGTAGTCGATCTTCACCCCTTTGAGCGCCGGGAAGGTCTGTTCGATGCACGGCCGCAGTTCGCCGGCGATGTCCCGTGAGTCCTTGCCGCTGTAGTTGGCGCCGCCGCCGAACAACAGGCGACCGTCGGCGGTGAGGCGGTAGTAGTCGAGGACGAAGCGGCAGTCGTAAACGGCGAGGTCTTCGGGGTTGATCTGCTTGGCCAGATCCCCCAGCGGTTCGGTGGTGACGATGCCGCCCATGGCCGGGAAGATCTTGCCCTTGAGCTGGCCCGGTTCGAGCTTGTGGTAGACGTCGCCGGCCAGCAGGACCTGATTGGCGTCGATCTGCCCGTGAGCGGTGCGTACGCCGGGGCTGACGCCGTGGATGATCTCCAGCACTTCACTGTTTTCGAAGATCAGCGCGCCAAGGCTTTCCGCCGCCCGCGCTTCACCGATGCACAGGTTGAGCGGGTGCAGGTGCATGTTGCGGGTGTTCTTGATTGCGCCGTGATAGAGGTCGCTTTGCAGCAGGTCACGCACCTGGCTGCGGTCGAGCAGGCTGACCTCATCACCCATGCCGCGACGCACGGCTTCGTCGTAGTCGCTGCGCAAGCCGTCCATGTGGCTCGGCTTGTACGCCGCATGCAAATGACCGTGCTTGAGGTCGCAATCGATGCCGTATTTTTCGACCCGTTGCTGGATGATTTCGTGGCCGCGCCAGCGCAGGTGCCAGATGAAGTCGTCGACCTCATCGCCCAAGGTGTTGCGCATCTGTTTGCGCATCGCGCCGTCGCCGGACAGGCTGCCGGTGACCTGACCGCCATTGCGCCCGGTGGCGCCCCAGCCGATCTTGTGGCTTTCGACGATGGCGACTTTCAGGCCTTTTTCCGCCAGCTCGACAGCCGTGGCGACGCCGGTGAAACCGCCGCCGATGATTACCACATCGACCTTGTGCCGGCCTTGCAGGGTCGGGTAGTCGGTGTCGCGGTTGAGGGTCGCGGTGTAGTAGGAATTGCTGCGTTCAGTCATTTCAGTGTCCAGATTCGGGATTCGGTGCACGGACCTTGTGGGAGCGAGCTTGCTCGCGAAAAGCGTTGTGTCAGTCACCTGAAATGTTGAATGTGACGACGCTTTCGCGAGCAAGCTCGCTCCCACAAGGGGCGGAGTGATTAATCAGGCTTCTGTGAGGTACCAGCGCCAGTCCTGCTCACCCACTTCGGCCATGAACTGCCGGTACTCCGCCCGTTTGACTGCCAGATACACCCCGAGGAATTCCTGCCCCAGCGCATCCCGTGCCCACGCCGAATTTTCCAATGCCGTGAGCGAGGTCAGCCAGTCGGTCGGCAGCAGTTCTTTCGCCTGCGCGTAACCGTTGCCCTCCACCGGCTCACCCGGATCGATGTCTTCTTTTATGCCGCGATGAATGCCTGCCAGGATCGCGGCCGCTGCCAGATACGGGTTGGCATCGGCGCCGCAGATGCGGTGTTCGATGTGCCGGGTGTGGGCCGGGCCGCCGGGCACACGCAGGCTGACGGTGCGGTTGTCGACGCCCCAGGTCGGCGCCAGTGGCGCGTAGCTGTTGGCCTGGAAACGGCGGTAGGAGTTGGCGTTGGGGCAGAACAGCAGCAGCGAATCGAGCAGCGAGGCGAGCATCCCGCCAATCGCCGTGCGCAGCAGCGGGGTGCCGGCCGGGTCTTCGGAGGCAAACAGATTGCGTCCCTCGGCATCGGCGAGGCTGACGTGCATGTGCATGCCGGTGCCGGCCAGGTGATCGAACGGCTTGGCCATAAAGGTCGCCTGCATCCCGTGCTTGTGCGCCACGGCCTTGACCAGCCGTTTGTAGCGCACGGCCTGGTCCATCGCCTCCAGCGCATCGCCGTGTTCGAGGGTGATTTCCACCTGGCCCGGCGCGTATTCCGAGATCGCCGTGCGTGCCGGAATGCCGTGCAGCTTGCAGGCACTGTAGAGGTCGGCGAGGAACGGTTCGATCTGCTCCAACTCACGCAAACCGTAGACCTGGGTGTGTCTCGGTCGACCACCGTCGGCATCCAGCGCCGGTTGCGGGCGACCGTTGAGATCGCGTTTGGCGTCGAGCAGGTAGAACTCCAGCTCGCAGGCCATCACCGGGTGGTAACCCTCGGCCTTCAAGCGGTCGATGACCTTGATCAACAGATGACGCGGGTCGGCGATGCTCGCCGGCATGCCTTGTTCCGGGTGCATGCTGACCTGCACCGCCGCAGTCGGAATCTGCCGCCACGGCAGCCGCACCAGACTGCCTTCCAGCGGGTAGGCGCGGCAATCGATGTCGCCGACGTCCCACACCAGACCGGAGTTTTCCACGTCTTCGCCGTGCACGGTCAGGCCGAGAATGGTGCTTGGCAGCGGGCGGCCACTTTCGTACACCGCGAGCAGTTCTTCGCGGTGCAACAGCTTGCCGCGGGGCACGCCGTTGGCGTCGAGGATGAACAGCTCGATCATGTCGATGTCGGGGTTCTGCTTGAGGAATTTACGGGCGTCTTCAATGGCTGCGAATTTCATAATCAATCACTCACGATGGCGCCGCACAGGCGCGCAGATTCGGGCCGGACGCAGCGCGGCAAAAGGCTCGGGCGTCCTGGCAGGGATATCGAAAAAAGAGGGGAAGCTGTCGCGATTTTTAGCGGCGCGATCAGACGTGCAGGCAGATATCCGGCGGGCGTGCGGAGTGACGCAGCTTGGAACGGCTCAGGGCCATGGGGAGATTGACGATGCGATTCATGCGCGGCCCCTGTGAAGGAGGGCGCACAGTGCAGAGACGTTCAACGATTCCGATTGTTGTAGTGACGTGCTCATGACGCGTGTTTCCGTTGGCGGAAAACGTCGGCGGCGGGAGTGTCCCGCCATGCCGGTGTGGCTGGATAGTAAGGGGGAAGTCCGGGATAAGTAAACGCCTGATTCCGACGCGGGCGGCAAGTCGCCGGCTCAGCGCAACAGATGAAACCCCAGCCCGACGAGGGCGCAAACGATCAACACCTCGATCACGCCGCGCTTGAAAACAAACAGCGCGAGGGTGGCGCCGAGCGCAAGTAACAGCGCAAAAAAATCAGGCTGTGCGGCAAAACCCTTGGGAAAGAACACGTGGTAAGCAAAGAAACACGCCAGATTCAGGATCACCCCGACCACCGCTGCCGTGATCGCGGTCAGCGGTGCGGTGAATTTCAGTTCGTTGTGGGTCGACTCCACCAGTGGCCCGCCGGCGAGGATGAACAGGAACGAAGGCAGGAAGGTGAACCAGGTCACCAGCGTCGCGGCCAGTGCACCGGCGGCGAACGCGTGTTGCGGGCCGAACGTCGGCTGCACGTAAACGCCGACGAACCCGACAAACGCGACCACCATGATCAGCGGCCCCGGCGTGGTTTCGCCCAGCGCCAGGCCGTCGATCATCTGCGTCGGCGTCAGCCAGCCGTAATGCCCCACCGCGCCCTGGTACACGTAAGGCAGCACGGCGTAAGCGCCACCGAAGGTGAGCAGCGCCGCTTTGGTGAAGAACCAGCCCATCTGCGTGAAGGTGCCGTTCCAGCCGAACAGCGCGGTCAGCAACGCCATCGGCAGGCACCACAGCAGCGCGCCGATCAGTACCAGACGCAACAGTCGCGGCAGGCTGAACCGCACATGCTCGGGCGGGGCTGTGTCGTCATCGATCAGCGCCGGGCCGAAGGATTTTTCGCTACCACGATGACCGCCGTTGCTGAAGCGCTGCGGGGCCCAGCGTCCGCCGACATAACCGATCAACGCTGCGCCGAGCACGATCAGCGGAAACGGCACGTTGAAGGCGAAGATCGCCACGAACGCCGCTCCGGCAATCGCCCACAGCCAGCTGTTTTTCAAGGCTCGCGAACCGATGCGATGGGCCGCGTGCAGCACGATCGCGGTCACCGCCGGTTTGATCCCGTAAAACACCCCGGCCACCGCCGGCACGTCGCCAAACGCGATGTACACCCAGGACAGGGCAATCAGGATCAGCAGCGAAGGCAGCACAAACAGCGCCCCGGCCAGCACGCCGCCACGGCTTCGATGCAGCAGCCAGCCGATATAGGTCGCCAGTTGCTGGGCCTCGGGGCCGGGCAGCAACATGCAGTAATTGAGTGCGTGCAGGAAGCGCCGCTCGGAGATCCAGCGCCGGCGCTCTACCAGTTCCTGATGCATGATCGCGATCTGCCCGGCGGGGCCGCCGAAGCCGATGCAGCCGAGTTTGAGCCAGAAAGGCCAGGCCTGACGCAGGCTGACAGGCTGGGGGCGGGGCAAGTCCTCGGGGGGCGTTGTGCTCAAATGCGGCTCCACGGTCGAGTTGGCAGGAGCCGCTATCTAATCAGGCTTTTGTTGCAGCCGACAGTGACCCGTCAGGCATGCGCCAAACTCCAGCGAGCCGCCGCATTCTGATCACTCTGCCGCGCCTCGACCCAATGTGAACCCTGCGGCGTAGTCTCACGCTTCCAGAGCGGCGCACGGGTCTTCAGCACATCCATGATGAACGCCCATGCCTCAACCCCCCGTAACCGGTGGGAAAAACGCAATTTCGTCGAAATCCTCGATCGCCTGATCCGGCTGGCACAGCTCCTGATTGACCGCGCACATCAGGTTGCCGGCGCCGAGCACTTCCCGCCACAGATCGCCGCGCTGCATCAGCATTTGCCGCACGTCCTCGACACAAATGAGGGTGTCGCTGGCCGGGATTTTTTCACCGCCCAGATTGAGGCGGTCACGGTAGCTGGCGAAGTAGTTGATCAGAATCATTGCGGGTTCTCCCATTGAAAGTGGCCGGAGCGGCCGCCCTGTTTGCTCAGCAGACGGATGTCGCCGATGACCATCGCCCGGTCTACCGCTTTGCACATGTCGTAGATCGTCAGCGCGGCAACGCTGGCGGCGGTCAGGGCTTCGAGCTCGACGCCGGTCTGGCCGGTGAGGCGGCAGGTGCTGGTGATCTGCACGCGGTCCGGTTCGCAGGCCTTGAGCTCGACGTGGATCGAACTGAGCAGCAGCGCATGACACAGCGGAATCAACTCGTGGGTGCGCTTGGCCGCCTGAATCCCGGCGATCCGCGCCACGGCGAACACGTCGCCCTTGGGGTGGCCGTTGGACTGGATCATTTGCAGGGTTTCGGGGCGCATCTGCACCCAGGCTTGCGCGGTGGCTTCGCGGCGGGTCGCCGCTTTGTCGCTGACGTCGACCATGTTGGCGCGGCCCTGATCATCGAGGTGGGTGAGGGTGTCGCTCATGGGGTGGGCTCCTGGATCGGGCTGTAGATTCGCGGGGCGTTGCGGTGCGGGACGTGGATCAGGTTCAAGCGGTGCTTGAGCGCCCAGCGCACGGTCAGCGCAGTCGGGGCGGACAGGCTGACGAGGGTGCCGAGGCGAGCGCGCACGGCTTTGTGGATCAGCTCGAGGCTGCAACGGCTGGTGACCACGACGAAGCCCTGACGCGCATCGAGGCCTTCGAATTGCAGGGCGCCAATCAGCTTGTCGAGGGCGTTGTGGCGGCCGATGTCTTCGCGACACAGCAGCGCTTCGCCAGCGGCGTCGAAGTACAACGCCGCGTGCAGGGCACCGCTGCTGCGGGCCAGTTGCTGGGCCTGTTCGATGCGCTGGCGGATACCGTCGAAATGCACGGCCGGTGGCAGCGGTGTCGGGGGCAGGATTTCCAGTTGCGGCAGCGCCTGCTCCAGGGCTTCCACGCCGCAGAGGCCGCAGCCGCTGGTGCCTGCCATCTGCCGCCGGTGATCCTTCAGGGCCCAGAATGCACGGCTGGAAATCTGCACGTCGGCCTGGCAGGCCTGGTCGAAGTGGGTCAGGCGAATGTCATGGATATCGTCGAGGCGGTCGACGATCGCATTGCTCAGGCTGAAGCCGCGAATGAAGTCCTCGATGTTGCCTGGCGAGACCATCATCACGGCTTGATTCAGGCCGTTGTAGCTGATGGCCAGTGCGATTTCGGCCGCCAGTGCCGCGTGGGATACCGACGCGTCGTCGAGGTATTCGCGGTACGCCACTTGCGCCGGTTGGGGCGCGGGGGCGTTGGCGTCGCCCGGTTCGATGGGTAGTTCAACTTGGCACAGCATCCTGAAAGTCCCCGAAGCGCTGAAGTGGTTTCAGGCTACGGGGCAGGGAAAAAGGCGTCCAATCGCTTGTTCCGATGCAGTGATTGGATTGGTCGATCACTGGAGGCGTTAATCGGCAGGCGCCTCGATCCCGAACATCTTGCGCGCCTCGGCAAAACACTTCTCGGCAATCGCCGAACGCGGTTCGGTCTTGCGCATCACCAGCCCCAGCGGCGCGAGCACGCTGGCGTCCGGCAGATTGATGAAAGCCAGGTGTTCGATCGGCTCTTGCAGACCGCTGTCCAGCGGCATGATCGAGCAGCAGAAACCCTGGTGAATCGCCTGCAACAGCTGATAGGTCGAATCGCTTTCCATGATCGGCTGTGGATTCAGCCCGCGACTGCGAAAACTCAGGTCGATGGATTTGCGGTAGTGCATGCCGGTGGTGATCATTCCCAGCGGCAGTTCGGCGGCGTCTTCCCAGCTCATTTCCGGGCCTTCGAAATGGAAGTGGCGGGTGTCGTAGAGCAGGCCGACGCGGGTTTCGCCAATCTCGAAAAAGTCGAAATAGTTCGGGTTGACGTGGTCCAGATAACACACGCCCAAATCCAGCTGATTGTTGCCCAGGCCTTCGATGATCTCGTCCGAACTCAGCGACGACAGGCTGTATTTCAGCTCCGGATAAGTCCCGGACAAACCCTGAATGTAATTGACCGGATTGAAGTTGCTCAGCGGCACCAGACCCAGACGCAGGCTACCGACCAGTTGCCCCCGGCAGGCGGCGGCTTCGGCGAACAACCCGTCGTGGGCCGCCAGCAGCGTGCGGGCCCAGGCCAGTACGCGTTCGCCGGCCTGGGTGAAACCTTCGAAGCGCTGACCGCGATTGACCAGCACCAGATCCAGCTCGTCTTCCAGGTTGCGCAGGCGCATCGACAGGGTCGGCTGAGTGATGTGACAGCGCGCGGCGGCCTGGCCGAAGTGGCGGGTTTCGTCCAGCGCGATCAGGAACTTGAGTTGTTTGATGTCCACGACGGCACCTGCTCGATAAGGAATTTTGATTGAGTATTGACGCAGATGCGTACGGCGCACGGAAAGCGCAGGGAGCGACGATCCCATCGACGGCTTTTTTCGTCCAATCGGCCGTGTTTAAGAGCTTATCGAGGGCTTCGATGACGCCCGGTTTGATTGGGCCGGACAGGGAATGAAGTGCTGAAAAAAATCACCGATAGAGCAGGTCGATAGTGTGGTTGGCCAGAGTGATTAGACAGTCCTCACAAGCGGCACTTAGGCTCGTCATCCATTGAGTTGACGACGGTCGGAGAGTGCCATGAGTGTTAAATCGGATGCCTTGTTCCTTCCCCTGAATATTGCCGTACTGACGGTCAGCGATACCCGCGACTACGCCAGCGACACCTCCGGCCAGTTGCTGGTCAGCCGCCTGCTGGAAGCCGGCCACACCTTGAGTGAACGCAACCTGCTCAAGGACGACCTGTACAAAATCCGCGCCCAGGTTGCGCAGTGGATCGCCGACGACACCATTCAAGTGGTGCTGATCACCGGCGGCACCGGTTTCACGGGGCGTGACAGCACCCCGGAAGCCGTGGCTTGCCTGCTGGACAAGCAGATCGACGGCTTCGGCGAGCTGTTTCGCGCCATCTCGATTCTCGACATCGGCACCTCGACCGTGCAAAGCCGTGCGCTGGCCGGGCTGTCCAACGGCACGCTGGTGTGCTGCCTGCCGGGCTCCACCGGCGCGTGCCGCACCGCGTGGGAAGGCATCCTCGCCGAACAGCTGGATAACCGTCACCGCCCCTGCAACTTCGTTCCGCACCTCAAACCGGTGCAAGCCTGCGGGCCGCGCGGATGAGCAAGCCGGGATTGATGCCGGTCGAGGAGGCGCTCGACCAACTGTTGGCGATGGCCGATGAACGACGCCTGCCGGACAGCGAATCCGTGCCGCTCAATGACGCGCGCGGACGTGCGCTGGCCAGCGATCTGGTCGCCACCCTCGACCTGCCGCCATGGCCGAACAGTGCCATGGACGGCTACGCGTTGAACCTCGCCGACCTGCATCGCCAGCCGTTGAGCGTGTCGCAGCGGGTCTACGCCGGGCTGGCGCCGGACACCCTGTTGCCTGGCACCTGCGCACGAATCTTCACCGGCGCGCCGTTGCCCAATGGCGCCAATTGCGTGGAGATGCAGGAAAACGTCGAGGTGCTGGAAGACGGCCGCGTACGTTTCCTGCAACCGCTGAAGGCCGGTCAGAACATCCGCGCCCAAGGCCAGGAAAATCGCGTTGGCGACACCCTGCTGCGCGCCGGCAAACGCCTCGGCCCGTTCGAACTGGCTGTCGCCGCGGGGCAGGGCATGACTCATCTGCCGCTGGTGCGTCGCCCGCGCGTGGCATTGCTGTCGACCGGTGATGAGCTGGTGGAGCCGGGGCAGCCGCTGCGTCCCGGCAGCCTCTACAACAGCAACCGCACCTTGCTCGACCACTGGTTGCGCGAACTGGGTTGCGAAGTGATCGACGCCGGCATTCTTCCCGATCGCCCGGCGCAGACCCGGCTCAAACTCGAGCAACTGCAAGTGGCGGCCGATTTGATTCTGACCACCGGCGGCGTATCTGCCGGTGACGCCGATTGCCTCGGCCAGGTGCTGCGCGACAACGGCAAACCGCTGCTGTGGAAACTGGCGATCAAACCTGGCAAACCGCTGACGGTCGGCCATTTCGGCACGGTGCCGGTGATCGGTTTGCCGGGCAATCCGACTTCGGCACTGGTGACCTTCGGCCTGCTGGCGCGCCCGTATCTGCTGCGCATTCAAGGCGTGGAGGAGGTGATGCCGCTGAGCTTCACGGTCAACGCCGGCTTCGACTGGCCGAAACCCGGCAGCCGCCGCGAATACCTGCGGGTGCGTCTGGAAGGCGGGCGGGCGGCGCTGTATCCGAACCAGAGTTCCGGGGTTTTGCTCGGCGCAACCTGGGCCGACGGACTGGTGGAAATCCCCGAAAACAGCACCTTGCAGATGGGTGATCCGTTGCGTTTCATTCCTTTCAGCGAGCTGTTCTGAGCGCGATCAACAATCTGTCGAAGACTGGGGCGGCTATCGGGTCAATTTCAGTCGTTCGTGCCACTGGGCGATGGATTCTTCCGGGTAGACCTCGAATTGCTGATCCTTCGCGCTGGCCTGCACTTCGACCCACGGCGCTTTCGAGCCGAGCATCAGATGAGTGTGTTCCGGCGGTACCGGCAATGGCGTGTCGATGGCCGAGGCGAACGGGTGGATCAGCTCCGGCCACTCCGGGCTGAACAGCCATAGACCGCTGCCGCACAGCGAGCAGAAGTGCCGTTCGGCGGTGCTGCGGTGGGCGCGGGCATCGCCTTCGTCTTTCATTTTCGCGTGGTAAATCGTGATGTGTTTGCGCCCGCGCACCTTGAGGCTGGCCGCGTCGCCGCCGAGGTTGATGGCAAAGCCGCCACCGCCCTGGGTCTTGCGGCAGATCGAGCAGTAGCAGCGTTGATAAGGGTAGGGGTGGGCGCTGTCGAGGGTGAATGAAACCGCGCCGCAGTGGCAGGAGCCTTCGAGGTGCATGAGTGGCCTCCGGATTTTTTGTCGGTGCGGTTCAGCCTAGAAGAGATGTCGCGCCTGTGCCGCCGCTATCGCGAGCAAGCTCCCACAGGGTTATTCAGAGTTTGAAAGATTGAGGGCACACCGCAAAACCTGTGGGAGCGAGCTTGCTCGCGATGAACGATAAAGCGGTACAACTGGACGCCCACGAATCCGAAGGTCAGCATGTCCGCAAAAAAAGGGACCCCAACCCATGCGCCGACTACCTTCCCTGGCCGCCCTGCGGACCTTCGAATGCGCCGCCCGCCACGCGCATTTCGGCCGTGCCGCCGCCGAACTGTGCGTCACCGACAGCGCCGTCAGCCACCAGATCCGCCAACTCGAAGAGCAACTGGGCGTGTCGCTGTTCATCCGCGAAGGCCGGCAGATTCGCCCGACCATCGCCGCCGGGCGCTTGATGCAGAGTCTGCAACAGGCCTTCGAACTGATCGGCGATGCCTGCGATGAATTGCGCGATCCGTCCTCGCTCGCCGTGTTGCGGCTGGCGGTCACGGCGGAGCTTGCGCAGAAGTGGCTGATGAACCGTCTCACCGATTTCTACGCGCGTTATCCGCACATCACCTTGCATCTTTACGAACAGCCGATCGACGCCACCGCGCCCGGCGAAGACATCGATCTGGCGATCACCTACGGCACCGGCCCGGTGGACAGCAGCGCGTACTTCGTCCGCCCGTTGCCGGCGTTGCAGTTCTTCCCGGTGTGCAGCCCTGGCCTGTTCAACCAGGGCACTCTGAAAACCCCGAAGGACCTGGCCCGCCATTGCCTGCTGCATGACGATCAGGACGGCAAGACCTGGACCGCGTGGCTCACCAGCCATGCCGGCGACTTGCGTCCGGAGCGCCAGTTGTATTTCGCCCACGCCGGGCTGGCGCTGGAGGCGGCGGCACAAGGGCAGGGCGTGGCGATGGGCGACAATCTCACGGCGCAGGAAGACTTGCAGAACGGGCGTCTGGTGCGACCGTTCACCTCCAGCATGACCGCGCTGGGCCAATACGCGCTGGTTTGCGAGCGGGTGCGGCTGGAGCGTCCGGCGGTGGCCCAGATGCTGGAATGGTTCAACGAACAGCTGGCGGATTGATGAGTTGAATTCAACTGTTCCGAAATAATCATCGTTGGCGACGTGACGGCCCGCGACCGTAGCCTGAGGTCATTCCCATCCCGATGACGAGGTTTGACCATGGCACGTTTGCTCGACACCACCCCGAAACAGGACGGTTTCCGTCTGCCCGGCGAGTTTGAAGCCAAGTCCGGTTGCTGGCTCGGCTGGCCGGAGCGCACCGATGTCTGGCGCAACGGCGCCAAGCCTGCGCAGAAAGTCTGGGTGCAGATCGTGACGGCGATCTCCCACAGCGAACCGGTGACGGTGTGCGCCTCGGCGGCCCAGTTCGCCACCGCCCGCCGCCAGTTGCCGCCGCAGGTGCGGGTGGTGGAGATGACCTGCAACGACACCTGGTTCCGCGACAGTGGCCCGTGCTTTGTGGTCAATGACCAGAGCGGTGAAGTGCGTGGTGTCGACTTCGAATTCAACGCCTACGGCGGCCTCGATGGCGGGCTCTACTACCCGTGGGACAAGGACGATCAGATCGCCAGCAAGATCCTCGAGATCGAACGCTTCGATCGTTATCGCGCGCCGTTGATTGCCGAACTTGGCGGCATTCAGAGCGACGGCCAAGGCAGCCTCCTCACCACCGAGCAATGCCTGCTCAATCGCAATCGCAACCAGCACCTGGGCAAGGACGAGGTGACCCGCCGCCTGACCGACTATCTCGGCGCCGAGCAAGTGATCTGGCTGCCGCGCGGTTGCAAGTTCGACGAAACCGACGGCCATGTCGACGACCTCGCGTGCTTCGTGCGCCCCGGCGAAGTGGTGCTGCAATGGACCGACAACCGCGACGACCCACAATGGGAAATCTATCAGGAGGCCTACGACATCCTGCGCAGCACCCGCGACAGCCGGGGCCGCGAGCTGATCGTGCACAAACTGCCGCAACCGGATGTGCTGGAGTGGACCGCCGAAGAAGCAGAAGGCCTCGATCAGCAGGACAGCACTCACACCCGCCAGGCCGGCACCAGAATCTGTGCGTCGTACATCAACTATTACGCAGGCAACAGTTCGATCGTGGTTCCGCTGTTCGGTGATCGCAACGATCAGGTGGCGCTGGCAACCCTCGCCGAACTGTTCCCGCAGCACAAGATCGTCGGCATCGAAAACTCCCGGGAAATCCTGCTCGGTGGCGGTAACGTCGCGTGCATCACCATGCCGCAATACGCCGGCCAGAAAAGAGGAGCCTGAGCATGGGCCTGCACAACCTGAGTAAAGCGTTATTGCTGGTGCTTGCACCCCTGTGTGTGCAGGCCGCCGAAACGGCGAAGCCGGTGGTCAACCTGTACATCTGGGGCGAGTATCTGGCCCCCGATACCCTGAAGAATTTCGAGGCGAAAACCGGGATTCGGGTGGTCGCCGATCACTTCGATTCGCTGGAAACCGTCGAGACCAAACTGCTCACCGGCCGCAGTGGCTACGACCTGGTGCTGACCGCCGGCCAGCACTTGTCACGGGCTATCGAGAGCGGCGCGATCCAGACCTTGAACAAGCAGCAGCTCCCGCACTTTGCCGGGGTCGGCGATGAGTTCCGTCAACACATGGCGGTGTTCGATCCGGGCAACCGCTACGCCGGCATCTACGCCTGGGGCACCACCGGTGTCGGCTATCAGGAAGAGGCCGTGAAGCAGCGTCTGCCGGACGCGCCGAGGGATAGCTGGGCGATGCTGTTCGATCCGGCAGTGGTGTCGAAATTCGCCGATTGCGGAGTGAGCCTGCTCAATGATCCGAACGAAGTGTTCGCCGCGGTCATGAAGTACATGGGTCTGGACATCAACCGCCAGAGTCTGGATGACCTGAAACTCGCCGAGCAGCAACTGGCGAAGATCCGCCCGTACATCCGCTACTTCGACAACGACCTGAACATCAGCGACCTGGCCAACGGCAACACCTGCGTGGCGATGTCGTGGAACGGCAACGTCGCCATCGCGGCTGGCCAGGCTGAAGCAGCGAAAAAACCGTTCAAGTTGAATTACCGGATCCCGAAGGAGGGCACGCTGATCTGGTTCGATGCCATGGTCATTCCCAAGGATGCACCGCATCCGGAGGCCGGGCTGGCACTGATGGATTACTTGATGACGCCTGAAGTGATTGCGCCGATTACTGACACCATTCACTACGCCAACGCGATCACGGCAGCGGACGGCTTGGTCAATCCGGCGATTCGCAACGATCCGGGGACTTATCCGCCGGCGGCGGTGAAGGCTTCGCTGTACAGCAAGAACGACAATGGCAAGGCGTTCAACCGGGCGTTGATCCGGGCTTTCAGCCGATTGAAATCAGGGTTGTGAGCAGACGCCTGGAATCATCTTGAAGCGGTTTGGGCGTGGGTGTGCTGCGGGCAGTCTGATAGGTTTTTCGCCATGGATTTGAACCGGCAATGACGCCGGACGCCCTGTCAGTTGCTGATATCAGGCTCTGAGATGTCCATCATTCAAGGAAGAAAACATGCCAATCAAACCGCCAACCAAGGGCAACGGCCCGGGTGATGTACACCTGAAACCTTCCCTCGATGCCGCTACGCCGGGCCCGGCCATCAGGCCCGGGGTCTCTGTTACCCCGCCCGCGCCGCATGTGCACCCCGATGTCGTCAGCACGCCGAATGTCAGTGGTGGAGGGCGAGTCAGCCCGGTGCCATCGGTCAGCTTGCGCGATGCAATGCCAGTCATCGATTCCGGCCCGGGCCCCGAGCTAGGTCAACGATCGTTGGACGCGTATCACGTCCCGGCAGCAGGCCGGCTGACCGACATCGATGCCGAAGGCTTCAGGTCTTTCAAGGGGCGTCAGTTTGCCGAATTGCCAGGACAGGGCATTGTCCTGGTGGGCGCCGATCCGCAGACCGGTCTGTTCCGGGCCAGACTGCCCAGCGAAACCCACCCCTCCGGCCCGGTTCTGAAGCGCGACAGCGACGGCCGGGTCTGGCACCCGCTTGAGGAGTTTGCCACGGAGCGCTACCGCATCCCCGATCCGCGCACTGATGCCGACGCGACGCTGGAAAACGTGTCTCGCCCGGAGGGCGATGAAGGACGGCCGCGCCATGACTCTTCCGATGACGAGTTCGAGCTGGCTTCGGAATCCATGCCGATCAAGCCCTTCACCGAAAAGGAACTCGACACCATGCGCCAGGAGGTTTGCTATTCGTTGCGGGGAAATCACCTCGGTACCTACGACCGCGCCAACAATGGTAAATACCCGTTGCGCGATACCTTTGGCAGGCCGGTGCGGATCCGCAAACTGGAAACCCTGGCCACCCTGACCACGGGTGAGCGGTTTCGCTCGGGGCCGATCAAGCCTTACATCCAGTTTGAAGGCTATGAAAACGTGGCCAGGCTCTATGAAGAAAATCTCGAACTGCGCATTTTTACCGAGGCCGACGTGAAGGTCCCGGGCGAAAAAGCCCTCATCGGACAAAACATGGTGGTCGCCAACCGGCGCATCGCCAAAGGCGAAGCGCTGGGCCTTTATGGCGGAACACTCAGTCCGCTGCGCCTGATAAGGCGCGAAGAGCAGACATTCACCATGCTGGCGGGCGTGTACTTGCGTTACGGACCGGGCAAGTTCATTGAAGAGCCGGTAGTGGTCATCGGTGACAACATCATTTCGCGAATCAATACGAACTTTGAATACGACGCCTCGGGCAAGCCGGTTCGTCAATCGCCGGACGGCTACAACGTTCAGACCGTCGGTTTCAAGGTCGAAGCGGACATTCTGATCGGTGACCGGCTGGTCAACCGGCCATACGTCCTGAACGCGATGTTTGCCTCACAGGATATTCCGGCAGGAACCGAGTTGCGTTGGAACTACAGCTACTCGGACAAGGAGATAAAAATGATTTTCCCGTAAGAACTGGCGGGGGATTGCACCTGAATACGCTTGTCCAGCCTTCCCGAGATTTCGGGAGGATCAGGCTGAAACCGCTTTTGGCACCCGCCACAAATACCAGGCCGCCACTGTGCGAAACGGGCGCCACGCCAACCCGATATCGATCATCTGCTTGCGCGTCGGCTGCACCTCCAGCCCCTTCAATCGCCGATAGCCCTCGCGCACGCCAAAGTCATCGGCCGGCAGAATATCCGTTCGCTCCAGGCTGTAGATCAACAGCATTTCTACCGTCCAGCGCCCAACCCCGCGCAGGCTGACCAAACGCTCGATCAGCGCTTCATCCTCCATCACCAGCGCCGTGGCGTAATCCGGCACCACGCCGTCCAGGGTCGCCTGAGCAATCCCCTGAATCGTCGCAATCTTGCCCGCCGAAAACCCGCAACTGCGCAGCCGTTCGAAGTCTGTCGCCAGAATCTGCTCGGGACGTGGAAACGTCTGTTCGGGAAACAACCCCACCAGCCGACCGACAATTGCATCCCCGGCCTTGGCGTGCAGTTGCTGATAGGCGATGGCCCGCACCAGCGATTCATAGGGATCACGCGCCGGGTGCGGCCGATGCAGACATGGGCCGACCGCAGCGATATGGCGTTGCCAGTCGGCGTCGAGGCTGGCCAGAAACGCGCTGGCCGGTTGGTAGGGATCGGGTATCGGCAACGTCAGTGATCCATTGATTTGAAAGCCGGGAAGGCGTGAGTGTCGGTGTGTCAGAACGCCAAAGGTTGCGTCAGTTGCACGGCGGCATTTTCCAGCCGGAGCAGAAACGCCTTGCGCGGTTGCCCGCCACCATAACCGGTCAGCGAGCCGTCCGCACCGATCACCCGATGGCATGGCACCACGATCGACAGCCGATTGTGCCCGTTGGCCAGGCCCACGGCGCGACTGGCGCCGGGCTTGCCCAGCCGGGCGGCGATGGCACCGTAGGTACTGGTGTGGCCGTAGGGGATTAGTCGCAGTTGGGCCCAGACCTGACGGGCAAACTCGCTGCCGGGCAGGTGCAAGGGCACGCTGAATTCGTTCAGCTTGCCGGCGAAGTACAGCGCCAGTTCGTTTTCGATCTGCTGCAAATGTGCGTTGTGTCCCGGTGCGACCACGTAGCCGTAGCGGTTCTGCAACTCCTCGACTTCCCTCGTCAGCGCCGGGCGGTCGAGAAACTCCAGCAACACCAGCCCACGCCGCTCGGCCATGGCGATCATCGGGCCCAACGGCGTTGTCAGACGGGTGAACAGCAGTGGTTCGCTGGCCGCTGCACGGCCCGGCGTGATGTGGAACGACTTCTGAAACGCATCGCGAAAACCGCTGAGGGATTCATAGCCGGAATCGAACGCGGCGTGGTCGATGGACGTGCCTTGCCTGATCCCGCCCAACGCCATGCCGAGCCGGCGGGTGCGCAGCCACGCATGGAAGGTCATGCCGAAATGCTGCTTGAACCAGCGCCGCAGCTTCAGCGGTTCGATGCCCTCGGCAAGCAATTGCGCATCGCTCCAGCGTAGTTCCGGATCGGCGTCGACGGCTTTCAACAGCCGTTGTATCCAGTCCGGGGCGATGGCGGCAGCGTCCAGCGGTTTGCAGCGCAGGCAGGCGCGATAACCGGCGGACAGGCAGTCGTCAGCGTGGGCGAAGAATTCGACGTTTTCCGGTTTCGGCTTGCGCGCCGTGCAGCTCGGGCGGCAAAAGATCCCGGTGGTTTTCACGGCCGTGAAGAACACGCCTTCATAGGCAGTGTCGCGTTCGAGCATGGCGCGAACCATTTCGGCGTGAGGGGGCAGGACAGCGGTCTGTATGTTCATGGGCCGAGGATAAAACCGGTTATTCGATGGCTCCACCGAAAAATCGACAGTGAATTTTCGGGCCGCTGCACTACAGTGTCCGGGTCGTTACAACTCGGGGGAAAAAAGGTATGCCACCGTTCACGATTAAACACATCGATCACATCGTGCTGCGCGTCGCCGATCTGCAACGCAGCATTGATTTCTACGACCGGGTCTTCGGTGCCGAAGTGGTCAAGCGCAACGAAAAGTTCGGTCTGGTGCACCTTCGTGCCGGCACGTCGATGATCGATCTGGTCGACCTCGACGGCGAAATCGGCCGCAAGGGCGGCGCCGCTGCCGGCAGTGAACGGCGCAATGTCGATCACTTCTGCCTGCGTATCGAACCGTTCGATGAAGCGGCGCTGATCAGCCATTTGCAAGCCTGTGGCCTGACCGTCGACAAGGCCGCCACCCGTTTTGGTGCCGAGGGCAACGGCCTGTCGCTCTACTGCTTCGACCCGGACGGCAATCAGGTCGAGCTCAAAGGCCCGTCCGAAACTGGCGATGGACGGGCGTGAATCCATTCGAACTTTCTACCGTACCGTCAACTCTGAAACCGTTACAGGGTGATAAATCTGCCAGAAAAAACCATCTGATGGGTCAGAAAGGACAATTGCCGTGTAAGCTTTCACGCCAAGCTTTTCCATTCCCCCATGGCCGCAGGCGGCCCACTGTACGAGCGACTACATGCAAGCAAAGGCTCGCGAGGTTCATGTGCCACCGGTGTTGCAAGATCTGCGCGCTGGCACGGCCGAACTGCACATTGCGCTGGAAAAACGCCTTCCTTTTTTCTCCGACACCCTTGATCTGCAAGCTTTCGAGCGATTGATGCGTGCCTATTACGGCTTCTACCAGCCACTGGAAAGCGCATTGCAGGACAGTGGCCAACTTCCCGCCGATTTCGATCTGGTTTCGCGCCTCAAAACGCCGACCCTGAAACGCGATCTGCACGCGCTGGGCGCAAGTGACGGGGACTTTTCGCTGTGCCGCCAGTTGCCCGCCATCGACTCCACCGCCGCCTGCCTGGGCGTGCTGTACGTGCTGGAAGGCGCGACGCTCGGCGGTCAGATTCTGCGCCGGGAAATCGCCACACGGCTTAATCTGGGCGCGAACAACGGCGCGGCGTTTCTGGATATCTACGGTGCTGCCACCGGCCGACGCTGGCGCGACTTCATCGAATACCTGGGCAGCCGCCCGATGGACGCCGACGAGCGTGAAGACGTTGTAGCGGCTGCCCACACGACATTCAGCTGTTTCGAGCGCTGGCTCGAAAGCCAGGAGGTTCTGGTATGACCCCGCAAGACAAAGAAGCCTTTGAAGAGTTGCTGGCCAACTGCGCCGACGAGCCGATCCGCTTTCCCGGCGCGATCCAGCCGCACGGTCTGCTGCTGACCCTGAGCGAGCCGGAGCTTTCGATTATCCAGATCAGCGCCAACGTCGAGACCTTGCTCGCGCGCCCGGCGCAAGAGCTGATCGGCCAGCCATTGCAAAGCCTGATCGGTGATGCCCACGCCGCGCAGGTTCGCGAAGCGTTGCAGCAACCGGCCTGGACCGATGCGCCGCCGCTGCACTTTCGCCTTAATGGCACGGCGTTCGAAGGTTTGCTGCACCGGCATCAGGATGTGCTGATCCTGGAGCTGGAAATCCACGTCGAAAACTTCCAGCCGCGCAACGTCGCCGGTACTGAAACCCACCTGGGGCGGATGCTCGCACGTTTGCAAAAAGCCCAGAGCCTGCAGGCGCTGTACGACATCAGCGTCAAGGAAATCCAGGCCATGACCGGTTACGACCGGGTGCTGATCTATCGCTTCGAAGAGGAGGGCCACGGCCAGGTCATCGCCGAAGCGTCCGATCCGTCGATGGAAGTTTTCAACGGGTTGTTCTTCCCGGCCTCGGACATCCCCGAGCAGGCTCGGGAGCTGTATCGCACCAACTGGTTGCGGATCATCCCGAACGCTGATTACCAACCAGTGCCGCTGGTCCCCAAGCTGCGCCCGGACACCCAGACCCCGCTGGACCTGAGCTTCGCCACCTTGCGCAGCGTGTCGCCGATCCACTGCCAGTACATGAAGAACATGGGCGTGCTGTCGTCGATGAGCATTTCCCTGCTCAAGGGCGACAAGCTCTGGGGCCTGATCAGTTGCGGCAATCGCCAGCCGCTGCATGTGCCGCACGAGTTGCGCACCGCGTGCCAGACCATCGGTCAGGTGCTGTCGTTGCAGATCAGTGCGATGGAAGCGCTGGAAGTCAGCCGGCAGCGCGAGGAAAAGGTCGAAGCGCTGGCGCTGCTCAATCAGGCGATGATCGACTCGCCACAAAATGTCTTCGATGGCCTGGCCAACCAGCCGCAGGTCCTGATGGCGCTGGCCAATGCCGGCGGCATCGCGATCATCGAAGACAAGCAATTGCACCGTTACGGCAATTGCCCGGAGCCGGAAGAGATTCGCGCGCTGCACAAATGGTTGCAGGAGCGCGGCGAGCCGGTGTTTGCCAGTCATCACCTGGCCAGTGTCTATCCGCCGGCCGCGCACTATCAGCAGGTCGCCAGCGGCGTGCTGGCCATGAGCCTGCCCAAACCGGTGGACAACGGCGTGCTGTGGTTCCGTCCGGAAGTCAAAGAGAACATCAACTGGAGCGGTGATCCACGCAAGCCGCTGGACCTGGAAAACTCCGACGCCGGCCTGCGCCTGCGGCCGCGTACCTCGTTCGAAATCTGGAAGGTCGAGATGGCCGGAATCTCCACCAAGTGGAGCCATGGCGATTTGTTTGCGGCCAACGACCTGCGTCGCTCGGCACTGGAAAACGACCTGGCCCGCCAGGTGTGCCGCGAGCAGGAAGCGGTGCGCGCGCGCGACGAGCTGGTGGCGGTGGTGTCCCACGATCTGCGCAACCCGATGACGGTCATTTCGATGCTGTGCGGCATGATGCAAAAGGCCTTCAGCTCCGACGGGCCGCACACTTCGCGGCGCATCTCGACCGCGATCGACACCATGCAGCAAGCCGCCGGGCGCATGAACACGCTGCTGGAAGACTTGCTCGACACCTCGAAAATCGACGCCGGGCGCTACACCATCGCGCCGCAGAAACTCGATGTCGCGCAGATGTTTGAAGAGGCTCAATCACTGCTTGCGCCGCTGGCGCTGGACAAAGACATCAGCATCTCGTTCGAGGCTGATCCCGACCTGAGCATTCATGCCGACCCCGAGCGGCTGTTTCAGGTGTTGTCGAATCTGGTCGGCAATGCGATCAAATTCACCCCGCGCCTGGGCACTGTCGATGTGTATGCCAAATCGGTCGGCGACGACATCGTCTTCACGGTACGCGACAGCGGCGAAGGCATCCCCAAGGATCACTTGCCGCACGTGTTCGACCGTTACTGGACGGTAAAGGAAGGCAATCCGACCGGCACCGGGCTGGGGCTGTACATCACGCAGGGCATCGTCGAGGCCCATGGCGGGCAGATCGTTGCCGAGAGCGAGCCGGGGCAGGGCAGTGAGTTCCGTTTCACCGTGCCGCGTCTGGACTAATCAAGCGGATCGGCGTTTGGGGGCCTGCAACATGGCCACCCACTCGGCGGCGAATCGATGGCAATCGCCGGGCCAGCGCGCCGTCAGCAGTTGCCCGTCGCGCACCACAAATCCCGTTTGTGGTGCCTGCGCGCAATCTCGTTTGGCGACCAGCGGCCCGCGTATAAAGTCGGATTTGCTGGCCAGCGCTGTTTTCACTTCCGCTTCGACGGTCTGCTTGTAGGTGCGGTAGTAGCGCCCCAGCCAGGCAGCGGTCATCAGCCACGCCGGCAACTCCATGGTTGCCGCGAGCAACGCCGTGACCTTGCGCCCGAACAACACCGAACGCCCGGTATCGGGGTCGAGCGTGCGCGCCAGCAACAGCACGCCATGACACACCGCCGCCACGGGTTTTTCGGCTTTGAAAAATTGCAGTGTGATTTGCTGGGCCTGTTTGGATTCCAGCAGTGTGCGCATCCCTTTGGCATGTCCGCCGGGAATCAGCAGACCATCGAACCGGCTCGTGTCGACATCGGCATACGCCAGCGGCTGCCTGAACGCTTCGGATTCGATCATTTTCGCGTAACTGTCCAGATCGGCCTTGCGCGTCATCAGCAGCGAACTCAACGGGCCGAAGCCGACATCCACCAACCGTGGGTCGGCGTGGGCAGGCAAGCCTTGGGGCGTGGCAAAACGCACCTCAATGCCTGCATCACGCATCGCCTGCCAGGGCACGCTGCTTTCGGTGGGGTCGTAATCGGCGCAGGGCAACAGAATCAGAATCATCGAGGACAGACTTCCAGGTCGTGAGTAATCGCATAGCCAGAGCGTAGTGGGTCTGCGCGAGCGGGGGGGTAATTTCCTTCAATACCGCCTGCTGTGCGCCGGCTACCGTGAGCGCCTTGTTCCTCGATTTGAAGCAGGTGTGCGATGAGTCTGATTGTGTCGATGGCGGCGTTTGCCCTGGCCGCGTCCATTACTCCGGGGCCGGTGAATATCGTGGCGTTGAGCTCGGGGGCGCAGTTCGGCTTTCGTGCCAGTCAACGGCATGTAGTCGGAGCGACGCTGGGGTTTGTGCTGTTGCTGGTGTTGATGGGGCTTGGGCTGCATGAAGTGCTTGCGCTGTGGCCGTCGCTGACCCGCGTGGTGCAACTGGCCGGGGTGGCGTTTCTGCTGTTCATGGCCTGGAAACTGGCCACCGATGACGGACAGTTGAATGCCGGGGAATCAGGCAGAGCACCATCGATGCTCTACGGCGCAGTGATGCAATGGCTCAATCCCAAGGCCTGGCTGGCCTGCGTGGCGGGGATGGGCGCGTTTGTCGCCGATGGCGAGGCGCGGCTGGTGTGGCAGTTTGCGGCGGTGTATCTGGTGATCTGCTATCTGTCGGTGGGTTGCTGGGTGTACGCCGGGACGTTTTTGCGCGGCTATCTGCACAACCCGGCGGGGATGCGCTTGTTCAACCGGGTGATGGCGTTGCTGTTGGCGGTCAGTGCGGGGTATTTGCTGCTGCCCTGATCCGTACTCCGGCAAGTGGAGTACGGATCAGCTTGTAGTCAGATCAATCGGGCATCGTCAGAAAATGCCGTTGAGTTCCCGGAAAACGTGGGGCGGCATGGCCGTAAATCGGTTATTTCGCAGTTGGCTGATCGAATACAGCGCGCTGGCCGTACGACCGTTGCCGTCACCGAAGCCCTGAAAGCCGACTACCGCGCCCAATACCTGTTTATCGAAGTGCGGATGGCTTGGGTTCAGGTTTTTCAGATGCTGTTCGAGCAGCGCGAACCCGGTAGGGCTGCTGCCGTACCTGGTAGGGGCACCAGCATCGCGCACTTTGCCGAAAGCATCCGGTACCAGTTTTCGATGAATCTCCCTGATCACGTTCGGGTCGTTCAGGGGGGCCTTGTTCGCGGTGTAATCGCGCAATACCCCAAGGATATTGTCGAAGTCGTTACCGCTGGAGCTCGAGCCGTTCAACATCCACGCGGTGGCTCGTTGTGAAGGATCGGTATAGCCAAGGGGATTGAAGCTCGCTTCCGGCATCACGTCGTTGTACGGCGATTTGCCCAGATCCAGTTTCAGAATGTCTTGCTGATAGCCCTTCATGTATCGGGCTTTTCTGCTCTCGAGTTCGTAGAGGACAGCCAGTGTTTCGGTGTAACCCTGCACCGTGCTGCGCGCATCGTTGAGCTGGACGGGGTGGCCCTTGATGAATGCTTCTGTCAGTTCTTCCAAAGCCCCTCGACCGATCAGCGACTCCAGATCGCCTGCCTGTTTCGACTGGTAAGCGGATTCCTTCACGGCGTTGTTCGCGAGGTGGCGCCATTCTGTTTCAGTTGCCCCTTTGGGCAGCTTGAAATTCTTGTCGCTCAAACGCGTAACGACGTGTTGTACCGTTTCGATGGCATCGCTTTTGAGCAGTGCCCGAGCATGAGAAACCGTGTCCAGCGACATCCGCGCGTGCGCTGCCGAGCCGCTGTGATCAATGACTTTGAGCAGGTCATAACTGTTGGCGCCGGTCAGGTATCTCAGTTGCTGTTTCGCCTGGTGCGCAAGTGAGCGGGCACTTCCGCTCAATTTCGCAACACCTCGGCCGAGCAGTTTTCCACCGACCTTAAGCAGTTGCGGCAAACCGGATAACGGGTTGAACAGACTGAGGGCCGTGCTGGCCAGAACCCGCGAAGCCGACAGTAGTTTGCCGGCGATGCTCGCGGCTTTACTGGCGGCGGCAGCGATTGCCGCTGGCGCAGCGAAGAGGGTCATTGCGAGAACGGCGGCATCGACAATGCAGTCGAAAATTGCACCACCCTGTTTCTTCGGATCCCCTGACGTCAGTCCTTCGACGCAGCTCTTGAAGGGGATGATCAGGTTAAGAATCATGTTGAAGATGGCCTCGGTCTTCTCGATCGCCTTCTCCCGTACCGTTTGTTGCAGACCCAGTTGGTGGATTTCCTGCTCGGTGATATACGGATTTTTTCTGGCGATCAGTGAACCCAGGTCTTTCACGCGTGCGGATCGGTACAGGGGTGTTTGATCGTCCCGGTTTTTATACGGGTCGGGGGCTTCAAACGCACCAATCTTGCGCACCTGGATTCTGGATTTGACGTTGGCCCTGGGGGTGACGTTTTGCAGGTAGGCCTGTAGATCAACGGGGGCTCTTTCGAGTTGCTTCTGATCGGTGAATCGAGTGTCGAGCTGGAAGACGCTTCCGGAAACCAGCGGATTGAAGAGTGTTTCCAGATCAGGGTTGTGCCGACACTCCATCCGCAGAGGAAACAGCTCAAAACACTTGATGGCGTAGCCATGCTGTACACAGAGAATGACGCCATAACGGCCGGTTTCTCCCGGGATGTAAGTGGCAGGGCTGAAGCCATAACGACCGGTGACTCTCGCCGGTTTGTAGTTCATCTGCTGAACGCAATAGATACCGATCGCTCCATCTTCAATAGACGCTGCATCTTCCGGAAACAGCTGTGAAATGGCGATCTGGATGTTGCGCGTCAGACCTTCGAGGACGGCGTCGAAATGACTGGCGGTCGCCGTTTCGTAAAGCTCGGCAACGGGAAACAGATCGGGCAACCTCGGAAAGGACTTGTAGATACTGGTGCCTTTGATGCGATCCCAGTCCCGGGTGTGCAGTTCGTCACCCAAGTAGAGATCCAGCACCGATACTTTGCGACCGGCGCCACCGCCACTGCCACGATGTTTGACCAGCAGTTCATTGGGGTCGCATTCCGGTTCGCGGGACTTCAGTTCTTGCAGTGCGAGCTGTCGGCGATCGGGCAATGGCCTGGAAAAACGTTCGGTGGCTTCCAGCATTATGGCGACGTACTGGTCGTACTCGCGTATGGCGTGCTCGATGTCATCGGGCTTGAGATTGCCTTGCGCATCGCGTGTGATGAGGCCGTTCATCCAGGCCCAGGTCACCACCGGATCCACTGATCCCTCGGCCTGCAATGACGCCAGTGGCGCGAGTGATTTAGTCGACTGGCTGAACCCCATCAAATGTTGATAGGTCATTTTGCGGCTGGCGCCGGGAACCAGCGCTTCAACCAGATGTATAGCCTGCGTAGCGATCACGCAGGCCGGTGTCCCCATCTGCAGGCTGGGCGGCCAGTCTGGAAAAAGGTACTCGGGGGCCATGCCTGCCAAAATCATTTGTGCCACCAGCGGCGCGAGTGGGGGGGCGACGTGCAGGTTCTTGATCAGATGCGCTTCCAGGTCGACCCGAATCCGGGAGGGGTGCTGTTTGAAGTAGCTTTTTGAATACAGATCGAAGCCGGCGAAGTGGGTATTGGCGATATTGAGCCCCGGGTCGAGGTCCAGCAAGATCACGGCAGCCGCCAGTTGTTCTGCCAGCTCAGTCGTTTGGTTTGTTGCTGCTGGTTCATCAAGCCAGCCCAATTTCGACAAGTAATATTGCCCGTGCCGGGACGCCGCACTTTCGAGCACTTGCTGCAGGCGATAGTCCGTGCTGGTTGTAGCGCCGTCGCCCGGTACGCTTTCAATCAGCACACGTCTGCCGAGGCCATTGATGATGGCTTCAGAACCCTGCCTGCAACTTTGTGTCAGATCAAGAATCATGACCCGCTTGTTTCCCACAAGTTTGAACGGCGACTCGTCGGGCGCGTCCAGAAGTTGCCAATAGTTTCCGAACTTCGGAGGCTCAGGCAATGTCGAGAAGTTCAACAGATCGAGCAAGTTGCGGGTGTCTTGTTCGGTATCCGGCACTTGCAGCCCGTTGAATCGCAGCCACTGGCCGACCGTGACTTCGTTTCCCGTAATGATCCACCCGCCAGTGAGTTCCGCGACCTTGGCCAGAAGTTCGAGGCTGTCGTCAAAGCTCGCCAGCCCTGCGACATCCGCGGTGATATCACGGGGAAAAACAAAGACGGTCGCGGGCCGGTTGTTGCTGGCGACCATGTTTCGGTAACTGAAGTAGAGTCGCCCATGCTTATCCAGCAGAAAAACCGCGTTGTCCGGAATCTGGCGCCGAGCGCGGACAAAGTGAAAATCCTCGTGGCGCAGAAGTATGGAAAGCGACACTTTACCGTTGCGATGAACTCGGTCGAGTGCGCTGTTTTCTATACACGTAACCAGGATTTCGTTGCATTTCCAGTCGAGGCGTTCAGCGGCGTATTCATCGCTGATAAAGTTTGTAATGGTCTGGGTTACGTTTTTTTTCTGAAGTGAGTCTGTGGAATCGTAAGCGTAGTTGTCTGTTGGTTTCATGATTCGGAATCCATTCTCTAATAGTGAAATAAACAGAAATAGATGATCGTTTTCTGATTGTCGTGTTTGTGAAAGTGGCTTTTTAGAGTACGGCGACAAAACGTAAAGTTAGTGGGGATTGCTGTTCCAGGTATTTCTTTACGGTGTCCGGATTGGAGGGGAAGGTTGATTTAAAAGGCCTGGGATGTTGGGGGCGATAAATATGTATATTTTTCCGGGTGTGTAGAGTCAGGAAGGCAGCTGGGCAAAACAGTTGAGTAGAGAAAAAGGAGAGAAAAAGGAGGAAAAAGAGGGGAAAAAGGGGACGCATTTATTTACCAGTCCCACTATGTAAACCCGCAGCTCCTTGCAACGGGGAGCGCGGGTTTTGTCGTTTCCGGGCCTTCGGAAACCCTCGTTGAAGAGTGTTTAAGTTTATGTCCGTAAAGCCACGCAACCTTGCGCCTTTGCCTACGCATCCGCCAGAATCCGCCGGCTTGTGGGCCTTGGGGTCGGGTTCTATTGTGGGTCGGTCGCTGACGAATCAGCGATCGGGTTTCGCAGCCCGGATCAATCAAGGCGCCCAGCGCGCCGTTTCCGTTCAGCTTGATTTGGCTGATCGCGTAATGGCGGTTGTGCGCGGGATACCTTCGGGTATGCCGGGTTCCTTGATTCCCGGTCTGCGAACCCGCGTACAGCTGCCACCTTTCTTCGTTTCGCAGCGAACCCTGGCAGCTCCATTAATCAAGGAGTTTTACCATGATCAAACCAACGCCAAACCCGCCTGAAACCGACCCGACCTCGCCCTACGAAACCCTCGACTCCAAGAAATTCCACGAAGCCGCCGAGCGCGCCCTCGATCATTACCTCAATCCGCTGCTCCCCCGAAAACCACTCCTCAAACCCAATACTCGCTACCTCATCGCCCCCGGCATCCCGAGCGAAGAACTGCTGGCCGATGCCTGCGAAACCCTGACCTCGGCCAAAACCATGGCCAGCGATTTCGCGGGGATGATCGAGGCGCCGCAGCGGCATGTGCTGTTGGGCATCGGGCAGCTGATCATGCTGGCGGAACTGGCGGTGAACCGGGTGCTGGATAATCTGGATGTGGCGGCTGAGCCGCGTGTCTGAGTGCTGAAACCGAAACGGCCCATCGCGGGCCGTTTTGTTGTTATCCCCGATACTGCCCCGGCGTAGCCGCCAGATGTTGCTTGAACGCCCGTTGAAAGTGCGCCTGATCGGCAAACCCTGCCTCCAGCGCAACATCCGCAATCAACTGCCCGCGACGCAGACACTCGCGAGCAAACTGAATACGCTGGTTGACCAGAAACGCATGGGGCGTCATGCCGAAGTGCTGTTTGAAGGCGCGGATCAAATAGGACGGTGACAGCTCGGCAGCGGCGCAAATGTCGTCGAGGCTGAGCAGATCGGTGCAGTGCTGACGGATGAAGTCGGCGGCGCGTTCGAGTTTGAAGTTCGGTTCGCGCAACGATGGCTCGACAGGGTTCAGGCGCAGTTGCAAGTCACTGAAAAACTCCACCGCCGCGCTCTGTTTGCGCAGCACGTCTTGCTGCTCGTCGACCAGTACCGCGTACAACGCATTCAGGTCGCGAAACAGTCGGGCGTCATTCAAGTGGGTATCGGAAAACCGCCGAAACTCAAGCTCCGCACTGAACCCCAACTGATGCTGCAGATCAGTCAGCCACGGCGTTTCCACGTACAACATCAAATACGACCAAGGCTGATCATCGATCGGATTACACGCGTGCACGTCCCCCGGATTCATCAGCACCACGGTACCGGCCGCCACTTCGAACGTGGCTTGCTCATGCACATAGGTGCTGCGCCCGGCGGTGATCGCGCCGATGGAAAAGTGCGCGTGGGAGTGCCGTGAATAGCAGACCTCACGCCCGTCGGCGATGGCCCGCGCTTCGATAAAGGGCAGGGCGTCGTCGCGCCAGAAGCGCGGGGCTTGTTCGGGGTTCTTGGTGGCAGCTTTCATTGTTGGGGTTCTCGGCAGACCAGTGCCCGAGTGTATTAGCTCTTGCCGGCGAAGGCTCGTTCCAGTTCGGCGATGTCGAGTTTTTTCATTCCGAGCATGGCCTGCATCGCCCGTTGCGCCTTGGTCTGGTCGGGATCGGTCATCATGTGCGTCAACGCTACCGGCACGATCTGCCACGACACGCCGAACTTGTCCTTGAGCCAGCCGCACTGTTGCGCTTCCACCGGCCCGCCGGCGCTGAGGTTGCCCCAGAAATGGTCGACCTCTTCCTGGGTCTGGCAATTGACTTGAAACGAAATCGCCTCATTGAACTTGAACATCGGCCCGCCATTGAGCCCGGTGAAGGTCTGGCCGTCGAGTTCGAAACTGACGGTCATCACCGAGCCTTCCGGGCGGCCGTGAAACTCCTGGCCGGCCTTGCCGTAGTGGGTGACGGTGGTGATTTTCGAGTGGTCGAAGATCGAGCAGTAAAACTTCGCCGCCGCTTCGGCCTGATCGTCGAACCACAGGCAGGGCGTGAGTTTTTGAAAGCGTTGCATGGCAGTCTTCCTCGGCAGGTTGGACACGCTGGATTAATAGCGTAGCCAGTCTGTGCTCGGCTGGCTGTGCCCCGGATCGATGGTTGGATGCAAGGAGGACGGGATGTAGTCGTATTGACCTTGTTGTTTGTTAAAACGACTGTTTTCGTCTGTGTCAAATTGACTCGTGTTTGCGCAACTGACTGATATTGCTGGGCGAATAATCTGGCACGCAAGTTGAAGTGTCTTGAGTACAAACCGATCCGCTCAGGAGTACGAAAACATGTTCGCTTTCTTCGAGAATCCGCTGAACGTTCTGCACCTGTCGAGCAAAGTGCTCGTCGCCGGTCTAGTCATGTTGCTGGCGGGAATCTACGGCGCTTATCTGTATCAGGGCCACATGCCCATTGCGTTGCTGGTGGCGATGCATGCGATGACCATCGTCGGCCCGACGTTGATCAAGATTGGCTATGTGATGCGCCTGCTGTCGCAGTATCGGTTGGGCCAGTCACCCGCACTGGCGGTGGCCTGAGATGCGCAGACTCGCGGCGGCGCCAGTGTTCAGCTTTGGCTTTCGGCCGCTGTTTCTGGCCGGGGCCGGATTCGCCGCTCTGGCGGTGCTGATCTGGGGTCTGTGGCTTTACGGCCATTGGTTCGATCTGCAACCGACGGGCGGCATGCTCGCCTGGCATCGGCATGAAATGCCGTTTGGTTTTGCGGCGGCGATTGTTGGCGGATTCCTGTTGACTGCGGTGCCCAACTGGACCGGCATTCCCGGCGTACGCGGCGGGGCATTGATCGCGTTGGTGTCGGTCTGGCTGCTCGGGCGTGGTGCTTGGGTTTGCACTGGTGTTGATCGCGGCGGGTTGCCGGGTGTTGGTGGTGCCGTTTTCCAGCCTTGGCCTCGGCTTGTCCGTGGTGCTCTGGGGCGCGGGGTTCGGGCTGTTTTTACGGCATTACACCGGGATCCTGCTCTAGCCAAGGCTCTAGCGTTTTACCCGCGACGCTCGGCAATCATCAGCAATGACTGCGGCACCGGGCTTTGCGGATGCTGCGGCTCGCGCAGGTCGGTCAATTGCAGGCCGGCCATGTCCAGCGCATTCAGCCAACTGGACAAGGTGCGGAAATACCACGGCATCGGCGACCACTCGCCCTGGAACCCGTCGAAGGTTTCTTCCCGCCAGCCATCCTGATAATCACCGGCGGCCACCGCCCATGGATGCAGCGTCTGGATCACCAGCGCACCGCCCGGCGCGAGCAGGCCATTCATCGCCGCGAGCAGCGGGATGATGTCCTGATGTAGCAGGGAAAAGTTGGCGCAGATCAGGTCGTAGTCGCGGCCAATCTCGACTTTCGCCTCAACCAGATCTTCGTAACTGGCGACATGCACGGGCGATGAACCGGCCAACTGCGCAGCCTCGACCAGTGTCGCATCACCGTCCACGCCGACCGCCTCTAATCCTCGCTCGACCAGCGCCCGCAACAGCCAGCCTTCGCCGCATCCCAGATCGAGCACGCGCTCGGGCTGGCGTCCCATCACCGCCAGCAGAATGGCCTGATCGGTCACTTGCCGGCGACTCTCGATGGCGCCGCTGCGCACGGCTTCGGTCCAGGCCCGGGCGTTGTGGTGCCAGCTCTGGAGGAGGGTGGATTCAGGCGAGGACATGACAAACTCCGGGATCGCGGGATGCAGGCAAGGATAGGTCAGGTGTAGTCGACCAGTTGAATGCGGTTGCGCCCGGCGCGCTTGGATTCGTAGAGCGCGCTGTCACCTTGCTCGATCAACGCTGCGAGGCTGGCCGGCGGCTGATCGAACACCTTGGCGCCGATGCTCAGGGTGACGGCCTGCGGGGTGGTGTAGGTCTGGGTCGTCATCTGCTGAAACTGCTCACGCAGCGCACTGCCCAGCAGCATGATCTGTGCGTGGGATGCATCGCCCAGCAGCATCACGAACTCGTCACCGCCCAGCCGTGCCGCCAGCGCGCCTTTGGGCAGCACCGCGCGGATCATTTCGCTGAGGGCAATGAGCAAGCGGTCGCCGGCGGTATGGCCATACAGGTCGTTGATCAGTTTGAAGTTGTCGATGTCGATCAGCAGCAGGGCGCCGGGGCGGGCGTTGGAGACTTCATCGAGCAGGCGCGGTGCACGGACTTCCAGGGCGCGACGGTTGTACAGCGCGGTCAGCGGATCCCGGGCGGCCAGTTCGGCGATCTGTTTTTCCCGACGATAGCGCTCGGTGCCGGTCATCGACAGCGCGATCAGCATGATCGCCATTGCGCCCTCGACCAGGGAAATCTGAATGATCTCGCCGCGCAGCGACGCCAGATCGATCAGCGTGCCGGGAATCACCGCGATGATCGCCTTGGTGAAATAAAACGTGCCGTGGATCAGCAGCACATAACGCAATTGCACCGCGCCGACGCTCAGCGAACTGCCATGCGGGCGCAGTAACAGGCTGGCCCGCAGCATCAACGCGGCCACCAGCAGCGAGTTGGCCATCAGCATGATCTTTGACCACGATGGACTTTCAGGTAACAGCAGCAACGCCAGCCACAGCAGGAACATCAAGTACCAGGCTCGCGACAACCGGCGCTGGGTAAACCGCGCGACCCCCAGCAGAAACAGCCAGTGCGCGACCACCAGCAAGCCGTTGGCGAACCAGATGCCGATCAGCGGATAACCGTTGGCGCGCAACAGGGCCAGGCTCGAGCCGACGGTGATGGTGGCGAAACCGGCGCTCCAGAACAGCAGGGAGGGTTCGCGGATGCTGCGCCATTCGACCGCCAGATACAGGGCGGCCGCCGCGGCCAGGGCGGTGGAAATGGTGAGCATCGTGAGAGGATCGAGCGCCATGAAAGAACAGGTCTGCCTGAGTAGTATTAATGGGCCACGATTGTAAGCGTTCCCCCATTGGGCTGCTATTTTCACTCACCGGATATTCCATTTTCAGACGAGGTGTCCCATGTACCGAGTGACCGGCGGTTGTCTGTGCGGCGAAGTGCGGATCGAGGCATCGGGGCGCCCCTACAGGGTTGGCGTTTGTCATTGTCTGGATTGCCGCAAACACCATGGCGCGCTGTTTGCCGTGTCGGCGATCTTTCCCGAGGACGCGGTGGCGATCAGCGGCGAAACCCGTGACTTTGCGGGGCGACATTTCTGTCCGCGCTGTGGCTCCTCGGTGTTCGGCCGCAGTGGCGATGAAGTCGAGGTCAATCTGGGTGTGCTGGATGCGCCCGATCAGTTGCAGCCGACTTATGAACTCTGGACGGTGCGTCGCGAGTCGTGGCTGCCGGCGTTTCCATTGGCCAGACACTACGCGCGTGATCGCGAGGGAACGGGGCGAACCGAAGAGTAAGCGGGGTCAGGCTGGGCGCCTGACCCCGGCCAATAAAATCAGCCGCGAATAAAGGCCAGCAAATCCGCGTTGATCGTCGGCGCCTCGGTGGTCGGCATGCCGTGGGGGAAGCCCGGATAGATCTTCAGCGTGCTGTTCTTCAGCAGTTTCGCCGAGAGTACGCCGGCGTTTTCGTACGGCACGATCTGGTCGTCATCGCCGTGCATCACCAGCACCGGGATCGAAATGCCTTTCAGGTCTTCGGTGAAGTCGGTCTGCGAGAACGCGACGATACCGTCGTAGTGAGCCTTGGCGCCGCCCATCATGCCCTGACGCCACCAGTTGAGCACGACGGGTTCCGAAGGCTTGGCCCCCGGCCGGTTGTAGCCATAGAACGGACCGGCCGGCACATCGTGATAGAACTGCGAGCGATTGGCTGCCAGTTGCGCCTGAAGATCGTCGAATACCGACTTCGGCAAGCCGCCGGGATTGCTCTCGGTTTTCACCATCAGCGGCGGCACGGCACTGATGATCGCGGCTTTGGATACCCGATCCTCGCCATGCCGGGCGATGTAATGAATGACTTCGCCACCACCGGTGGAGTGGCCGACGTGCACGGCTTTCTGCGTCCCCAGATGATTGACCACCGCCGCCACGTCGTCGGCGTAATGATCCATGTCGTGGCCGTCCCAGACCTGGCTCGAACGCCCGTGGCCCCGTCGATCATGGGCCACGACCCGGAAGCCCTGAGCAAGGAAGAACAGCATCTGCGCATCCCAGTCATCCGCGCTCAGCGGCCAGCCGTGGTGGAAGTGGATTACCGGAGCGTCTTTCGGGCCCCAGTCCTTGTAGAAGATTTCGACGCCGTCTTTCGTTGTGACAAATCCCATGTTTGCGACTCCTGGAAATGCGGAACGTGACCCCGAAGGGAGTGATGACAAGCGTTATCAACTCTAGGATTGAAGTGCACTTCAAGGTCAAGCAAGTTCCGAACGGTCATTGCTGGAGTGAATGGTGGGTCATAGGCGTTGTGCGCTTGACCTTAAAGTTTGGTTGAACCTTAGAGTTCTTGCTCACCGGCCATTCGCCGGGTCAATCAGCGAGAGGGTCAGCGAACATGAACAAGCGCTTTACAGAGGTGGAATTCGGAACGCACAAGGTTGAAGTGCTGGAGGGCGGCTACTACGACCGATTCCGGATGAACCCCAACCTCGACGAAGTGGCCCGGGACAATGCAGCCGGCAACATCGACTTCTTCCGGCGCATTCCCAAGCTACAGGTCGCGTCGAGAGTCGGGCCGACCTGGGCGCCGAACTTCTATTACCGTTCCGGCAGCGTGCAGTTGCTGTTCCTGGCGCCGCTGGACCGTCTGCGCGCCACCTTGCCTGCGCCGCTTGAACCGCTGCGGGCGTTTCCCGGTTACGGACTGGTGGCGCTGACGTTTTTCTCCTATTCGGTTTGCGACAACGACCCGTACGACGAAGTCTCCGTGGCGATTGTCGTGCGTCGCCCCGGCGCCCGCGGCTCCCATGCGCGGGAACTGATGGACGCCATGCGCCGACGCAGTTTCACCGCCCATGTGCTGGCGCTGCCGGTGAACACCGAAATCGCCCGGGTGCGCGGCGTGCACGGCTATCAATTGCCCAAGTGGCGCGCCGACATCAACGTGAACATCGGCACCAGCGTCAGTGCCCACATCGACGGGCCCAAGGGCTTGCCGGACCTGGTGCTGAAAGCGCCGTTGCCAACCCTGAAAAACGTCACGCCGCAATCGCGCATGAGCACCGCCACCATGATTCATCAGGTCGATGGCCTGTGGCACCAGAGCGTGGTGCAGAGCAACACACTATCCTTTGCCCAACGCCTGTTTCCCCGCGATGTGCAGCTGGATCGCAACGGCGGCCCGCTGAGCCAGTTGCTCGATGGCCTCGGGGCTACGCGGATCCTGCGGCTGGACGTGATCAAGGACGCGCAGATCGTGCTGAACCTGCCGGTGCCGCTGACGGCGTTCGGTCAGGCCGGTGTTACCCAGAGAGAGGCTGCCAAATGACCCACCGTATCCTGCATGTCGTGACCAATGTCGCTCACTATGCCGATCCGACCGAACCCACCGGGCTGTGGTTGGGGGAGTTGACCCATGCCTGGCAGGTGTTCGCGGAAAAAGGCTTTGAGCAGCAACTGGTCAGCCCCAAGGGCGGGCAAAGTCCGTTGGAGCCACGGGCGCTGAAGTGGCCGATGCTCGACCGCTCGGCGAAGGCCTGGCTGAACGACCCCGCCAGCATGGCGCTACTGGCGAATACCGCCAGCCCGGAACAGATCGACAGCGCGGATTTCGACGCCATCTACTTCACCGGTGGCCATGCGGTGATGTGGGACTTTCCCGATGACCCCGGTCTGCAACGGCTGACCCGGGAGATCTTCGAGCGCGGCGGGATCGTTTCGTCGGTCTGCCATGGTTATTGCGGGTTGCTCAACACGCGACTATCGGACGGCAGCCTGCTGGTGGCGGGGCGCAAGGTCACCGGTTACTCGTGGATGGAAGAAGTGTTGGCTGGTGTCGCGAAAAAAGTACCGTACGACTCGGAACAACAGATGAAAGATCGCGGGGCACGCTACGAAAAGGCGTTTCTGCCGTTCACGTCGAATGTGGTGACCGACGGCAAACTGGTAACCGGGCAGAACCCGCAATCGGCCAAGGCTACGGCGCAACGTGTTGCCGCGATGCTGTAGATCCATGACCGGTGGTCGCGGCAACTGGTCGTCGAGTCAAAATGCGCTTAGCTGAAAGGGATAAGCCGAGGCGCGCGCAGCCATCGAAAGCTGTAGCCGCGCCCTTCAGAACACCGTGAGTCTGAGGAAATCCCCGATGCTGACCTTGAACATCAATGGCAAGGATCAGGAGCTCGATGTCCCTGCGGACATGCCGTTGCTCTGGGTTCTGCGCGATGTCGCGCACCTGACCGGTACCAAATTCGGTTGCGGCATGGCCCAGTGCGGTGCTTGCACCGTGCATGTCGATGGCGCACCGCTGCGCTCGTGCATCACGCCGGCCACCGCCGTGGCCCACGGCCAGAAAATCCTCACCATCGAAGGTTTGTCCAGTGACGGTTCGCACCCGGTGCAGCAGGCCTGGGCCGAGCTGGACGTGGTGCAGTGCGGCTATTGCCAGTCCGGGCAGATCATGTCCGCCGCCGCGTTGCTGGCGAAAATCCCCAAACCCACCGACAGCGATATCGATCAGGCGCTCTCCGGCAACATCTGCCGCTGCGGCACGTATCCAAGAATCCGTGCGGCGGTCAAACGCGCTGCCGACATCGGTTGAGCGAGGGGAAGTGAGTGATGAACAGTCCTGTATCCCGTCGCGGATTTCTCAAGGGCAGCGCCGTGCTTGGCGGTGGTCTGGTGGTGGCGTTCGTGGTGCCTGGCGGCAACCGCTTTGCCACGGCAGCGGAAAATGAAGGCAAGGCCTTTGCGCCGAACGCATTCCTGCGGATTGCCCCGGACAACAGCGTCACAGTGCTGCTCGGCCATTCGGAAATGGGGCAGGGTATCTGGACCGGCCTGACCATGTTGATCGCCGAAGAACTGGACGCCGATTGGTCGAAGATTCGTGTCGAGCACTCACCGGCGTCGGCAGCCGATTACGGCATGCCCGCGTTTGGCGGGATGCAGATCACCGGTGGGTCGACCTCGACCTGGATGGAGTTCGACCGCTACCGACTCGCGGGCGCTACGGCGCGGCAGATGTTGATCGAGGCCGCGGCCAAGCGTTTCAACGTGGCACCCTCGACGATCCGCACCGAGTCCGGCGTGGTGATTGCCGGTGACAACCGCGCCACCTACGGCGAACTGGCGGACGCCGCCGGGCAACTGCCGGTGCCGGATCCGAAGTCGATCACGTTCAAGGAAGCCAAGGACTGGAAGGTCATCGGCAAACCCACCAAACGCCTCGACACCCCGGAGAAAATCACTGGCCGCGCGAAGTTCGGCATGGACGTGCAGTTTGAGGGATTGATGACGGCGATGGTCGCGCGTGCCCCGGCGTTTGGCGCCACGGTGAAATCCTTTGAAGGCGCTGGGGCGCTGGCGATCCCCGGCGTGCACAAAGTGGTGCAGGTGCCGACCGGTGTGGCGGTAGTCGCCGAGCATTACTGGGCGGCGAAACTCGGGCGCGATGCGCTGAAGGTCGATTGGGACCTTGGGCCTGGCGCTGACCTGAGCAGTGAAAAGCTGTTGGCGAGTTTCCGCAAACTGGCGGCCACGCCGGGCACCTCGGCGGCGCAGGCTGGCGATGCCAAAGGCAACTTCGGCAAGGCTGCGAAGAAAATCGACGTCGAATACAGCGTGCCGTACCTGGCTCATGCACCGATGGAACCGCTGAACTGCACGGTGAAGATCAGTGCCGACAAGTGCGAGATCTGGACCGGCACCCAGTTCCAGACGCTGGATCAGATGGTCGCCGGCAAAATTACCGGGCTTAAACCGGAGCAGGTCGAGATCCACACCGAGTTCCTCGGTGGCGGTTTCGGTCGCCGGGCCAACCCGACCTCGGACTTTGTCGCCGAAGCGGTGCAAGTGGCCAAGGCTGCCGCGATGCCGGTGAAAACCGTGTGGTCGCGTGAGGACGATATTCGCGGCGGTTATTACCGCTCGATGTTCCTGCATCAGGCGAAGATCGGCCTCGGCCCCGACGGCATGCCGCTGGCCTGGCAGCATGTGCTGGTCGGGCAGTCGATCATGGCCGGCACCATGCTCGAGAAAACCATGGTCAAGAATGGCGTCGACCAGACGTCGGTCGAAGGCGTTTCGGACAGCCCGTACATCAAGGGCCTGGCCCATCATCAGGTCGATCTGCATTCGCCGACCACCGGGATCAACGTGCTGTGGCTGCGTTCGGTGGGCCACAGCCACACCGCGTTTGTCGTGGAATCGCTGATCGATGAAATGGCCACGGCGGCGGGCAAGGATCCGGTGGAGTACCGACGAACGCTGCTCAAGGACCACGCCCGGCATCTCGGCGTGCTGAACCTGGCGGTGGAGAAGGCCAACTGGAAAGCGCCGCTGCCGGACGGTCATGCGCTGGGCGTGGCGGTGCATGAGTCGTTCGGCAGCTATGTGGCGCAAGTCGCCGAGGTGTCCCAGGACAATCTGGCGATCCGCGTGCATCGCGTGGTCTGCGCGGTGGACTGCGGAGTCGCGGTCAACCCGCAGAGCATCGCGGCGCAGATGGAGTCGTGCATCACCTTCGGCCTGGGCATGGCGCTGCACAGCAAACTGACGCTCAAGGACGGCCAGGTCGTGCAGTCCAACTATCACGACTATCAAGTGTTGCGGCTCAATGAAATGCCGGTGGTCGAGGTGCACATCGTGCCGAGCACCGACAAACCCGGCGGCATCGGCGAGGCCGGTGTGCCGCCGACCGCGCCGGCGGTGGCCAACGCGGTGTTCGCCCTGACCGGGCAGCGTTTGCGGGAACTGCCACTGCAACTGTCGGGGGGGTGAGATGAAACGACATCTGTTGTTGGGCACGGTGATGCTGGTCGGGCTGGGCGGTTACGCGTCGGACCTGTTTGCCGACGATCAGGAAGCCTTGAAAGCCTTCGGCACGGTGCAGAAAGTCTTCCAGAGCCCGCGTTGCCAGAACTGCCACATTCCCGGCGATTCACCGTTGCAGTTCGACGCCGGCATTCCCCACGCCATGAGCGTGGTGCGCGGCATGGACGGCAAGGGCGCGGCTGGTTTGCCTTGCGCCACCTGCCACGCCGAGAGCAATCCGCCGGCCAGTTACGGTCCTCACGCGCCACCCGGCGCGCCGCACTGGAGCCTGCCGCCAGCCGCCCACAAAATGGCCTGGATCGGTCTGTCGCCGGACCGCTTGTGCGCAATGATCAAGGACCGCGCCAGCAACGGCGACCGGGATTTCGCCGCACTGATCAAACACGTCAGCGAGGACAAACTGGTGCTCTGGGGCTGGAATCCCGGAGCAGGGCGCGCGCCGGTTCCGGTGCCGCACGATATCTTCGTGACCCAGTTCAAACTGTGGGCCGATGCGGGCGGGCCGTGTCCGGTGGTCGGCGGTTGAGAGGTTGAGTGATCGCTGATTCGGGCTACTCTCAACTGCATCGACGTCAAAGGAGTGTGTGATGCTGGTACCCGGCAAACCCGCCAATGAAGCTGTCCGTATTCAAGCGTTGCAGGACCTGAAACTGCTCGACACCGCACCGGAAGAGCGCTTCGACCGGCTGACGCGACTGGCCAAGCGTCTGTTCAACGTGCCGATCGCACTGGTCACGCTGGTGGATAAGGAGCGGCAATGGTTCAAGTCCTGCGTGGGTCTGGACACGACCGAAACGCCGCGCTCGGTTTCATTCTGCGGTCATGCGATTCTCAGGGACGAGCTCATGCTGGTGCCTGACGCCCGAGAGGACGACCGTTTCCACGACAACCCGTTGGTTACCGGGGAGCCAAACATCCGGTTCTACGCCGGTTATCCGCTGACCGTGCCCAACGGCAACAAGATGGGCACCTTGTGCCTGATCGACACCAAACCCCGCGATCTTGACGATGAAGAACGTGCCTTGTTATGCGATCTGGCCGGCATGGCCGAACAGGAACTGATGGCCGTGCAGATGGCGAGCATGGATGAGCTGACGCTGCTGTCCAACCGTCGTGGCTTCAAGATGCTGGCCCAGCATGCGCTCGACGCCTGCGCACGCCTGGAAAAACCGGCGACGCTGCTGTTTTTCGATCTCAATGACTTCAAACAGATCAACGATCTTTATGGGCATGCCGAGGGCGACAGCGCGCTGAAGAACTTCGCCGATGTGCTGCGCATCGCCTTTCGCGAGAGTGATGTGGTCGGGCGCCTGGGTGGCGATGAATTCGTGGCGCTGCTGACTGGCTCAAGTCACGTGGAAACCACCCGGATCATGGCGCGGCTCAAGGACATTCTCGAAGAGCGCAATGCCACATTGCACCGGGGTTACGCGATTCGCTTCAGTGTCGGCCAGATCGAATACGACCCGCGACGGCATGAAACGGTAGACAAGTTGCTGGCGGATGCGGATGCAGCGATGTATGAGCACAAGCAGGCATTGAAGCGTTGTTAGTGCGGGCCTCTTCGCCAGCCGGCTCGCTGCCACCCGGATTGTGGGAGCAAGCCTGCTGGCGAAGCGTCTTTGAAGACGCTGCTATTTGGCAAACAACTGCCCGATATCCCTGAACGCCTTGAACTCCAGCGCATTGCCGCATGGGTCAAACAGAAACATCGTCGCCTGTTCTCCCACCTGACCCTGAAAGCGAATGCCGGGCTCAATCACGAACCGCGTGCCCAGTGATTTCAGACGCTCGGCCAGGGCGTGCCATTCTTCCATGCCCAGCACCACACCGAAATGCGGCACCGGCACGTCATGCCCGTCCACGGCGTTGGTGTGGGCGGCTTCCTGTGAGGCGTTTTTCGGCGCCAGGTGAATTACCAGTTGATGACCGAAGAAATTGAAGTCGACCCAGTGATCGCTGGAACGACCTTCCTCCAGGCCGAACACTTCACTGTAAAAGTGCCGGGCGGCTTCGAGGTCGTATACGGGAATGGCCAGATGGAAGGGGCTGAGTGGCATGGGGCTGGTCTCGATCAGCGTTTGGGATGGGCTGAGTCTAACGCTGTGCATTTCGATTGAAAGACGATAGTTTTTGCGCCGAGCTCAAATTATTTCGATCAATCGAGGTGTCCATGCTGCGTGAATTAAGAACCTTTCTGGCAGTGGCGCAGCACGGCACCTTTGCCTCGGCGGGCCTGCATGTCGGCCTGACGCAATCGGCGGTCAGTGCGCAGATTCGCAATCTGGAACAGGCGCTGGGCGTAAAACTGTTCGATCGCACCGGGCGGCAGGCGATCCTCAATCCGGCCGGACAGCGCGCGGTGCCGATGGCGCAGGAAATGCTCGCCACTTTCAGCCGCATGGCGATCAGTGAAGACGCCAGCGAGTTTCGCGGTGAGCTGAAAATCGGTGCCGTGGCCACCGCGCAGACCGGGTTGTTGCCTGAGGCCTTGCTGCGTTTACGCCAGCAGGCGCCGGGCGTGGAGCCGAAGCTGGTGCCGGGTGTGTCGTTGAACCTGTTGAGCCAGGTGGATGCCGGGGAAGTCGATCTGGCGATCATGATCAAGCCACCGTTCGAATTGCCCAAGGAGTTGTCGGCGCAGGTGATCCGGCGCGAGCCGTTTGTGCTGATCGTGCCGCCCGACGTCGAGGGCGACGATCCGCTGCAATTGCTCGCAGAACAGCCGCACGTCCGCTATGACCGTAATTCGTTTGGCGGAAGGCTGGTGACGCGATTTCTGCGAGAGCAGCGGATAGACGTTCACGTAGCGCTGGAGCTGGATGAGCTGGAAGCGATCGTGAAGATGGTCGAGTGCGGGCTCGGGGTTTCGTTGCTGCCCAGAGCCGGGCTATGGCTGGAGCATCCGCTGAAGGTGAGGGTGATCGAACTGGGAGAACTGACGTTTCATCGGGAGATGGTGGTTTTGCAGCGCTACAGTCAGCGTTCTCAACCGATTCAACAGATGTTTGCCCGTTGCCTGGAATCGCAGGCATGAAAAAGCCCGCCTGAACAGGCGGGCTTTTTATCGGCAGCGCGAAGATTACTCTTCGATGTTGCCCATGGCGGTGGTGTTGAAGCCGCCGTCCACGTAGGTGATTTCACCGCTGATGCCGGACGCCAGGTCCGAGCACAGGAAGGCGCCGACGTTGCCGACTTCTTCGATGGTGACGTTGCGACGCAGCGGGGTTTGCGCTTCGTTGGCGGCCAGCATCTTGCGGAAGCTCTTGATGCCGGAAGCGGCCAGGGTGCGGATCGGGCCGGCCGATACGCAGTTGACGCGAGTGCCTTCCGGGCCCAGGGAGCCGGCCAGGTAGCGCACGCCGGCTTCCAGCGAAGCCTTGGCCATGCCCATGACGTTGTAGTTCGGCATGGTGCGCTCGGCGCCCAGGTAGGACAGGGTCAGCAGGCTGCCGTTGCGGCCCTTCATCATTTCGCGACCAGCCTTGGCCAGCGCGACGAAGCTGTAGGCGCTGATGTCGTGGGAGATGCGATAGCCTTCACGGGTGGTGACTTCGGTGAAGTCGCCGTCCAGTTGGTCGCCCGGGGCGAAGCCGACGGAGTGCACGATGCAGTCCAGGCCGTCCCACTTCTTGCTCAGCTCTTCGAAGACCTTGGCGATTTCTTCATCGCTGGCTACGTCGCACGGGAAGCACAGCTCAGGGCTCGAACCCCAGCCCTGTGCGAACTCTTCCACGCGACCTTTCAGTTTTTCGTTCTGATAAGTGAAGGCAAGCTCAGCGCCCTCGCGATGCATGGCGGCAGCGATGCCGGATGCGATGGACAGCTTGCTGGCGACACCGACGATCAGTACGCGCTTACCGGCGAGAAAACCCATGTGTTGCTCCTCTTTCAGGTTATTGCGCAGTGGCTGGTGCCAGGAAAGCGGCCTCCAGCAACTGCTGTGTATACGGATGTTGGGGGGCGGCAAAGATACTTTGCGCGTCTCCCTGTTCGACCACTTGGCCATGCTTGACCACCATCAGCTGGTGGCTCAGCGCTTTCACAACAGCCAGGTCATGGCTGATGAACAAATACGTCAGGTTGTACTTGGCTTGCAGTGAACGCAACAACTCCACCACTTGCCGCTGCACCGTCCGGTCGAGGGCCGAAGTCGGCTCGTCCAGCAGGATCAGCGCCGGTTTGAGCACCAAGGCCCGGGCTATGGCAATTCGCTGCCGTTGCCCACCGGAAAATTCGTGGGGGTAGCGGTGCCGGGTTTCCGGATCCAGACCTACCTCCTTCAATGCCGCAATAATTGCCGCTTCCTGCTCGGCGGCGGTGCCCATCCTGTGGATCCGCAAACCTTCGCCAACGATGTCGCTTACGCACATCCGCGGGCTCAGGCTGCCAAACGGGTCCTGAAACACCACCTGCATCTCCCGGCGCAGCGGCCGGACTTCGCTTTGCGTCAGGCAATCCAGCTGTTTGCCCTCAAAACGGATCGCACCCTGGCTGCCGATCAACCGCAGGATCGCCAGACCCAGGGTGGATTTACCGGAACCGCTTTCTCCCACAATCCCCAGGGTCTGACCCTGAGGCAAGCTGAAATTGATGCCGTCCACTGCCTTGACGTGATCCACCGTGCGCTTGAGCAGGCCTTTCCTGATCGGGAACCAGACTTTCAAGTCCTCGACCTCAAGCAGCGGCGCCCCGATTTTATTGCTTGCCGGGCCTCCGCTGGGCTCCGCGCCAAGCAGTTCCCGAGTGTACGGATGCTGCGGCGAACGGAACAGCTCTTCGCACGATGCCTGTTCGACGATGCAACCGCGCTGCATGACACATACACGATGCGCAATTCTTCGCACGAGGTTCAAATCGTGACTGATCAGTAACAGCGCCATGCCCAATCGGGCCTGCAATTGCTTGAGCAGGTCGAGGATTTTCAGCTGAACGGTCACGTCCAGCGCGGTGGTCGGTTCGTCGGCGATCAGCAGTTCCGGCTCGTTGGCCAGGGCCATGGCGATCATCACCCGCTGGCGCTGGCCGCCGGACAATTCGTGGGGCAGGGCCTTGAGACGCTTGTGTGGCTCGGGGATGCCGACCATTTCCAGCAGCTCGAGCGTGCGCTTGGTCGCGACCTTGCCGGTCAGGCCCTTGTGGATGCCCAGCACCTCGTTGATCTGCTTTTCGATCGAGTGCAGCGGGTTGAGCGAGGTCATCGGCTCCTGAAAGATCATTGCGATCCGGTTGCCGCGAATGTGACGGATGGTCTTTTCGCTCAGCCCCAACAGGTTTTGCCCGGAATAGTTGATGCTGCCGGACGGATGTCGCGCCAGCGGGTAGGGCAGCAGGCGCAGGATCGAATGCGCCGTCACCGACTTGCCCGAGCCAGACTCGCCGACCAGCGCCAGGGTTTCGCCGCGTTTGATGTCGAAACTCACGCCCTCGACCACCCGTTGCACGCGATCGCCGAGGCCGAATTCGACGGCGAGGTCGCGGATTTCGATCAGATTGTCCTGATTCATGTCACTTCCTCGGGTCGAAGGCATCGCGAGCGGACTCGCCGATGAACACCAGCAAACTCAACATCAGCGCCAGCACCGCAAACGCACTCATGCCCAGCCATGGCGCCTGCAGGTTGGATTTGCCCTGGGCTACCAGTTCACCCAGCGACGGACTGCCGGCCGGCAAGCCGAAACCGAGGAAGTCCAGGGCGGTGAGGGTGCCGATGGCGCCGGTCAGGATGAACGGCATGAAGGTCATGGTCGAAACCATCGCGTTGGGCAGGATGTGGCGGAACATGATCGCGCCGTTCTGCATGCCCAGTGCTCGGGCCGCGCGCACGTACTCGAGGTTGCGCCCGCGCAGGAACTCGGCGCGCACCACGTCCACCAGGCTCATCCACGAGAACAACAGCATGATCCCCAGCAGCCACCAGAAGTTCGGCTGGACGAAACTGGCGAGAATGATCAGCAGATACAGCACCGGCAAGCCCGACCAGATCTCCAGGAAGCGCTGGCCGGCCAGATCGACCCAGCCACCATAGAAACCCTGCAAGGCGCCGGCAATGACGCCGATGATCGAGCTGAGCACGGTCAGGGTCAGGGCAAACAGCACGGAGATACGGAAGCCGTAGATCACCCGCGCCAGCACATCGCGGCCCTGATCGTCGGTGCCCAGCAGGTTGTCCGCCGATGGCGGGGCGGGGGCCGGGACTTTCAGGTCGTAGTTGATGCTCTGGTAGCTGAACGGAATCGGCGCCCACAGCACCCACGCGTCCTTGGCCTTGAGCAGTTCGCGGATGTACGGGCTCTTGTAGTTGGCCTCCAGTGGGAACTCGCCGCCGAAGGTGGTTTCCGGGTAACGCTTGATCGCCGGGAAGTACCAGTTGTTGTCGTAGTGCACCACCAGCGGCTTGTCGTTGGCGATCAGTTCGGCACCGAGGCTCAGGCCGAACAGGATCAGAAACAGCCACAGCGACCACCAGCCGCGCTTGTTGGCCTTGAACAGTTCGAAGCGCCGGCGGTTGAGAGGGGACAGGTTCATCTCAATGCTCCCGGCTGGCAAAGTCGATGCGCGGATCGACGAGGGTGTAGGTGAGGTCGCCGATCAGTTTCACCACCAGCCCCAGCAGGGTGAAGATGAACAGGGTACCGAACACCACCGGGTAATCGCGGTTGATCGCCGCTTCGAAACTCATCAGGCCGAGGCCGTCGAGGGAGAAGATTACTTCCACCAGCAGGGAACCTGTGAAGAAGATGCCGATGAACGCCGACGGGAACCCGGCGATCACCAGCAGCATCGCGTTGCGAAATACGTGGCCGTAGAGCACGCGATTGCGGGTCAGGCCTTTGGCCTTGGCGGTGACCACGTACTGCTTGTTGATTTCGTCGAGGAAGCTGTTTTTGGTCAGCAGGGTCATGGTCGCGAAGTTGCCGATCACCAGTGCCGTCACCGGCAGCGCCAGGTGCCAGAAGTAATCGAGAATCTTGCCGCCCAGGCTCAGTTCATCGAAGTTGTTCGACGTCAGGCCGCGCAAGGGAAACCAGTCCAGATAACTGCCGCCGGCAAACACCACGATCAGCAGGATCGCAAACAGGAACGCCGGGATCGCGTAACCGACGATGATCGCCGAACTGGTCCAGACGTCGAAATGACTGCCGTGCCGCGTGGCCTTGGCGATCCCCAGCGGGATCGACACCAGGTACATGATCAGCGTGCTCCACAATCCGAGCGAGATCGACACCGGCATCTTTTCCTTGATCAGGTCGATGACCTTGGCGTCGCGAAAGAAACTGTCGCCGAAATCCAGCCGGGCGTAGTTCTTGACCATGATCCACAGACGCTCAGGGGCCGACTTGTCGAACCCGTACATCTTTTCGATTTCCTTGATCAGCGCCGGGTCCAGGCCCTGCGCTCCGCGATAGGAGGAACCGGCCACCGACACTTCGGCACCACCGCCGGCAATGCGGCTGGTGGCGCCTTCGAAGCCTTCGAGCTTGGCGATCATCTGCTCCACCGGCCCGCCGGGCGCGGCCTGGATGATCACGAAATTGATCAGCAAAATGCCGAACAGGGTCGGGATGATCAGCAGCAGTCGCCGAAAAATGTACGCCAGCATCTGATTACTCCGTGCCCGCAGGGTCGGCTTGCAGTTGGGTTTCGACTTCTACCGCCGGTTTCGCATCGGGTTTGACCCACCAGGTGTTAATGCCGATGTCGTACTTGGGGGAGACTTTCGGGTGGCCGATGTGGTTCCAGTACGCCACGCGCCAGGTCTTGATGTGCCAGTTCGGAATCACGTAGTAACCCCATTGCAGCACGCGGTCGAGGGCGCGGGCGTGGGCCACCAGGCTTTTGCGCGAATCGGCGTTGATCAGGCTTTCCACCAGATGATCGACCACCGGATCCTTGAGGCCCATCGAGTTGCGGCTGCTGGCCTTGTCGGCGGCCGCGCTCATCCAGAATTCGCGTTGTTCGTTACCCGGCGAGTTGGACTGCGGAAAGCTGCCGACGATCATGTCGAAATCCCGCGATCGCACGCGATTGACGTATTGGGAGACGTCGACACGGCGGATCACCAGATCGATGCCCAGGTCACTGAGGTTGCGCTTGAACGGCAACAGCACGCGTTCGAACTCGGTCTGCGCCAGCAGGAATTCGATGACCACCGGTTTGCCGGTGGCGTCGACCATTTTGTCGTCGACGATTTTCCAGCCGGCCTCTTGCAGCAACTGATACGCCTCGCGCTGTTGCGCGCGAATCATGCCACTGGCGTCGGTTTTCGGATTTTCGAAGGCTTCGCTGAACACCTGCGCCGGCAGCTTGCTGCGAAACGGATCGAGGATCGCCACCTGCTCGGCATCAGGCAGGCCGGTGGCGGCCATTTCCGAGTTTTCAAAATAACTGCGGGTGCGCGCATAAGCACCGTTGAACAGTTGCTTGTTGGTCCATTCGAAGTCGAACAACAAGCCCAGAGCCTGTCGTACCCGAACGTCCTGAAACACCGGGCGGCGCAGATTGAAGACGAAACCCTGCATCCCGGTCGGGTTGCTGTTGGCAATCTGTTCCTTGATCAGCCGCCCTTCGTTCACTGCCGGCACGTTGTAGGCGTTGGCCCAGTTTTTTGCGGCCATTTCCAGCCAGTAATCGAACTGCCCGGCCTTCAACGCCTCCAGCGCGACGGTGTTGTCACGGTAATAGTCGGTGGTCATCACATCGAAGTTGTAGAAACCGCGGTTGGCCGGCAGGTCCTTGCCCCAGTAGTCCTTGACCCGCTCATAGCGCACCGAGCGTCCGGCCTTCACTTCGGTGACCTTGTAAGGACCGCTGCCCAACGGGATTTCCAGGTTGCCCTTGTTGAAATCACGATCGGCCCACCAGTGCTTCGGCAGCACCGGCAACTGACCGAGGATCAGCGGCAGCTCGCGATTGTTGGTGTGCTTGAACTTGAACAACACCTTGAGCGGGTCTTCGGCGATCACTTCTTCAACGTCGGCGTAGTAGCCGCGGTACATCGGCGCGCCTTCCTTGGTCAGGGTCTGGAAGCTGAACACCACGTCGTCGGCGCGTACCGGGTGGCCGTCGTGAAACTTCGCTTCGGGGCGCAGGTAGAAGCGCACCCAACTGTTGTCCGGGGCCTTTTCGATCTTGGCGGCGATCAGGCCGTATTCGGTAAACGGCTCGTCCAGACCCTGTTTGGCCAGCGTGTCGTAGATCAGGCCGATATCGTCCGCCGGCACACCCTTGCTGATGAAAGGGTTGAGGCTGTCGAATCCGCCGAAGCCGGCCTGGCGGAAGATCCCGCCCTTGGGCGCGTCGGGGTTCACGTAATCGAAGTGCTTGAAGTCGGCGGGGTATTTCGGCGGCTCGTTGTACAGGGTCACGGCGTGTTGCGGGGCGGCAAAGGCCAGCCCGGCGAACAGCAGACCGCTGGCCTGCACGAGCAGGGCGCGGATAGGCTTCATCGATCTTTCTCCGAAGATTTCAGCCACCACGCGCTCAGGCCCAAGGTGTAGGGCGGCGTAGTGACAAAGGCGAACCGGTTGCGGTACGCCAGACGGTGATAATTGAGGTACCAGTTGGGAATGCTGTAGTGCTGCCAGAGCAGCACGCGGTCCAGCGCCTTGCCGGCGGCGACCTGTTCATCGCGGGTACGGGCGGCGAGCAGTTGCTCGAGCAAGTGGTCGACCACCGGGTTGGCGATGCCCGCGTAATTCTTGCTGCCCTTGACCCCGACCTGGCTGGAGTGGAAGTACTGCCACTGTTCCAGCCCTGGGCTGAGGGTCTGGTTGAGGGTCATCAGGATCATGTCGAAATCGAACTGGTCCAGACGCTGTTTGTACTGGGCGCGGTCCACCGTGCGCAGGCGCGCGTCGATGCCGATGCTGTTGAGGTTTTCAATGTACGGCTGGAGGATTCGCTCCAGGTTCGGATTGACCAGCAGCAGCTCGAAACGCAACGGCTGGCCGGCGGCGTTCTGCAGGCGCTGGCCGTTGAGCTTCCAGCCGGCCTCGGCCAGCAGGGCCAAGGCTTTGCGCATGGTTTTCCGGGGGATCCCGCGGCCGTCGGTCTGCGGCAGCGTGAACGGTTCGGTGAACAGGCGCGCCGGCAGTTGATCCTTGTACGGCTTGAGCATCAGCCATTCATGACCGACCGGCAGGCCAACGGCACTGAACTCGCTGTTGGGGTAGTAACTGGTGGTGCGCTTGTAGGCGTCGCTGAACAGTGCGCGATTGGTCCATTCGAAGTCGAACATCAGGCCCAACGCTTCACGCACCTTGATATCGGCAAACGCCGGGCGCCGGGTGTTCATGAACAGGCCCTGACTCTGGGTCGGGATCTGGTGGGGGATTTGTGCCTTGATCACGTCGCCGCGACGGATCGCCGGAAAGTTGTAACCGTTGGCCCAGTTCTTGGCCTGATGCTCGATATAGATGTCGAACTCGCCGGCCTTGAACGCCTCGAAGGCCACATCGCTGTCGCGATAAAACTCGACTTCCATGCGATCGACGTTGTACTTGCCGCGATTGACCGGCAGATCCTTGCCCCAGTAGTCCTTGACCCGCTCGAAAATCAACTGCCGCCCCGGCGTGACCGAGGTGATGCGGTACGGCCCGCTGCCCAGCGGTGGCTCGAAGGTGGTGGCCTTGAAGTCGCGACCCTTCCAGTAATGCTGGGGCAGCACCGGTAATTCGCCCAGGCGCAGGATCAGCAACGGATTGCCGCTGCGCTTGAGCACAAAACGGATACGTTGCGGGTTGAGGATATCGACGCGCAGCACTTCCTGAAGGGCGGTGCGGTACAGCGGATGACCTTCCTTGAGCAGCAGGCGATAGGAAAACGCCACGTCGTACGCGGTGATCGGCGTGCCGTCGTGGAAGCGCGCCTGCGGGCGCAGATTGAACACCACCCAGCTGCGATCTTCGCTGTACTCCACCGATTGGGCGATCAGACCGTAACTGGACGCTGGTTCGTCCCCCGACGGTGCGTATTGCCCGGTGCCGACCATCAGCGGCTCGTTCAGCTCGTTGATGCCGTATTGGAGGAAGTTCGCCGTGGTGACCGGGCTGGTGCCCTTGAAGGTGTAGGGATTGAGCGTATCGAAGGTGCCAAACGCCATCACCCGCAAGGTGCCGCCCTTGGGCGCTTGCGGGTTGACCCAGTCGAAGTGGGTAAATCTGGCCGGGTACTTGAGCGTGCCGAACTGCGCATAACCGTGGCTTTCGGTGATCGTCGCGCTGACGGGGGAGCTCAAGGCCAGGCTGATCAGGAGCAGGAGGAGGGGACGCTTCAAGTCAGATCCGATCCAGGCGGCTTGGGCTTTGTGGGCCGTACAGTAACAGCTTGTATGGACAGGAAAAAGACAGGGGCTTAATGCGCGGTTAATTGTGGGAGCCGTCTGCGCCGATCTACGCAAATATCAAAAAAATGACAGACGAAAAAAAGCCCCTGAAAAGCAGGGGCTCCTTGTCAGTGCGGCTGGTAGACCGTGAGCATTTGCCCAGGCTTGAGCGCCTTGCCAGCGCCCGGATTCCAGCGCTTGAGGTGCTGCATCTCGACGTTGAAACGCTTGGCCACCACGTACAGGGTGTCGCCGCGCTTGACCTTGTACTGGGTCTGCTTGCCGTCGTCGTTGTCTTTGGTCTTGCTGCTGGTCTTGCTGTTGGCAGCGATGACCGTATTGATGCGCCCGCCACTCTTGCGTACCGGCGTACGTTTGGTGGTGTCCTGCATGACCAGGGTCTGGCCGACCTTGAGGTTCTTGCCGGTCAGCTTGTTCCAGCGTTGCAGATCCTTGACCTCGACCTTGTTGGCCTTGGCGATGGAGCCAAGGTTGTCGCCACGCTTGACCCGATAGGCGCGCTTGGCCTGGGCGATTTCGCTCGGATCGGCACCTTCGAACACTGGTTTCAGCGAACGCGGGCTGATCAGCTCTTCAGGGCGCATGGTTTGCAGGCTGGCGGTCAGCAGTTGCGCCTTCGAGGTCGGCACCAGCAGGTGCTGCGGGCCATCGATGGTGGTGCGCTGCTTGAACGCCGGGTTGAGCTGGAACAGTTCGTCTTCGTCTATGTTGGCCACCGCTGCGACCTTGGAGAGGTCCATGCGCTGGTTGATTTCGACGACCTGGAAATACGGTTCGTTGGCGATCGGGTTGAGGTTCACGCCATAGGCTTCCGGGGTCAGAACCACTTGCGAGAGTGCCAGCAGTTTCGGCACGTAAGCCTGGGTTTCCGCCGGCAGGGGCAGGTTCCAGTAATCGGTCGGCAGGCCGAGCTTCTCGTTGCGCTCGATGGCGCGGCTCACTGTGCCTTCACCGGCGTTGTACGCGGCCAGTGCCAGCAGCCAGTCACCGTTGAACATGTCGTGCAGACGGGTCAGGTAGTCCATCGCTGCGGTGGTCGAAGCCGTAATGTCGCGACGGCCATCGTAGAAACGGGTCTGACGCAGGTTGAAGTAGCGCCCGGTGGAAGGGATGAACTGCCAGAGGCCCACCGCATCGGCCCGGGAATAGGCCATCGGGTTGTAGGCGCTTTCGATGACCGGCAGCAGCGCCAGTTCCAGCGGCATGTTGCGTTCTTCGAGGCGCTCGACGATGTAATGAATGTAGAGGCTGCCGCGTTCACCGGCGTTCTCGAGGAAGGAAGGGTTACTGGCGAACCACAGGCGCTGTTGCTCGATGCGCGGGTTTACGCCCAGGCCTTCCTGCAGCTGGAAACCGCTGCGCATGCGCTCCCAGATGTCCTGGGGTACCTGCGGGCTGGGCTTTTCCGACAACCAGATAGGCTTCTGCTTGGCTCGCGCAGCAATGTTCGGCGTATGCGTCGCTTCAGTCTGCGGAGCATGGCTGGAACAACCCGCCAGTGTGGCGGACACAGCCACCGCGATGGCTTGCGCCAGGCGGGTCAATGCATCTGAATTGACGGACTTACGTATGGATGACGACATTGGCTGGAAGTAAGTTCCGGGCAAAAATGTCGGGCGATTCTAGAAAGCGCACCCCCTGCGGTCAACCATTCAGAACTTTTGAACCAAGCGGTGCGCTGCTTAGAACGTATCTTTCCATGCCCGCAGAGCCGCAAAAACCTCACTCGGCGCCCGGTTTTGAGGGCCGTTCCGTTCGTCCACTTTTTGTGTAACTAATATTTCACTGGTGCGCAGAAAGGGGTTTGTGAGCTTTTCCAGTGCAAGGGTCGAGGGCAGGGTCATGACGCCGTTCGCACGTTGCTGGGTGACTTTTTCCAGACGGGCGGCGATGTCCCGGTTGCCCGGCTCGACGGCGGCGGCAAATTTCAGGTTGCTCAGGGTGTATTCGTGGGTGCAGTAGACCAGCGTGTCTTCCGGCAACGCTGCCAGACGGCTCAGTGACTGGTGCATCTGCTGCGGCGTGCCTTCAAAGAGACGGCCGCAACCGGCGGCGAACAGGGTGTCGCCACAGAACAGCAGGCCGTGATGGTAGTAGGCGATATGTCCCAGGGTGTGGCCGGGCACGGCATGGACGTCGAAGTCCCAGCCGAGCACGCGCACCGTGTCGTTGTCCTTGAGGGCCACGTCCCGCCCCGGAATGCTCTCGCTGGCCGGTCCGTAGACCGTGGCGCCGGTGGCCTTTTTCAGTGTCTCGACGCCGCCGACATGGTCGTGGTGATGGTGAGTGATAAGGATATCGCCGAGCACCCAGCCCGGATGTGCGTCGAGCCACGCCTGTACGGGGGCGGCATCTCCCGGATCGACCACTGCGCAACGCCGGGTGGCATGATCCTGTAACAACCAGATGTAGTTGTCGGTGAAGGCGGGCAGGGCACTGATCTGTATCATCGTCGAATTCGCCAAGCGGGTAACATTGGCGCATCTTAGAGGTTCCTGGCGTGTTGGAGAATGCAATGATCGATAAAGCGTTCGCTCAGGCCGATCCTGACTGGCTCGCGCTGATCGGTGCAGCCCGTGAATGGCTGTCCGGCCCCCTCGGGCAATTTCTGCTGGACGAAGAACGGCGCATGCTCGAAGACGAACTGGGCCGGTTCTTCGGCGGCTATCTGGTGCATTACGGTCCGTCCGCCGAGACGCCGCCGTCGGCGCCGCAAGTGCAGCGCAATGTGCGGCTGGGCGCGCCGTTGCCGGGCGTGGAGATCGTCTGCGAAGAACAGGCCTGGCCATTGAGCGAGCACGCCGCCGACGTGGTGGTGTTGCAGCATGGTCTGGATTTCTGTCTGTCGCCCCACGGACTTTTGCGCGAAGCGGCCAGCAGCGTGCGCCCCGGCGGGCATCTGCTGATCGTCGGCATCAACCCCTGGAGCACTTGGGGACTGCGCCATGTGTTCGCCCATGATGCCTTGCGCAAGGCGCGCTGCATCTCGCCGTCACGTGTGGCGGACTGGCTCAATCTGCTGGGCTTCGCGCTGGAGAAACGCCGCTTCGGGTGCTATCGTCCGCCGCTCGCGTCACCCAAGTGGCAGGCCCGTCTGGCCGGCTGGGAACGCAAGGCCGGTGACTGGCAATTGTCAGGCGGCGGCTTCTATTTACTGGTCGCACGCAAGATCGTGGTCGGCCTGCGTCCGGTGCGGCAGGAACGCCGCGAGCCGATGGGCAAGCTGATTCCGCTGCCGATGGCCAAGGTCAATCGGCGCCGCATCGAACCGTAAACCTTCTTTTATTGTGGCCGGGTCTGTCCCGGCCCGGGCCGTTGTCGATCCTTGATCGGCGAGGCCAGGCATTTTTCTGGATAGAGTGGCATGAGCGAAAGCGTCGATAGCGTAGAACTGTTCACTGACGGCGCCTGCAAGGGCAACCCCGGCCCGGGCGGCTGGGGCGCCTTGCTGGTGTGCAAGGGCGTCGAAAAGGAGCTGTGGGGCGGCGAAGCCAACACCACCAACAACCGCATGGAGCTGCTCGGCGCGATTCGCGGCCTGGAAGCCCTCAAGCGTCCGTGCGAAGTGCTGCTGGTGACCGACTCGCAATACGTGATGAAAGGCATCAACGAGTGGATGGCCAACTGGAAAAAGCGCGGTTGGAAAACCGCGGCCAAGGAGCCGGTGAAAAACGCCGACCTGTGGAAGGAGCTCGACGAGCAGGTCAACCGCCACAAGGTCACCTGGAAATGGGTCCGCGGCCACATCGGCCACCACGGCAACGAACGGGCCGACCAGTTGGCCAACCGTGGAGTGGATGAGGTTCGCGGTTACAAGCAGAGCTGAGCCCTTGGCACTGAAACCCTTCCGGCGAGCGTGTTAACATCGCCGCTTTTGCACGATTGACCCGTTGAGAGCTGAACACTGATGGCCACCAGATCCGTTGTACTCGATACCGAAACCACCGGCATGCCGGTGACCGACGGCCACCGGATTATTGAAATCGGTTGTGTCGAGCTGATCGGTCGACGCCTGACGGGCCGGCACTTTCACGTTTACCTGCAACCGGACCGCGAGAGTGACGAAGGCGCGATCGGCGTCCACGGCATCACCAATGAATTCCTGGTCGGCAAGCCGCGTTTCGCTGAAGTGGCCGACGAGTTCTTCGAGTTCATCAACGGTGCGCAGCTGATCATCCATAACGCGGCGTTCGACGTTGGTTTCATCAACAACGAATTCGCCCTGATGGGGCAGCACGATCGTGCCGATATCACGCAGCACTGCACGATCCTCGATACCCTGATAATGGCCCGGGAGCGTCACCCGGGTCAGCGCAACAGCCTCGATGCCTTGTGCAAACGCTACGGCGTCGACAACTCCGGCCGTGAGCTGCACGGCGCACTGCTCGACTCGGAGATTCTCGCCGACGTCTACCTGACCATGACCGGCGGCCAGACCAGCCTGTCGCTGGCTGGCAATGCCTCCGACGGCAATGGCACGGGCGAGGGCGCGGACAATTCCGCCACCGAAATCCGTCGTCTGCCGGCAGATCGTCAGCCGGGGCGAATCATTCGCGCCACCGAAGCCGAACTGGCCGAACACCAGGTGCGCCTGGAAATCATCGCCAAGTCGGCCGGCGCCCCGGCGTTGTGGACTCAACTGCTGGAAGCCGAAGCTCAGGCGTAAAGCAAAGAGGATCGCCCGAACATACCAGCCGTGTTCGGGCGATCCTTTGTTTTTGGCAGTACTGACAACTGGCCACCCTCGCCACATCCGCTCCGACCCTCTACCCTGAGGACATTGGCAGATCACTCTCCGCCGCCTCAGGACACTGAGCCCATGTACAAAGATCTGAAGTTCCCGGTATTGATCGTTCACCGCGACATCAAGGCCGATACGGTTGCTGGCGAACGCATTCGCGGCATCGCCCATGAATTGGAGCAGGAAGGTTTCAGTATCGTTTCGGCCACGGACTACACCGAGGGCCGGCTGGTTGCGTCGACCCACCATGGTCTGGCGTGCATGCTGATCGCTGCCGAAGATGCCAGCACCAATTCCCATCTGTTGCAGAACATGGCCGAACTGATCGGTCTGGCCCGGGTGCGGGCGCCGGATCTGCCGATCTTTGCCCTCGGCGAGCAAGTCACCCTGGAAAACGCCCCGGCCGATGCCATGGCCGAGCTCAACCAGTTGCGCGGCATTCTCTACCTGTTTGAAGACACGGTGCCGTTTCTCGCCCGGCAGGTGGCGCGGGCGGCGCGCAAATATCTGGACGGCCTGTTGCCGCCATTCTTCAAGGCGCTGGTGCAGCACACCGCCGATTCCAACTACTCCTGGCACACCCCCGGCCATGGCGGCGGGGTTGCGTATCACAAGAGTCCGGTGGGGCAGGCGTTTCATCAGTTTTTTGGTGAAAACACTCTGCGCTCGGACTTGTCGGTCTCGGTGCCGGAGCTGGGGTCGCTGCTCGATCACACCGGTCCATTGGCCGAGGCAGAAGCACGGGCTGCACGCAATTTCGGCGCCGATCACACCTTTTTCGTGATCAACGGCACCTCGACCGCCAACAAGATTGTCTGGCACTCGATGGTCGGGCGCGATGATCTGGTGCTGGTGGATCGCAACTGTCACAAGTCGGTGTTGCACGCGATCATCATGACCGGCGCGATTCCGCTGTACCTGTGCCCGGAGCGTAATGAGCTGGGCATTATCGGCCCGATTCCGCTCAGTGAATTCAGCCGCGAATCGATCCAGGCCAAGATCGATGCCAGCCCGCTGACCAAGGGCCGCGAACCGAAAGTCAAACTGGCGGTGATCACCAACTCGACCTACGACGGCCTTTGCTATAACGCCGAGCTGATCAAGCAGAGTCTGGGCAACAGCGTCGAAGTCCTGCATTTCGACGAAGCCTGGTATGCCTACGCGGCGTTTCACGAATTCTTTGCCGGCCGTTACGGCATGGCCACCTCGCGCAGCGATGACAGTCCGCTGGTGTTCACCACCCACTCCACCCACAAACTGCTGGCGGCGTTCAGCCAGGCCTCGATGATCCATGTGCAGGACGGCGGCGCGCGGCAGCTGGATCGCGACCGGTTCAACGAAGCGTTCATGATGCACATCTCGACTTCGCCGCAGTACAGCATCATCGCCTCGCTGGACGTGGCGTCGGCAATGATGGAAGGGCCGGCCGGCCGCTCGCTGCTACAGGAAACCTTCGATGAAGCCTTGAGTTTTCGCCGGGCCCTGGCCAATTTGCGCCAGCACATCGCGGCTGACGATTGGTGGTTCTCGATCTGGCAGCCGCCGGGCGTCGAGGGGATTGACCGGGTACAGACCGAGGACTGGCTGCTGAAGCCCGAGGCGGACTGGCACGGTTTCGGCGAAGTCAGCGACGACTACGTCCTGCTCGACCCGATCAAGGTCACCCTGGTCATGCCGGGCCTGACCGCCGGCGGCGCGTTAAGCGACAAGGGCATTCCGGCGGCGGTGGTCAGCCGTTTCCTCTGGGAGCGCGGACTGGTGGTGGAGAAAACCGGGCTCTATTCGTTTCTGGTGCTGTTCTCCATGGGCATCACCAAGGGCAAGTGGAGCACGCTGTTGACCGAACTGCTGGAGTTCAAGCGCAGTTACGACGCCAATGTCAGCCTCGACACCTGCCTGAAATGCGTTGCCCAGGAAGATCCTGTGCGCTATCGGGGCATGGGTCTGCGCGATCTGTGCGATCAGCTCCACACCTGCTATCGCAGCAATGCCACCGCCAAACACCTCAAGCGCATGTACACGGTGCTGCCGGAAATCGCCATGAAACCGGCCCACGCCTACGACCAGTTGGTGCGCGGCGAAGTCGAGGCGGTGCCGATCGATGAACTGGAAGGCCGGGTAGCGGCGGTGATGCTGGTGCCGTACCCGCCGGGCATTCCGCTGATCATGCCCGGCGAGCGTTTTACCGAATCCACGCGCTCGATCATCGAATACCTCAGGTTTGCTCGCACGTTCGATGCAATGTTTCCGGGGTTCGTGGTCGATGTGCACGGTCTGCAACACGAAGATGAGGGCAATGGACGGCATTACACCGTCGATTGCGTCAAGGAATGAGGGCTTTTCCGAGTATGCAACCGGTCATGAATCCGAAATACCCAGGGCTGTCGGTGCGGGTCGCCGACGAGGGTTTTGCTGAATATATCTGGGGCAGCGATTTCAGTTTCGAGGTGGCCGCCTACGGCGTGGCCGAAATCGGCAAACCCGTGGCGCAATGGGGCGTGACACCTATCGTGCCGTACCGCAAGTGCTACGGCATCGATCCGGAGGAATTCAGCAGCTTTCGCGATGCCGCCGACAGTGCAATATTCATGGCGTATCTGGAGGACGAGCCGGTCGGTCATCTGGTGATCAGTACCAACTGGAACGGTTTCGCCCATATCGATGAACTGGCGGTGCACGCGCCGGCGCGGCGCCATGGCGTGGCCAAGGCCTTGCTCGACGTGGCGCAGTTCTGGAGTCGCAAGAAAAAGCTGCCGGGGATCATGCTCGAAACCCAGAACAACAACCTTGGCGCCTGTCGCCTGTATGAGCGTTGCGGTTATGTGATTGGCGGCATCGACCACCTGCGTTATCGCGGTATCGATCCGAATACCGCCGAAGTGGCGCTGTTCTGGTATCGATTGTTCGATAACCCGCTGGAACACCCGATCAGCTCGCCAGCATCGCCTCGGCTTGTTCCGTGACGATTGCGAGCAGCGTCTGAATCGCCGCCGACGGCGTGGCGTGTTTGAAGGTCAGGGCATAGAGGCTGATCGGCACCGCCGGCGACAGAGGGCAGACATCAAGACCGCCCGCCCGCGCGCCGAGGGCGGTGAACGGGTCGACGATCGCCAGACCTTCGCCGGCCTCGACCATGCCGCGCATCATCTGGTGAGTTTGCACCCGGGTCTGGATGGTCGGCGCCGGGCGCAGGGCCTGAAGCTTGTTTTCCAGGGCCGGGCTCAGCGGGTCCTGGCCTTCGAGGCCGACCATCGCCTGGCCGGCCAGATCCTGCAGGGAAATGTACTTCTGCTTCGGTTGCAGCCAGCCGTGGGGCGCGAGCAACTGCAGCTTGCCCTGGGCCAGCGGCTGGCAATGAATATCGGGGTGCTGTGGATCGTGCAGGCTCAGGCCCAGATCGCTGTCGCGCAGCAGAAGGTGACGGACGATGTCGCGGGTCGGTTCGCTGAGCAGGGTGCAGGGCACGTCGGGCAGACGCCGACGCAGGGCAGCGAGACTTTGCGGCAGCAGTTGCTGGGCCAGCGGCGGGGTGCCGATGATCCGCAGGGGCGGGGCAAGGTATTGCTTGAGACTGCTGGCCAGCCGTTGCACCGGTTCCAGCGCTTCATAGATGTGACCGATCTCGACTTGCAGCGCCCGGGCCTCCGGGGTCGGCTGAAGTCGTCCGCGTACGCTGGCGAACAGCATGAAACCGAGCTGGCTCTCGGCTTCGCGCAAACGCTCCTCGACCTCGGGCGCCGCCAGTTGCAGCCATTCGGCGGCGGTGCCCACGTGACCGGTCTGCAAAAGCGCCTGAATCACTTCGATATGACGTAAACGCATGCGTGAAGTCCATGTCCGGCCGTTGGGGTCAGTGGCTGAATCCTACCCCAACTCGGCGCGGATGACTTCTGCTCATAACGATCGGTTATGAAGCGACCGATGGCTCGGGTTCGCGGATCAGGGTGATGCCCGACTGAACCAGCAAAAACTCGTTGTCGTCGATCTTGTTGACGCGGTCGCCAATCGCCAGTTTGTAGGTGGTAACGGGCTCCGTGCCGGTGAAACCGTCTGCCGACGGGTTGGATTCCTGGAACTCATGCACGGAATAAACGCGGCCTTCCGCATCTCTTGCATGGAACTGACCGACGAGTACTGCTGCCATCTGCTTAGAACCTCTGGAGATAAAACGCCTGATTTGCGGCTTGGTAGACCGTCATCGAGCTTGGTAAGTTTTCCTACAGGAAAAAAATATTCCAGACGCAGGAAATTACCTTCAGCGTCTGGTGGAATCGTCGCCGGATCATCTATAACTACTGGCTCCTCCCACGGACAGTCGAGAGTCCTCCAATGAGCAATGTCTATAACGTCGCAGTAGTGGTCGGCAGCCTGCGCAAAGCGTCCATCAACCGCAAGGTTGCCCTGGCGCTGGCGGAACTGGCACCGGCCAATCTCAAGCTGAACATTGTCGAAATTGGCGATCTGCCACTCTACAACGAAGACATCGACGGCGATTCACCGCCGGCAGCCTACAGCACTTTCCGGCAAAAAGTGGGTTCGTCCGACGCTCTGCTGTTTGTCACTCCGGAGTACAACCGCTCGGTGCCGGCGCCGTTGAAGAATGCGATCGACGTCGGTTCGCGGCCATATGGCAAGAGTGTCTGGAGTGGCAAACCGGGGGCGGTGATCAGCGTTTCGCCGGGCGCCATCGGCGGTTTCGGCGCCAACCAGCATCTGCGCCAGTCCTTCGTTTTCCTCAACGTGCCATGCATGCAGCAGCCGGAAGCCTATCTGGGCGGCGCGGGCACCGCGTTCGACGAGGCGGGCAAGCTGAACGAATCGGTGAAACCTTTCCTGCAAAGTTTCATCAATGCCTTTGGAGAGTGGGTGGCACAGCACAAGAAGTGATCCACCGTTTTTTCTGACAAGATATCGACCCTGTGGGAGCGAGCTTGCTCGCGATAGCGGTGTATCAGCTGACACATCAGTTGAATGACACATTGCAATCGCGAGCAAGCTCGCTCCCACAGGTTTTTTCGTGTGGTTTGATTTCCCCCAAAACTTTATTGAAGGCTGTCGCGAATGCTCGCTGCGTCACTGATTTTCCTGCTGACCATTACCCTGGTGATCTGGCAACCCAAAGGCCTCGGGGTCGGCTGGAGTGCAACGTTCGGCGCCATCGTTGCGCTGATTTTTGGTGTGGTGCACCTGGGCGACATCCCGTTGGTGTGGCAAATCATCTGGAACGCCACCGGCACGTTTGTGGCGCTGATCATCATCAGCCTGCTGCTCGACGAGGCCGGGTTCTTCGCCTGGGCCGCGTTGCACGTAGCGCGTTGGGGGCGGGGCAGTGGGCGCAGGCTGTTTGCTTTCATGGTGCTGCTCGGCGCACTGGTGTCGGCGCTGTTCGCCAATGACGGCGCGGCGCTGATCCTCACGCCGATCGTGATTTCCATGCTGCTGGCCCTGCGTTTTTCCCCGGCGGCGACCCTGGCGTTCGTCATGGGCGCTGGGTTCATTGCCGACACCGCCAGCCTGCCGCTGGTGGTGTCGAACCTGGTGAACATCGTTTCGGCCGACTTTTTCCACATCGGTTTCAACCGCTATGCAGCGGTGATGGTGCCGGTCAACTTCGTCAGCGTCGCGGCCACGCTGGGCATGTTGCTGTGGTTCTTCCGCCGAGACATTCCCAAGAGTTACGACCCGGAACAGCTTGAGCACCCGGAAACCGCCATCCACGACAAAGCCACGTTCTACGCCGGTTGGGCGGTGTTGCTGATTCTGTTGATCGGCTGCTTCGCGCTGGAGCCGCTGGGGATTCCGATCAGCGCGATCTCGGCAGTATGTGCGGCGCTGCTGCTGGCGATTGCCGCGCGCGGACACAAGATTTCCACGCGTAAAGTCATGAAAGAGGCGCCGTGGCAGATCGTGATTTTCTCGCTGGGCATGTACCTGGTGGTCTACGGCCTGCGCAACGCCGGGCTCACCGATTATCTGGCCGGCTGGCTCGATGTGTTCGCCGGCTACGGCGTATGGGGCGCGGCGATGGGCACCGGGGTGCTGACGGCGTTGTTGTCATCGATCATGAACAACCTGCCGACGGTGCTGGTCGGGTTGCTGTCGATCGATGCCAGCCAGGCCAGCGGCGTGGTGAAGGAAGCGATGATCTACGCCAACGTGATCGGCAGCGACCTGGGGCCGAAAATCACCCCGATCGGCAGTCTTGCGACCCTGCTCTGGCTGCATGTGCTGGAGCGCAAGAACATCAAGATCGGCTGGGGTTATTACTTCAAGGTCGGGATCGTGCTGACCGTGCCGGTTCTGTTGGTTACCCTGGCGGCACTCGCCGTGCGGTTATCCCTTTAGAACAGGTTGGCTTCAATCGCGAGCAAGCTCGCTCCCACGGGTGATGCGGTGAACACTGAACCTGTGGGAGCGAGCTTGCTCGCGAAGGGGCCAGATCAGGCGCCACAGAAATCAGGATTGGCCGGGCACATTCGGCCACAGATCCGACACCAGAAACAGCCGCTCGGCTTCTTCCCACTCGCCCCGGGCATTTTCGGTCAGGCGCACCATCAGTTGCGCCGGGGCCAGCGGTTCGAGTTCGTCGAGCCAGGCCTGCAAGTGGCCGTTGCTCCAGGTCTGGTCTGCCGGGTAGTGCGCCGGCGCCAGCCAGGCGTGGCGGGGCAGGGGTTGCCAGCGTCCGTCCGGGCGCTGGGTGACGAAGGCCGGCCAGTCTTTCTGATGCAGCCAGCTGCCACGCAAATGTTGCGGGTGGGCGCCGTTGGGAGGTGCGGACTGACCGGGCCACGGGTACAGCAAGTACCCGCCAAGCCACAATTGCGCACTCAAAGACCCCACATCCAGCGCCGCCAGCACTTCGCGGCTCTCCGGGCGCGCGGAGATCGGCAGCTGATGTTCGCTCAAATGCGCCAGTTTGCGGTCCAGTCGATCATGGCAACCCGGCCCCAGCCACGACGCCGGATCATGGCCGTCGCCGTTCTGCGGGCCGAGGTAGAGCTTGATCGCCAGTTCCAGGTGATGCACGCCGTCGCGGTCGCGCAGCAGCATGTCCAATTCGCCAAGGGTGTGGCCTTCGCGGCGGATCGGCAGGTTGGCGGCGATCAGCTCAATGCCCGGCGCGTGTTCCACCGCAAATTGCCACAACCGCTCGTAATACAGACCCAGGCGCCGGGTGCGAGCCTGGGACAGCCAGTGCAGCAGGCCGTAACTGTCGCGGTCGAGCTGGCGCAACCAGTGTTCCAGACGCTCGGGGTCGCTGACCCAGTCGCTGCCCGCCAGCGGATGGCGCTGCGGCCACGGGGTGGCGGCGAGCATCGGCGGGGCGAGGATCACCCACGCCAGATCACGCACCTCGGGGTGGCGCAACTGGTGGGGCAACTGCAACAAATCGGGAAATAGGATCATCTTGCGAGCATAGCCTCAAACACCGCGGCCTCCTCGGGGCTGAAAGGATTTTGTCTATCCGGCGCTTTCGCCCATAATCGTGCTTTTCGCCGTCTCAGTCCCCCGCAGGAGTCCCATGGAGCAATTTCGTAATATCGGCATCATCGGTCGCCTGGGCAGTTCCCAGGTGCTGGATACCGTCCGCCGACTGAAACGCTTCCTGCTCGATCGTCACCTGCATGTGATTCTCGAAGACACCATCGCCGAAGTCCTGCCGGGCCATGGCCTGCAAACCTCGTCGCGCAAGATGCTTGGCGAGGTCTGCGACATGGTCATCGTGGTCGGCGGTGACGGCAGCCTGCTCGGCGCGGCACGGGCACTGGCCAAGCACAATATTCCGGTGCTCGGGATCAACCGTGGCAGCCTCGGATTTCTCACCGATATCCGCCCCGACGAGCTGGAAATCAAGGTCGCCGAAGTGCTCGACGGCCACTATCTGGTGGAAAACCGCTTCCTGCTGCAAGCCGAAGTCCGTCGCCACGCCGAAGCCATCGGCCAGGGCGATGCGCTGAACGACGTGGTGCTGCACCCCGGCAAATCGACGCGGATGATCGAGTTCGAGCTGTACATCGACGGCCAGTTCGTCTGCAGCCAGAAGGCCGACGGCCTGATTGTGTCGACCCCGACCGGCTCCACCGCGTACGCACTGTCTGCCGGCGGCCCGATCATGCATCCCAAGCTTGACGCTATTGTGATTGTGCCGATGTACCCCCATACCTTGTCGGGCAGACCGATCGTGGTCGATGGCAACAGTGAGCTGAAAATCGTCGTGTCCAAAGATATGCAGATCTACCCGCAGGTCTCCTGCGACGGGCAGAACCACTTCACCTGCGCGCCGGGCGACACCATCACCGTCAGCAAGAAAGCGCAGAAGCTGCGGCTGATCCATCCGCTCGACCACAACTACTACGAAGTCTGCCGGACCAAGCTCGGCTGGGGCAGCAAGTTGGGTGGTGGAGGCGACTGATGCTCGATCCCGCGCGCAGTTATGACCTGATTGGTGACGTGCACGGATGCGCCCTGACCCTGGAACACCTGCTGGACCGTCTTGGTTACCACAAGCAGGGCGGGGTCTGGCGGCATCCATCGCGCATGGCCGTGTTTGTCGGCGACATCATCGACCGCGGCCCGCGGATTCGCGAGGCGCTGCACATCGTCCACGACATGGTCGAGGCCGGTCAGGCGTTGTGCATCATGGGCAACCACGAGTTCAATGCCTTGGGCTGGAGCACGCCGGCGCCTCCGGGCAGCGGCAAGCAGTTCGTGCGCGAGCACACGCCGCGCCATGCCCGTCTGCTGCACGAAACCCTGACCCAGTTCGAACAGCATCCCGGCGACTGGCACGATTTCCAGCAATGGTTCTATGAGCTGCCGCTGTTTGTCGACGCCGGTCGCTTCCGGGTGGTGCATGCCTGTTGGGACGCCGGCCTGATCGAGCCGTTGCGCGCATTGTTCCCTGATGGCTGCGTCGATGAACACTTCCTCCAGGCCTCGGCGGTACCGGGCAGTTTCGCCTGCACCGTGTTCGACCGCCTGCTGCGCGGCACCGACATGCGCCTGCCGGATGGCCTGACCATGACCAGCGGCGACGGCCTGGTGCGTTCATTCTTCCGCACCAAGTTCTGGGAAGACGATCCGCAGACTTACGGCGACATCGTGTTCCAGCCCGATGCACTGCCGGAACCGGTGGCGCAAAAGCCGTTGACCTCCAGCGAAAAGAATTCCCTGCTGCGCTATGGCATCGATGAGCCATTGCTGTTCGTCGGTCATTACTGGCGCAGCGGCAAACCGGCGCCCATCCGGCCGAACCTCGCCTGCCTGGATTACAGCGCGGTGCTGTACGGCAAACTGGTGGCCTATCGTCTGGATCAGGAAACCCGCCTCGATCCGCATAAATTTGTCTGGGTCGACGTCGAGCGGCCGGAGGTGCTGCGATGAGCGTGGTAGCGGTATTGCGTCTGCCACTGGCGGTGGACCTGAGCGGTTTCGTCAAACTGCTGCAACGCATGCAGGTGCCTCACCGCGTCAGCGAAGAGTCGGGCGAGCAGGTGTTGTGGGTGCCGTCGGAAATCAGCGAAGACGTACGCTCGCTGTACGAGCGTTTCCCGGCGGGCGACCCCGATCAGCAACTGGACATTCCGGTGGCGCCGACCTTCAAGCGTCCGAGCTTCGCCGAGCAACTGAAACATGCCAGGGCCACCGGCTTCATCCTGTTGCTCAGCCTGCTGGTAGCGGGGCTGACGTATCTGGGCGACAACCTCGACACGATGCGCTGGCTGACCTTCCTCGATTTTCGCGTGGTCGGCGACTACATCCACTTCACACCGTTGGCCGACAGCCTGGCGGCGGGGCAATGGTGGCGCCTGTTCACCCCCATGCTGATCCACTTCGGCATCCTGCACTTGGCAATGAACGGCATGTGGTACTGGGAGCTTGGGCGGCGCATCGAGTCGCGCCAGGGCAGCGTCAACCTGATCGGCCTGACGCTGCTGTTCAGCCTGGTGTCCAACTACGCGCAATTCGCCTGGAGCGGCCCGAGCCTGTTCGGCGGTCTGTCCGGCGTACTTTACGGGTTGCTCGGTCACTGCTGGATCTTCCAGTTGCTGGCGCCGAACCCGGCCTATCGCCTGCCGCGCGGTGTGCTGGTGATGATGCTGGTGTGGTTGCTGGTGTGCATGTCGGGGCTGATCTCGATGATCGGTTTCGGCGAAATCGCCAATGCCGCCCACGTCGGCGGGTTACTCATCGGATGCTTCACCGGTTTGTTGGGCGGTTTGTACAACCGCCGTAAACTGGCCGCCTGAATTTTTTGAATAAAGAGCACGGAGACCCTGATGTCCTCTTTTAACGATTTGATCAAGAACATCACCCCGGACATCTACCAGAGCCTGAAACTGGCCGTAGAGATCGGCAAATGGTCGGACGGTGGCAAGCTCACTGCCGAACAGCGTGAGCTGTCGCTGCAGGCGATGATCGCCTGGGAAATCCAGAACCTGCCCGAGGAAGAGCGCACCGGTTACATGGGCCCGCAGGAATGTGCGTCGAAGTCGATCGAAGTGCCGAACATCCTGTTCAAGTCGGACGCCATCCATTGATCGAGATCGGCCGCGGTGCAATCAGCAAAATGTCGGCGCGCCTGGACGGGCCGAACGTGCAGTACGCGTTTCGTCTGGATGACGTCGAGGTGCCGGTCAATCCGTTGATCGGCAGCACGGTGCGTCTGGAATACCTGGGGGCGATTCACTGCACCCATTGCGGGCGCAAGACCAAGACCAGTTTCAGTCAGGGTTATTGCTACCCGTGCATGACCAGACTGGCCCAATGCGACGTATGCATCATGAGCCCGGAGCGCTGCCACTTCGAGGCCGGCACCTGCCGGGAGCCTGAGTGGGGCGAGAAGTTCTGCATGACCGACCACATCGTCTACCTGGCCAATTCGTCGGGGATCAAGGTCGGCATCACCCGCGCCACCCAGTTGCCGACCCGCTGGCTCGATCAGGGCGCCAGTCAGGCGTTGCCGATCATGCGCGTTTCCACGCGCCAGCAATCGGGCTTCGTCGAAGACCTGTTCCGCAGTCAGGTGGCGGACAAGACCAACTGGCGCGCCTTGCTCAAGGGCGACGCGTCGGCGGTGGATCTGGCGCAGGTGCGCGATCAACTGTTCGAAAGCTGCGCCCCGGGTTTGCAAGGTTTGCAGGAGCGATTCGGTCTGCAGGCCATTCAGACCATCGCCGACGTCGAGCCGCTGGAAATCCGCTACCCGGTCGAGCAATACCCGGCCAAGATCGTCAGCTTCAACCTGGACAAGAACCCGATTGCCGAAGGCACGCTGCTGGGGATCAAGGGCCAGTACCTGATCTTCGACACCGGCGTGATCAACATTCGCAAGTACACGGCCTATCAGCTCGCCGTGCATCAATAAGGACTTCAGCATGCGCACCGAACAACCGAAGATGATTTACCTGAAGGACTATCAGGCGCCCGAGTACCTGATCGATGAAACACACCTGACCTTCGAGTTGTTCGAGGACCACAGTCTGGTCCACGCGCAACTGGTGATGCGCCGCAACCCGGCCCGTGGCCCGGGCCTGCCGCCGCTGGTGCTTGACGGCCAACAGCTGGAACTGCTGTCGGTGACCCTGGCAGACCAGGAACTGAGCGCCGCCGACTACCAGCTGACGGAAAACCACCTGACCCTGCAACCGGCCAGCGAAACATTCACGGTCGACACCAGCGTCAGGATCCACCCGGAAACCAACACCGCACTGGAAGGCCTGTACAAGTCCGGCACGATGTTCTGCACCCAATGCGAGGCCGAAGGGTTCCGCAAGATCACCTATTACCTCGACCGCCCGGACGTGATGAGCAAGTTCACCACCACTGTGGTGGCCGAGCAGCACAGCTATCCGGTGCTGCTGTCCAACGGCAACCCGATTGCCAGCGGCCCCGGCGAAGACGGCCGTCATTGGGCAACCTGGGAAGACCCGTTCATGAAGCCGGCGTACCTGTTTGCGCTGGTGGCCGGTGACCTGTGGTGCGTTGAAGACTCTTTCACCACCATGACCAACCGCAACGTGGCGCTGCGCATTTATGTCGAGCCGGAAAACATCGACAAGTGCCAGCACGCCATGAACAGCCTGAAGAAGTCGATGCGCTGGGATGAAGAGGTTTACGGTCGCGAGTACGATCTGGACATCTTCATGATCGTCGCCGTGAACGACTTCAACATGGGCGCCATGGAGAACAAGGGCCTCAACATCTTCAACTCCAGCGCCGTACTGGCCCGTGCCGAAACCGCCACAGACGCTGCGCACCAGCGGGTCGAGGCGATCGTCGCCCACGAATACTTCCACAACTGGTCGGGCAACCGCGTGACCTGCCGCGACTGGTTCCAGCTGTCGCTGAAAGAAGGCTTCACGGTATTCCGCGACGCCGGGTTCTCCTCCGACATGAACTCGGCCACGGTCAAGCGCATTCAGGACGTGGCGTACCTGCGTACCCACCAGTTCGCCGAAGATGCCGGCCCGATGGCCCACGCGGTGCGCCCGGACAGCTTCATCGAGATTTCCAACTTCTACACCCTGACCGTGTACGAAAAGGGCTCGGAAGTGGTCGGCATGATCCACACCCTGCTCGGCGCCGAAGGCTTCCGCAAGGGCAGCGACCTGTACTTTGAACGCCACGACGGCCAGGCCGTGACCTGCGATGACTTCATCAAGGCCATGGAAGATGCCAACGGCGTCGACCTGACCCAGTTCAAGCGCTGGTACAGCCAGGCCGGTACACCGCGACTGGCGGTCAGCGAGTCTTATGACGCCGCCGCGAAAACCTACAGCCTGACCTTCCGCCAGAGCTGCCCGGAAACCCCGGACAAGGTTGAAAAACTGCCGTTCGTGATCCCGGTGGAACTCGGCCTGCTCGACAGCCAAGGTAACGAAATCGCCCTGCGTCTGGCTGGCGAAAGCGCTGCTCAAGGCACCACTCGTGTGATCTCGGTGACCGAAGCCGAGCAGACCTTCACCTTCATCGACATCGCCGAACAGCCGCTGCCGTCATTGCTGCGTGGCTTCTCGGCACCGGTGAAACTGAGCTTCCCGTACAACCGCGATCAGTTGATGTTCCTGATGCAGCACGACAGCGACGGTTTCAACCGCTGGGATGCCGGCCAGCAACTGTCGGTGCAGGTGTTGCAAGAGTTGATCGGTCAGCAGCAGAAGGGCGAAAGCCTGGTGCTTGACCCGCGTCTTGTTTCCGCGCTGCGTACCGTGCTGTCGGACGAGTCGCTGGATCAGGCGATGGTCGCGGAAATGCTCTCGCTGCCAAGCGAAGCCTATTTGACCGAAATCAGCGAAATCGCCGATGTGGAGGCGATCCACACCGCCCGCGAATTCGCCCGTCAGCAACTGGCGGATAACCTGTTCGAGGCGCTGTGGCTGCGTTATCAGGCCAACCGCGACCTGTCGAAACAAACCCCGTACGTGGCCGAAGCCGAGCACTTCGCCCGTCGCGCGTTGCAGAACATCGCGCTGTCGTACCTGATGCTCAGCGGCAAGCCGGAAGTGCTGGCGGCGACGCTCGAACAGTTCGACAGCTGCGACAACATGACCGAGCGCCTGACCGCGCTGGCCGTGCTGGTCAACTCGCCGTTCGACGAACAGAAAGCCAAGGCGCTGGCCAGTTTCGCCGAGCACTTCAAGGACAACCCCCTGGTCATGGATCAGTGGTTCAGCGTGCAGGCCGGCAGCACCTTGCCGGGCGGTCTGGAACGTGTGAAGGCGCTGATGCAGCACCCGGCGTTCAACATCAAGAACCCTAACAAGGTGCGTGCGCTGGTCGGCGCCTTTGCCGGGCAGAACCTGATCAACTTCCACGCGGCGGACGGTTCGGGCTATCGCTTCCTTGCGGATCTGGTGATCGAGCTGAACGGCTTCAACCCGCAGATCGCTTCGCGTCAACTGGCGCCGCTGACTCGCTGGCGCAAGTATGACGGTGCTCGTCAGGCGCTGATGAAGGCGGAGCTGGAGCGGATTCTGGCGTCCGGTCAGCTGTCCAGTGATGTGTATGAAGTGGTCAGCAAAAGCCTGGCGTAAGCTGGGATAGCACCGCTTAAAACTGTGGGGGCGACGGTGCGACGATTCGACTTGCTCGCGAATGCGGTAGTTCAGACGACATCTGCGTGTCTGATACGCCCTCTTCGCGAGCAAGCTCGCTCCCACAGTTGTTTTGCGTTTCCTCAGTTACTTCAGATCGAACCGGTCCAGGTCCATCACCTTCGCCCACGCGGCAACGAAGTCGTTGACGAACTGTTCCTTCGCATCGGAACTGGCATACACCTCGGCCAGCGCCCGCAGTACCGAGTTGGAACCGAACACCAGATCGACCCGGGTCGCCGTCCATTTCACGCTGCCGGTTTTACGGTCACGACCTTCGAACTCGGTTTTGGACGTCGGTTTCCATTCCACGCCCATGTCCAGCAGGTTGCGGAAAAAGTCGTTGGTCAGGGTGCCGGGTTTGTCGGTGAACACCCCGTGTCTGGTTTTACCGACGTTGGTGTCCAGTACGCGCAGGCCGCCAATCAGCACGGTCATTTCCGGTGCCGAAAGGGTCAGCAGTTGCGCCTTGTCGATCAGCAACGCTTCGGCCGGCACGCGATAGGTGGTGGCAGCGTAGTTGCGGAAGCCATCGGTGTGCGGCTCAAGGAAACCGAACGATTCGACGTCGGTCTGCTCCTGACTCGCATCGGTGCGCCCCGGATTGAACGGCACGGTCACCGTGTGCCCGGCATTTTTCGCCGCTTGCTCGACCCCGGCATTACCAGCCAGCACGATCAGATCCGCCAGCGAGACTTGCTTGCCGGATGCCCCGGCGTTGAACTCGTTCTGAATGCCTTCGTAGACTTTCAGCACCTTGTCCAGTTGCTCCGGCTGATTGGCCTGCCAGAACTTTTGCGGCGCCAGACGCAGACGCCCGCCATTGGCGCCGCCGCGTTTGTCCGAACCCCGGAAGGTCGATGCGGCCGCCCAGGCAGTAGAGACCAGTTCCGAAACGGACAGCCCCGATGCCAGCACTTTGTCTTTGAGCGCCCTGATATCGCTGTCATCCACCAGTGGATGTCTGGCCTCGGGAATCGGGTCTTGCCACAGCAGTTCTTCCTGGGGCAATTCCGGGCCGAGGTAGCGCGACAGTGGGCCCATGTCACGGTGAATCAGCTTGTACCAGGCGCGGGCGAAGGCGTCGGCCAGTTGATCGGGATTGGCCAGAAAACGTCGCGAAATCTTCTCGTAGGCCGGGTCGAAACGCAGGGCCAAGTCGGAAGTAAGCATGGTCGGGTCTATGCGTTTGTTCGGGTCGTGGGCGTGGGGAATGGTGCCGGCCCCGGCGCCGTTTTTCGGTTTCCACTGATGGGCGCCGGCCGGGCTTTTGGTCAGTTCCCACTCGAAGCCGAACAGGTTTTCCAGATAGTTGTTGCTCCACTTTGTCGGGGTGGTGGTCCAGGTCACTTCCAGGCCGCTGGTGATGGTGTCGGCGCCCTTGCCGGTGCCGAAGGTGCTTTTCCAGCCCAGGCCTTGTTCTTCAAGGCCGGCGGCTTCCGGTTCCGGGCCGACGTTATCGGCCGGGCCCGCGCCGTGTGTCTTGCCGAAAGCGTGGCCGCCGGCGATCAGGGCGACGGTTTCCTCGTCGTTCATGGCCATGCGGCCGAAGGTTTCGCGGATGTCCTTGGCCGAGGCCACCGGGTCCGGATTGCCTTCCGGACCTTCCGGGTTCACGTAGATCAGGCCCATCTGCACGGCGGCGAGCGGGTTCTCGAGGTTGCGTTCGCCCTGATTGGTGCGGCTTTCTTCATTGCCGTGTTCGGCGGGCTCGGCCACCAGCGTGCCTTCGCCCGGCGGCTGCATGGATTGCGGATCCTTGCCGTAGCGGTTGTCGCCGCCCAGCCATTTGTTTTCCGAGCCCCAGTACACGTCTTCATCCGGTTCCCAGACGTCGGGCCTGCCGCCGGAGAAACCGAAGGTCTTGAAGCCCATGGACTCCAGCGCGACGTTGCCGGTGAGAACGATCAGGTCGGCCCAGGAAATGTTGCGGCCGTATTTCTGCTTGATCGGCCACAGCAGGCGGCGGGCCTTGTCGAGGCTGACGTTGTCCGGCCAGCTGTTGAGCGGGGCGAAGCGTTGCTGGCCGGAGCCGGCGCCACCACGGCCGTCAGCGGTGCGATAGGTGCCGGCGCTGTGCCAGGCCATGCGGATGAAGAGCGGTCCGTAGTGGCCGAAGTCCGCTGGCCACCACTCCTGCGAGTCGGTCATCAGCGCCGTCAGATCGCGTTTGAGGGCCTGGAAATCCAGGCTTTTGAAAGCCTTGGCGTAGTCGAAGTCCTTGCCCAGCGGATCGGACGCGGGCGAGTGCTGACTCAGGATTTTCAGGTTCAGTTGATTCGGCCACCAATCGCGGTTCGTCGTGCCACCGCCGGCGGCGTGATTGAACGGGCATTTCGATTCATTTGCCATGTTCGGGTCCTTATCAGGTCATCTGCGGCCGGCTCGTGCCGACTTCGGAGTAGTAAGGCTAGACCCGACTCGGAGAGTCAGCTAATAGGCCGACTATTGGTGCCTGATAGGCGCAGTCTCTTACGTGAACTGTCGGGCGCCGGCGCCGGCGCCGGGCAGGGCGCTGAAATGCCCCTGCTTGAGCGATGGTTTGCCAATGTGTGGAAGAAACGTGATGGCCATTGGAAATGTTATTGTATAACATAAAAATGATTTCATCTGATTGATGCCGGTCACACGCACTCTGTCTCGCCGGCATTGATCCTCACTTTTCTGCCTGACGGATTCCTGAAATGCCTTCCCGTTTCCACTCCTTCCAACCCCGCCTGACGCTCATGGCCTCTGCGTTGCTGATCGCTTCCCCGACATTCGCCGCCGACCCGCTGGAGCTGCAACCGCAAGTCATCACCGGCAATCCGCTGGGCAGTCAGACCCTGGCCTCGCCCTCGACCGTGTTGAGCGGCGACAACCTGACGCTGCAGCAAAAAGGCAGCCTCGGCGAAACCCTGAACAAGCAGCCGGGCGTGTCCTCGTCCTACTTCGGCCCCGGTGCCAGTCGCCCGATCATTCGCGGGCAGGACGGCGATCGCATTCGCATCCTGCGTAACGGCGTCGGCGCGCTGGACGCCTCGTCGCTGTCCTACGATCACGCGGTGCCGCTGGACCCCGTCAACGTCGAGCGCATCGAAATCGTCCGTGGCCCCGCGGCCTTGCTGTACGGCGGCAGTGCCATCGGCGGGGTGGTCAACACCTTCGACAACCGCATCCCGACCGAAGCCATCGAAGGCATTCACGGTGCCGGCGAGTTGCGCTACGGCGGCGCCGACACCACCCGCAGCAGCGCTGGCAAGCTCGAAGCCGGTAACGGTCAGTTCGCCTTGCACCTAGACGCCAGCGCCCGCGAGTTCAATGACCTGAAGATTCCCGGCTACGCCAAGACCCGTCGTGAACGGGCGAACGACGATGGCGATTCGAAGAAGCATCGGCTGGCCAACAGCGACGGTCGTCAGGACGGCGGTGCGGTGGGCGGGTCGTACACCTGGGATGACGGTTACGCGGGGCTGTCGTACAGCAATTACGATTCGAACTACGGCTCGCCGGCCGAAGACGATGTGCGCATCCGCATGGAGCAGGAGCACTACGCCTTCGCCTCGGAAATCCGCAACCTCGACGGCCCGTTCAGCTCGGTGAAGCTCGACGCTGGCTACACCGATTACCAGCACCGTGAAATCGAGGGCGGCGAGGTCGGCACCACGTTCAAGAACAAGGGCTACGAGGCGCGGGTCGAAGCCCGGCATCAGCCGCTGGGGCCGTTCAACGGGGTGATTGGCGCGCAAGTCAGTCGCAACGAGTTCTCGGCGTTGGGCGAAGAAGCGTTCGTGCCGCACACCGATACCGATGTCGGTGCGCTATTCATTCTCGAAGAGCTGCAAGCCACGGATCGCCTGCTGTTCACCCTCGGCGGACGCCTTGAACACACCACGGTCGACCCCGACGCCAAAGGCAAAGAGCGCTTCGCCAATGCCGATCGCTCCAGCAGTTTCACCGCCGGCAGCCTGTCATCCGGTGCGGTGTACACGCTGACGCCGGTCTGGTCGGTGGCTGCCACGCTCGGCTACACCGAACGCGCGCCGACGTTCTATGAGCTTTACGCCAACGGCGCTCACGTCGCCACCGGCACCTATGAAGTCGGGGACGCGGGGCTGTCGAAAGAGAAAGCCGTCTCCAGCGACCTGGCCCTGCGTTTCGACAACGGTACGCACAAGGGCAGCGTCGGCGTCTTCTATAGCCATTTCTCCAACTACATCGGCCTGCTAGGGACGGGCCGCACACTCAACGACGAAGGCGAGGAGGACGCCGACGGCATTCCCGAGTACAACTATTCCGGCGTTCGGGCCCGCTTCAGCGGCATCGAAGCGCAGGATCGCTGGACCCTCGGCGAAAACGCCTACGGCAAGTTTGCACTGGAGCTGTCGGGCGACTACACCCGGGCCAAGAACCTCGACAATGGTCAGGACCTGCCGCGCATCGCACCGCTTAGGCTGAACACCGGTTTGTTGTGGGAGCTGGATCGCTGGCAGGCGCGGATCGATGTGGAACACGCCAGTTCCCAGCACCGGGTGCCGGACAACGAAAGCAGCACCGACGGCTACACCACGCTGGGGGCAAATGTGGGTTATCACTTTGATGTTGGTCAGAGCAAATGGCTGGCCTTCGTCAATGCCGAGAACCTGACCAACCAGACCGTGCGTTACGCCAGCTCGATCCTGCGCGATATTGCGCCGGCAGAAGGGCGCAGCATTCAGGTCGGGCTGCGCACCACGTTCTGATCGTTCACACCGGACAGGCGCCAGCGTCGTTGCGACGCTGGCGTTGATCTCAACTCGATTGAGCGGTGTCTTCTTCCGGGATCTCGTCCAGCAGATCCTGTTGCCCCGGCAGTTCTGTGATCACGCTGAAATCACTGACCTCCACGGCGCCCAGCCCATACCCCAACAAGTGGAACGAGAACGCCTTGCGCGGTTGCGGGTTGTCGAAGCTGAAATCCATCTCCAGCGGCTGATCTGCCGTGGCGACCATCTCGGTCGGCAGTCCCAGTTGCACGTCCTGTTCGAACTCCTTGGCCTTGAGCTGAATGTACGCCGCCTGCTGTGGATCGACCGAGCGCACGGTCAGGCGTACGCGGGTGTGGGAGCCCTTGGGCATTTCCAGGTATTGCGCGCCGATCAGGTTGTCGGCCCAGTCGTCCTTGATCTGCGCTTGCAGCGGGATAACGTTGGTGCTGCCGAACTGATAGCGCTGGTTCAGCGGGGTGCGCAACAGCGACAGGTCCAGGGCCGAGGCGCGGGCGGCGATGTCCCGGGCGTTCTGGCCGCTGGCGTTGCCTTTGAACGTGGCGCTTTCGGCGATGAATCCTTCGCTGGCGTAATTGCGGCAACGGCGTGGCATGTCGCATTCGGTCAGGAGGCCGCGACCGTCGTGATAGCGCAGCTTGCCGTTGGTGAACGACATGATTTCGCGGCCCGAATCGTAATCGCGAAACAGCGAGCGGCCGCTGAGGGCGGAAGGCACCGGAAAGTCGAAGTAATCCAGGATCGACGCGCTCAGATCGACGTGACCGTAGACCCCGGCGTTCAGGCGGGGCAATTGCGCCTGCTCCGGCGCGAGGGTCAGGTTGAAGCCCCAGGACGACGCGAGGCGGACGCCGTCGATGCCGTGGGATTCGTCAGAAGTGATAACCACCAGCGTGTCTTTCAGCACGCCCTGGCGTTCCAGGCCACTGAGAAACTGCTCCAGCGCATCGTCCAGATAACCGACGGCGGCCTGCTTGGGCGTGTCGTAGCGTTGCAGGTATTCCTCCGGCGCGGAGTAGGGCTGGTGAGTGCCGACGGTCAGCAGCGTGAGCATCCACGGCTGTTTCTGCTTTCTCAGGTCGCCGACGTATTTCAGCGCGCCTTCGAAAAACGCCTTGTCGTCCTTGCCCCACGGGAACTCGAGATAGTTGGCGTTGGTGAACCACTCCAGACCATGGGTCGCGTCGAAACCGATGTGCGGCATGATCTTGTCTTTGGCCATGAACCGCAGCCCTGCGCCTTGCAGGTAATGCGTGGCAAAACCGTGCTGGCGCAGCTGTGCCGGCAGGCAGGCTTGATTGCGTTTGTGCTGGGTCAGCATTTCCACGCCTTTGGGCGTGCCGTTGTCGAGTTTGTCGTAGTCGCCGCAGAGCATGGCGTACAGACCGCGAATGGTCTGGTGGGTGTGCAGCACGTAATCCGGAGTGTTCATGCCGCGCTCGGCCCAGCGGCTGAGGTTGGGCATCAGGTCTTCCTGATAATGACTGCCGATGGCCCGGCGATTGGCGCCGATGTAAGCGCCGGGAATGCCTTCGAGGGCAACGATCAGCACATTGCGCGCCTGGCCCTTGGCCGCCAGCAACGGGTGACCATTCAGATCAACATCGGTGAGCCCGGCCATGGGCGGAGGAGCGACCTGAGTGTCGCCGTCCAGCCATTCTTCGGTCTGCATCTGAAGATCGGCGACCTGCGCGGCCAGCAACTGGTGCGGCAAGTTGTACAGGCGCCACGGGTCGTCATCGCTCGGGGCCAGGTGTTGCGCGCCCCAGTACGCTGAGAACAGCAGCACCGGCATCGCCCAGATTGCGCGGGGCAGAGCGCGAACCGGTGTTGCACGTCGATTCCAATGACTGAGCAGCCACAGGGCGAGAGCCACCAGCAGCGCAACCGCCACACCGGGATGGGCGAAGCCACCGCCGGTGGAGTTTTCCACGAACTGCGGGTCGATCAGGTAATGCAGGTCTGCCACGGTCGGCAGGCGACCGACCGCGCTGACCAGTTCCGCGGTCGCTACCGCCAGCAATCCCCAAAACAGCAGCACCGGCAGCGCCAGCCACCAGGGACGGCGGTGTAACAAAACCATCAACAGACTGCCGATGGCCAGATCTGACAGATAACCGAACAGGCTCGACCAGCCGAGTGCCGCCCGCAGGCACACCGGCACGATCAGTACCAGGAAAACCAGAGAAAGAAGACGGGCATCCAGGCGCCGCAACCGTTGAAAAAGAGCGCTCACAAAAAAGACCTTCCAGCCATCAAATCGTCACAAAAGTGTGGGCGATCATACCAAGGGTGGGCTGTCTGATCGCCTTTTTAAACGGCAGGGTGATCTGATCTTGAAAGCCACGGTGAGCCACCCGGACGAGGCTGGGCCTTGATCGGCGTCAGTCCTGGCGATTTTTCGGCCTGAGCGAGGCAGCGGTTTTATTGTTTCAGGCTGTTTAACCGGCTTTTGATCCATTGCTGCTGCATTTGCGAACCAGTCCGATTTACAATGCGCGCCCCCTGATGGAGTCGGTCGTCGTGGATTTACTCACGCAACTTCATGCGCAGCTCAGCCGCTGGGTGATCGATCCGGTCACCGAGCGGTTCCTTGGCCTGTTCGATTTGAACGGCCGTCTTGGTGTGGCGTTTCTGCTCACGTCCTAAGGCGTGGCGTACGGCCTTTATCGCTACCGAAAATCCAGACACCTGACACAGGCCCGCTCCTTCTGGCAATTTGTCGGCGGTGGTCGTGTCCACGGGCATCGTTCGGCCTGGCTGGATTACCGTTATTACTTCATCAAGGCGATTCTGAAGGTGGCCCTGGTATTGCCGGTTGTTGGTCTCGTCGACCCGTACATCCTTCGCTCGGGCGACTATGCGCGGTTTTTCACCCAACTCTGGGGCGCTCGCGAGCAGGTTCCGGATCACCCGCTGATCGCGTTGTTCTACGGTCTGGGCGTTTTCCTGTTCAGGGATTTTCTGCATTACTGGATTCACCGCGCTTTCCACTCCCGCTATCTATGGGCGTTTCACAAGGTTCACCATTCGGCGCCGGTGCTGGTGCCGGCCACCGCCAGCCGGATTCACATCGTCGAATCGATCGTTGAACGAATCGTCATCACCGCCGGCCTCGGCGCGTTTGCGGGTGTAGTCTGGTACGCCTGCGGTGGTGAAGTCAGCCGCTATACGCTGTTCGGCGTGACCTGGCTGGCGCTGATCATCAACAGCCTGGCCTCCAATCTACGGCACAGCCATGTCTGGCTGTCGTTCGGGCCAGTGGTCGAACATGTGCTCAACAGCCCGGCCCAGCACCAGATCCACCACAGCGACGCGCCACGACATTTCGACAAGAACTTCGCGATCAATCTTTCACTGTGGGACTGGCTGTTCGGCACGCTGTACGTCACCACTTCAAAGCCCGAAGACTTGCGCTTCGGAACGGGCGAGCAGGACCACGCCCGCTACCTGACGCTGTACAGCCTGATCGTCACGCCGTTCGTGGACACCGCCAAACGCTTGTCGTCGAACGCCGACGGTCTCAAAACCCGGTTCAACCAGCGTACGCCTTGAATACTCGTCATTGTTGAACAACCCGCACGTCCGCTTGCCGGATGGGCGTTAAACCCGCGTCTATAGTGAGAGGGCTGTGTGAGACGGGTGGCGCACCTCAAGCTGCGACGGGAGGCGCCGAGTGAACAATCTGCTGTTTTTCATTCAGGAGATCGCCATGAGTCAGATTGAAAAAGTCCTCTATACCGCGAAAACCCACACCACCGGCGGACGTGACGGCGCATCGCGCAGTTCCGACGGGATCCTTGATGTAAAACTGTCGTCGCCCGGTTCCAGTGGCGGCGGGACCAATCCGGAACAATTGTTCGCCGCAGGCTGGTCGGCGTGTTTCATCGGCGCGATGAAAGCGGTGGCGGGGCAGCAGAAAATAAGCCTGCCGGCAGACCTGGCGGTGGATGCCGAAGTGGACCTGGGCACTAATTCGGGAGGGTATCTCCTGCAGGCGCGACTCAATGTAAGCCTGCCGGGCATGGAGCGCGGTGCGGCGCAGCAGTTGGTGGATGCGGCGCATCAGGTGTGCCCGTATTCCAAGGCCACGCGCAACAACATCGAGGTCGAATTGAAACTGGTCTGACCTCCAGACGCAAAAGGGGCGGCATGATCATCGATCATGCCGCCCCTTTTGTTTTTTTAAGCCGTATCTGTCAATCAGCGATCAATGCATCTTGCTGTGATCGTGGCCTTCCATGGTCAGCGCCTTGACCGGCGCTTTCACTTCAACGGTTTCCTTTTCACCTTTGGCGTTTTCGACGGTCAGGGTCAGCGGCACGCTGTCGCCTTCTTTCAACTGAGCAGTCAGGCCCATCAGCATCACGTGGTAGCCATTCGGATCGAAATTGACGGCTTTGCCGGCCGGCAGGTCGACCGAGTTGACCGGGCCCATGCTCATCACGTCGTTCTTCATGGTCATTTCATGAATCTGCACGTTCTTGGCCACGGGCGATGCAACACTGAGCAGCTTGCTGTCGCTGTCGGCGGTGACGGTCATGAACGCACCGCTGGCCGACTGGTTCGGCACGGTTGCCCGCACCCACGCGTCGTCGACCCTGGTCTGCGCCGAGACCTGGAAAGCCAGGCCCAGCAGCGACAGGCCCAATACGGCACATTTGATGTTGTTCAGAAAAGGATTCATCAGCAGACCTCCATGACGGTAAGCAAATCTTCCGTGCACTCTTGTGCCGAAAGCGATTGAGACAGGCCCACACGCAACGTGCCCCGGGTGTCGTAGACATAACTGGTGGCGGTGTGGGAAAGGGTATAGGTGTCGCCGGCCGGGACTTTTTCGTAGAACACGTCGAATTCCTTGGCGGTGGCCTTGGTTTCTTCGAGGGTGCCATACAGCGCGACGAAGCTTGGATCGAAGGTCTTGACGTAAGCGTCGAGGATTTCCGGGGTGTCGCGTTCCGGGTCGAGGGTGATGAACACCACTTGCAGGATGTCGCCGTCCTTGCCCATCAATTTCTTGATTTTTGCGGCGCGGGCCAGCGTCGTCGGACAGATCGCCGGGCACTGGGTGAAACCGAAGAAGATCATCGGCATCAGGCCGCGAAAGCTCGACAGCGTCACGGTGTTGCCTTCGGTGTCCTTGAGCTTGAAGGTGCGTCCGAGGATCTTGTCGCTCAGATCCTTGCCGTACTTGTACGACAGTTCGCCGCGGGTGTCGCAGCCGGCGAGCAGGCCGAGACCGAGTACGCCCATTCCCGCAAGCACCTTGCGGCGAGTCAACAAAGCCGTCATTTCATACCGCCCTTTGGAGCCCGCCAGTCGGCAAGACAGGCGGGCGGGTTAACCGTAAAAGCGGCGCATGATACCAAAATGATCCGGCAGGTCGGTTTTTGATCACCCGTCAATGTCGGAGCGGGCGACAAAAGGTGTAAGAAAAAATGACTCAAGGTGATGGCGAAGGCGGCTCGGGCGGGCTCCAGCCACCGCCCAGTGCGGTGTACAGGTTCACTTGCGCGACCAGTTGCGCCAACCCTTGCCGGCCTCGCGGTTGCGGATGGTCAGGTGCAGGCTTCGCTCGTCGGCGGCCAGCGTTTCCCGGGCCAGCGTCAGCAACTCCTGATCGACGTTCAGCGCGGCTACCCGCAGATCACGATTGTTGATCAGCGCGCTTTCGATCAATTGCTGCAACGCCGGGTCATTGAACAGCGCGCGCCAGTCTTCGACCCGGGGTGTGCGCGGGGATTGCGCGGCATACGCCGGACCTTGTGGATACTGCGCAGCGCTCGGCGATGCCGGTCGCTGGTAGTCGGGAGTCAACGAGCAACCGCCCAGCAGCAGTGCCACGGACAGGAGGGAGATCGGGAGCCTGGACATCAAACAGCCTCGTTCACGAATAAGAGCGGAGGCCGGGCGTCCGATAAAAGGAAGCGCGGATCAGGCGCCGGCCATCCATCTGGCCAGACCGTGTCGTCCGCTGACACCGAGCTTGGCGGCCGCATGCTTGAGGTAGGTATCGATCGAGCTGTTTTTGACCCTCAGCTTCTCGGCCATCTGCGGTACGGTGCCGCCGGTCAGCAAGCCCAGGCAGACTTCTTTTTCTCGTACCGACAACGTGATGTCGCCCAGTGCCATACCCTCCGCACACTGAGTCTTGCCGAAAAAAAGCCCCGCAAAGGCGATTTTTTCCGCCTGTCGTTTGCGTCGTCGCCGTGTCTATGCCTCGTTCAACGAAGGTAATGCGGCATCCACCAGCTCGATCCAGTGCCTGACTGGCGTACGCCCTGCACCGTCGAGGTGAGCCTGACAACCGATATTGGCGGTTGCGATGACGTCAGGATGGCCGCTTTCCAGGGCGTTGAGCTTTTGGTCGCGCAGTTGCCGGGCCAGTGTTGGCTGGGTCAGCGAGTAGGTGCCTGCCGAGCCACAGCACAGATGTGCGTCCGGTACGGTCGTGAGGTTGAAGCCCAGCCGGTTCAGCACTGACTCCACCGCGCCGCCGAGTTTCTGTGCGTGCTGCAGGGTGCAAGGGCAGTGGAAAGCCAGACGCTGATCAGCGTGGATGCCCAGGGATTCGAGCGGTTCTTCGCGCAGCACCTCAACGAGATCCCGAGCCAGCGTGCTGACACGTCTTGCCTTCTCGGCGTATACCGGATCGGCGCCGAGCAAATGCCCGTAATCCTTGATGAACGCACCGCAACCGCTGGCGGTCTGCACGATCGCCTCGGCCCCCCGTTCGATGGCCGGCCACCACGCATCAATGTTGTGGCGGGCGCGGTCAAGGCCGGTGATCTGGGCGTCGAGGTGATAATCCACGGCGCCGCAACAGCCAGCCTCACGGACGGGAATCACGCTGACGCCCAGACGATCCAGCACCCGTGCCGCTGCTGCATTGGTATTGGGTGACAAACCCGGTTGCACGCAACCCTCCAGCATCAACACTTGCCGTGCATGGCGGATGACTGGACGTGATGCAGGCGTCAACGCATTGCGTGGCAGTTTGTCTTGCAAGGTATCGGGCAGTAGCGACCGGAACATCTGCCCGCCATTGACCAATCCTTTGAACAACCGTGGATTGGGTACGACACTTCGAAGTCCTTCTCGCAGAAGGCGCTGTCCGGGCGGTCGCGGGACGGCGGCGTCGACTACAGCCCGCCCTATGTCGAGCAGGTTGTGATAATCCACGCCGGAAGGGCAGGTGGTTTCACAGTTGCGGCACGACAGGCAGCGGTCCAGGTGTTGCTGGGTTTTCGCCGTGACTTCGTTGCCTTCGAGCACCTGCTTGATCAAGTAGATGCGCCCGCGCGGGCCGTCCAGTTCATCGCCGAGCAATTGATAAGTCGGGCAGGTCGCGTTGCAGAATCCGCAATGAACGCACGTGCGCAGGATGCTTTCGGCCTCTTCGGCGCGGGGCAGTTGTCGGGCTTGCGGGCTGAGGGTGGTCTGCATGGCTCAAAGCTCCGCGTACAGAAGGCCGGGGTTGAAAATGCCCCGGGGGTCGAGTTGTCGTTTGAGTTGACGGTGATAGTGAAGCAAGGCGGGCGCCAGGGGATGGAACGGTTCGTCGATCAAACCGTGGCTATAACAGGTCGCATGGCCGCCGACGTCGCCGACCGCTTTGCGAATGACCGACGCTTCGGCCGTCGATTTGAGCCAGCGTTGCGCTCCGCCCCAGTCGAGCCACTGCTTGCCGGGCAGGTCCAGCGGCGGTGTGTTGAGTGGTACGGACAGGCGCCAGAGCGGGTGGTCTTCATCGAAGAAGTCCAGGCGTTGTTCGTTGAGGTCGGCCCAGAACGAATTGTCGATCAGCTCGCCGCCAAGGCGATCACGGGCGGCCGCCACTGAACCTTCACCACCCTCCAGGCGCAAGTGCAATTGCCGGCCATCGTGACACGCGGCGCTGATCGGCAACGGCTGCTGGCCCCATTCGGCCAGGCGCAGCAGGGCATGTTCGCTGGTCATTTCCAGACGCAGGCTAAGGCACGCGCGCGGTTTGGGCAGCACTTTGAGCGAGACTTCAGTGATGACACCCAGCGACCCGTAACTGCCAGCCATCAGGCGCGACAGATCGTAGCCGGCGACGTTCTTCATGACTTCGCCACCGAAACGCAGGTGTTTGCCATGACCGGTGATGATTCGCGTGCCCAGCACGAAATCGCGCACCGATCCCGACCAGGGACGACGCGGCCCGGACAGCCCAGTGGCGATCATGCCGCCGACCGTTGCGTCGTCGGCGAAGGCGGGGGGCTCGCACGCCAGCATTTGTTGCGAGGCGTCCAGCACGGCCAGCAACTTTGCCAGCGGAGTGCCGCAGCGCGCGGTGATCACCAGTTCGGTCGGGTCGTAGCTGACGATGCCGCGATGGGCGCGGGTATCGAGAATTTCCCCTCCGACGATGCGTCCGAGAAACGCCTTGCTGTTGGCCCCCTGAATGCGCAGCGGCGTAGCGTTTACCAGTGCCCGGTTGACCTGTTCGAGCAGCGCGGCGCTGTCATCGAAATCTTTGGTGTCACCCATCAGAACCGCTCCAGCTCGGGGAAGGGCAATTGCCCGTGGTGTACGTGCAGGGCACCGAATTCGGCGCAGCGATGCAGGGTCGGAATATTTTTGCCGGGATTGAGCAGTCCACCGGGGTCGAAGGCTGCTTTCACGGCATGGAAAAGGGTCAACTCATCACGGTTGAACTGCGCGCACATCTGGTTGATTTTTTCCCGGCCCACGCCGTGTTCGCCAGTGATGCTGCCGCCAACCTTCACGCACAATTCGAGGATCTTGCCACCCAGCGCTTCGGCTCGTTCCAGTTCGCCGGGCTGATTGGCATCGAACAGAATCAATGGATGCATGTTGCCGTCGCCGGCGTGGAATACGTTGGCGACCCCCAAGCCATATTCGGCTGAAAGCTGCGCTATCGCGTGCAGTACGCCGGGCAACTCGCGGCGCGGGATGGTGCCGTCCATGCAGTAATAGTCCGGCGACAACCGACCCACGGCGGGGAAGGCATTCTTGCGTCCGGCCCAGAACCGTAAGCGCTCGGCTTCGTCCCGGGCCTGGCGCAGTTCGGTGGCGCCGGCCTGTTCGAGCACTTGGCGAACCCGAGCGCAATCATCGTGGACATCCGCTTCAACACCATCGAGTTCACAGAGCAGAATCGCCTCGGCGTCTACTGGATAACCGGCGTGTATGAAGTCTTCGGCGGCGCGGATCGCCAGGTTGTCCATCATCTCCAGGCCGCCGGGAATGATGCCGGCCGCGATGATGTCGGCTACTGCACGGCCGGCTTTTTCCACGGAGTCGAACGCCGCCAGCAGCACTTTGGCGGTTTGCGGTTTGGGCAAGAGTTTGACCGTGACTTCGGTGATCACCCCGAGCAGTCCTTCGGAGCCGGTGAACAGCGCCAACAGGTCGAAGCCGGGAGAATCCAGCGCATCGGACCCCAGCGTCAGGCGCTCGCCATCCACGGTAAGAATCTCGATCTTGAGCAGGTTGTGAACGGTCAGGCCGTACTTGAGGCAATGCACGCCGCCGGCGTTTTCCGCAACATTGCCGCCGATGGAGCAGGCGATTTGCGAGGAAGGATCAGGCGCGTAATACAGTCCGAACGGCGCAGCGGCCTGGGAAATCGCCAGGTTGCGCACGCCGGGTTGAACCCGTGCGGTACGTGCTTCGGGGTCGATCCGCAGAATATTGTTGAAGCGCGCCATCACCAGCAGCACGCCTTTTTCCAGTGGCAGGGCACCGCCGGACAAACCGGTCCCGGCGCCCCGTGCCACCACCGGTACCCGCCGTTCGTGGCAGATTCGCAACACGCCCTGAACTTCATCGATGTGCCGTGGCAGCACCACCAGCAGCGGCGTGGTGCGATAGGCCGAGAGGCCATCGCATTCATACGGCTTCAGTTCTTCAAGCTGATGCAGGACTTCAAGATCCGGCCATTGGTGGTGCAGGGCTTGCAACAGCGCGGCTTTGTCGACATCGGGCAAAACGCCGTCGACCTGTTCGTCATAGAGAATGTTCATGATCGCTGGACGACCCTCCGTTGTCGTTATTCGAGGTCGGTGCCGTTTTCCATCATTGGGCTGCTGATACCGAGAAGTAAAGCGTAGCGGCCGGAGGTCCGTTGTCTCGCGCTTCTGTATGCCGCTACTTCAGGACTGCGATTGCGACGATGCGTCGGCAGACGGCCTGAGAAGGGTGGGACACCACCCAACGCCCGAGCAGTGCGGGCGTTGGGTGGTGTCAGCGAACTTCAGTCCAGATCGCTTGCTTGATGCCGCTCCGGAACCTGGCCGGCTTCATCGCCCCACGTCCGGTTGACGCGCTGGCCGCGAATTACCGCAGGCCGGTCAGCAATCACTTGCGCCCAGCGTTGCACGTGGGTGTATTCGTGAGCGGAAAGAAACTCGGCGGCGGAGTACACGTTGTTGCGCACCAATTGCCCGTACCACGGCCAGACCGCGATGTCGGCGATGGTGTAGTCGTTGCCGGCGAGGAAGGCGCTTTCGCTCAGGCGGCGGTCGAGAACATCCAGCTGCCGCTTGGTTTCCATGGTGAATCGGTTGATCGGGTATTCGAGCTTTTCCGGCGCATACGCATAGAAATGACCGAAACCACCGCCCAGGTAAGGTGCTGATCCCATCTGCCAGAACAGCCAGTTCAGGGTTTCGGTGCGTGCCGCCAGGTCGGTGGGCAGGAAGGCGCCAAATTTTTCTGCCAGATAGAGCAGGATCGAACCGGATTCGAATACGCGAATGGCCGGTTCTACGCTGCGATCCAGCAGCGCCGGGATTTTCGAATTGGGGTTGATCTCGACAAAGCCGCTGGAAAACTGGTCGCCCTCGTTGATGCGGATCAGCCAGGCGTCGTACTCGGCGCCGGAATGTCCGAGCGCCAGCAACTCCTCAAGCAGAATGGTCACTTTCACGCCGTTGGGCGTGGCCAGTGAATACAACTGCAACGGATGTTGGCCGATCGGCAGCGTCTTTTCATGCGTCGGCCCGGCAATCGGGCGATTGATGCTGGCGAACTGGCCGCCGGACGGAGCGATGTGTTTCCAGACCTTGGGTGGAGCGTAGGGCGCCTTGCTCATGAAACGGACCTCATCGGTTGTATGCCGCAATGACTTGAGCCGGACAGCGAGCGTGCCAGACTTTTGTCGAACAGAACACCATGCAAGGGCGTTTGAATGCCACTGGTGGTTCGCTGAAAAACGTTGATCGGCTGCAGACGCATTGCCGGGTTTTTGTCATTCAAGGCGTCAGGTGGCCGCTTCTCCTTTGATAGACGAGCGGGCAGGGCTTTTGCGCGAATCTGTCCGCAGTTGCGCCGGACTCACGCCCAGACGCTGCCTGAAGGCTGTGGTCATGTGCGCCTGTGAGTTAAAGCCACAGGCGAGGGCAATCTGCGAAAGACTGTCTGTTGTATCGCGCATCGACGCTCGGGCTTTGGCCAGTCGTCTGTCGATCAGGTAACTGTGGGGACTTTTGCCGGTCGCCTGTTTGAAAGCGCGCATGAAATAGCCCTCGGACAACTCCAGCAGTTGCGCCATAGCCGGAACGCCGAGAGGGTTGCCGAGGCCGGCGTCGATGAATTCATCCAGCAGGCGCATGCGGCTGCCGGTGATTGAACCTTGCTGCGTTGCGGTCGCATGACCTTCAACCCGTTCTGCCAGGTTGAGCGCCCAGCTTTCCCAGTCATCTTCCAGAGAGGTTTTCAGCAGTGCGCTGCGCATTCGCGACGCGAGGTAGATCGCTTGCGGGTCGATGCGATTATTGAACGCCTCGTCGCCGGCCAATGCTGTGCCGTCGGTGCGTATCACCCGCAGATATTCGCCGCCCATGGGCGACTCGGAGAACACGTCACAGCCAGCCGGAACAAACGCCAGGCCATTGGGCATTGCATCGAAGGGGCGTATCCGGTCACTACCGATGGCGTGCACGCCGCGCTGGCTGTCGAAGGCAAAGCCGATCGCTGACTGGGTCGCCACGTACCGCGCCGAGTAGGCTGCGCCCGGCAGCAACTCGATCACCCACGGGCCGGCTTCGATACGACGTATCGGCTCGGCGACGGTTATGGAGGGGCGACGGTTTCGATGGCTCATGAACGCCATAGTAGTGAAGGGCGTGCATAAAAGTCAGGTCTGTTTTTTGAAAGCCGATGTGAAGCGTCCGTGCCTAGACTGGGCCAAAGTCCAAGGAGCCACTTATATGCACGCACTCACTCGCGACGACATCGAGAACGCTGCCCGCCAGGTTTATCAAGTGATGCCGGCTACCGCCCAATACCGTTGGCCGCTGCTGGCAGAACGGCTGGGCTGCACAGTTTGGGTCAAGCATGAAAACCACACGCCGACCGGTGCCTTTAAGGTGCGTGGCGGTATCACGTTCATGCACTGGCTGCGTCGCGAACATCCCACTGTCAAAGGCATTGTCTCTGCGACGCGTGGCAATCACGGTCAGAGCCTGGCGCTGGCAGCGCAGGCGGTGGGCCTGAAAGCATTGATCGTGGTGCCGCAGGGCAATTCGCTGGAAAAGAACAATGCCATGCGCGGCTTCGGTGGTGAAGTGGTCGAGTACGGGCGCGATTTCGACGAGGCGCGTGAAGAGGCGGCGCGTTTGGCGCAGGAACATGACCTTTTTCTGGTGCCGCCTTTTCACGTTGAACTGGTCAAGGGCGTGGCGACTTATGCGCTGGAGCTGTTTGGTGCTGCATCGGATCTGGATACGATTTACGTGCCCATTGGTTGCGGATCGGGGATCTGTGGTGTGATCGCTGCCCGTGACGCGCTGGGACTGAATACTGAAGTGGTGGGGGTTGTATCGACAGAGGCCGCGGCCGCCAAGCTGTCGTTCGACGCGAACATGATCTGCGAAACCGCTTCGGCGAATACGTTCGCGGATGGCCTGGCTGTGCGCAAGCCGATTGCCCAGGCGTTCGACATCTATAAGGAAGGAGCGGCGAGGATCGTTTCGGTCAGCGAAGGCGAGATCGCCGAGGCCATGCGCGTGTATTACACCGAGACTCACAACCTTGCAGAGGGCGCGGGTGCCTCAGCGCTGGCAGCGTTGATGCAGGAGCGTGGAAGGATGCAGGGGAAAAAGGTCGGGGTGATTCTGTCCGGGGGGAATATTGACCGATCGGTGTATGCGAGGGTTATTGGTTGAGTGCTGACTTGCCGGTGGATGCACTCATCGCGTTCGCGTCTATATAGAAGCGGCGTTTTCCTAAGGTTGATAGAAAACTCAAATTAAGTGTTGACGGCAGATTCTGAGTCTCTATAATTCGCCCCACTTCCGGCGCAGTCGAAACGGAAAACTCCTTTAAATTCAATGAGTTAGTAAGTTTCGAAGGCGGGCCGCTTCAGTTCATCGAAGCCTGGAAGGCGTTGGAAATGCCGGTTTGCTGGGCGCTTTCAGCGATTTGATCTTCTCGGTCGAAAGCGAAGAAAAAGAGGTGTTGACAGCAGCGTGTAACGCTGTAGAATTCGCCTCCCGCTAACGAGAGATCGGAAGCGCAAGTGGTTGAAGTTGTTGAAGAAATCTTCAAAAACTTCTGAAA
>NZ_JAKUMP010000009.1:0-128762 GCF_026341415.1 Pseudomonas sp. MCal1
TCTCGTTAGCGGGAGGCGAATTCTACAGCGTTACACGCTGCTGTCAACACCTCTTTTTCTTCGCTTTCGACCGAGAAAATCGAACCGCTGAAGGCGCCAGCAAACCGGCATTTCCAACGCCTTCCAGGCTTCGATGAACTGAAGCGAGCCACCGTCGAAACTTACTTAACTCATTGAATCTCAAGGAGTTTTCCGTCTCGACTGCGCCGGAAGTGGGGCGAATTATAGACATCTAAAATTCGCCGTCAACCCCTTATTTCAACTTTACTCAGATTTCAGCGTAATCCGTGCAAAAGCTTTCTTGCCCGCCTGACAAACGTGCGTCGCACCCAGTACGTATATAAAGGAACGATCAACCACCTCGCCATCTACACGCACACCACCGGAAGCCAGCAGATCACGAGCAGCCGCCGAGTTCTTCACCAGACCCGCCTTATTAAGAACAGCAGCAATCGGCATATCCTCAACCGCAGTCAACTCGACCTCTGGCAGATCATCCGGCAGCTCGCCATCCTTCATACGGTTACCCGCACCACGGTGAGCATTGGCTGCAGCCTCTTCACCATGGAAGCGCGCAACAATCTCTTCAGCCAGCTTGATCTTGATATCACGCGGATTAGCACCCGCTTCAACATCGGCGCGGAAAGCGTTTATCTCATCCATCGAACGGAAGCTGAGCAATTCGAAGTAGCGCCACATCAACGCATCGGGAATCGAAACCAGCTTGCTGTACATGACACCCGGTGCTTCCTGGATACCGACGTAGTTGCCCAGCGACTTGGACATCTTCTTCACGCCATCCAGACCTTCAAGCAATGGCATCGTCAGAATGCACTGCGCTTCCTGCCCATAACCACGCTGCAGCTCACGCCCCATCAGCAGGTTGAACTTCTGATCGGTACCACCCAGCTCAACGTCAGCGCGCAATGCTACAGAGTCATAACCCTGAACCAGCGGATAGAGGAATTCATGAATGGCGATCGGCTGGTTGGTGGTGTAGCGCTTGTCAAAGTCATCACGCTCGAGCATACGAGCGACGGTGTATTGCGAAGTCAGACGAATAAAGTCCGCAGGCCCCATCTGATCCATCCAGATGGAGTTGAACGCGACTTCGGTTTTCGCCGGATCAAGAATCTTGAACACCTGAGTCTTGTAGGTCTCGGCGTTTTCCAGAACCTGCTCACGGGTCAACGGAGGACGCGTGGCGCTCTTGCCGCTCGGGTCACCAATCATCCCGGTGAAATCGCCAATAAGGAAGATCACCTGATGCCCCAATTCCTGGAACTGGCGCAGCTTATTAATAAGCACAGTGTGACCAAGGTGTAGATCAGGCGCAGTTGGATCGAAGCCGGCCTTGATTCGCAGCGGCTGGCCACGCTTGAGCTTTTCGATAAGCTCGGACTCGACCAACAGTTCTTCCGCACCACGTTTAATCAGCGCTAGCTGCTCTTCAACCGACTTCATAACAGACCCGCAAGGCTCAGATTCAAAGGGAACCAACCATACAAGATCGCACACCAAATACAAGTTTTGCCCGGCGCACGGACGTCAATCCACAGACAGGGCGTCCGCAGACTTGCCTCAGAGATGATTTGGTTATATTTTATACAGTTATTTCATCTTCATCATGTCATTCATCTTTTCCAATTCATCTTTTTCAAAGTCAAATTACTTATGACCACTGAACCGTCTAAAGCGCCACCGCTTTACCCGAAGACCCACCTGCTCGCCGCAAGTGGGATCGCCGCCCTTCTCAGTCTGGCGCTCCTGGTGTTTCCATCCAGTGATGTCGAAGCCAAAAAGACAACGCTGAGCCTTGAACTGGAAAGTCCTGCTGAACAATTGACACAAGATCAAGACGCTGCCGACGCAGTTCAAGCCACAAATGAGTCCGTAGCTTCCCCTTTCGCTCAGATCGAAAACAGCGCCGAAGAGACGCAGGAAACCGCTCAGGCCGCACCTGCGCCTACGCCGGCCGTCGAAGAAAAGAAGGCTCCAAATCACAGGGAAGTGATCGTCTCCAAGGGCGATACGCTTTCTACACTGTTCGAGAAAGTCGGCCTTCCGGCCGCGACCGTCCATGAAGTGCTGGCCAGCGATAAACAAGCCAAGCAATTCAGTCAGCTCAAACATGGCCAGAAACTCGAATTCGAATTGAATCCACAGGGCCAACTGACCAACCTGCACACCAAGGTCAGCGACGTTGAAACCATCACCCTGACCAAGAACGACAAGGGTTATGTATTCAACCGCGTTACTGCCAAACCGACTGTCCGCACTGCTTATGTACACGGCGTGATCAACAGCTCGCTGTCGCAGTCCGCCGCCCGCGCAGGTCTGTCCCACAGCCTGACCATGGACATGGCCAGTGTCTTTGGCTACGACGTCGATTTCGCCCAGGATATCCGCCAGGGCGATGAGTTCGATGTGATCTATGAACAGAAAGTGGTCAACGGCAAAGCTGTTGGCAACGGTCCGATCCTGTCCGCCCGCTTCACCAACCGCGGCAAGACTTACACTGCGGTGCGTTACACCAACAAACAGGGCAACAGCAGCTACTACACGGCCGACGGCAACAGCATGCGCAAGGCGTTCATCCGCACACCGGTAGATTTCGCCCGCATCAGCTCGAAATTTTCCATGGGTCGCAAACACCCGATCCTCAACAAGATCCGCGCTCACAAAGGCGTTGACTACGCCGCGCCGCGCGGTACACCAATCAAGGCTGCCGGTGACGGCAAAGTGCTGCTGGCCGGCCGTCGCGGCGGTTACGGCAACACCGTGATCATCCAGCATGGAAACACGTACCGTACGCTGTATGGCCACATGCAGGGTTTCGCCAAGGGCGTGAAGACCGGCGGGACTGTCAAACAAGGCCAGGTGATCGGTTACATCGGCACCACTGGCCTGTCCACCGGTCCGCATCTGCACTATGAGTTCCAGGTCAACGGTGTTCACGTCGATCCATTGGGCCAGAAGCTGCCGATGGCCGACCCGATCGCCAAATCCGAACGCGCTCGCTTCCTGGCGCAGAGCCAGCCATTGATGGCTCGCATGGACCAGGAAAAGGCCACCATGCTGGCTTCGAGCAAACGTTAAGTCATGGCTCTGTATATCGGCGTGATGTCCGGCACCAGTCTCGACGGGCTGGACATCGCCCTGATCGAGCAATCCTCGGCGATCAACCTGGTCGCCACACACTACATACCCATGCCTGACACCCTGCGCGCCGAGCTGCTTGGCTTGTGCGCCAGCGGCCCTGACGAAATTGCCCGCTCGGCAATTGCCCAGCAAAACTGGGTGAAGCTCGCCGCGCAAGGGATCCATACTCTCCTTGAAAAGCAACAGCTCAAGCCTGAAGCCATTCGCGCGATCGGCAGCCACGGCCAGACCATTCGCCACGAACCTGCACGCGGCTTCACTGTGCAGATCGGCAACCCTGCCCTGCTGACCGAGCTGACCGGCATCACCGTCGTCAGCGACTTCCGTAGCCGCGATGTAGCCGCCGGCGGCCAAGGCGCTCCGCTGGTTCCTGCCTTTCATGAAGCGTTGTTCGAAGAGCGTACCGGTAACCGCGCAGTCCTGAATGTCGGCGGTTTCAGCAATCTCAGTCTGATCGAGCCGAACAAGCCTGTAGCCGGTTTCGACTGCGGGCCGGGGAATGTGCTGATGGATGCCTGGATTCATCAGCAACGGGGCGAGAACTACGACTGTAACGGGCAGTGGGCAGCCAGCGGCAAGGTCGAACCGACCCTGCTGAAAGCCCTGCTCAGCGATCCGTTTTTCGTGACCCAAGGCCCGAAGAGCACCGGCCGCGAAGTTTTCAACCTGCCATGGCTGGAGCAGCAACTGTCGCGCCTGCCAGGTTTCGCAGCCGAAAACGTACAGGCAACACTGCTCGAACTGACGGCGCTGACCATCGTCGAATCGCTGCAAAGCGCTCAATCGAATACCGAAGAGCTCCTGGTTTGTGGGGGCGGCGCCCACAACGCCACACTGATGAATCGCCTGGCCGGGCTGCTACCGAACGCCAAAGTCGCCAGCACATCGACCCACGGCGTCGATCCGGACTGGGTCGAGGCCATGGCCTTCGCCTGGCTGGCCCACTGCTGTCTGGAAGGGATCGCCGGCAATCGCCCGAGCGTTACCGGTGCCAAAGGCCTTCGCGTACTCGGCGCCATCTACCCCAACTGACAAAACCCAGACAACAAAACGCCGCAGAACCGTGAGGCTCTGCGGCGTTTTATTGTGTAGGGTGAAACGCTATCAGATCGAGAACGAGGAGCCGCAACCACAAGTAGTGGTGGCATTCGGGTTCTTGATCACGAAACGCGAACCTTCCAGACCTTCCTGGTAATCCACCTCGGCACCCGCCAGGTACTGGAAGCTCATCGGATCGACTACCAGACTGACGCCTTCGCGCTCGACAATGGTATCGTCCTCGGCCACATCTTCATCGAAGGTGAAGCCGTACTGAAACCCTGAACAACCGCCGCCCGTAACGAATACGCGCAGCTTCAAGCGATCATTCCCCTCTTCATCGACCAGGCTCTTCACCTTGTGCGCGGCACCTTGAGTGAATTGCAAAGCCGTGGGGGTGAAGGATTCGACGCTCATGCTGACTATCTCCCGGCGTTACGCCGCCATAATGCGTGATGACGCGCATTATCCGCTTGTCCTAGAAAATCGGTCAACTATTGTTACGGTATATCAATAAACCTGATCAACCGATCAGAATGCAAAAAGGCCCGTCAAACGGGCCTTTTTACCGAGCAAGATCAGCTGTTACGGCAGCATGCCCGCGTGGGACAGACCCAGACGCTCATCCAGCCCGAACAGGATGTTCATGTTCTGCACTGCCTGACCCGACGCACCCTTGACCAGATTGTCGATCACGGAAAGCACCACCACCAGATCGCCATCCTGCGGACGATGAACCGCAATTCGGCAGACATTGGCGCCACGCACGCTGCGGGTTTCCGGGTGGCTACCAGCCGGCATCACGTCGACGAACGGCTCATTGGCATAACGCTTTTCGAACAACGCCTGCAGATCCACCGAACGATCCACCACGGTCGCGTAGAGCGTGGAGTGAATGCCACGGATCATCGGAGTCAGGTGCGGCACAAAGGTCAGACCGACATCCTTGCCTGCGGCACGACGCAGTCCCTGGCGAATTTCCGGCAGGTGGCGGTGACCTTTCACCGCATAAGCCTTCATGCTTTCCGACGTCTCGGAGTACAGCGAGCCTACGGCAGCACCGCGACCGGCACCGCTGACGCCAGACTTGCAGTCGGCGATCAGGTGCGAAGCGTCGGCAATGCCCGCCTCAAGCAACGGCAGGAAACCCAGCTGCGTCGCGGTCGGATAGCAACCCGGCACGGCAATCAGACGCGCCTTCCTGATTTGCTCGCGATTGACTTCCGGCAAGCCGTAAACCGCCTCGTCCAGCAACTCCGGCGCGCCGTGCGGCTGGCCGTACCACTTGGCCCACTCATCGGCGTCCTGCAGACGGAAGTCTGCCGACAGGTCGATGACCTTGGTGCCGGCCGCCAGCAACTCGCCGGCCAGTGCATGGGCAACGCCGTGCGGAGTGGCGAAGAACACCACGTCGCAAGCGCCCAGGGTCTTGATGTCCGGCACGCTGAATGCCAGACCGTCATAGTGACCGCGCAGGTTCGGGTACATATCAGCCACGGCCAGACCGGCCTCGGATCGGGAAGTGATTACCACCACTTCTGCCTGCGGATGCTGTGCCAACAGACGCAGCAATTCGACACCGGTGTAACCCGTGCCGCCGACGATACCGACCTTGACCATAAACCTGCCCTCAACGAACCCACTGGAAAGCCGTCGATAATAGGGGCCGCGCGCCCCTGCGACAACCGCCAAGGTGACGTGCGGACGCTCAAGCCTCTACTATCCGGCCTACCGTGAATTGGGGAATAACCAAAAATGCTCTATCTATGGATCAAAGCGCTTCATATCGTCAGCATCGTGTGCTGGTTTGCCGGCCTCTTCTATCTTCCGCGACTGTTCGTTTATCACGCGCAAAGTGAAGACACGATCAGCAAGGAACGCTTCAGCATCATGGAGCGCAAGCTGTATCGCGGCATCATGGGCCCGGCAATGATCGCCGCGCTGATCTTCGGCGGCTGGCTGATCTACCTGAACCCGGGCATCTTCAGCAGCGGTGGCTGGATCCACGCCAAACTGACCCTGGTCGTGCTGTTGATTGGTTACCACCACATGTGCGGCGCGCAGGTAAAACGTTTTGCCCGTGGCGAGAACACCCGCAGCCATGTCTTTTATCGCTGGTTCAATGAAGTGCCGGTTCTGATATTGCTGGCTATCGTAATTCTGGTCGTGGTCAAGCCGTTCTAACTTCAACAAATACAACTTTCCGGGGTACTTCCGATGTCGCTGCCCACTCTGCTCGAACAACGTCTGCGTCTGCCTGTGGTGGCAGCGCCGATGTTCCTGATCTCCAATCCTGAACTGGTGCTGGCTTGTTGCCGCAACGGCGTGGTTGGCAGCTTCCCGGCGCTGAACCAACGCGAAAGCAGCGGGTTCAAGGCCTGGCTGGAGCAGATCGAAGCGGGACTGGCGACACTCGAGAACCCGGCGCCTTATGCCGTGAATCTGATTGTTCACAAGAGCAATCCACGCCTGGAGGCGGATCTGAACATCTGCGTCGAGCACAAGGTACCTATCGTCATCACCAGCCTCGGCGCGGTGAAGGAAGTGGTAGACGCCGTGCACAGTTACGGCGGCCTGGTCTTCCATGACGTGACGACCCGCCGCCACGCAGAAAAAGCCGCCGAGGCCGGTGTGGATGGTTTGATCGCCGTCGCAGCCGGCGCCGGTGGGCACGCCGGCACCTGGAGCCCGTTCTCGCTGATCGCCGAGATCCGCGAGTTCTTCGACAAGACTCTGTTGCTTGCAGGATGTTTGAACCATGGGCATGAGATTCTCGCCGCACAACTGCTCGGCGCGGATCTGGCCTACCTCGGCACGCGATTTATCGGCACCACTGAAAGTCATGCGCCTGACGCCTACAAGAAGATGCTGCTGACTGCCAAAGCAGCCGACATCATTCATACTCCTGCCGTGTCCGGTGTTCCGGCCAGTTTCATGCGCCAAAGCCTGGAGGCCGCCGGTTTCGACATGGCAGCCCTGCAAGGCAAGGGTGAAGTTAATTTCGGCGACAAGCTCAAGCCGATCAACGACGAAGCCAAGGCCTGGAAAACCGTGTGGTCAGCGGGCCAGGGCGTAGGGCAGATCGATGATCTGCCAGGCGTGGATCAACTGGTGACGCGTCTCGATGCTGAATACCGCCAGGCCCTGGAGCACGCAGCGCAACTGCCGAAACGCTGGCCGCGCTGAATGAAACCCGGCCGGTCGCTGCCTGACCGGCCTCACACTGACTGCCCCCCTTCAATTTATCTCGCGACAAGGATGCCTCGGCCATGAGCGAACCCCGTTACAAGATCGTTTTCGACGGCGCGCTCCAGCCTGGCGTCGACATCACCACGGCCAAGCTCAACCTGGCCAATCTGTTCAAAAGCGATGTCGCCGCCATCGAGCGCCTGTTCAATGGCCGCACCGTCGCGCTCAAGCGTGATCTTTCGCATAGCGATGCGCAGACTTATCTGCAAGCGCTGAGCAAGACCGGGATCGATGCCCGGATCGAAGCGGAAACGCCCATCGAACTGAATCTGTCGGATGTCCACGAGCAAAGCGCTGCCGTCGCGGAGCCTGATTCGCCTTATGCGCCCCCTCGCGCCGCCGTCGGCGAAAACCTGCCGGCATTTGCGCCGCTGAAGCCGTTCGGTGCTGAAGGCAGGATCGGCCGCTTGCGTTATCTGGCATGGTCGATGGTGTTGAGCCTGGTAACCCTGCCAATCGTCAGCGTGTTCGCGCTGATCGGCCTGGGCCTGGTCAGCGCCGACTCGACGACCGGCCTGATCATCGGCGGTCTCCTCGCCTTCTTCCTGTTTCTGGCCTTCGCGATCATTGGCATCCTGTTCAGCATTCAGCGCTTGCACGATATCGGCTGGTCGGGATGGCTGTGGCTGCTGACCCTGGTTCCATTCGTGGGCAGTTTCTTCCCGCTGGTGATCATGGTCGTGCCGGGCAATACCGGCGCCAACCGCTATGGCCCGCCGCCGCCGCCGAACAGCACGGCAGTCAAAGTGCTGTGTTCGCTGTGGATCGTGTTTATCGGGTTGTTCTTTGTGGGTGGCATGCTGGGCGGGATCACTGCCATCCAGCAGGAATATGAAAGCAGCCTTGAAAGCAGCTACGAGAGCGGTTCGGTGAACACCGATGAAATCGATGTCGAAGTCGAGCCCGCCGCGAATTCGGCAGACGATGCAGCCGAAGCCGCCCTCGCCCCTGTAGACTCTGCGAAAGAATGAACAACGCTCCCCGCCGTGACACCTGCGTCCACGGCGCGGCGCTGTTGCGATGGAGATTTGCATGACCCGTTACGCTCTGATCACCGGCGCCTCCAGCGGCATCGGCCTGGCCATGGCCGAAGCCCTGGCGCGCCGTGGCCGCAGCCTGATTCTGGTGGCCCGACAGCGTGATCAGCTGGAAAGCATCGCGATTGAACTGACTCAACGCTTCGGCGTGGAAGTGCTGTTCCGCGCCTGTGATCTCGGTGAGCCGCTGCGCCTGTCCGGTTTTCTGCTGGAGCTCGAAGAAGGCGACCGGCAGATCGATCTATTGGTCAACTGTGCCGGCATCGGTACTTGCGGCCCGTTCCTTGCCCAGGACTGGATGACCGAACAGGACCTGATCGAAGTGAACATCCTCGCCCTTACCCGCCTCTGCCATGCCATCGGCAACAGCATGGCGTTGCAGGGCGGCGGGCAGATTCTCAATGTCGCGTCGGTGGCGGCTTTCAACCCCGGGCCGTGGATGAGCACCTACTACGCCAGCAAGGCGTATGTCCTGCACTTCTCGGAAGCACTTCGAGTGGAACTGAAGAAATGCGCGGTCAAGGTGTCGGTTCTCTGCCCCGGCCCGACTCGCACCGCGTTCTTCAGCACGGCACAACTGAACAACGACAAGCTCAACGCCAGCAAATTGCTGATGAGTCCCGAGGAAGTCGCGCTGTATACCGTGCGCGCCCTGGAGAAAAACCGCGCGATCATCATTCCCGGACGCCGAAACCGCTGGTTCGCCTTTCTGCCCCGGCTCGGTTCGCGCTGGCTCAATCGCACAATTGTCGGCATGGTCAACAAGGCTTACTGCCCGCGCTGAAGGGCCGGCAGGCAAATGACTGGGCGCGGTGTGCCCTCGTGGGTACACTCAGTCCAGCTCAAACAACGGAGAAAACAGCTGTGGATACTCTGTTCACCAAGATCATCAACCGGGAAATCCCGGCGAAGATCATCTACGAGGACGACCAGGTTCTGGCGTTCCACGACATCGCCCCACAGGCACCGGTGCATTTTCTGGTGATCCCGAAGAAACCGGTGCGCACCCTCAACGACCTGACCGAAGACGACAAGGCACTGGCCGGGCACATCCTGTTTACCGCTCAGCGTCTGGCGCTGGAGCTGGGTTGCGAGGAAGGCTTCCGGGTGGTGATGAACTGCAATGAAATGGGCGGGCAGACTGTCTACCACATTCACATGCACGTACTCGGTCAACGCCAGATGAACTGGCCTCCGGGCTGATTGAACCCAAAGATCGGTGGGAGCGCCCTGCTCCCACGTGACCCAGCGCAAACCTTCCCCGGCCGATTCAGTTAAACTGGCCGCCGAGATTCCTCCCGGAGGTCAGCATGACTACCCAACGTCACTACTCGCCCATTGATCGTCTTCTGCTGCAAGCCGATGCCGCGATGCGTACCTTGCTGCCATTCAGCGGCCAGCCGTACCGTCCGTCGCCGGCAATCGTGCAGCCCGATGTGCAGATGAGCGATGAAGACACCCGCCACGTCGCCGGCCTGATGCGCATCAACCACACCGGTGAAGTCTGCGCCCAGGCGCTGTATCAGGGCCAGGCCCTGACCGCCAAGTTGCCGCAGGTGCGCGAGGCCATGGAGCATGCGGCTGAAGAAGAGATCGATCATCTGGTCTGGTGCGAACAGCGCATTCACCAGTTGGGCAGCCACACCAGCGTGCTCAATCCGCTGTTCTATGGCATGTCGTTCGGCATCGGCGCAGTCGCCGGGTTGATCAGCGACAAGGTCAGCCTCGGATTTGTCGCCGCCACCGAGCATCAAGTCTGCAAACATCTGAACGAGCATCTTGAGCAACTGCCGGCCGAGGACGAAAAATCCCGGGCGATTCTGGAGCAGATGCGTATAGATGAAGAACATCATGCGGAGAGTGCACTGGAGGCCGGTGGTTTCCGTTTCCCGGCGCCGGTGAAGTTCGGCATGAGCCTGCTGGCCAAAGTGATGACCAAGAGCACTTACCGGATCTGAAAAACGCCCACAAAAAAGGCGACTGCCGCAAAGCAGTCGCCTTTTTTTGTGCCCGGATTTCTTAGCTCGGCATATTGCGCGCGTAGAAGATTTCCAGCATTTCGTGTTTCACACGCTCGGTCACCTGAGCGCGTTGCTCGGAAGACAGGTTGCTGGTGGCATCACCGAACAGGTAGTTATCCAGTTCGAAGTTCTTCAGCAGCATTTTGGTGTGGAACAGGTTTTCCTGATACACGTTCACGTCGGTCATCTGGTACGCGTCGCGGGTGTCTTCGGAGAGGTAGTTCTGGATCGAGTTGATCTCGTGGTCGATGAAATGCTTGTTGCCTTCAACGTCACGGGTGAAGCCGCGCACACGGTAATCCACGGTCACGATGTCCGAATCGAACTGGTGAATGAGGAAATTGAGTGCTTTGAGCGGTGAAATGACACCACAGGTCGACACGTCGATGTCCACACGGAAAGTCGCGATACCGGCGTCCGGATGGATTTCAGGGTAGGTGTGCACCGTGATGTGGCTCTTGTCGAGGTGGGCCAGGATGATTTCGGGCAACGGGCCCGGGGACTCTTCGATCTGGCTTTCGGTCGGGGTCACCGGCTCTTCCGAGATCAGAATCGTGACGCTGGCACCCTGAGGCTCATAGTTCTGACTCGCAATGTTCAGAATGTTGGCACCAATGATTTCGACAACTTCCGTGAGGATCTGCGTCAGGCGTTCGGCGTTGTACTCTTGATTGATGTACTCGACGTAAGCCTGCTGGTCTTGCGGGGTTTCCGCGTAGCAGATGTCATAGATGTTGAAGCTCAAGGTCTTTGTCAGGTTATTGAACCCGTGGAGCTTGAGTTTGCTTTTCACCGTTAAAAACTCTCTATGTATGCGGCACGGCCGCGTGATCAAGCATGCCCGTCAAGTGCGAACAACGCACCTGCGTAGGACGGTTAACACCTCTTCGCGATGGCGATTTTGGTTATCTGTTCAGGCGGATGACCCGTCGGTTGACTGATCACTGCCCTGAAAAAAGTGGCGCATTATGCAGACGTCAGCGGGGGATCGCCAGAGTCTGCACTGCTTTTATGATAGTTGAGTGTCGGCTCAGCCGAGTTCGACGATTTCGTAGTCGTGGGTGATCGCTACACCGGCCGCGCCGAGCATGATCGAGGCCGAGCAATACTTCTCGGCAGACAGTTCGATAGCGCGCTTGACCTGGGCTTCTTTCAGACCACGCCCCTTGACCACAAAGTGCATGTGGATCTTGGTGAACACTTTCGGATCTTCGGTCGCGCGCTCGGCTTCCAGAAAGGCCTCGCAGCTTTCAACGGCCTGACGGGACTTCTTCAGAATGCTGACCACGTCGAAATTACTGCAACCGCCGACACCCAGCAGGAGCATTTCCATCGGGCGGACACCCAGGTTACGACCACCGGCGTCCGGCGGACCGTCCATGACCACGACATGACCGCTGCCGGATTCGCCGAGGAACATGGCTTCGCCAGCCCATTGGATGCGTGCCTTCATCGCCAAGACTCCACTGTAGAAAAAAGGGTCGCCAGCTTAGCACAGGGCCCTGCCCGGACAGCGAGCAGGTTCCTAGGACAAATGCACCTTTGACGTAGGTGATTTCTCGAAATTTCGACGAAGTGTCTGGTAAGCTGGCGCCAATTCGCTGGCGCCCTAGCCAGACTGTGGAGCGACCGCCTCAGCGCCTCATATAAAAACCAAATATAACCGTGCAGTCTTTTCGGGATACAACCATGGTTGGTATTACCCCCACACCCAAAATCAAGAACCTCGACAAGTTGCTGATGCATTGCCAGCGCCGACGTCATGCGGCCAAGAGCAACATCATCTGCGCCGGGGATCGCTCCGACACGCTGTACTTCATCATCCGCGGCTCGGTCACGATCCTGATCGAGGATGACGACGGCCGCGAGATGATCATCGCGTACCTGAACGCCGGGGACTTCTTCGGTGAGCTGGGCCTGTTCGAAGAAGCCGGCCAGGAACAACAGCGCAGCGCCTGGGTGCGGGCCAAGGTTGAATGCGAAGTCGCGGAAATCAGCTACGCCAAGTTCCGCGAACTGTCGCAACAGGATCCAGACATTCTTTACGTCCTCAGCGGACAAATCGCACAACGCCTGCGTAATACCACGCGCAAGGTCGGCGACCTGGCGTTCTTCGACGTCACCGGCCGTGTCGCTCGCTGTTTGCTCGAGCTGTGCAAACAACCGGACGCCATGACCCACCCCGACGGCATGCAGATCAAGGTGACCCGTCAGGAAATCGGCCGGATTGTCGGTTGCTCGCGAGAGATGGTCGGTCGCGTGCTCAAGGATCTTGAGGAGCGCAACCTGGTGGATGTGAAAGGCAAGACCATGGTGGTCTTCGGCACTCGCTGAGTTCCAAAGCTCAGCCGGCGTAGATCTGCGCCAGCATCAAACGAAAGAGTTCATCGAGACGTGCCAAGGCATGGGGCGCGGGGAATTTTTCATGCAGAGCGATGTGGCTGGCGGCACGTACCCGATGCTCCAGACCACACGCTTCGTTGAAGCGGTTGACCGCCGCGACCATCGACTCACGCTCGTCATCCACCAGCATCGCACCGTGAACCAACCCCACCGGACGCTGACCGCCCTGACTCTGACGCCAGCGCTGGGCGGTGCCGACCATCTTGCGACCGTCGAGATTGACGTTGAAGCGCCCATCGCAGAACGCCCCGTCGATTTCACCCAACGACGAAGTGCCACCCAACTCATCCAGCAACTCGCAGATCGGGTCGCACAACCGCCGATAACCGGTTTCGATGCGGTTCAGATCGCCTTCGCTGCGAGGCGGCGCATAGACCAGTGCAATGTTGATGGTGGAAGCCGATTGCGGAACAGGTTCGCCGCCGGTTTCACGCAACAGCACCGGCCAACCGGCAGCAGCGGAGACTTCGCAGGCGTGATCGAATCCGGGCAAGCGATTCAAACGGCGCGGCATGACCAAAGCACGGTCGCTGGGTTGCCAAAAAAGCAGACCAGATTCGGCATCACCAGCGCAGACCGAGGCCAGAAGATCCTGTTCGGCTTGCAGGCCGGCTTCGATGGTCAGGGAGGTGGGGATCATAAGGTTTCCATAGGACGCTGAGTCTGAGGTGAATCTTATGCCGCCTTCGCGGGCAAGCCCGCTCCATCAAGGGCCGGGCGCCTGCGAAGACTCGATCAGTCGAGGGTCGAACCGCTCACCGGGACGCCGCGTTCCGGGAAGAACAGACGCTGCAGTTCGATGCCCGGGCTTTCGGCGCGCATGAACGCTTCGCCGACCAGGAACGCGTAAACATCGCTGATTTCCATCAGTTCGACATCGGCACGATTGAGGATCCCGCTCTCGGTGACCACCAGCCGATCGCGCGGAATGCGTGGCAGCAGGTCGAGGGTGGTTTCCAGACTGACATCAAAGGTGTGCAGATTGCGGTTGTTGACCCCGACCAGTGGCGTGTCGAGGGTTTTCAACGCGCGCTCCAGCTCGTCGCCGTCGTGCACTTCCACCAACACGTCGAGGCCGACGTCTTTGGCGACTGACGCCAGTTCAGCCATTTTCACGTCATCCAGCGCAGCGACGATCAACAGCACGCAATCGGCGCCAAGGGCACGGGCTTCGACGATCTGATACGGATCGATCATGAAGTCCTTGCGGATCACCGGCAGCGAGCACGCGGCGCGGGCCTGTTGCAGGTAAACATCGGCGCCCTGGAAGTAGTCGATATCGGTCAGCACCGACAGGCAGGTCGCCCCGCCCTTCTCGTAACTTTTGGCGATGTCGGCGGGAACGAAGTCCTCGCGGATCACGCCCTTGCTCGGCGATGCCTTCTTGATTTCGGCAATCACTGCCGGTTGTTTCTTCTTGGCCTGCGCCAGCAATGCCTGGGCAAAACCACGGGGTGCATCGGCCGCCTTGGCCAGACTTTCCAGCTCGCTCAGGCTCACACGGGCGCTACGCTCGGCGACTTCCTGAACCTTGCGGGCCAGAATGTTTTCCAGAACCGTCGGTACACTCATCCCTCATTCTCCACTTTGAATACCGCGGTAAAGGCACCCAACTCCTCGAGTTTTTCCCGAGCAAGACCGGTGTGCAGAGCGTCGTGGGCCAGAGCCACGCCCTCTTTCAGACTTGTCGCCAGATCGGCTGCATACAGCGCCGCACCGGCATTGAGCACGATCATTTCGGCAGCCTTCTGACCGTTCTCGGTCTTGCGCTTGCCCAGTGCATCGCGGATCAGCGCCAGCGAGGCTTCCGGGCCTTCGACCGACAGACCGTGCAGGCTCTGGCTCTTCATGCCCAGATCTTCCGGTTCGACCCAATATTCGGTGATTTGATCGTCCTTCAACTCGGCAACAAAGGTGGGTGCCGCCAGACTGAATTCGTCCAGACCATCCTTCGAATGCACCACCAGCACGTGTTTACTGCCAAGACGCTGCAAGACTTCAGCCAACGGCCGGCACAGCGCAGGCGTGAACACGCCCACCACCTGATGTTTCACACCGGCCGGATTCGTAAGCGGGCCGAGCATGTTGAACAAGGTACGCAGGCCGAGATCGCGACGCGGGCCGGCAGCGTACTTCATGGCTTTGTGGTGAGTCTGGGCAAACATGAAACCGATGCCGACGTTGTCGATACAGCGCGCCACCTGAACCGGGGTCAGGTTGAGGTAGATGCCGGCGGCCTCCAGCAGATCGGCGCTGCCGCTCTTGCCCGACACTGCACGGTTACCGTGTTTGGCCACGGTGCAACCCGCCGCGGCGACCACAAAGGACGATGCGGTCGACACGTTGAAAATGTTCGCGCCGTCACCGCCGGTGCCGACCACGTCGACCACGCGGTCGAGAGTCTGGAGTTCGACCTTGTCCGCCAGCTCGCGCATCACCGACACAGCGCCGACGATTTCGTCGATGCTTTCGCTCTTCATGCGCATGGCCATCATGAACGCGCCGATCTGCGCGTCCGTGCATTGGCCGGTCATGATTTCGCGCATCACGTCGCGCATTTCCTCGGTGCTGAGGTCGAGGTGATCGACGATACGGCTCAGGGCTGTCTTGATATTCATGGAAAGTCCTTAGCGCGTGCCGCCAGTTTGTTTGAGGAAGTTGGCGAACAGTTCATGGCCCTGTTCGGTGAGGATCGATTCCGGGTGGAACTGTACGCCCTCGATGTTCAGGGTTTTGTGACGCAGGCCCATGATTTCGTCGACCGAGCCGTCATCGTGCTGAGTCCACGCGGTCAGCTCCAGGCAATCGGGCAACGTTTCGTGTTTGACGATCAGGGAATGATAGCGGGTGACGGTCAGCGGGCGGTTCAGACCGGCAAACACGCCCTTGTCCTCGTGAAATACCGGGCTAGTCTTACCGTGCATCACCTGTCGGGCGCGGACGACATCCCCGCCAAAGGCCTGGCCGATGGACTGGTGGCCGAGGCAGACGCCCAGGATCGGCAGTTTGCCGGCAAAGTGCTTGATGGCTTCGATGGAAATGCCGGCTTCGGTCGGCGTACACGGGCCTGGGGACACAACGATCCGCTCAGGGTTGAGCGCTTCGATTTCGGCGATGGTCAATTCGTCGTTGCGCACCACTTTGACCTCGGCTCCCAGCTCGCCGAGGTATTGCACAACGTTGTAAGTAAAGGAGTCGTAGTTGTCGATCATCAGCAACATGGCGTTTCGAACCTCTTGAATTCTGACTTGAAAACAGCCTTCGGATGACTTGCCAGAGCGCTGCACACTGGCGGACGCGCAGGTCGCATCGGCACAGCGGCATTTCAAAGGGGCAAGGAAGGCAAAGCGATACAGATCCGGCGGGGCCGGCAGAAAAGATTCAGGCGCGCCAACGCCAGCGGGCGTGTGCCTTGATGACTTGATCCAGAAGTTTGCTGGTGATCAACACGGGGAAGGTCTCGTTCATACGTTTCGGCACAGTAACTTAGCTGGGCGGAGCGTGCAATATGGCCGGGGCCGCGGGGGATAAAACAATGGGAGGGTTGACGACCGATGGCAAAACGCCGGAAGTTTTTGGTACTGTCGTTTCGTTCACTACAACAATAAATAAACGGACTGCTCATGATCAAACAGACATTGTTTGTACCGCTCGCCGGATGCCTGCTCGCGATGGCTTGCGCCCAGGCAAACGCCTCACCCAATCCTTATTCGAATTTCGTGGTTTTCGGCGACAGCCTCAGCGACGCGGGAACCTTCACCGACAGCGGCGGCCCGGCCGGATCGGGCAAACGCTTCACCAACCGCACGGGGCCGAACTATCAGGACGGCAGCGGTGAGTTCTATTCGCTCAACGCCACCCAATTGCTCGGCGGCCGCCTCGGCTTCACACCGGACCAGACCGCCGCCTCGTCGTCTACCGTACGTCCCGACCAAGGCTTGCCGGATGGCAATAACTGGGCCGTGGGCGGCTACCGCACCGACCAGATTCTCGACTCGATCACCAGCCAGTCCGCCACTGGCGAACGCACCCGCGCCGGTTACCTGCCGTCGAACGGCTTCCGTGCCGACCCGAATGCCCTGTATTACCTGACCGGGGGCGGCAACGACTTCCTTCAGGGCCGCGTCACCAGTCTTCCTCAGGCGAATGCCGCCGCCGATCGACTGGTCGACAGCGTACGCACACTGCAAGGTGCCGGCGCCCGTTACATCATGGTCTGGCTGTTGCCGGACATCGGCCTGACACCAGCCATCAACGGCTCGCCGCTGCAAGCCTTCACCTCGCAACTCAGCGCCCAGTTCAATACCGAACTGGTCAGCCAGTTGCAGAGCGTCAACGCCAACGTCATTCCGCTGAACGTTCCGGTTCTGCTCAAAGAGGCATTCGCCAATCCGGCGCAGTTCGGCCTGGCCACTGACCAGAACCTGGTCGGCACCTGCTTCAGCGGCAGCGGCTGTACCGAGAACGCCCGATACGGGATCAACAGCGCCACCCCGGACCCGACCAAGCTGATCTACAACGACGCCGTCCACCCGACCGAGGCCGGGCAGCGCCTGATTGCCGATTACGCTTATTCGCTGCTGGCCGCGCCATGGGAAGCAACCCTGTTACCGCAAATGGCTCAAGGCACCTTGCGTTCGCATCAGGACGAATTGCGTAACCAGTGGCTGGCGGATTGGGAAAACTGGCAGGCCGTTGGCCAATGGCGGGCGATTGTCGCCGGTGGCGGCCAGCATCAGGATTTCGATAGCCAGCGCAGCGGCGCCAGCGCCGACGGCAACGGTTACAACCTGAACATCGGCGGCAGCTACCGTCTCAACGACGCGTGGCGCGTGGGCGTGGCGGCGGGTTTCTACAACCAGAAACTGGAGGCCGGCGACAATGATTCGGACTACAAGCTGAACACTTATCTGGGTACCGCGTTCGCCCAGTATCAGCAGAACCGCTGGTGGGGTGATGCCGCAGTGACCGCCGGGCATCTGGATTACGACAGCCTCAAACGCAAATTCCAGCTGGGGGTCAACGAGCGCGGTGAGAAAGGCGATACCGACGGTTATGTTCTGGCCTTCAGCGGACGCGTGGGTTACGACATTGCGCCGCAAGCGAGCAGCCCATGGCATCTGTCGCCGTTCGTCAGTGCCGACTTTGCCAAGGTTGAAGTCGATGGATATTCGGAAAACGGCGCCGACTCCACCGCACTGACGTTCGATGACCAGTCGCGCATTTCCCGGCGTCTCGGCCTCGGGATCCAGGGCAAGTATCAGATCACCTCGCAGACCCAGGTGTTCGGCGAATTCGCCCATGAGCGCGAGTACAACGACGACACCCAGAATGTGACGATGAACCTCAACAGCCTGCCGAACAACCGCTACACCCTGGCCGGCTACGCCCCTCAAACCAACCTGAACCGCCTGAACCTGGGCGTGAGCCACAACCTCACCAAGGACCTGGCATTGCGCGCCAGCTACGACATCCGCAAGGATGACGACTTCACCCAGCAAGGGATCAACGTCGGCGTAGCGCTCGACTTCTGATTCGCAGGCCACAAAAAAACGCGGCGCCCTCACAGGCGCCGCGTTTTTTTGTGGCTGAATCATCAATCACTCAGTCCGGGGTTTGCTCGGCCAGCGCAACAGCGCGGAACATTGCCCGGCGCTTGTTGATGGTTTCTTCCCATTCCAGCGCCGGCACCGAGTCGGCGACGATACCGCCACCGGCCTGCACGTGCAGTTCGCCGTTCTTGATCACGGCGGTGCGGATCGCAATCGCAGTGTCCATGTTGCCGTTCCAGGCGAAGTAGCCGACCGCACCGCCATACACACCACGCTTGACCGGCTCCAGCTCGTCGATGATTTCCATCGCGCGGATCTTCGGTGCGCCGGACAAGGTACCCGCCGGCAGGATCGCCCGCAGCGCGTCCATCGCCGTCAGCCCGGTTTTCAACTGACCGGTCACGTTGGACACGATGTGCATCACGTTGGAATAACGCTCGATGACCATCTTCTCGGTGAGCTTCACCGAACCGATTTCCGAAACGCGACCGGTGTCGTTGCGTCCGAGATCGATCAGCATCAGGTGCTCGGCGATCTCCTTGTCGTCCGACAGCAGGTCTTCTTCCAGCGCCACGTCCGCCTCTTCGGTAGCCCCGCGAGGACGGGTGCCGGCAATCGGGCGTACGGTGATCAGGTTGTCTTCGACCCGCACCAGCACTTCCGGCGAACTGCCGACGACATGGAAATCGCCGAAGTTGAAGAAGTACATGTAGGGGGTCGGGTTGAAGCAACGCAGCGCGCGGTACAGATCGATGGGTGCCGCCTTGAAGTCGATCGACATGCGCTGGGACGGCACGACCTGCATGCAGTCACCGGCGAGGATGTATTCCTTGATGGTGTCGACGGCTTTTTCGTAGTCGTCCTGAGTGAAACTGGAGCGGAACACCGGCTCGGCGGCCTGCTGCTTGCTGAAGTCCAGGCCACGGCGCGGGGTGATCGGCTGACGCAGTTTTTCCAGCAGTTGCTGCAATTGCGCCTGGCCCTGCTCGTAGGCATCGGCCTGCGCCGGATCGGCCAGCACGATCGCGTGCATCTTGCCGGCGAGGTTGTCGAACACCACCACCGCATCGGAAACCATCAGCAGGATGTCCGGCACGCCCAGCGGATCCGGGTTCGGGCATTTGCCGAGGCGCTTCTCTACATAGCGCACGCAGTCGTAACCGAAGTAACCCACAAGGCCACCGTTGAAACGCGGCAGACCGGCGATGGTCGGCACGTTGTAGCGGGCCTTGAAGGTTTCAACGAAAGCCAACGGGTCTTCGACGTCGTGGCTTTCGGTCTCGACGCCATCGACGGTGATGCTGACGTGATGATCGTGAACCCGCAGCACGGTGCGGCACGGCAGGCCGATGATCGAGTAACGGCCCCATTTCTCGCCGCCCTGCACCGATTCGAGCAGGTAGGAGTTGGGCTGGTCGGCCAGTTTCAGGTAGATCGACAGCGGCGTGTCGAAGTCGGCCAGGGTTTCACAGGCCAGCGGGATGCGGTTGTAGCCATCAGCGGCCAGACGCAGGAATTCTTCGCGAATCATAGGGTGCCTCGTGGTGTGAGGTGCAAATCAGTCAGGTGTGCAAACGCGCCGGCAGGCCGGCCAGGAACAAGTCAGGCGCGCCAACGCCAGCGGGCCAGGGCCTTGATGACTTTCATCCAGAGTTTGCGGGTGACCACCACGATGGCGTTTCCAGAAGGGGATTGAGAAGCGTCGGGCAACGTTATCTCAGCGGCCGTATCCAGGCAACCGGGAATTAGCTTGCGCAGATCGTCGATGACCAGCGCCGGGGATTCCTCGGCGATCGGCCGGCCATGGTTGTAGCCGTAACTCAGCGCAACACATTTGACCCCCGCCGCTTTCGCCGCCAGCACGTCGCTGCGCGAATCGCCGACGAACAGCGATTGCGAGGCCGGAATGCCGGACATCTTCATGACAAAGAACAGCGCTGCCGGGTCAGGCTTTTTCTGCGGCAGCGTATCGCCGCCGATGATCCACTTGAAGTAGCGGCCGATCTTCATCTGATCCAGCAGCGGCGCGACGAAGCGCTCCGGCTTGTTGGTGATCAGCGCCATGGCCACGCCCTGCTTGTGCAGCCATTTCAGGGTGTCACGCACGCCGGGATAGACCACGGTCAGTTCATGGCTGGCGCCGTAGGCTTCCATGAATACCTCCAGCGCATGCTCGGCTTCGACGTCATCCACGGCGGAATGATCGATGCCGCCGGCCAAGGCGCGGCGCACCAGCACCGGCGCGCCGTTGCCGACCCACTCGCGCACCGACTCGATACCGGCAGGCTTGCGCCCGAGGGAGAGCAGCATGTTATCCACCGCCGCCGCCAGGTCGGGTACCGAATCGATCAGCGTGCCATCCAGATCGAACATCACCAACCGCGGCAGTTGCCCCGGGAACAGCTGCTCAAAACCGCTCATGGGCGAGCCAGCGCCAGTTCGGAACGCATCTTGTCGATGACTTCCTGATAGTTCGGCGCATTGAAGATCGCCGAGCCGGCCACAAAGGTGTCGGCGCCAGCGGCAGCGATTTCACGGATATTGTTGACGTTGACGCCGCCGTCGATTTCCAGGCGGATGTCACGGCCCGAGGCATCGATGATCGCGCGCGCTTCGCGCAGCTTGTCGAGGGTGCCCGGAATGAATTTCTGCCCGCCGAAGCCCGGGTTGACGCTCATCAACAGGACCATGTCGACTTTGTCGATCACGTACTTGAGCACGTCCAGCGGGGTCGCCGGGTTGAACACCAGGCCGGACTTGCAGCCGCCTTCACGAATCAGTTGCAGCGAACGATCGACGTGCAGCGTGGCTTCCGGGTGGAAGGTGATGTAAGTGGCGCCGGCCTCGATGAAGTCGCCGACGATGCGATCCACCGGGCTGACCATCAGGTGCGCGTCGATCGGCGCGGTAATGCCGTACTTGCGCAGCGCGGCGCAGACCATCGGGCCGATGGTCAGGTTCGGCACATAATGGTTGTCCATGACATCGAAGTGAACGAAGTCGGCACCGGCGGCCAGAACGTTGTCCACTTCCTCGCCGAGGCGGGCGAAGTCGGCGGAGAGAATCGACGGAGCAATAACGAAGGGCTGCATGACGCACCTTTTCTGAGCTAAATCACGATGGCGCGCATTGTATACCTCAAGTTTCCGCGCGCGCACCGTGACCGCGATGATTGGGTTGTGCCATGACCGGCGGCCGGGCGGTTCTCAGTACGCCGCCCGGTAGATCTTCTCGATGTCGGCGGCGCTGAGCTTGCGCGGGTTGTTGCGCATCAGGCGCTCGATCCCCGCGGCCTCTACGGCCATGGCCGGGATCGCCTCTTCGGGCACGCCGAAACTGCGCAGACCCAGCGGAATTTCTACCGCCGCGCACAGTTCGGTCATCGCCGCGACGGCGCTGTCGGCCGCTTCATTGAAACTCAGATGAGCGGTCTTTACCCCCATGGCTTCGGCAATATCCTGCATCCGTTCGACGCAGGCCATCTTGTTCCAGGTCATCACATACGGCAGCAACAGCGCATTACTGACGCCGTGGGCAATGTTGAAGCGCCCGCCCAGCGGATACGCCAGCGCATGCACCGCGCCGACCCCGGCGTTGCCGAACGCCATGCCGGCCATCAGGCTGGCGGTGGCCATGTCTTCCCGGGCCTGCAGGTTGGACGGATTGGCGTAGGCCTTGGGTAAGGAGCGGGCGATCAACCTGATGGCGCCGATGGCCAGCGAATCGGTAATCGGCGAGGCATTCAGCGACAGATAGGACTCGATGGCATGCACCAGCGCATCGACGCCACTGGCGGCGGTGACACTGCGCGGGCAGGTCAGGGTCATCTGCGGGCTGACCAGCGCCACGTCCGGCAACAGGTAGTCGCTGACAATGCCCTTCTTCAACTGAGCGACCTTGTCCGAAAGAATCGCTACGTTGGTCACCTCAGAACCTGTGCCGGCCGTGGTCGGGATGGCGATCAGCGGCGGGCCCTTGCGCGGCACCTGATCGACGCCGAACAGATCCTCCAGCGCACCGTGATAACCGGCATACGCCGCGACACTCTTGGCGATGTCGATGGCACTGCCGCCGCCCAGACCGATCAGCCCGTCATGCCCGCCTTCGCGATAGACGCGCATGCAATCCTCGACGATGGCGATTTCCGGATCCGGCAGCACCCGGTCGAAGATTTCGTACTCGCGCTCGCCGATCTGCGCCAGCGCCAGCTCCACCGTGCCGGACTTCACCAGCGCGGCATCGGTGACGATCAGCGGGTTGTCGATGTCCAGCCGCGTGAGCTCGGTCGCCAGCTGCTCGATGGCTCCGGCGCCGGTGATCAGTTTGTGAGCGATCTTGAACGAGGAAAGACTCATCGTGCGCAGCCTCTTATAAATGTGGGAGCTGAGCACAAGCGTAGCTGGGGAATCGGGGTTGTCTGTCATTCAGCGCATGAATGACCAGAGCAGCACTTGTGGGAGCGAGCTTGCTCGCGAAGGCGGCGCCACATGCGCAATCTGTATCGCCTGACACATCGCTTTCGCGAGCAAGCTCGCTCCCACAGGTTTTGGTAGCGGACTCTTAGACTTGAGCAGTACGCAATTTCTCACTCCGCCCACGCAACCACTCCAGCGTCAGCAGCAGAATCACCGAGAAGGCGATCAGCAACGTAGCAGCGGCGGCGATGGTCGGGCTCAGGTTCTCGCGAATCCCGCTGAACATCTGCCGCGGCAACGTCGCCTGCTCGGGACCTGCGAGGAACAGCGTCACCACCACTTCATCGAACGAAGTCGCAAAGGCAAACAGCGCCCCGGAAATCACCCCCGGCGCAATCAGCGGCAAGGTCACCCGACGGAATGTCACCAGCGGCGAGGCTCCGAGACTGGCCGCCGCCCGCACCAGATTGTGGTTGAAGCCCTGCAAGGTCGCCGACACCGTGATGATCACGAACGGCACACCGAGCACCGCGTGCACCACGATCAGCGAGAAGAAACTGTTGCCCAGCCCCAGCGGCGCGAAGAACAGGTAACTGGCCACGCCGATGATCACCACCGGCACCACCATCGGCGAAATCACCAGCGCCATCACCAACGGCTTGCCGGGGAAGTCGCCACGGGTCAGGCCGATCGCCGCCAGCGTGCCGAATACCATTGCCAGTACGGTCGCGGCCGGGGCGACGATGATGCTGTTCTTCAGCGAACGCATCCATTCCGCCGAGGCGAAGAAGTCCTGATACCACTGCAGCGAAAAGCCCTGCAGCGGATACACCAGAAAACTGCCCGAGTTGAACGACAGCGGCACGATCACCAGCACCGGCAGGATCAGGAACAACAGGATCAAGCCGCAGAGGATCCGCAAGCTGTAGAACCACACCCGCTCGACGGGCGACATATAAGGACTCAGCATTTCAAATTCCCCTTAGCTCAGGCGCAGGCGACTGGCGCCCACCAGCCAGCTGTAGATCAGATAAAGCACCACGGTCGCCAGCAGCAACAGCCCGCCGAGCGCGGTGGCCATGCCCCAGTTGATGCTGGTGTTGGTGTAGAACGCAACGAAGTAGCTGACCATCTGATCGTTCGGGCTGCCCAGCAGCGCCGGGGTGATGTAGTAGCCGATGGCGAGGATGAACACCAGCAGGCAACCGGCGCCGACACCGGCGTAGGTCTGCGGGAAGTAGACCCGCCAGAAGCTGGCGAACGGATGACAGCCGAGGGAAATCGCGGCACGCATGTAGGTTGGCGAGATGCCTTTCATCACGCTGTAGATCGGCAAGATCATGAACGGCAGCAGGATGTGCACCATCGAGATGTAGACCCCGGTGCGGTTGAACACCAGTTCCAGCGGTTTATCGATGATGCCCATCGCCATCAACGCGCTGTTGATCAAACCGCCGGATTGCAGCAACACGATCCACGCGGCGACTCGCACCAGGATCGAGGTCCAGAACGGCAGCAGCACCAGAATCATCAGCAGGTTGCTCTGACGCGACGGCAGGTTGGCCAGCAAGTAGGCCAGCGGATAGGCCAGCACCAGGCAGATCACGGTGATGATCAGGCCCATCCAGAACGTCCGGGCGAAGATATCGAGGTAGATCGCCTGATCCGGGGTCGCCGGGGCAATTTCACCGAGGTCGTCGATGCGGTGGTCCACCGCTGCCAACAGATAGAACGGGGTGATGCTGCTGGTGTTGCGCTTCACCGCTTGCCAATAGGCCGGATCGCCCCAACGCTCGTCGAGGCCTTCCAGCGCTTCTTTATAAGAGGCCGGTTCGCTGGCAAATGGCAGCGAGCGGGCAGTTTTGGTCAGCAGGCTGCGATAGCCGGCCAACTCCATGTTCAGGCGCTTGGACAGATCGCCCAGGGTCTGGTTTTTGCGCGCTTCGGCGAGGTCTTCGCTGGCGGCTTTGTAGACCGGTTCTGCGGGCAGGCCTCGGCCGTCCCACGCAGCAATCGCGGTCACGGTGCGCGGCATGCCGCCGACCACTTCCGGGTTGCCGACGCTTTTATAGAGCAGCGCCACGATCGGCACCAGGAACACCAGCAACAGAAACAGCACCAGCGGCGCGATCAGCGCCTGGGCCTTCCAGCGGTTGACCCGCTCGGCGTGCTTGAGCCGCTGCTTCAAGGTGGGGCTGTTGCCCTCGTTCAGGGGAACGGCGATGGCCATGACGTACTCCGCAAATCTTTGATCGTTACAGAGGCGGTAAACCGTCTCTGTTGTGTTGGAACACCGCAACCTGACTGATCGTTCCCACGCTCTGCGTGGGAATGCCGCCCGGGACGCTCCGCGTCCCTGTGACGCAGAGCGTCACTGGATGCGTTCCCACGCAGAGCGTGGGAACGATCACAGGAGGGCGAGCCCTCTGGTTACTTCGCAGCCCAGGAATTGAAGCGCTGCTCCAGTTGCTCGCCGTTGTCAGCCCAGAAGCTGACGTCGATCTGCACCTGGTTGGCGATGTTTTCCGGGGTGGTCGGCATGTCTTTCAGGATCGCCTTGTCCAGCAACGGCACGGCCTGGGAGTTGGCCGGTCCGTAGGCGATGTTTTCCGAGTAGGTCTTCTGCTGTTGCGGCTGCACCGAGAACGCGATGAACTTCTTCGCCGCTTCGGCGCGCTTGGCGTCCAGACCTTTCGGGATGGCCCAGGCGTCAAAGTCGTAGATACCGCCGTTCCATACCACTTTCAGGTTGGATTCTTTCTGTACGGCGGCGATACGACCGTTGTAGGCCGAGCTCATGACCACGTCACCGGAGGCGAGGTACTGCGGCGGCTGGGCGCCGGCTTCCCACCACTGAATGTTCGGTTTCAGCTCGTCGAGCTTCTTGAACGCGCGATCCTGACCGCCCTTGCTGGCCAGTTCCTTGTACACGTCTTTGGGCGCAACGCCGTCGGCCATCAGTGCAAATTCGAGGGTGTATTTGGCGCCTTTGCGCAGGCCGCGCTTGCCCGGGAATTTTTTGGTGTCCCAGAAATCCGCCCAGCTGGTCGGTGCGGTTTTCAGCTTGTCGGCGTTATAGGCCAGCACGGTCGACCACACGAAGAAGCCCACGCCGCACGGCTGGATCGCGCCTTTGACGTAATCTTCGGATTTGCCGAACAGCGCAGGATCCAGTTGTTCGAACATGTCTTCGTCGCAACCACGGGACAGCTCCGGCGATTCAACCTCTACCAGATCCCAGGACACGCTCTTGGTGTCGACCATGGCTTTGACCTTGGCCATCTCACCGTTGTACTCGCCGGCGACGATCTTGCCGTTGCCCGCCGCTTCCCACGGTGCGTAGAAGGCTTTGACTTGCGCCGCCTTGTTCGCCCCGCCAAACGACACCACAGTCAGATCCGGCCCAGCGGCCATTGCGCTTGCCGCACCCATCAGGCCCAGGGTCAGGGCTGTGAACTTCAGGGATCTCAACATTTATTGTTCTCTCCACGTGCAGGGTTGGTGTTGGTATTGCCGGGGCGATCAGTGCGCCTCTAAAAGTGGGTCGAGTGCACGAACGTGCTCGACCTGCCAGCCAAGCGGAACCACGTCACCGACCGCGAGCGCAGGATCGAGCTCGGCAATCGGTTGTTTCACGAAGAAGTCGGTCTTGCCGCAGACTTCCAGGCGCACCCGGACGTGGTCGCCCAGATAGATGAATTCGGCCACCCGCCCGGAGAAGCGGTTGACGCATTGGTCGCTCGAACCGTTGAGGCTGACGCGCTCCGGACGAATCGACAGGGTGACCGGTTCGCCGGTCTGGCCGATGTTGACCGCCAGTGCCTCGACCTTTTCCCCACGCCCCAGCTCGACCACGCAGCGCTCGCCGTTCTGGCTGAGCAGGCGACCGTTGAGGCGGTTGTTCTCGCCGATGAAGTTGGCGACGAAAGTGTTTTTCGGTTCTTCGTAGAGGGTGCGCGGCGGAGCGATCTGCTGGATCTCGCCCTGGTGGAACACGGCAACGCGGTCGGACATGGTCAGGGCTTCGCCCTGGTCGTGGGTCACGTAGACCACGGTCACGCCGAGGCGCTGGTGCAGGTGTTTGATTTCCATCTGCATGTGCTCACGCAGTTGTTTGTCGAGAGCCCCCAGGGGTTCGTCCATCAGCACCAGTTGCGGCTCGAACACCAGCGCGCGGGCCAGCGCCACACGCTGTTGCTGACCGCCGGACAGTTGCGCCGGGTAACGCGATGCGAAGGCATCGAGCTGGACCATGCTCAGGACTTTCTTGACCTTGTCGCTGACGTCGCTCTTGTTCAGGCCACGCACGGTCAGCGGGAACGCCAGGTTCTCGGCGACGGTCATGTGCGGAAACAGCGCGTAGTTCTGGAACACCATGCCAATGTCGCGCTTGTGCGGCGGCACGTTGTTGATCGCGCGCCCGGCCAGGAGAATTTCACCGGCGGTCGGTGTTTCGAAACCGGCGAGCATCATCAGGCTGGTGGTCTTGCCGGAGCCGGACGGCCCGAGCAGGGTGAGGAATTCGCCCTTGCGGATGTCCAGGTTGAGGTCTTTGACGATCAGGTTCTCGCCGTCGTAGCTCTTCTGCACTCCACGAAAGCTGACCAGCACATCGCTGGCCCCTGCGTTTGATTCGACCTGGCTCATACCCACACCTTTGTTATTGATGACTGCTGTGGGATTAAGCCTAGTGGCTGCTCACAGTCACGCAAATCGGGGCGCAGGAGAGAATCGCCTCAGCCGGATGGAAGGCCGGGGGTAGGGATTGCCCTACAAGGATGGCGTTAATGGATAAAGCAGTGACGAGCGCGGAGCTGCAAGCTTCAATAACAAGCAAAAGCGCGTGTCGCTAACAGATATGCCCAATATCGCAGGATCGATGAAGAAACTTGTGGGAGCAATCTCGCTCCCACAGTGGATAGAGGTGTGGTTCAGAGCAGCTTGTGTTCCATCGCGTACTTCACCAGCTCGGCGAGGGAGGTGATATTGAGTTTCTGCATCAGCCGCGCCTTGTGGGTGCTGATGGTCTTGCTGCTCAGGGCCAGTTGCTGGGCGATGTCGTTGACGTTGGCGCCTTGCGCCAGACGTTCGAACACCGAGAACTCGCGCTCGGACAGCAATGAGTGCAGTGGTCGCGCATCGGTCAGGCCGACTTCAAACACCATGCGGTCGGCCAGTTCGGGATCAATGTAGCGCCCACCCGCCGCGACCTTGCGGATCGCCGTCAGCAGCAGCGCCGGATCGCTGTCCTTGGTCGCATACCCGGCGGCACCGACCTTCAGCGCCCGGGCGGCCATCTGCGCTTCGTCGTGCATCGACAGCACCAGAATCGCCGGCGGACTGCTCAGTGCGCGGATCCGTGGAATCGCTTCGAGCCCGTTGACTCCGGGCATCGAGATATCCAGCAACACCACTTCGCAGGGCACATTGCGCAGGGTTTCCAGCAACTGCTCGCCATTGCTCGCCTCCCCCACCACCTGCAGATCCCTGGCCAGGCCGATCAATTGCTTGATGCCTTCGCGAACGATGGTGTGGTCTTCGGCTACCAGTACACGGATCACTTACTTCTCCTCATCCAGTGGCACCCGCACGCTCAGTGTGGTGCCCTCGCCCGGCTCGCTGTCGAGTGACAGCTGCCCGCCCATGATCAACACCCGCTCGCGCATGCCCACCAGTCCAAAGGACGTCGGCCTGCCGGCAGCGGCGACAAATCCTACGCCATCATCGCTGACCGTCAGACACAATTCGTCGCCTTCCTGGGTCAGCGTCAGCTCCACAGTATGCGCCTGGGCATGGCGCATGACGTTGGTCAGCGCCTCCTGAAGAATGCGGAACAGACCGATGGCCTTGGCGTCGCTGAGCGGCGGCAGATTGTCCGGCACCTGCACCAGACAGGGAATGTGCGTGCGCGCCTCGAACCGCCGCGCCTGCCACTCGATCGCCGAGGCGATCCCGGCATCGAGGATCGGTGGGCGCAACGCCGTCGCCACATCGCGCACCAGCTGGAACAACTGGGCGATCAGGCGCTTCATGCTGTTCAGCCGTTCGTTCAGACCCGGGTCGAGTTGCGCGTAGGCCAGTTCGCACATCGACGTCTCCAGTTTCAGCACCGTCAGCATCTGTCCCAGCTCATCGTGAACCTCGCGGGCAATCCGCGCCTTTTCTTCTTCCCGCACGCTTTCCAGATGCGCCGACAACTCGCGCAGTTGCTCGCGGGAGGCCGCCAGCTCCAGTTCGATGCGTTTGCTTTCGGTGATGTCCCAGACGATGCCGTCCCAGACATAGGACCCGCCCTCAAGCTGGCGGGTGATCGCCTTGATTTCGGCCCAGCGCTGCTCGCCCTGGCGCGTGAGGATCCGGCCCTGCCACGACCAGTCGCTGTCGGTGTCCAGCGCCTGGTCCTGGGTCTGGTGATAACCGGCCCGGTCATCCGGATGCACCAGACTGCGCAGGCCCATGTCGCGATGGGCGATGGCGGCCGGCGCATAACCGACCAGACTTTCGCTGCCCTCACTGATGTAGGCAAAGTCGATCTGCCCGGTCACCGGTGCTCGCTCGAGGCGAAACACCAGCCCCGGCACATTGGCCGCGATGCCTTGCAGCCGCGCCTCGCTTTCCTGCAACGCAGCCAGGGCACGACGACGCTCGGTGACATCGGTGAGGTAAACCACCAGGTACTCGCCATCGCGAAAACGCAGGAAGCTCAGCGACACGTCGGCCGGCAGCACACTGCCATCGGCCCGAACACAATTGGTTTCAAAACTCAGCGGCCCCTCTTCGCTGGCCCGGGCGCGCTTCCACAGGTTGAGCCAGCGATCCATGTGCAGGCCCGGTTCGAAGTCGATCAACGGCCGGTCGATGATGGCGCCCTGTGGATAACCGAGCATGTTTTCTGCCGCTCGATTGGCGTAACGCACATGGCTGTCCCAGTTGACCCAGAGAATGCCGACGGTGCTCTGATCGATGGAAAACTGGGTCAGGCGCAGGGCTTCTTCGCTTGCGGCGCGCAGGGCGATGTCTTCCCGCGCATCGAGCAGGCGTTGCTCAAGACTGCGTTGCTGACGGCGTTGCCAGAACACGATGGCCATGCAACTGAGCAACAGCACCGCGAACAACAGACTCAGGTTCTGCCAGAAGCCCGGCGACTCGGAAAGCCTTGGATACTTGGGTTGCAGCCATTGCGCATGCAGGCGCTCCAGATCCTTGGCCGGGATGGCTCGCAGGGCGCTTTCGACGATTCCGGCCAGCTCTGGCCAGTCGCGGCGGGTGCCGATGCGCAGCAACTGCGGCAAACCGATGTCTCCGACTACCACCAGCCCGGCAAACTCCGGTTCCGCCGACAGCCGCCCGAGTTGCGCCTCATCGACCACCGCGTAGGACGCCTGCTGAGTCAGCAGCAGTTGCAGCGCCTGGCGCTCCATCGGTACGCCTTGCAGATTCAGGTGCGGATAATTGCCGCGCAGGTAATCGGCGGTGACGCCGGGCATGCGCACGGCGACGCGGGTCTGGCTGTCGAGTTTTTCCAGCTCCACCGTCGCGCTACCCTTCTGGTCGCTGACCACCAATTGCGGCACACGCATGTACGGGTCGGAAAACTGCCACAGACGCAGCCCTCCCGGAGTCTGGGTCAGGCCCGGGGCGATGTCGATTTCGCCATCCCGGGCAGCGCCCTCCAGTTGTGCCAGATCCTGAAAATTGCGCCAGCTCAGCTCGACATTCAGCGCCCTGGCCAATGCCTTCATCACTTCAACGTTGGCCCCCGACAGCCGCTGCAAGCGTCGGTCGTATTGCGCGTATGGCGCCTGCAACACCAGGCCGACGCGCAATTCGTTGTGCTGTGCGAGCCACTGTTGCTCACTCGCCGACAACCGCGCGAGGTGACTCGGTGGCGCAGGCGCCGCCCAACCCATCAAGGGAAACGCCAGACAGCCGATAACCCACAGGCAGCAAAAACGCATCATTGAAGTCTCATACACTGACAAATTCTGACCAACCCATTAGGCTGCCGGGATAACTTCTGGCCTGGAATAACCGATGCCCCCTGTCTATCGCCTGGCAATGCCAGCATTGTGCCTGTCGCTGATCCTGCCTTGCGCGTTTTCCGTCGAAGCTGCAGATCCGACGCCCACTCCCGCCGCAGAAAAAGCCGCCGAAGAAAAACCGGTCGAACGCCAGCCACTGCTTGAGCGTAGTCAGGAAGAAGCCGCGGCACTCGAGCGCATGGTTCCGGCCCAGGAACAACAGCAACTGCAAGCCGGCAGCGACACCTTCCTCGCCCTGTGGAAACCGGCCAACACCGCCGAACCCAAAGGCGCGGTGATCCTCGTTCCCGGTGCCGGCGAAACCGCTGACTGGCCCCAGGCGATCGGCCCGTTGCGCCGCAAGCTGCCGGATGTCGAGTGGAGCAGCCTGAGTATCACCCTGCCCGATCTGCAAAGCGATACCATCGCACCGCGCGTAGCCGAAGCCCCCGCTGCACCGAAAACCGCCGATCCGGGCAGCAAGGATTCGACCACCGCCGAGCCGATTGAACAAGCCGCCGGCGGCGAAGCCGAGGTGGCCGACAAGGTCGTTGCTGAATCCACCGAGGAACAGTCCAAGGCCGACGCCGAGCGAATCTTCGCTCGCATTGACGCTGCACTGGCCTACGCCGAGCAACAGAGCGCGCGCAGCATCGTCGTCCTCGGTCATGGCACCGGCGCTTATTGGGCCGCACGTTACTTGAGTGAGCGCCAGACCTCACAGGTCGAGAAGCTGGTGCTGGTGGCCGCGCAGACCCCGGTCAAGGCCAAACCGGAACTGGTGGAACTGACACCGACCCTGAAGCTGCCGACAGCGGATATTTTCTACATGGACAAACCGCTGGACCGCAACGCGGCACTGGAGCGCATGCAGGCGAGCAAGCGGCTGAAGACGTCTGCGTTCAGTCAGGTCGCGCTCAAGGCCTTGCCGGACAACAAGGCTGAGCAGGAACAATTGTTCCGTCGAGTGCGTGGCTGGTTGAATCCGCAGAGCCCTGACTAAAGCCCCGACTGTCAAAACGCAGACAAAAAAAATCGCAGCCCAACGCTGCGATTTTTTTCGCCTAGCGAAAATCCCGCCGTTCGCGAATCAACCTGTAGGCATTGTGCAATTCGCGGGTCCTCTCGGTGGCCTCGCGCACCTGCGCCGGCGTGGCGCCGGTCCCGGCCACCTTGTCCGGGTGATGCCGGCTGAGCAGGCGTCGGTAGGCACGCTTGATCTGCGCCGGTTCGCTGGTGGCCGATACGCCGAGCAGGCGCATCGCCTCCTGATAACTCACCGCGGCGCTGACGATCGGACGCTTGTGCGGCTCATAATCCGCCGCCAACGCCTGGATCTGGTGCGTCGTCCAGCCCAGCCACTTGCCCCACTGCGCCAGCAATTCACGCTCGCTGACACCGGCCCGGCCATCAGCCCAGACCATTCGCCAGCAGGCGCGCAACACGCCTTCAGCCGCATGGGGTTGAGCGCTCAACCGACGCAGATAACCGCGCAGATTGTCGTTGCCGGACTTGCCGCGATTGAACGCGGCAATCGCCCGGCGCTGTGCCGGCTCGCTCATTTCCAGCGAGCGCATCTCCTGACGCGCCTGCTGGATGTGACCGTCCGTGACCCGCCCGTCGCTCTTGGCCAGACGCCCGAGCAACACGAACAACAGTTCGTCGTTGCGCAGCATCGGCCGACCGCCGAGTTTTTCCCGCAAATGCCCCCAGCTCTGCAAATGAAGGCGCCGATCCAGCGCCTGCCCCAACAAAGCACCCAGCATGGCCCCCGGAATGCTGGCGATAGCAAAACCCGCTCCGGCTCCAATCAGAGTCCCTGGCCACAACATATCAGCGACTCGCTTCTATCAAGGCTTCAGCTTCGGCCAGACGCTGGTGCGTTCCGACATCAACCCAGTGACCTTTCAGCCGCTCGCCGGTCACCTGCCCGTCCGCCATGGTTTTACGCAGCAGCGGCGCCAGTTTGAAGGCACCGTCGCTGCAACCGTCGAACAACTGCGGATGCAATACAGCGATGCCGCTGTAGGTCAGGGTTGCCGCATCGGCCTGGCCATCACTCACCTGGCCGTCGGTCAGGGTGAAGTCGCCTGTCGGGTGATGGTCCGGGTTGTCTACCAGCACCAGATGCGCCAGGCCGGTGATCGGCTGATGCAGCACGCTGAAGTCGTAATCGGTCCAGATGTCACCGTTGACCACCAGGAACGCGTCATCGCCCAACAGCGGCAAGGCGCGGAAAATGCCGCCGCCGGTTTCCAGTGGCTCGCCCTCCGGCGAGTACTGGATCGACACGCCGAATCGCGAGCCATCGCCCAAGTGATCTTCGATCTGCTGTCCGAGCCAGGCATGGTTGATCACGATTTCATTGAAACCGGCCGCGGCCAGGGCTCGCAGGTGATATTCAATCAGCGGCACGCCCCCGGCTCGCACCAGCGGCTTGGGAGTGGTCAGGGTCAGCGGGCGCATGCGCTCGCCTTTGCCTGCCGCCAGAATCATTGCCTTCATGCCGTCACTCCACCACGCAGGCTGGCGAGCAGTGCCTGCAGATCCGCCAGCTCGGGGCGGCGCGCGATGACCGCTTCTATATAAGAGAAGAAACGCGGCACATCACCCAGGTAACGCGGCTTGCCGTCGCGATGGCAGATGCGGGCGAAGATGCCGATGACTTTCAGATGGCGCTGCACGCCCATCAGATCGCTGGCGCGCAGGAACTCTTCGAAGTCCGGCTGCACCGGGATGTTCAGCGCCGACGCCTGCTGCCAGTAGCTTTCCAGCCAGCCGCGCACACGTTCTTCCGGCCAGCTGAGGAATGCGTCCTTGAACAGGCAAGTCACGTCGTAGGTCACCGGACCATACACGGCGTCCTGGAAATCCAGCACGCCGGGATTCGGTTCGCTGAGCATCAGGTTCCGCGGCATGTAGTCGCGGTGCACCAGCACTTTCGGCTGGGCCAGGGCGCTGTCGATCAGCAGCTCGCTGACCTTTTGCCACTGCTGCTGTTGGGTGGCATCGAACTCGACGCCCAGCTCGCGCTTCACGTACCACTCGGGGAACAGCTCCAGCTCGCGGCGCAACAACGCGACGTCATAGCTCGGCAGCGGCGCAACCATCGGCAACTGCTGAAAAGCCAGCAGCGCTTGCAAGGCATCGCAGAATAATGCGTCGGCATTTTCACTGTCGATCACGTCCAGATAGGTCTTGTTGCCCAGGTCATTGAGCAAAAGAAACCCGCGTTCGAGGTCTTCGGCATAAATTTTCGGCACGTTGATGCCGGATTTCGCCAGCAAAAAGGCGATATCCACGAACGGTTTGCAGTTTTCCTGCGGCGGCGGTGCGTCCATCACGACGAAGCTGCGACCCGCGCCTTCCCAGCGGAAATAGCGGCGGAAACTCGCGTCGCTGCTGGCCGCGGTCAATGTGGCCGGGGGTACGGCTCCCCAGCCCTGATCTGCGAAAAGGATTGCCAACTGTTCATCGAGCCAAACTTTCAGGTGTTGCAAGCGTACATCTTGATCAGGCATTGCAAGGGTCTCCGACGGCGCTAGCCGTCAAGCGGGTCATGCTTTATTATCCAGCATCTTTTTCAGACCATCGAGAGGCGTGCGGCCCACACCGCGGGCAGATGGCACGCAGGAAGCCCGGACTAATAAGATGGCATTGAAATCCCCCGCGTTTCGTAAAAAATTTCCGTTGTTGGTAACCGGCAGTCTGCTGGCTATGCAACCTCTGGCCAGTTCATTCGTTGTTGCCGCCGAGCAGTATGACTGCGCCGTCTCGGCAACGGGTGGCTGGGCCTGCTCGCCGAAGACACCGGCCGCTGCCTTGCCGCCGCGTCCCGTGCATGACGGCAGTGCCGTCAGCGCCGCCGGCGAAGCACCGGCCGAGAGCGGTTCCACCGCCGAGTCCGGGCCCAAGCCGGTACTGGTTACCGAATCCAAGGGCCGTGGCCTGAAATCCCGTAGCGAAGACTACAGTCACCTCGACTGGGTTCCGCGCGAGAAGCTCACCGCCGCCCAATTGGCCGAGACCGGTCCTTACTGCTCTGGTTCCTATATCGAACCGATTCGTCCTGGCATGAATGACAAGACGAATAAAAGTGACGCGCCGACCTTCATCGGTGCCAAGGCGTCGCGTTATCAGCAGGATTCGCAGGTCGCGAGTCTGGCCGGTGACGTGGTCATGCGTCAGGGCAGCATGCAGGTCGAAGCCGACGAGGCCAACCTGTATCAGGCCGAAAGCCGTGGCGAACTGGCCGGCAACGTGCGCATTCGCGACAACGGCGCGCTGATCGTCGGCGACCACGCCGATGTGCAGCTCGACACCGGTGAAGCCAAGGTCGACAACGCCGAATACGTGATGCACAAGTCGCGCATCCGCGGTAACGCGCTGTACGCCAAGCGTGCCGAGAACGCGATCATCCGTCTGAAGGACGGCACGTACACCACGTGCGAACCGAACAGCAACGCCTGGCAGCTCAAGGGCAACAACATCACCCTGAACCCTGCCACCGGCTTCGGTACCGCGACCAACGTGACGCTGCGGGTCAAGGACATTCCGGTCCTGTACACGCCGTATATCTACTTCCCGATCGACGACCGTCGTCAGTCGGGCTTCCTGCCGCCGACCATCGGCTCCGGCAGCGATACCGGCTTCATGCTGGTCACCCCGTACTACTTCAACCTGGCACCGAATTACGATGCCACGTTGTACCCGCGCTACATGAGCAAGCGCGGCATGCTGATGGAAGGCGAGTTCCGCTATCTGACCAAGTCGAGCGAAGGCCAGTTCGGTGCGGCGTACCTCAACGACGAGGACGACGAACGCAAGGGCCAGACCGACTACGACAAGACTCGCTACATGTACAACTGGCAACACAAGGGTGGTCTGGACTCCCGCGTGTTCACCCAGGTGGATTACACCAAAATCAGCGATCCGTATTACTTCCAGGATCTGCAGACCGACCAGATCGGCGTGAAAAGCGCCGACTACGTGAACCAGCAGGGCTCGGTTACCTACCGTGGCGACAGCTACACCGCCCGCTTGAATGCCCAGGCGTACCAGCTGGCGACCGTATCGAACATCACGCCGTATGACCGCCTGCCGCAGATCACCTTCAATGGTCAGCTGCCGTATCACCCGGAAGGCCTGAATTTCGATTACGAGACCGAGATCGTCCGGTTTGATCGCGATCTGAAAAACGGCGACTTCGTGAATGAAGACGGCACTGTCGAGCCTCGCCTCGACAACAACGTGGTCGGCCTCGCTCGCGCCAATGGCGATCGTCTGAATCTGAAACCAGGTGTCAGCCTGCCGATGAACTGGACTTATGGGTTCTTGAAGCCATCGCTCAAGTACCAATACACCCAGTATCAGCTTGATCTGGATCAGCGAGGTAAAAGTACGTTGCTGGCCGATGAAAAGTTCGGCAGCAGCCAGAGCCGTGGCGTGCCAATTGCCAGTATCGACGGCGGCCTCTACTTCGACCGCAACACCCAATGGTTCGGCAAGGACTACCGTCAGACTCTAGAGCCACGCCTGTTCTATCTCTATGTACCAGAGAAAGACCAGTCGGACATTCCGGTATTCGACACCAGCGAGTACACCTTTAACTACGCCTCGTTGTTCCGCGACAACCGCTTCTCCGGCTCCGACCGTGTCGGCGACGAGAACAAGCTGTCGCTGGGCGTGACCAGTCGCTGGATCGAAGATGACGGCTTCGAACGTCAACGCATCAGCGTCGGCCAGGCGCTGTACTTCAAGGATCGCAAGGTTCAATTGCCAGGCATCGCGTTCAATGATCGCGACGACGCAAAATCCAGCGTTTCCCCGTACGCCCTGGAATACGAATACCGCTGGAACCGCGACTGGCGCACCACTGCCGATTACAACTGGGATCCGGACAGCCGCAGCCCTCGTTCAGGCAGCGCGATGTTCCACTACCAGCCTGAAGACAACCCGAACAAGGTGGTCAACGTCGGCTATCGCTATCGCAACGACCAGGTCCGTTACGACCAGAACACCGGTAAATGGTCGGTGGGTGGTGGTGACTACGGCACTCCGGGCCAGCCTGGCTACGTGAAGGACTACTACAAGATCCAGCAGCATGACTTCTCGGTCATCTGGCCGATCGTTCCGCAGTGGAGCGCGATCAGCCGCTGGCAGTACGACTACAACCGCAATCGCACGCTGGAAGCCTTCGGTGGTTTCGAATATGACAACTGCTGCTGGAAACTGCGCCTGATCAACCGTTACTGGGTCAGCTATGACGAGTTCAGTCAGAACGCCCCGGAAAACGAAAAAGGCGACCACGGCGTCTTCCTCCAAATTGTTCTGAAGGGACTCGGCGGCCTCACTGGCGCCAAGGTAGAGAGCTTCCTCGACAAAGGCATCCAAGGTTATCGTCAACGTGAAGACCAAGCTTTCTGATTGTCTGCGCCCGCTGATGCTGGGCGCGCTGTTCCTGGGTACCGCGGCCAACGCCGCGGTACAGCCCATCGACAAAGTGGTGGCCATCGTCGACAACGACGTGGTCATGCAGAGCCAGCTGGACCAGCGTGTCCACGAAGTTCAGCAAACCATCGCCAAGCGTGGCGGCGGCTTGCCGCCTCCGGGCGTACTGGATCAGCAGGTGCTCGAGCGCCTGATTATCGAAAATCTGCAACTGCAGATCGGCGAACGTTCCGGTATTCGCATCACCGATGAAGAGCTGAACCAGGCAGTCGGCACCATTGCCCAGCGCAACAACATGACCCCGGAGCAGTTCCGCGTCGCGCTGTCCCGTGATGGCCTGTCCTATGAGGATGCTCGCGAGCAGATCCGCCGCGAAATGGTCATCAGCCGTGTGCGTCAGCGCCGCGTGGCCGAGCGCATTCAGGTATCGGAACAGGAAGTGAAGAACTTCCTCGCCTCCGACCTGGGCAAGATGCAACTGTCCGAAGAGCTGCACCTGGCCAACATCCTGATCCCGACCCCGGAAAGCGCCAACTCCGAAGCGATTCAGAGTGCAGCACGCAAGGCGATGGAGGTTTACCAGCAGCTCAAGCAAGGTGCTGATTTCGGCCAGATGGCCGTGGCCAACTCCGCCAGTGACAACGCGCTGGAAGGCGGCGATATGGGCTGGCGTAAAGCCGCTCAATTGCCACCGCCGTTCGATCGCGAACTGAGCGCCATGTCGCCGGGTGACATCACTCAACCGGCACGCACTCCGGGCGGTTTCATCATCCTGAAGCTGCTGGAAAAACGCGGCGGTGGAAGCCAGATGCGCGACGAAGTGCATGTGCGTCACATTCTGGTCAAGCCAAGTCCGGTTCGCGACGAAGCCAAGACCAAGGAACTGGCTCAGTCGCTCTATAACCGCATCGAAGCTGGCGAAGACTTCGCTGAACTGGCGAAAAAATATTCGGAAGACCCGGGGTCCGCTCTTAACGGCGGCGACCTGAACTGGATCGACCCGAACGCACTGGTACCGGAATTCCGCGCTGTGATGGCCAAGTCCCCGCAGGGTCAGCTGTCCAAGCCGTTCCAGACCCAGTACGGCTGGCACGTTCTGGAAGTCCTTGGCCGTCGCGCCACCGACAGCACCGAACAGGCCCGCGAGCAGCAGGCGATGACCGTATTGCGTAACCGCAAATACGACGAAGAGCTGCAAACCTGGCTGCGTCAGATCCGTGACGAAGCGTACGTAGAGATCAAACTCCCTGGTGCAGACCAGGCAGCGCAGTGAAACCCAAGCGTTTCGCGCTGACACCCGGCGAACCAGCCGGCATCGGTCCCGACCTGTGCCTGCTGCTCGCCTCGCAAGCCCAGCCACATCCCCTGATTGCCATCAGCAGCCGCGACCTGCTCCAGGAGCGGGCCGCGCAGCTGGGGCTGGCTGTCAGCTTGCTGGAAGTGACACCTGACAACTGGCCGGACGCTCCGGCGCCCGCCAACAGCCTGTACGTCTGGGATACTCCGCTCAGCGCCCCCGTGGTCGCCGGGCAACTGGACAAGGCCAACGCCGCATTCGTCCTCGAAACCCTGACCCGCGCCGGCAATGGTTGCCTGAACGGTGACTTCGCCGGGATGATCACCGCTCCGGTTCACAAGGGTGTAATCAACGAGTCGGGCATCGCGTTTTCCGGTCACACCGAATTTCTCGCCGACCTGACCCACACCGCCCAAGTGGTGATGATGCTCGCCACCCGCGGTTTGCGCGTGGCGCTGGTCACCACTCACCTGCCCTTGCGCGACATCGCCGATGCGATCACGCCGGAGCGGCTGGAACGGGTCACGCGGATTCTGCACGCCGATCTGCAACAAAAATTCGGCATCGCCCAACCGCGCATCCTGGTCTGCGGACTCAACCCGCACGCCGGTGAAGGCGGTCATCTGGGCCATGAAGAAATCGACATCATCGAACCCACATTGGAGCGCCTGCGCGGCGAGGGCATGGACCTTCGTGGCCCGCTGCCTGCCGACACTCTGTTTACCCCCAAATATCTGGAGCACTGCGACGCGGTGCTGGCGATGTACCACGACCAGGGCCTGCCCGTGCTGAAATACAAAGGCTTCGGCGCAGCGGTCAATGTGACCCTGGGCCTGCCGATCATTCGCACGTCGGTCGACCATGGCACTGCCCTGGATCTGGCCGGCAGCGGCAAGATCGACACCGGCAGCCTGCAAGTCGCCCTGGAAACCGCCTACCAGATGGCCGAGACCCGTTTATGACCGAGCAATACCAACACAAGGCGCGCAAACGCTTTGGCCAGAACTTCCTGCACGATGCCGGCGTCATCGACCGCATCCTGCGCTCCATCAGTGCCAAGGCCGGCGACCGCATGCTGGAAATCGGACCGGGCCAGGGCGCATTGACCGCCGGCATCCTCAACTCCGGTGCCCAGCTGGACGTGGTGGAGCTGGACAAGGACCTGATCCCGATCCTCAACCAGCAGTTCGCCGGCAAGAGCAATTTCAACCTGCATCAGGGCGATGCGCTGAAGTTCGACTTCAACAGCCTGAACGCTGCGCCGAACAGCCTGCGCGTGGTCGGCAACCTGCCGTACAACATCTCCACGCCGCTGATTTTCCACCTGCTGAACAACGCCGGCATCATCCGCGACATGCACTTCATGTTGCAGAAGGAAGTGGTCGAACGTCTGGCCGCAGGTCCTGGCGGCGGCGATTGGGGCCGTCTGTCGATCATGGTTCAGTACCACTGCCGGGTCGAACACCTGTTTAACGTCGGCCCGGGCGCATTCAATCCGCCGCCGAAAGTCGACTCGGCGATCGTCCGCCTGGTACCGCACGCGGTGCTGCCGCATCCCGCCAAGGATCATCGCCTGCTCGAGCGCGTGGTACGCGAAGCCTTCAACCAGCGTCGCAAGACCTTGCGCAACACCCTCAAGCAGTTACTGAGCAACGCCGAGATCGAAGCCGCCGGCGTCGATGGCAGCCTGCGCCCCGAGCAACTCGACCTGGCCGCGTTTGTGCGTTTGGCTGACAAGCTCGCCGAACAGCCGGGGAAAGCGCCTGAAGCCGACTGACCGGTAATCATCGCTATCGGGCGGAACCCCGACTCTGGTCTACTGCCCGATACTTGCCTAGACTGAACCCCAATCAGCTACGCCCCGCGTCCCGCTTCGTTTTTAAGGCCTTTTGCATGTCCGATCCTCGCTACCAGGTCGATGTCAGTGTCGTTACCCACTATCTGGCAGACCAATCGCAACCCGAGCACGAGCGCTTTGCCTTCGCCTACACCATCACCGTGCAGAACAATGGCGAGCAACCGGCCCGCCTGATGTCGCGCCATTGGGTCATCACCGATGGCGACGGGCATGTCGAAGAAGTGCGCGGCGCCGGTGTGGTCGGCCAGCAACCGCTGATCGGCGCTGGCAAAAGCCACACCTACAGCAGTGGCACGGTGATGACCACCAAGGTCGGCACCATGCAAGGCAGCTACGAAATGGTCGCCGACGACGGCAAGCATTTCGATGCGATCATCAAGCCCTTTCGCCTCGCCGTTCCCGGAGCGCTGCACTGATGGCGACGTATGCCGTCGGCGACCTTCAAGGCTGCCTCGAACCGCTCAAGTGCCTGCTCAAACAGGTCGCGTTCGACCCGGCCCTGGATCGCCTGTGGCTGGTCGGCGATCTGGTCAACCGCGGCCCGCAGTCACTGGAAACCCTGCGCTTCCTTTATGGCATGCGCGACTCCCTGGTCTGCGTCCTCGGCAATCACGATCTGCACCTGCTTGCAGCGGCGAAGAACATCGAGCGGATGAAAAAATCCGACACGCTGCGTGAAATCCTTGAAGCGCCCGACTGCGCCGACCTGATGGAATGGCTGCGCCAGCAGAAACTCATGCACTACGACGAGCAGCGCGAAGTGGCCATGGTGCACGCGGGCATTGCGCCGCAATGGTCGCTGCGCAAGGCGCTCAAGTACGCTGAAGAAGTCGAGACTGCGCTGCGTGATGACAACCTGCTTCCGCTCTTCCTCGACGGCATGTACGGCAATGAGCCGGCGAAATGGGACAGCGGCCTGAAAGGCGTGACACGCCTGCGAGTCATCACCAATTACTTCACCCGCATGCGTTTCTGCACAGCCGAAGGCAAGCTCGACCTCAAGACCAAGGAAGGCCTCGACACCGCGCCAGCGGGCTACAAACCCTGGTTCCAGCACAAGGAGCGCAAGACCCGCGGCCTGCGGATCATCTTCGGTCACTGGGCGGCGCTGGAAGGCAACGTGCTCGAGCCAGGCATTTCAGCCCTGGACACCGGTTGCGTGTGGGGCGGCAGCCTGACCCTGATGAACGTCGACAGCGGCGAACGCCTGTCATGCAAATGCGACGACCACGGGGCCGTCCTGCCCACCGTCGCGCCACTGATCACCGAATCTTCTCCCGTCAGCGCCCCGCGCTAGACTGCGATTTCAGCCGAGCCACAGGAGCCCGCCATGAGCGAATTCAAACGTATCCCACCGGAACAGGCCCAGGCCCTGCGCGAGCAAGGCGCGGTGGTCGTCGACGTCCGTGACCCGGCAACATTTGCCGCACTGCACATCAGCGGCTCGAAGCATCTGGACAATCATTCCCTCCATGCTTTCATTCAGGGCGCCGACCTCGATGCCCCCACCGTCGTAGTCTGCTACCACGGCAACTCGAGCCAGAGTGCCGCCGCGTATCTTGTGAGCCAGGGCTTCTCCGACGTCTACAGCATGGACGGCGGCTTCGAACTGTGGCGTACGACTTTTCCGTCGGAAACCGCGCAAGGCACCTCCGAATAATTTTTTTGTAACGTGCAAGCCCCGGCTCCCGTGGGCTCGCGCGGTGGCAGACGAACGGTCTGCCACAACTAATTACGTATCTCGCCTTTACCTCCCGAATTCCCAACTATCCTTAAGCCCAGGCCATCCAAAACAGGGGAGAGCCGGTACACCGGCGCACGGGTCATCGGGAGTGACTTTCGCGATTTTCGATCGTGGAAGGGTTCTGGGGGGTAAACAACAGCTGCCATTGCAGCTGCTTGCCAGCATCGACTGAGTGATCCGGCGTCGGCTCCACGTATCGAGCGAGGTGACGTCATGAGTATCTTTAGCCACTTCCAACAACGCTTCGAGTCCACACGCCAGGAAGAATTCTCCCTGCAGGAGTACCTGGAACTGTGCAAAAAGGATCGCAGTGCCTACGTTTCCGCCGCCGAGCGTCTGTTAATGGCCATCGGCGAACCGGAATTGCTCGACACCTCGACCAATTCGAGGCTGTCGCGAATCTTTTCCAACAAGGTGATCCGTCGCTATCCGGCCTTTGAAGACTTCCACGGGATGGAAGAATGCATTGACCAGATCGTGTCGTATTTCCGCCATGCGGCCCAAGGCCTGGAAGAGAAGAAACAGATCCTCTATCTGCTCGGCCCCGTCGGCGGCGGTAAATCGTCCCTGGCCGAGAAGCTGAAACAACTGATGGAAAAAGTGCCCTTCTATGCCATCAAGGGCTCGCCGGTATTCGAATCGCCACTGGGTCTGTTCAACGCCACCGAAGATGGCGCGATCCTCGAAGAGGACTTCGGCATTCCACGGCGCTACCTGAACACCATCATGTCGCCTTGGGCCACCAAGCGTCTGGCCGAATTCGGCGGCGACATCAGCCAGTTCCGCGTGGTCAAGCTGTACCCGTCGATTCTCAACCAGATCGCCGTCGCCAAGACCGAACCGGGTGACGAAAACAACCAGGACATTTCCGCGCTGGTGGGCAAGGTCGATATCCGCAAACTCGAAGAATTCCCGCAGAACGACGCCGACGCCTACAGCTACTCCGGTGCGCTGTGCCGGGCCAACCAGGGCCTGATGGAATTCGTCGAAATGTTCAAGGCACCGATCAAGGTGCTCCATCCATTGCTGACCGCCACGCAAGAAGGCAACTACAACAGTACCGAAGGCCTCGGCGCGATTCCGTTCACCGGGATTCTGCTAGCCCACTCCAACGAATCGGAGTGGCACACCTTCCGCAACAACAAGAACAACGAAGCCTTCATCGACCGGATCTACATCGTCAAGGTGCCGTACTGCCTGCGGGTCAGTGACGAGGTGAAGATCTACGACAAGCTGCTGTTCAACAGCTCACTGTCCAAGGCGCATTGCGCGCCGGATACCCTGAAGATGCTCGCGCAGTTCACCGTACTGTCGCGCCTGAAAGAGCCGGAAAACTCCAACATCTACTCCAAGATGCGCGTGTATGACGGCGAAAACCTCAAGGACACCGATCCGAAGGCCAAGTCGATCCAGGAATACCGCGATGCAGCGGGCGTCGATGAAGGCATGAACGGTCTGTCGACCCGGTTTGCGTTCAAGATCCTGTCCAAGGTATTCAACTTCGATCCGCATGAAATCGCTGCCAACCCGGTACACCTGCTCTATGTGCTGGAACAGCAGATCGAACAGGAACAGTTCCAGGCCGAAACCCGCGAACGCTATCTGCGCTACCTGAAAGAGTACCTGGCGCCGCGTTATATCGAATTTATCGGCAAGGAGATCCAGACCGCCTACCTCGAGTCCTACAGCGAGTACGGCCAGAACATCTTCGACCGCTACGTGCTGTATGCGGACTTCTGGATTCAGGATCAGGAATACCGCGATCCGGAAACCGGCGAGATCCTCAACCGCGTCGCCCTCAACGAGGAGCTGGAAAAAATCGAGAAACCGGCCGGTATCAGCAATCCGAAGGATTTCCGCAACGAAATCGTCAACTTCGTATTGCGCGCCCGGGCCAACAACAACGGCAAGAACCCGACCTGGCTCAGCTACGAAAAACTGCGGGTGGTTATCGAGAAGAAAATGTTCTCGAACACCGAGGACCTGCTGCCAGTCATCAGCTTCAATGCCAAGGCCAGCAAAGAGGATCAACAGAAACACAACGACTTCGTTACACGAATGGTCGAACGCGGCTACACCGACAAACAGGTACGACTGCTTTCCGAGTGGTATCTGCGGGTCAGAAAGTCACAGTAAACCGCGGCCGGTCAGACCGGTTGTCGTCAGCCCGAGGCCTGTGCCCGCATTTTCTGCTACACAGGCCTCTGGAAGGTGTTCGAAAGGCGGTAGCGAGGTTCAGGCAGCACCCAAAGCGCTTGGGGGAGCGTGTACGTCCCTTGGCATTCGGTTCAATGCTGCATGACCGCTCGCCCCTTTGCAGGACAGCTTCTAAGGAGCAGTCATGAGCTATGTGATCGACCGACGTCTCAATGGCAAGAACAAGAGCACGGTGAACCGTCAGCGGTTCCTGCGGCGTTACCGTGACCACATCAAGAAGGCTGTCGAAGAGGCGGTCAGCCGGCGTTCCATTACCGATATGGAGCACGGCGAGCAAATCAGCATTCCCGGTCGCGATATCGACGAACCGGTGCTTCACCATGGTCGCGGCGGCAAGCAGACCGTGGTTCACCCCGGCAACAAGGAATTTACCGCTGGCGAACACATCGCCCGTCCGCCCGGAGGCGGAGGTGGCCGTGGGCCGGGCAAGGCCGGTAACTCTGGCGAAGGCATGGACGAGTTCGTCTTCCAGATCACCCAGGAAGAATTCCTCGAATTCATGTTCGAGGATCTCGAACTGCCGAACCTGGTCAAGCGCAACCTGACCGGTACCGACACCTTCAAGACCGTACGCGCAGGGATCAGTAACGAAGGCAATCCGTCGCGGATCAACATTATTCGCACCCTGCGTTCTGCTCATGCGCGGCGCATTGCCCTGTCGGGCAGCAGCCGCGCCAAACTGCGTGAAGTCAAAGAGGAACTGGCGCGACTCAAACGCGAAGAGCCGGATAACTTCGGCGATATTCAGGATCTCGAGGCGGAAATCGAAAAACTCAGCGCGCGCATCCACCGCGTGCCATTCCTCGATACTTTCGACCTCAAGTACAACCTGTTGATCAAGCAGCCAAACCCCAGTTCGAAAGCCGTGATGTTCTGCCTGATGGACGTTTCCGGCTCCATGACCCAGGCGACCAAGGACATCGCCAAACGGTTTTTCATTCTGTTGTACCTGTTCCTCAAGCGGAACTACGACAAGATCGACGTGGTGTTCATCCGCCACCACACCAGCGCCCGCGAAGTGGATGAAGAGGAGTTTTTCTACTCCCGCGAAACCGGCGGCACCATCGTCTCCAGTGCCCTGAAACTGATGCAGGAGATCATGGCCGAGCGCTATCCGAGCAACGAGTGGAACATCTACGCCGCCCAGGCTTCCGACGGCGATAACTGGAACGATGACTCGCCGATCTGCCGCGACATCCTGATCAACCAGATCATGCCGTTCGTGCAGTACTACACTTACGTGGAGATCACCCCGCGCGAACATCAGGCCTTGTGGTACGAGTACGAACGCATCGCCGAAGCCTTTTCCGACACTTTTGCCCAGCAACAACTGGTCTCGGCCGGGGATATCTATCCGGTCTTCCGTGAACTCTTCCAGCGCAGGTTAGTGACATGACCGCCAAGACCGCCAAAGAGCAGAAGCGCCAACCCATATCCACCGGCTCGGAATGGACCTTCGAGCTGATCCAGGCGTACGACCGCGAAATCGCCCGCATCGCGGCCGGCTACGCCCTGGATACCTACCCTAACCAGATAGAAGTGATCACCGCCGAACAGATGATGGACGCCTACGCTTCGGTCGGCATGCCGCTTGGCTATCACCATTGGTCCTATGGCAAGCATTTCCTCAGCACCGAGAAATCCTACAGTCGCGGGCAGATGGGGCTGGCGTACGAGATCGTGATCAACTCGGACCCGTGCATCGCTTACCTGATGGAAGAAAACACCATCTGCATGCAGGCACTGGTGGTTGCGCATGCCTGCTACGGCCACAACAGTTTCTTCAAGGGCAACTATCTGTTCCGCACCTGGACCGATGCCAGTTCGATCATCGATTACCTGGTGTTCGCCAAGCAGTACATCATGCAGTGCGAGGAGCGCCACGGGATCGACGCCGTGGAAGATCTGCTCGACTCCTGCCACGCCCTGATGAACTACGGTGTCGACCGCTACAAACGTCCGTATCCGATTTCCGCCGAGGAAGAACGGCGTCGGCAGAAGGATCGCGAAGAGCATCTGCAGAAGCAGATCAACGATCTGTGGCGCACCATTCCCAAAGGCGCAGACAAGTACAGCGACAAGGACAACGCACGCTTCCCGGCCGAACCGCAGGAAAACATTCTGTATTTCATCGAGAAACACGCCCCGCTGCTGGAGCCCTGGCAACGCGAGATCGTGCGGATCGTGCGCAAGATCGCTCAGTATTTCTATCCACAGCGCCAGACCCAGGTGATGAACGAAGGCTGGGCGACGTTCTGGCACTACACGCTGATGAACGACCTGTATGACGAGGGCCTGGTAACGGACGGCTTCATGATGGAGTTCCTGACGTCCCACACCAGCGTGGTGTTCCAGCCTGGGTTCGACAGCCCTTATTACAACGGCATCAACCCGTATGCGCTGGGGTTTGCGATGTATCGCGACATCCGTCGCATGTGCGAAGAGCCCACGGAAGAAGACCGTCGCTGGTTCCCGGAAATCGCCGGCAGCGACTGGCTGTCGACCATCAAGTTCGCCATGAGCAGCTTCAAGGATGAGAGCTTCATCCTGCAGTACCTGTCACCCAAGGTGATCCGCGACCTCAAGCTGTTCAGCATTCTCGATGACGATCAGAAAGACGACTTGCTGGTGCCCGCCATTCATGACGAGGGCGGTTACCGGATCATTCGCGAGACCCTGGCCGCGCAGTACAACCTGGGCAACCGCGAACCGAACGTGCAGATCTACAGCATCGACCGCCGCGGCGACCGCTCGCTGACCCTGCGCCACCAGCAGCACGACCGCAAACCGCTGGGTGATTCCACTGAGGAGGTCCTGAAACACCTGCATCGGCTGTGGGGCTTCGACATTCATCTGGAAACCCTGCAGGGCGACCAGATCATGAAGACCCATCACGTTCCTCCCCGCAGCGAACACAGCGAGGGGGATTACGGTCGCCTCGACTTGGCCGTCATTCATCTTTGATCCCGTTCAGGCCTCCGAAAGTCCGGCGCAAGGGTTATCCTGTCGGGCCAACGGAGGTTTTTTATGCAGATTTACAAGGTCGGCGGTGCGGTTCGTGATCGCCTGCTGGGCAAACCGGTCACGGATATCGATTGGGTGGTGGTCGGCGCGACGACAGAAGAAATGCTTGCCAAGGGGTTTCGCCCGGTCGGCGCGGACTTCCCGGTTTTCCTTCATCCGAAAAGCGGCGAGGAGTACGCCCTCGCCCGCACCGAGCGCAAGAGCGGTCGCGGTTATGGTGGTTTCACCTTTCACGCCAGCCCCGAAGTTACGCTTGAAGAAGACCTGATCCGCCGCGACCTGACGATCAATGCCATGGCCGAAGACGATCAGCAAAACCTGACTGATCCCTATCACGGCCAGCGCGATCTCGAAGAGCGGATTTTGCGCCACGTTTCCCCCGCATTTGCCGAAGATCCGCTCAGGGTTCTGCGCGTTGCGCGCTTTGCCGCCCGTTACGCGGCGCTCGGCTTCAAGGTCGCGCCCGAAACCCTGGAGCTGATGCGTCAGCTCAGCGAATCGGGTGAACTGGAAGCCCTTACGGCCGAACGCAGCTGGAAAGAGATTTCCCGCGCACTGATGGAAGATCAACCCCAAGTGTTCATTCAGGTGTTGCGCGATTGCGGCGCCTTGAAGGTACTGATGCCGGAGGTCGATGCCTTGTTCGGCGTACCGCAGCCGCAAGCCCATCACCCGGAAATCGACAGCGGCATTCACACCCTCAGCGTGCTTGAGCAGTCAGCCTTGCACAAGCAGCCGCTGACCGTGCGCTGGGCCTGCCTGCTGCACGATCTCGGCAAAGGTCTGACCCCGCAAGAAGAATGGCCACGGCATATCGCCCATGAGCACAAAGGCCTGAAGTTGATCAAAGCGGTCAACGAGCGCTTCAAGGCACCGAAAGACTGTCAGGAACTGGCCTTGCTGGTCGGCCAATATCACACCCACGGGCATCGTGCCCTGGAGTTGAAGGCTTCGACCTTGCTTGAGTTGCTGCAAAGCTTTGACGTTTACCGTCGACCACAGCGGTTCGAGGAATTCATCAGCGCGTGCGAAATGGATGCCCGAGGCCGCAAAGGGCTTGAACAGCGTAGTTATCCACAAGCGGATTACCTGCGCGGCGCGGCCAATGTGGCGCGCGGCGTGGCAGTGCAGCCGTTGCTGGAGAAGGGATTCAAGGGCCCGGAACTGGGCGAGGCACTCAAACGCGAACGGCTCAAGGCATTGAAGGCTTACAAGGAGTCGGCGTCGTCTTGAAAACATTTGATCCGCCCTGCCGAGGGCGGATCAAAATGTTCAAGACAAGTGTGAAGGCGTGAGTTGAGTACCACGCCACTCAAATCCGACCGGCGCCAGCACCTGATCGATCTGCGCTTCGGCCCACAATGTGGCGAAGCTTTTTCCCACACCCGGATGTACCCGATCCGGCGCAATCAAAGACAGCGGCCACAGCACAAAGGCATTTTTAAGAATTTCCGCACGGGGCAGAATCAGCCCGTCGAAGTTGCCCGTCAAATCGCCGTACAGCAATACGTCAATATCCAGAGGCAAGCCCTTGCGATCCGGCGCATAGCGACCGTTGTCCGCTTCTATGAATTTCAAGCGGCGATCCAGCTCGATCAACGGCAGATCGGTGAACGCCGATACCACGAAGTTGAAGAACGGCCCGCTCTTGATTCCCACCGGCTGGCTTTCGAATACAGGCGAGCAGCGGATATCCACCAGAAACGTGGACAAGGCATCCAGACCGGCCTGCAAATGGGTTTCGCGCTCGATATTGCTACCGAGCCCGAGGTAGACCTGGGTCAGCGGCATCCGCGCTCGATCTCCACTCCCACACCACCCTTGGCGGCCGGCACGGCGCCGGGCTTGGTCAGTTTGAGGCGCACCCAGGTGATCTTGAATTCGTTCATCAGCACTTCGACCAGACGCTCGGCGAAGGTCTCGACCAGTTGATACCGGGACTGCTCGGCAAAGGCCTGGATCCGCGTAGACACACTGGCGTAATCGAGCGCCAGGGTCAGGTCGTCACCGGCAGCGGCCGGGCGATTGTCCCAGGCGAAGCTCAAATCAAGACGCAGGCACTGTCGGATGCCGCGCTCCCAGTCGTAGGCACCGATCACGGTGTCGACTTCCAGGCCCTCGATAAACACTCTGTCCAAGCACTTCTCTCCGCTGCACGACAAGGGCGCAATGCGCCGTTAGAATCAGGGCGTCCTCGCCCGGAATAGTTAGCATGTTTTGGTTACTGGCGATCCTCGCCTACCTGCTCGGCTCTCTGTCCTTCGCCATTTTGCTCAGCCGCCTGACCGGAAATCCGGATCCGCGAATGAGTGGCTCGGGTAATGCCGGCGCCACCAACATGCTGCGCCTGGCCGGACGCAAACTCGCAATCCTGACCCTGCTGGGTGACCTGTGCAAAGGCCTGTTGCCGGTGCTGATTGCCTCGGCTGTGGGCCTTTCGCTGCAGGATCAGGCGTGGATCGGCGTCTGCGCCGTGATCGGTCACCTGTTCCCGTTGTACTTCCGCTTTCGCGGTGGCAAGGGCGTTGCCACGGCAGCCGGCATGCTGCTGGCCCTGTATCCACCCGCCGCGCTGCTGGCCGTATGCACCTGGCTGCTGACGTTCTACCTGACCCGCACCAGCTCGCTGGCGGCGCTGATCGCCACTCCGCTGACCCTGCCGTTGCTGGCCTGGCAGGAACCGGCAGCGCTATTGCCGATGAGCACGCTGACTCTGCTGATCGTCTGGCGCCACCGGGGCAATCTACGCGACCTGTTCGCCGGGCGCGAACGGCATTTTTAAATACCGCAAGTGAGCACCGCTCATCACAGCGCCGACAGCTGCTCCATCGGCCAGCGCGCCTGCACACTGATCGCCAGGCTTTCCTGCTGACCGGCCTGCAAACGCTGGCAACCGGCAAACGCGATCATCGCGCCGTTATCGGTGCAAAACTGGGGACGGGCATAGAACACATCGCCCTTCATGTCGCCGAGCATTTTCTCCAGCGAAACACGCAACGCCTTGTTGGCACTGACGCCGCCGGCGATCACCAGGCGCTTCATGCCGGCCTGCTTAAGGGCACGCTTGCACTTGATGGTCAAAGTCTCCACCACGGCCTGCTGGAACGCCAGCGCGATGTCGCAACGGGCTTGCTCGCTGTCGTCCCCGGCGCTGACGCACTGCTGCCAGGTGTTGAGGGCGAAGGTCTTCAGGCCGCTGAAGCTGAAATCCAGACCCGGGCGATCACACATCGGACGCGGAAAGGTGAAACGTCCTGCGACGCCCTTCTCTGCCAGCTTGGCGATTTCCGGTCCGCCCGGATAATTCAGGCCCATCATTTTTGCGGTCTTGTCGAACGCTTCGCCCGCCGCATCGTCCAGCGTCTCGCCAAGCAGGCTGTATTGGCCGATACCATCGACCTGAACCAACTGCGTATGACCACCGGAGACCAACAAAGCGACGAACGGGAACTCCGGCGGCTTTGGTTCAAGCATCGGCGCCAGCAAGTGGCCTTCCATGTGGTGCACGCCGAGCGCCGGAATGCCCCAGGCAAAAGCCAGCGCCTGGGCGCAGGAAGCCCCCACCAGCAACGCCCCGACCAGGCCGGGACCCGCGGTGTAGGCGATGGCGTCGATCTCGGTCGGTACGCAATCGGACTCGGCCAGCACCTGACGAATCAGGGGCAGCATGCGCTTGACGTGATCGCGCGAAGCCAGCTCCGGCACGACGCCGCCATAGACGCGATGCAGGTCGATCTGACTGAACAGCGCGTCGGCCAGCAGGCCGCGCTCGCTGTCGTACAAAGCGACGCCGGTTTCGTCGCAGGAAGTTTCTAATCCCAGTACTAGCATGGGTTTGCGCCTTGTTTAGGCTGAATTCGAAGGCGCGCATAATAGTCGCCGCGTGATGCCCCGACCAGCGGTTTTCGATCAGAGGCTTTGCATTCCGAGCGATGAGGGGTTAACATCCGCAACCCTTAAAAACCGACGTCTTCAAGTGCTCTTTTGCCGCGAGGATGTTGACCCCGGTAATGAATGAAGGTAGCTCTGGATGCCAGCCGTCAAAGTTAAAGAGAACGAACCCTTCGACGTAGCTCTGCGTCGTTTCAAGCGCTCCTGCGAAAAAGCCGGTGTACTGGCTGAAGTTCGTAGCCGCGAATTTTACGAGAAGCCAACTTCTGAGCGTAAGCGCAAGGCAGCTGCTGCTGTTAAGCGTCATGCCAAGAAAGTTCAGCGCGAACAGCGCCGCGCCGTTCGTCTGTACTAATACGCAGACGATCGTAGCAAGCTTCTGCCAAGCCCGGCCCTCAGCCGGGCTAATGGCATTTGCGTAAAACGCTTGATGCTTCACCGTCGAAGCCGCAGATGCGACCGAGACAAACCCGCTTCACCGCGTCAGGCCTGGCTCTTTTGCCAGCGGTGCACGTCTTTTCTGACGAGCCTTTCAAGGCTACTGACGAGCACACCCACTGATTCCTCTTACGACGATCAGCCCAAGGCACCTGCTGCGTGCCCGCTTCATGAGCTATCCGAGGCCGATTACAGGCCGTCAGCGGATTCAGCGCAACATTTTCGAATAGTCGAAGACTGATGAGTACTAACGTCAGTGAATTTTCGGCAGATACACTTCCCGACAGCGATTACGCAAACGACACCGGTCGAGCCGCCCCATGTGCGCGCATCACTCAATGACCCGCGTCCGGCGCCCTTTCGCATCGGACCCTTTACAGCGCAGACGAGAACGCCATGGCCGGGCTGATTCCCCAGAGCTTCATTGACGACCTTCTGAACCGCACCGACATCGTCGATGTGGTCAGCTCGCGCGTGCAATTGAAGAAGGCCGGCAAGAACTACACCGCCTGCTGCCCGTTCCATAAAGAGAAAACCCCGTCGTTCAGCGTCAGCCCCGACAAGCAGTTCTATTACTGCTTTGGCTGCGGCGCCGGCGGCAACGCCCTCGGCTTTCTCATGGATCACGACAACCTGGACTTCCCCCAGGCCGTCGAGGATCTGGCCAAAGCCGCCGGCATGGAAGTCCCGCGTGAAGAAGGCGGCCGCTCGAACAAACCGCGCCAACCGACCGACTCTCCGCTGTACCCGCTACTCACCGCCGCGGCCGACTTTTACCGGCAGGCTCTAAAGAGCCATCCGGCACGCAAGGCGGCGGTGGATTACCTCAAGGGACGCGGCCTGACCGGCGAGATCGCCCGAGACTTCGGCCTCGGATTTGCACCGCCGGGCTGGGACAACCTGCTCAAACACTTGAGCAGCGACACCTTGCAGCAGAAGGCCATGATCGAAGCCGGCCTGCTGATCGAGAATGCCGAAACCGGCAAACGCTATGACCGCTTCCGCGATCGCGTGATGTTCCCGATACGCGACACCCGCGGGCGGATCATCGCTTTCGGCGGCCGGGTGCTCGGCGACGACAAACCCAAATACCTGAACTCGCCGGAAACTCCGGTTTTCCATAAAGGCCAGGAACTCTACGGCCTTTACGAAGCCCGCAAAAACAATCGCAACCTTGACGAAATCATCGTCGTCGAGGGCTATATGGACGTCATCGCCCTCGCCCAGCAAGGCCTGCGCAATGCTGTGGCGACACTGGGCACCGCGACCAGCGAAGAACACCTCAAACGCCTGTTTCGCGTCGTGCCGAACGTGCTGTTTTGCTTTGACGGCGACCAGGCCGGCCGCAACGCCGCCTGGCGTGCGCTGGAAGCAACACTGTCCAGCCTGCAGGACGGGCGTCGTGCACGCTTTCTGTTTCTGCCTGAAGGCGAAGACCCGGATACGTTGATTCGTGCCGAGGGCACTGATGCCTTCCGCGCCCGGATCAATCAGCATGCTCAGCCGCTGGCGGACTACTTTTTCCAACAACTGACCGAAGAAGCCGACCCGCGCTCGCTGGAGGGCAAGGCCCACATGGCCACGCTCGCAGCACCGTTGATCGACAAGATCCCTGGCGCCAACCTGCGCATCCTGATGCGCCAGCGCCTGACCGAGATCACCGGCCTGAGCAGCGAAAGCGTCAGCCAGTTGGCCCAGAGCGCTCCGCAGGAAGCGCCGCCGGCCTACGACCCCGGCATCGATTACGACGCCATGCCGGACTACAGCGACTACCATCAGCCGCAGGCACAGGACATGTATGTGCCGCAGCAGGAATGGACGCCGAAGAAACCCGGCGCCGGCGGCAAGAAATGGGACAAGAAGCCATGGGACAAAAATGGCAAGCGTGGCGGTGATCGTGATCAACCACGAGCCCCACGCGTGCCGGCCGCCGTCGAACCACCGACACTGGCCGCCCTGAGAACCTTGCTGCATCACCCGCAACTGGCGGAAAAAGTCGAGAATGCCGGGCACTTCGCGGACGAGAACCAGACCAACGCACAACTGTTGGTGGCACTGCTCGAAGCCGTACAGAAGAATCCCAAGCTAAACTCATTTCAGTTGATCGCGCGATGGCACGGAACCGAACAGGGCCGCCTGCTCAAGGCGCTGGCGGAAAAGGAATGGCTGATTGACGGAGACAACCTTGAACAACAGTTTTTCGACACCATTACTAGCTTGTCAGCCCGCCAACGCGAGCGAAATCTGGAACAACTGCTCAGGAAAGCGCGTCAAAGCGAACTGAGCACTGATGAGAAAAATCAACTGCGCGACCTTTTAAGTCGCAATGTTTCCGCATCAAACCCGACCTCAACTGGCGCGTGAGGTCATAGCTCAGGTATAATCCTCGGCTTGTTTTTTGCCCGCCAAGACCTTCAGTGGATAGGGTGTTATGTCCGGAAAAGCGCAACAGCAGTCTCGTATTATTGAGTTGATCAAACTGGGTCGTGAGCAGAAGTATCTGACTTACGCCGAGGTCAACGACCACCTGCCCGAGGATATTTCAGATCCGGAGCAGGTGGAAGACATCATCCGCATGATTAACGACATGGGGATCCCCGTACACGAGAGTGCTCCGGATGCGGACGCCCTTATGCTGGCCGACGCCGATACCGACGAGGCCGCTGCGGAAGAAGCAGCCGCTGCGTTGGCGGCGGTGGAGACCGATATCGGTCGCACCACAGACCCGGTGCGCATGTACATGCGTGAAATGGGTACGGTCGAGCTTCTGACTCGTGAAGGCGAAATCGAAATCGCCAAGCGTATCGAAGAAGGCATCCGCGAAGTGATGAGCGCCATCGCGCACTTCCCTGGCACGGTTGACCATATTCTCTCCGAGTACACTCGCGTTACCACCGAAGGTGGTCGCCTGTCCGACGTTCTGAGCGGCTACATCGACCCGGACGACGGCATTACGCCGCCTGCCGCCGAAGTACCGCCGCCGATCGACGCGAAAGCGGCGAAAGCGGAAGAGTCCGACGACGATGACGATACAGAAGCTTCCGATGACGAAGAAGAAGCCGAAAGCGGTCCGGATCCGGTCATTGCTGCCCAGCGTTTCGGCGCCGTGGCCGACCAGATGGAAATCACCCGCAAGGCCCTGAAAAAGCACGGTCGTCACAACAAGGCGGCGATTGCTGAACTGTTGGCCCTGGCCGATCTGTTCATGCCGATCAAACTGGTGCCGAAGCAATTCGAAGCCCTGGTCGAGCGTGTTCGCAGTGCCCTGGATCGTCTGCGTCAGCAAGAGCGCGCGATCATGCAGCTGTGCGTACGTGATGCACGTATGCCGCGTGCCGACTTCCTGCGCCAGTTCCCGGGCAACGAAGTCGACGAAAGCTGGTCCGACGCCCTGGCCAAAGGCAAGAGCAAGTACGCCGAAGCCATCGCTCGCGTGCAACCGGACATCATCCGTTGCCAGCAGAAGCTGACCGCGCTGGAAACCGAGACCGGCCTGACCATCGCCGAGATCAAGGACATCAACCGCCGCATGTCGATCGGTGAGGCGAAAGCCCGCCGCGCGAAGAAAGAGATGGTTGAAGCGAACTTGCGTCTGGTGATCTCGATTGCCAAGAAGTACACCAACCGTGGCCTGCAATTCCTCGATCTGATCCAGGAAGGCAACATCGGTCTGATGAAAGCGGTGGACAAGTTCGAATACCGTCGTGGTTACAAGTTCTCGACTTATGCCACCTGGTGGATCCGTCAGGCGATCACTCGCTCGATCGCCGACCAGGCCCGCACCATCCGTATTCCGGTGCACATGATCGAGACGATCAACAAGCTCAACCGCATTTCCCGTCAGATGCTGCAGGAAATGGGTCGCGAACCGACCCCGGAAGAGCTGGGTGAACGCATGGAAATGCCTGAGGACAAGATCCGCAAGGTATTGAAGATCGCCAAAGAGCCGATCTCCATGGAAACCCCGATCGGTGATGACGAAGACTCCCATCTGGGTGACTTCATCGAAGACTCGACCATGCAGTCGCCAATCGATGTCGCCACTGTTGAGAGCCTGAAAGAAGCGACCCGCGAAGTGCTGTCCGGCCTTACTGCCCGTGAAGCCAAGGTACTGCGCATGCGTTTCGGTATCGACATGAACACCGACCATACGCTCGAAGAAGTCGGCAAACAGTTTGACGTGACCCGTGAGCGGATCCGTCAGATCGAAGCCAAGGCGCTGCGCAAGCTGCGCCACCCGACGCGAAGCGAGCATCTGCGCTCCTTCCTCGACGAGTGACACCATAACCCCCGGCCCAGGCCGGGGGTTTTGTTTATATGGCAGATTAAATACCCAGCTCCGCCCTCCCCCCGCGCACAGCCCGTCTACACTCGAAACATTCCCCCGAGCCATAACGAGACCGTTATGCCCAGACTGGCGTCCGTGCTTTTTTTGCTGTCACTGATGATCTGGACCGCAACGGCTGACGCGCTGACTCTGACCGATGAAGAACGTAGCTGGCTGGCGGCTCACCCGGACTTGCGACTGGGTGTCGATGCGTCGTGGCCGCCCTTCGAGTTCCGCGACGACCAGAACCGCTATCAGGGCCTGGCGGCGGACTATATCGATGTGATTCGCCAACGCCTGGCGGTCAAACTTACCCCCATCGAGCCGGTGAGCTGGACAGTCGTGCTCGAACAGGCAAAAAACGGCACGATCGACCTGCTGCCGGGCATCATGTCCACCCCGGAGCGCCAGAGCTACCTGTCTTTCACTCGCCCCTATCTCGACTTTCCGATCGTCATCCTCGCCCATGTCGGCGGCCCGCAACCGCGCAAGCTCGAGGAGCTTTACGGTCTGAAAATCGCCGTGGTCGAGAACTACGCGCCCCATGAGCTGCTGCGCACACATCATCCCGACCTGAATCTGGTGGCGATGCCCAATGTCAGCTCCGCGTTGCAGGCCTTGGCCACCGATGAAGTGGACGCGGTGGTCGGCGATCTGGCCTCCAGCGTCTGGAGCCTGCGTCAGCTCAAACTGGATGGTTTGTATGTCAGCGGCGAAACCCCTTACCGCTATCAACTGGCGATGGGCGTCCCGCGTGACAACAAGGTGCTGGTGGGGATTCTGGACAAGGTGCTGGCCGACATGTCCCCGGAGGAAATCAGCAGCATTCAGGAACATTGGGTCGGCAACGTCCTCGATCACCGGACATTCTGGTCGGATCTGCTGGTTTACGGTTTACCGGGGCTATTGCTTCTGGTCATCGTCCTGGCGATGGTGATCCGCATCAACCGTCGCCTGAGTTCGGAGATCGCCCGACGTATCGATCTCGAACAGGAACTGCGCAGCAGCGAATACCACTATCGCGGACTGGTTGAGAGTCTTTCGGCCATCGCCTGGGAAGCGCGGATCAGTGACTTCACCTACAGCTATGTTTCGCCCCACGCCGAGGATCTGCTCGGCTATCCGCTGTCCCATTGGCTGATTCCAGGCTTCTGGCGCAACATCATTCACCCCGCCGATCTGACTCGTGCCCAGAGCTTCTGCGATCACGAAGTGCTGGCCGGGCGCGATCACAGTCTCGATTACCGGGTGATCACCGCTGACGGCCGTTGTTTGTGGGTGCGTGACATTGTCAGCCTGATCGAACACGGCCACGAACCGGTGATGCGCGGCCTGATGATCGACATCAGCGAAACCAAGCGCACCGAAGAGGCGTTGCGCCTGTCGGAACAGAAATTCGCTTCGGTATTCCAGCAATGCCCGGACATTCTGGTCATCGCCCGGCTATCCGACGGCTGCCTGCTGGAGGTCAACGAAGCCTTCGAAGAACAGATAGGGCTCAAGGCCGAAGAGGTGATTGGCCAGACCGCTACCGAACTCAACATCTGGGGCATTCCCGGAGTCGGCCCTGGCCTGCTTCAGCGGCTGCAGGCCGGCAGCATTCGCAACCTGGAGATGCCCTTTCGCCGCAACAATGGCCAGGTGTTCACCGGGCTGATTTCCGCCGAACCTTTCGAGCTCGACACCACACCCGCGCTGGTTGTGGTGGTCCGCGACATTACCCAGCTCAAGGAAACCCAACAGCAACTGCAAACTTCCGAAGAGAAGTTCGCCAAGGCCTTCCACGCCTCGCCAGACGGTCTGCTGCTGTCGCGCCAGAGCGATGGTCTGCTGCTGGAAGTCAACGAAGGTTTCAGTCGTATCACCGGTTTCAACAGCGCCATGTCGGTGGACCGCTCGACGCTGGACCTGGGAATCTGGGTCAACCTTAACGAACGCAAGCAAATGCTCGACCTGCTTCACCGCGACGGGTTCGTTCGCGACTTCAGCTGCCATATCCGCCGCAGTGACGGGCAGATCCGCCTCTGCGAGGTATCCAGCCGTCCGCTGCCGATCGGCGATGAAGATTGCATGCTGACCATCGCCCGGGACATTACCGAACGCCACCTGATGCAGGAAAAACTGCAACAGGCCGCGACCGTGTTCGAAAGCACTGCCGAGGGCGTGCTGATCACCGACACCCAGCAACACATCAGCGCGGTGAACCGGGCCTTCACCGAAATCACCGGCTACAGCGAAAGCGAAGCGCTCGGTCACACTCCGCGCCTGCTTGCATCTGGCCTGCACGACAGCGCGTTCTACGCGGCGATGTGGCATCAATTGACTGCCGAAGGTCATTGGCAGGGCGAAATCTCCAACCGGCGCAAGAACGGCGAGCTGTACCCGAGCTGGCTGACCATCAGCGCCGTACGTAACCGCGACAAATTCATCACCCACTTCGTTGCTGTGTTCGCCGATATCTCCAGCCTCAAGCACGCCCAGGCCAAACTCGACTATCAGGCGCATCACGACCCGCTGACCGGCCTGCCGAACCGCACACTGTTCGAAAGTCGCCTGTTGATGGCTCTCAACAGCCAGCAGGAAAACGGCGGTCAAGGTGCGGTGCTGTTTCTCGACCTCGACCGCTTCAAGCACATCAACGACAGTCTCGGTCACCCGGTCGGCGATCTGCTGCTCAAGGGGATCGCCGTGCGCCTGAAGGAGCAGCTGCGCGATATCGACACCGTCGCGCGCCTGGGGGGCGATGAATTCATCATTCTGTTGCCCGGCCTGCAACAGCCCGGCGATGCCGACAACATCGCCACCAAACTGCTGAACTGCTTTGGCGCACCCTTCCAGGCCGGCGAGCATGAGTTCTTCATCAGCGCCAGCATCGGCACCAGCCTCTACCCGCGCGACGGCTGCGATGTTGCGACCCTGATCAAGAACGCGGACGCGGCGATGTATCGCTCCAAGGCCAAGGGCCGCAACCGGGTCGAAAGCTACACCCGCGATCTCACCGCCCAGGCCAGCGAGCGTGTGGCGCTGGAGCACGAACTTCGCCGAGCCATCGAGCGCGAGGAGTTGTACCTCTATTACCAACCGAAAATCAGCCTCGACGATCACAGTCTGGTCGGCGCCGAAGCCCTGATCCGCTGGCGCCACCCGAACTTCGGCGAAGTGCCGCCAGAGCACTTCATCCCGCTGGCGGAAGAGAACGGGATGATCCTGCAAATCGGCGACTGGGTGCTGGAAACCGCCTGCCGGCAGATGTTCGAGTGGGGCCAGATCTACGAATCTCTCGGCCCGCTGTCGGTGAACCTCGCCGGCGCGCAACTGCGACAGCCAAACCTGCTGGGACGCATCGAGCAACTGCTCAAGGACAACCGCCTGCGGCCGGAATTACTGCAACTGGAAATTACCGAAAACTTCATCATGAGCCAGGCCGAAGAAGCGCTGGCGGTGTTGCACCAGCTCAAACACCTGGGCGTGCAACTGGCCATCGACGACTTCGGCACCGGTTATTCTTCACTGAGTTATCTCAAACGCCTGCCACTGGACATCCTCAAGATCGACCAGTCTTTCGTCCGCGGCCTGCCCGACGACCCGCACGACGCGGCAATCGTGCGCGCAATCATCGCCCTGGGCCGCAGCATGCAATTCACCGTGATCGCCGAAGGCGTGGAAACCCAGGCCCAGCAACAATTCCTCACCGCCGAAGGCTGCGAACAGATCCAGGGCTACATCGTCAGCCTGCCGCTGCCACCTGAAGAGTTCGCCGCGACGTTTCTTCGTATAGCCGTATCAGATTTTTCGGATAGCACAGCCGAGAAACCGTCGCTATAATCCGCGGCCTACTGAGGGCCTATAGCTCAGTTGGTTAGAGCAGAGGACTCATAATCCTTTGGTCCACGGTTCAAGTCCGTGTGGGCCCACCAAACATGAAAAAGCCGCGCACTCGCGCGGCTTTTTTTCGCCAGTCGGTTGGCGTTTACGTTCTTCCCAAACGCAATGTTCGGAAGACTACCGCAAAGTCTGTAGGTTATTTCCCAAGCTGTGTTTTCACTCAGTTTTCGGCCTTGTTGGCCTTTTCTCCGAGCGAGTAATCTCCGGGCGCCGCTGTTCGCCAAGGATTACTTTCATGCTCGTGAATGCTGCGCCGCTGATAAAAGAATCTAGTGGCCAACAAACATGGATCGACTTAGCTCTGCCCGACCTGCGTACGCTGGCCAGGGAGCTTCGCTCAGCCGCAATTGATGAAGTGAAAAGGGCAGACGATGCGCAAGGAGCCCTCAGAATTCTCCTGGTTCACTTCGGATTCATCGATGAAGCGTTGCTCGCAGTTACCATCCTCACCCCGATCGGAAACGTTGCGGTCATGAGGGACAAACTTGCCCACATCGTCGAAAAACGCGCTGACTCACGAGAGCGCTACGTTCGGCATGCGATTGATACGCTGACGGGACCGTTTGAAATATGGAGAGTGCTGTACGACAACGGCGGATACCGCATGGCCTTCATCAATGCCTACGAGGCAAAGAATGACATGCTCGTCGTGGTGGATGTCAGGCACGGACATGTCCTGTGGAACTTCATGCATGCCCCGGCTAGAGCGATGAACAAGCACCGCCAAGGCGAGCTTCTCTACAAGAGATACGTTCTTCAGGACAAACAAAAAGGGGAGCCTGTTGGCTCCCCTTGAATATTTGAATCCTGATATTGGCATCCTCAGGAAATGGGATGAAGAGGTCTCACCTTACACCGATGTTGCAGCATCGCTGAGGTACCTACGTCTGCTGAAGCCCTGCAAGGCAGCAGATTTCGCGCTCTTGAGGCCATTTTTGATAAAGGCAGCAGGCAAGTCAAATCATTTGTCTGTTCTTTTGTTTCGGTAAAATCCCCCGATCCGATGACTGCCTAATCCCCCGCCGCTCAATCAGCGCTTACAAGCGCCTCGCGTGACGAGCCTGTAACATGCAGCCCCATTGATCCATACCGCTGGAGCCTGCCCTTGCCCGACATCCGCCCACCCGTGCTCGATGAAATCGACCGCCAGCTGATCGCCGCCCTGCAAATCAATGCCCGTGAGAGCGTGGCGATGCTGGCCCGGCAATTGGGGATCGCCCGTACCACCGTGACTTCGCGACTGGCGAGGCTGGAAAAGGCCAAGGTCATCACAGGTTATGGCGTGCGTCTGGGCCAACGCGTGGTGGATGGCGGTTTGCAGGCCTACGTCGGGATCAAGGTGCAGCCACGCTCCGGCAAAGAGGTACTGCGCCGCTTGAGCGCAATGGCTCAGGTACAGCAATTGTGCGCAGTGAGTGGCGAATTCGATTACGTGGCGTGGCTGCGTACTGATTCACCGGAACAGCTCGATCAGCTTCTGGATCAGATCGGCAGTGTAGACGGGGTAGAGAAGACCACGACGTCGATCATCCTCAGCGGCAAGATTGATCGCGGACATCCAGTCTGATCACTGCCTTCGTCATATTGCAGCATCAATGCTCAAAACGACGACACATTGCGTCTTATTAACGTGTTCTACGCTCCCTAGAATGGCTGGCATCTTTTCCTATACTCAGACGCGCATCCAGCGTCGGGTCGCCAGCAAGGTCAGCCATGAACAAGAACAATCGCCATCCTGCAGACGGTAAGAAACCAGTCACCATTTTTGGCCCGGACTTCCCTTTCGCCTTCGACGACTGGATTGAACACCCGGCCGGCCTCGGCAGCATTCCCGAGCACAATCACGGTGCCGAAGTGGCAATCGTCGGGGCCGGTATCGCCGGTCTGGTGGCGGCTTATGAGCTGATGAAACTCGGCTTGAAACCCGTCGTGTATGAGGCCTCGAAGCTCGGCGGCCGTCTGCGTTCGCAAGCGTTCAATGGCACCGATGGCATCGTCGCCGAACTCGGCGGCATGCGTTTTCCGGTGTCGTCCACCGCGTTCTATCACTACGTCGACAAACTCGGTCTGGAAACCAAGCCCTTCCCCAACCCGCTGACGGCGGCGTCCGGCAGTACCGTGATCGACCTGGAAGGCAAAACTCATTACGCACAAAGCCTGAAGGATCTTCCTGCACTGTTCCAGGAAGTTGCCGATGCCTGGGCTGACGCTCTGGAGGCCGGCTCGCAGTTTTCGGATATCCAGCAAGCGATTCGTGACCGTGACGTGCCACGCCTCAAAGAATTGTGGAACACCCTGGTGCCGCTATGGGACGACCGCACGTTCTACGACTTCGTCGCCACCTCCAAAGCTTTCGCCAAATTGTCGTTCCATCACCGCGAAGTGTTCGGCCAGGTCGGTTTCGGCACCGGCGGCTGGGATTCGGACTTCCCCAACTCGATGCTGGAAATTTTCCGCGTGGTGATGACCAACTGCGACGATCACCAACATCTGGTGGTCGGCGGTGTGGAACAAGTGCCACAGGGTATCTGGCGTCATGCGCCGGAGCGCTGCGTCCACTGGCCACAGGGCACCAGCCTGAAATCGCTGCACCACGGCGCACCGCGCTCCGGGGTAAAGAAAATTGCTCACGCACCCGACGGGCGTTTCGCAGTCACCGACAACAACGGCGACACCCGCGAATATGCGGCCGTACTGACCACCTGCCAGAGCTGGCTGCTGACCACCCAGATCGAATGCGACGAAACCCTGTTCTCGCAAAAGATGTGGATGGCACTGGACCGCACGCGCTACATGCAATCGTCGAAAACGTTCGTGATGGTCGACCGCCCGTTCTGGAAGGACAAGGATCCGGAAACCGGTCGCGATCTGATGAGCATGACCCTCACCGATCGCCTGACCCGTGGTACTTACCTGTTCGACAACGGCGACGATAAACCGGGCGTGATCTGCCTGTCGTACTCGTGGATGAGCGATGCGCTGAAGATGCTCCCGCACCCGGTGGAAAAACGCGTGAAGCTGGCGCTGGATGCGTTGAAGAAGATCTACCCGAAAGTCGACATCGCCGCGCGAATCATCGGCGATCCGATCACCGTATCGTGGGAAGCCGATCCGCACTTCCTCGGCGCGTTCAAGGGCGCCCTGCCCGGCCACTATCGCTACAACCAGCGCATGTACGCACACTTCATGCAGGACGACATGCCGCCGGAGCAGCGCGGGATTTTCATCGCCGGCGACGACGTGTCGTGGACGCCAGCGTGGGTCGAGGGCGCGGTGCAGACTTCGCTCAACGCGGTATGGGGAATCATGAAGCACTTCGGCGGGTCCACACATAAAGAGAACCCCGGCCCGGGAGATGTGTTCAACGACATCGGCCCGATCGCCCTGCCCGAGTAAGAGGAATCCCTGATGCGTGTAGCCCTTTACCAATGTCCACCGCTGCCACTGGAACCTGCTGCCAACCTCCAGCGCCTGCATCAACTGGCGATGGAGGCCAAAGGCGCCGATCTGCTGGTGGTGCCGGAAATGTTCCTGACCGGCTACAACATCGGCAAGGAGGCGGTTGCGACATTGGCCGAGGTCCACAACGGTGAATGGGCGCAGCAGATTGGACGAATCGCCAAGGCTGCCGGTCTGGCAATTCTTTACGGTTACCCGGAGCGAACCGCCGAAGGACAGATCTATAACGCCGTGCAACTGATCGACTCGAACGGTGAGCGCCTGTGCAATTACCGCAAGACGCATCTGTTCGGTGATCTGGACCGTTCGATGTTCAGCCCCGGCGATGGCGACTTTCCCATCGTCGAGCTCAACGGCTGGAAGCTCGGTTTTCTGATCTGCTACGACCTGGAATTCCCGGAAAACGCCCGGCGCCTGGCCCTCGAAGGCGCCGAGCTGATTCTGGTACCGACAGCCAACATGATTCCTTTCGACTTCATTGCCGATGTTTCCGTCCGCTCCCGCGCCTTTGAAAACCAGTGCTACGTGGCTTACGCCAACTACTGCGGCCACGAAGGCGACATCCATTACTGCGGACAAAGCAGCATTGCCGCGCCGGATGGCAGCCGCATCGCAAAGGCCGGACTGGACGAAGCACTGATCGTCGGCGAGCTGGATCGCCAGTTGATGGCCGACTCCCGTAGCGCCAACCGCTACTTCAACGACCGCCGCCCCGAACTTTACGACGCGCTCAGCAAGCGCTAATCCGCTAGCATTGGCACTTCACTGTTCTGGAAGTGCCCATGCCTGCGCCGACTCACCCCCGCCCCCACACCGAAACCCTGGCCAACGGCTTGCGCGTGACCCTGCGTCACGTGCCCGGCCTGAAGCGCAGCGCCGCTGCGTTGCGGGTGGCTGCCGGCAGTCATGACGTGCCATTGGCGTGGCCGGGGCTGGCGCATTTCCTTGAGCATTTGCTGTTCCTCGGCACCGAGCGCTTTCCTGCACAGCAAGGGCTGATGGCCTATGTACAAGGTCACGGCGGCCAGGTGAATGCCAGCACCCGCGAGCGCACCACCGATTTCTTCTTTGAGTTGCCGCCAGCGTCCTTCAGCGGTGGGCTGGAGCGCCTGTCAGACATGCTCGCCCATCCGCGTATGAATCCGGACGATCAGTTGCGGGAACGGGAAGTATTGCAGGCAGAGTTTATTGCGTGGTCGCAGGATGCGGCGGCTCAGCAGAAAGAGGCGCTGTTCGAGGGGCTGGCGGCAGCACATCCTTTGCGCGGCTTTCATGCCGGAAACCGCGAAAGCCTGCCGGTAGATCAAGCGGATTTTCAGCAGGCGTTGAAAGACTTTCATCAGCAGTTTTACCGCACCGGGCAGATGAGCCTGAGCCTGGTCGGGCCGCAGAGTGTTGAAGAACTGCGAGCGCTGGCCGAACAGTTTGCCGCCATGCTGACGCCAGGGGATAAAACTGCCCAGGCAGCGCCCGTTCGCTTGATGAATAATCCACAGGCAAGTTATCAACAGGCCGGCGATTGGCACGGCAACCTGCTGTTTGCGTTGGAGGAGTTGCCGGAGTCGTCGGCCGAAGCGCTGGCGTTTCTCTGTCACTGGTTGAACAGCGCCAAACCCGGCGGGTTGCTCGCGCATTTGCAGCAGATGGGGCTTGCGGAAGATTTACAGGCCTGTGTGCTGTATCAGTTTGCTGAGCAGGCGTTGCTGCATCTTCAATTCACGGCGGCATCCGGATCACTCGACGCCATCCAGGCACAGTTTCTCGACGGGCTGAGCTTCTTCGCTGCGCAGCAAGACTGGCCGGCACTTCGCGAGGAATATTCGGCACAGCATCAACGCCAGCAGCAGGTCAGCGGTGCATTGCAGCTTGCGCGACTAGACAGCGAACAACTCGAAAGAGGGCTTTCTGAATCAGCCGTTGCGGCGCTCAATGTGATTCTCGGCAAAATCGGCACTGTGGATAACTTCAGCAATCACTGGCACCTGCCCGCTGCCAACCCGTTTCTGCGCGCAGCCGAGCCGCTGGCCAACGCCGGACTTATCCGCGGCCAGACCAGCGCCCACCGAGGCCTGCGCACGTTTGCTCAGGATCGCTCGCGCAACCGCCGCGAACGTTCGCCGATGCAATTCAGCCAGGCGCTGCCGGACAACAGCGACGAAGGGGCGGTGTATGTGCGCTGGCAGACAGAGGCGGCGGCCACGGCCGAGCTGCAGGCGAAACTGCAACGCAGTCTGCGGGAGGTTTCCGACGACGCACGTCTGGCCGGAGTCGAGTTGTCCTTCAGCGCCACAGGTAATCAGTGGCTGTTGAGACTCAACGGCCTGCAGGACACGCTGCCTGTTGTGCTGGAACACGCGCTGAAATCTCTGACACAAGTGGGCGTCGATTGCGCAAAAGGCGAACCGAAAACGGCGCTGATACCGATCCGCCAGCTGCTCAAAGTACTGCCCGAACTGTACCTGCCAGCGGTAGGTGAATCCGATGACGCCGCGCACCTGTGGGCAACTTCTAGCTGGGACGGTCTGGCTTTGGGGCTAAACCCACAGACCCAGTCAGCCATGGGCCTGGCCCTGAGCCGCATCCCGGGCATCCCGGACAATCAAATCCCCTCACCGTCGGCAATCCATAACGGATACCGGTGGAGTCAGATCGACAGCGCGTCCAGCGAACACGCCTTGCTGCTGTTCTGTCCGACCGCCAGCCGTGAAATCGACGACGAAGCCGCGTGGCGCCTGCTCGCCCACCTGTGCCAGACACCGTTTTACCAACGCCTGAGAGTCGAACTGCAATTGGGTTATGCGGTGTTCAGCGGCCTGCGTCAGCTACACGGCCAGACCGGATTACTGTTCGGTGTGCAATCGCCCTCGGCCACCGCCGCGCAATTGCTCGAGCACATTCAGCAGTTTCTCGAAGGACTGCCAGCCCTTGTCGAACAACTCGACGACGCCGGCCTCGCCCGGCAACGCCAGACACTTTCCGATCAATTCGATGACAGCGTCCTGTCCGGCAAAGATGCGGCCGAGATCCTGTGGCAGGCTCGACTCGCCGGCCACTCGTCGGATTATCGGGTGCAATTGCGCAGCGCCATCGCTCGACTGGATCACCCGGCATTGCTGACCGCCGCACAACGTCTGATCCGCGCCGAAGGCGGCTGGCACGGCCTGGCCAACGGCCCCGCGCCAGGCGCGCCATGGCAATCGGCAAAATGATCATTACCGGGGCTGCAAGGAGCTTTCTCAAAGATTCACGGGCCAACCTTCTGAAATTTTGAGTAACATAGCCACCTAACTATTTGGAACATCCCTGCGCTGCCGTGGACTATACCTATGGATAGCGCTATCTCACCCACCTGAAAAAGGAGTCACCCGATGGCTTGGACCAAACCTGCTTACACCGACCTGCGCATCGGCTTCGAAGTCACCATGTACTTCGCCAGCCGCTGAGTCCTGCCTCAAGCAGAACACTGCAGTGCAACGCCTCGGCTCGCCGGGGCGTTTTATTTTCAGCGTTGAAATGATGGAGCGTTCATGTTCGTCCAGATTCTGGGTTCGGCCGCCGGTGGCGGTTTTCCGCAGTGGAACTGCAACTGCGTCAATTGCGCCGGTTTTCGCGACGGCAGCCTGAATGCCCAGGCCCGTACCCAATCGTCCATCGCGATTTCCGATGACGGCGTGAATTGGGTGCTGTGCAATGCCTCGCCGGACATCCGCGCGCAGCTCCAGAGCTTCGCCCCGATGCAACCGGGCCGGTCCCTGCGTGACACCGGCATCAGCGCGATCATCTTGATGGACAGCCAGATCGACCACACCACCGGCCTGCTCAGCCTGCGCGAAGGCTGCCCGCATCAGGTCTGGTGCACGGACATGGTTCACGAAGACCTGAGCACCGGTTTCCCGCTGTTCACCATGCTCAAGCACTGGAACGGCGGGCTCGACTGGAACCGCATCGAACTCGACCAAAGCTTCACCGTAGCCGCCTGCCCGAACCTGCGCTTCACCCCGCTGCCGCTGCGCAGCGCCGCGCCGCCCTACTCGCCGCACCGCTTCGACCCGCACCCGGGCGACAACATCGGCCTGATCGTCGAAGACCTCAGCACCGGCGGCAAACTGTTCTATGCGCCAGGCCTGGGCAAGGTCGACGCGCCGCTGCTGGAAATCATGGCCGGCAGCGATTGCGTACTGGTGGACGGGACGATGTGGGACGACGATGAAATGCAGCGCCGTGGTGTCGGCACCCGCACCGGCCGCGAAATGGGCCACCTGGCGCAGAACGGCCCCGGCGGCATGCTCGAAGTGCTGGAACAGCTTCCCGAGCAGCGCAAGGTGCTTATCCACATCAACAACACCAACCCGATTCTCGACGAGGACTCCCCGGAACGCGCGGAGCTGGTTCGGCGCAATGTTGAAGTGGCGTATGACGGCATGAGTATTGTGCTGTAGCTGAGGGCCTCATCGCTGGCCAGTCGAAGGCGTCCTGACAGACACCAAAGAATCCAATGGTTGTTCCCGGAGAACAGACATGACTGACACTCCAATGTCCCCCGCCGAATTCGAAGCGGCCCTGCGCGCCAAGGGCGCCTATTACCACATTCATCACCCGTATCACGTGGCGATGTATGAAGGCCGCGCCACCCGTGAGCAGATCCAGGGTTGGGTCGCCAACCGCTTCTACTATCAGGTGAACATTCCCCTGAAAGACGCAGCGATCCTCGCCAACTGCCCGGATCGCGAGATCCGCCGCGAGTGGATCCAGCGGCTGCTCGACCACGACGGCGCTCCCGGTGAAGACGGCGGCATCGAAGCCTGGCTGCGACTGGGCCAGGCCGTCGGTCTCGATCCGGCTCAATTGCGCTCCCAGGAACTGGTGCTGCCCGGCGTTCGGTTCGCCGTCGATGCCTACGTCAACTTCGCCCGCCGTGCCAGTTGGCAGGAAGCCGCCAGCAGCTCGTTGACCGAACTGTTCGCGCCGCAGATTCACCAGTCGCGGCTCGACAGCTGGCCGCAGCATTACCCGTGGATCGACCCGGCCGGCTACGAATATTTCCGCACCCGTCTCGGTCAGGCCCGACGCGATGTCGAGCATGGTCTGGCGATCACGCTGGAGCACTACAAGACTCGCGAAGGCCAGGAACGCATGCTGGAAATTCTCCAGTTCAAACTGGACATCCTTTGGAGCATGCTCGATGCCATGAGCATGGCCTACGAACTGAACCGCCCGCCGTATCACAGCGTCACCGATCAACGGGTCTGGCATAAAGGAATCGCCTTATGAGTTTCGACCGCAGCAAGACCCCGAACTGGCGTCCCGGCTACCGTTTCCAGTACGAACCGGCCCAGAAAGGCCATGTGCTGCTGTACCCGGAGGGCATGATCAAGCTCAACGAAAGTGCCGCGCTGATCGGCGGCCTGATCGACGGTGAGCGGGATGTCGCGGCGATCATCGCCGAACTCGACAAACAGTTTCCCGGCGTACCCGAGCTCGGTGACGACATCGAGCAATTCATGGAGGTTGCCCGTGCGCAGCACTGGATCGAACTTGCCTGAGTCCTCGGTGCAAGTCCCGGCCAAACCGGAAATCGGCCTGCCGCTATGGCTGCTCGCCGAGCTGACTTATCGCTGCCCGCTGCAATGCCCGTACTGCTCCAATCCGCTGGATTTTGCCGGGCAGGGCAAAGAGCTGAGCACCGAGCAGTGGATCAAGGTGTTCCGTGAAGCGCGGGAGATGGGTGCGGCGCAACTGGGCTTTTCCGGCGGTGAACCGCTGGTGCGCCAGGACCTTGCCGAGCTGATCCGTGAAGCGCGCCAGTTGGGTTTCTACACCAACCTGATCACCTCCGGCATCGGCCTGACCGAGCAGAAGATCAGCGACTTCAAGAAGGCCGGGCTCGATCACATCCAGATCAGTTTCCAGGCCAGCGACGAGCAAGTGAACAACCTGCTCGCCGGCTCGAAAAAAGCCTTCGCGCAGAAACTGGAAATGGCCCGCGCCGTGAAAGCCCACGGCTATCCGATGGTGCTGAACTTCGTCACTCATCGGCACAACATCGACAAGATCGACCGCATCATCGAGCTGTGCATCGCGCTGGAAGCGGACTTCGTCGAACTCGCCACGTGCCAGTTCTACGGCTGGGCGCAGCTCAATCGTGTCGGCCTGTTGCCGACCAGGGAACAACTGGTCCGCGCCGAACGCATCACCAACGAATACCGCGCCAAGCTGGAGGCCGAAGGGCATCCGTGCAAACTGATTTTCGTCACCCCGGACTATTACGAAGAGCGCCCGAAAGCCTGCATGAACGGCTGGGGCAGTCTGTTTCTGACGGTCACACCGGACGGCACCGCCCTGCCCTGTCATGGCGCCCGACAGCTGCCGGTGCAATTTCCCAATGTGCGCGACCACAGCATGCAGCACATCTGGTACGACTCGTTCGGCTTCAACCGTTTCCGCGGCTACGATTGGATGCCCGAGCCGTGCCGCTCCTGCGATGAAAAGGAACAGGATTTCGGCGGCTGCCGCTGCCAGGCCTTCATGCTCACCGGCGATGCCAGCAATGCCGATCCGGTGTGCAGCAAGTCCGAACATCACGGTGTGATTCTCAAGGCCCGCGAAGAAGCCGAGCACGCCACCCAGACCATCGAACAACTGGCCTTTCGCAATGAACGAAACTCGCGCCTCATCGCCAAAGGCTGAGCCTTTCAGCGCCACTGCCGCCGTTGCTGCCGGTGTGGATTTCGCCGAACTGCAGCTCGGCGCCCATGGTTTGTTCTGGAACGAATACCGGCCGGCAGACGCCGCGTGCCGGATCTGGCACTGGCGCGATGGCTCGGCGAAATGTCTGACACCCGCGGGTTTCAGCGTGCGCAGTCGGGTGTACGAATATGGCGGTGGGGCGTTTTGTCTGACGCCTGAGGGAGTGGTTTTCGTCAACGAGGCGGACCAGCAGTTGTACCGACAGGCGCTGGACGGCGAACCCGTAGCATTGACGTCCGGGGAATGCCGATATGGTGATCTGCATTTTGCCAACGGGCAGGTGCTGGCTGTTGAAGAGAACGGTGATCGGCATCGGCTGGTGGCTATTGATCTGGCGAGTGGCGAACGCCACAGGCTGGTTGATGGCGCGGATTTTTACGCGTCGCCCATTATCAGCCCGGACGGCCAACGCCTTGCATGGATCGAGTGGAGCCGCCCGCATCAGCCGTGGACCTCCACCCGTTTGATGATCGCCGAGCGCACAGGTAATGGATTTTCTGCTCCACGTTGCGTGGCAGGTGAAACGCTTGAAGAGTCGATCCAGCAACCGCGCTTCGATGCCAGTGGCCGACTGGGCTGTCTGACTGATCGTGGCGGATATTGGCAACCGTGGATCGAGTCCGCAGCCGGTTTGCGAATGCTGCCCTGTGCCGAAGCCGATCACGCACCAGCGCCGTGGCAACTCGGCGGCTGCACCTGGCTGCCCGTCGGCGAAAGCCATTTGGCGAGTTGGAGCGAAGACGGTTTTGGTCGTCTGGCGCTCAACGGCGAAGACTTCACCGGCGACTACAGTCGCTTCCGCCATCTGGCTGTCGATGATCAGTTCATTTACTGCATCGCCGCTTCACCGATCAGCCCTTCAGCGGTACTTGCCATTGATCTCGAGTCGCGTGAAGTGAAGGTGCTGGCCGGCGGCGTTGCGCCGCTGCCCGCTGAACGCATCAGCCGTCCGCAAACCCTGCGCTATCCCAGCGGTTCAGGTGAAGCGCACGGTTTCTTTTATCCGGCCACCAATGGCGATGCCAAACCGCCGCTGGTGGTCTTCATCCACGGCGGCCCGACGTCGGCGTGCTACCCGATGCTCGACCCGCGCATCCAGTACTGGACGCAACGCGGCTTCGCCGTCGCGGACCTCAATTACCGAGGCAGCAGCGGCTATGGCCGGGAGTATCGACAGGCGCTGCATCTGAGTTGGGGCGCGGTGGATGTCGAGGATGCCTGTGCGGTGGTGGCCTACCTGAATGATCGCGGCATGATCGATGGCGACCGTGCATTCATCCGTGGCGGCAGCGCCGGTGGTTACACGACGCTATGTGCCCTGGCGTTCCATCAGGTATTCCGCGCCGGTGCCAGCCTTTATGGCGTCAGTGACCCGGTTGCTCTCGGTCGCGCGACACACAAGTTCGAAGGCGATTACCTGGACTGGCTGATCGGCGATCCGGAGCAGGACGCCGAGCGCTACGCCGCCCGCACGCCATTGCTGCACGCAGACAACATTCGCGTACCGATGATTTTCTTTCAGGGCGAACTGGATGCCGTTGTCGTACCGCAACAGACCCGCGACATGGTCGCGGCCCTGGAGCAAAACGGCATTGAGGTCCAAGCGCATTACTACGCCGATGAGCGCCACGGCTTCCGCCGGGCCGCCAATCAGGCCCATGCGCTGGAGCAGGAATGGCGGTTCTATCGGCGAGTAATGGGTTTGACGGACTGAGACTCAGCGCTTGGCGATGATGTACACCGCGTGCACGATCCCCGGGATATAACCGCACAGCGTCAGCAGAATGTTCAGCCAGAACGCGCCGCCGAACCCGACTTGCAGAAACACGCCCAGTGGCGGCAACAGAATGGCGATGATGATGCGGATAAAGTCCATGGGGCAGCTCCTGATTGGGGGTTGGCTCACCTGAGCCATACAAGCTAATCGACCTTTGCCGTTTGTCAGGGTTCAGTGCAAACCGCGGTCTCGCCATCTGATGGCCATTACCGACCACAAAAAAAACGCCCCACGCCAAAAGAATCAGGCGTGGGGCGTGCGTTATACCGCGAGACGGTTCTTGAATTCGGGTGGGAAACTTCAGCTCAGACGGCAATCCCTTTTCGGCATTGCAGTTGCGCCGTGCGTACCCGGGAGAAGGCGCGGGTCAGGCGCAGGAGCATTTCGTCGATGTTGGCCTTGCTGACGTTGAGCGCCGGGGTGAAGCGCAGGCAGTCGGCTTGTGGGGCGTTGAGCAGTAAGCCCTCGTGAAGCGCGGCTTTTACCACGGCTTCGGCGGAGTCTTCCGACAGGGTCAGTCCCCAGAACAACCCTTGTCCACGCAACTCGCCATGTTCATAACGATGGGCCAGACGGGCGAGCCCTTCGCGCAGGTGCTGGCCGTTGTCCCGGATTTGTTCGAGGAATGCGCGGTCCTGCACGCTGTCGAGCACCACCAGCCCTGCGGCGGTCATTAACGCGTTGCCGTGATGAGTGCCGCCCAACTCGCCGGAATCGAAACAGCAGGCCTTGCCTCGCGCCAGCAACGCCGCCAAGGGAACACCACCGCCAAGGCCTTTGCCGAGCACGACGATATCGGCGCGCACGCCGTAGGATTGTTCGGCGAGCAAGGTGCCGCAGCGGCCGATGCCGGTCTGAACCTCGTCCAGGATCAGCAAAATCCCCAGCTCACGGCACAGACGCTCGACACCCTTGAGGTAATGCTCGGTGGCAGGAATCACACCGGCATCGCTCTGGATCGGTTCGAGCATGATTGCCACGGTCTGCGCATCGACCGCGGCATGCAGCGCCGGCAGATCGTTGAACGGCACCAGATCGAAACCCGGCAGCAACGGTGCGAAGCGGTTGTGCAGGTTGCAACTGTCCGACGCCGAAATAGTCGCCAGACTACGTCCGTGACAGCCTTGTCTGGCGACAATGATCCGCGAGGCGCCGCCGCGATGCAGTTGGCCCCATTTGCGCGCCAGTTTGATTGCCGCTTCACAAGCTTCACTGCCACTGTTGAGCAGATACGCTTGATCGCTGGCAGTGCTGGCACACAGGCGTTCGGCCAGGCTGAGCATGCCGCGGTTATGCAGATTGAAGCCGGGATTGATTAACGCTTGAGCCTGGTTGGCGATCGCCTTGACCAGCGCCGAAGGGCTGTGGCCGAGGCTGTTGGCACCACCGGCCTGGGAAAAGTCCAGGTAGGCGCGATCATTGCTGTCCCACAGCCAGGAGCCCTGGCCACGAACGAATACCTGCTGCGGGCGCTCGACGCTGGGCATCAGGCGCTCGGCATTCAAGCCATCAGCGGCGTCCGATTCCCGGGTTTCAAAAGACAGGTCATCGAGGCTCGGCGTCTGGCGCCGCAAACTGAACAGATTCATTGAAAAAAACCTCGATCGAGGTTTTTTGAACTGCCTATGTAAACACTTTCAAAACAAACGCTGGTCATTGCGCTTTCCGGCCCTGCAAGCCTTGTGAATGCGGTTAGACTAGGCCCGTTTACGGCGTCGAGCCATTTCGATTTCCCAGCATTTTCAATAAGTGTTACTTATGGATTTCAAACAACTGCGTTATTTCGTCGCGGTCTACGAAGAAGGTCATGTCGGACGCGCCGCCGAGCGCCTGTCGATCTCTCAACCCGCGTTGTCCCAGCAGATTCGCCACCTGGAACAAAACCTCGACGTCACCTTGTTCGAACGCAGCAGCAAACGCCTGTTGCCGACGCTCGCCGCCCACACCTTGTACAACCACGCCCTGCCGCTGCTCGACGGCATGCAGCGGGCGCGTGAGGCGCTGGGCAACTTCAAGGGTCAGGCATTGCGGACACTGGCGATCGGCGTTCTGCAGACCGTGCACACCAGCCTGGTGCCGCAAATGCTCGAGCGAGTGCGCAAGGCCCAGCCGCATCTGGTGGTGCAGATTTATGAATTGACGGGGCTGGAGATCGAACGGCGTCTGCTCAATGGCCTGCTGGATATCGGCATCAGCTATCTGCCGCCACGGCAGCCCGGTCTGCACGGCGTAATGTTGTACGAAGATGAACTGACACTGGTCATTCCGGCGGATCATCCGCTGCGGGAATTCAAGAAAGTCTCGATGAGTCAGGCGGCCGAATTACCGATGTTGCTATTGGGTGAAGAGTTTCAGATCCGCCAGATCTGGCAGGCGCAATTGGCCAATCTCGGACGACGCCCGCAAGTGCAGGCGGAACTGAACAATATGGTGGGGATTCTCGACAGCCTGCCGCACACGCGTCTGGCGACGGTGCTGCCCGGTCGTTCGCAAAAGGAGTACGACGATCAGGATCTGCTGTGGAAACCGTTGAGTGAGCCGCGTGTGCCGTTGAAGGTCGGGCTGGTGTGTCGCGATGTGCAGCGCCAACAGGCACCATTGGCCTTGCTGCGAACGTTGCTGGAAGAGGTGATGCAGCGTGAGGACAAACCGCTGAAAGGTACGCCGCCACTGGATGCGCTGAACTGAAAACTTTTTTGCGGGCATAAGAAAACCCCGCCGAAGCGGGGCTTTGCAGACTGTTTCCCTGACATCCATTTCACTCCGCCACCCTGGCAGAATCCTACGTGTCCGTGTTGTTACTTTGCGCTTCCTGCGCGACGTCCATGGAAAATAGATTAGCTCTGGATCCAATCTTCGCCTATGGGAGAACAGCAGCACGTCATGTAAGAGATCGCTTACATGACGTTACATCATCAAAACTGCGCAGCGTCCAGCAGGAACAGCGACTCGCTGCCGGCCTTGACCGACGCGTTCAGCGAGTGAATCCGCGGCAGCAGACGGGCGAAATAGAACCGCGCCGTACCGAGTTTGCTCGCGTAGAAATCGTCCTGCGCTTCTTTGCCCAGCGATGCCTTGGCCATCAGCGCCCACATGTAGGCGTAAGCGGTGTAGCCGAACACCTGCAGGTACTCGACCGACGCCGCGCCGATTTCGTTCGGGTTGGTTTTCGCCCGGTCCAGCAGCCACGAGGTCAGCTCGTCGAGGATGTCGACGGCATCATTCAGCGGTTTGGTGAACTCGCCCAGATCGGCACTGGCAGTCGCGGTGAAATGGCGGATCTCGTCGGCGAACAGCTTGTAGAACGCGCCGCCGCTGCCGACGATCTTGCGACCCACCAGGTCCAGCGCCTGAATGCCGTTGGTGCCTTCATAGATCTGGGTGATGCGCACGTCACGCACCAGTTGTTCCTGACCCCACTCGCGGATGTAGCCGTGGCCGCCGAAAATCTGCTGGCCGTGGACGGTGGTTTCCAGACCCAGATCCGTCAGGAACGCCTTGGCCACTGGCGTCAGCAAGGCCACCAGATCTTCCGCACGTTTGCGGGTGGCGGCGTCTTCGCTGAACTTGGCGGTATCGAGTTGCATCGCCACGTAGGTGGAGAACGCACGACCGCCTTCGTTCGAGGCTTTCATGGTCAGCAACATGCGACGCACGTCCGGGTGGACGATGATCGGGTCAGCAACCTTGTCCTTGTTCTGCGCGCCGGTCGGCGAACGGCTTTGCAGACGGTCACGGGCGTATTCGATGGCGTTCTGATACGAACGCTCGCCGGTGGCCAGGCCCTGGATGCCGACGCCCAGACGCTCGTAGTTCATCATGGTGAACATCGCGGCCAGGCCTTTGTTCGGCTCGCCGACCAGATAACCCACGGCTTCGTCGAAGTTCATCACGCAGGTGGCGGATGCCTGAATACCCATCTTGTGTTCGATCGAACCGCAGTTCGCCGGGTTGCGCGCACCCAGGCTGCCATCGGCATTGACCATGAACTTCGGCACCAGGAACAGCGAAATGCCTTTCGGCCCAGCCGGAGCGTCCGGCAGTTTGGCCAGCACCAGGTGGATGATGTTTTCGGTCAGATCGTGCTCACCGCCGGTGATGAAGATCTTGGTGCCGCTGACCTTGTAGGAACCGTCGGCCTGAGGCTCGGCCTTGGTGCGGATAATGCCCAGGTCGGTACCGGCGTGCGGTTCGGTCAGGCACATGGAACCGGCCCAGACACCGGCGTACATGTTCGGCAGGTAAGCGGCTTTCAGCTCTTCGCTGGCGTGGGCATTGATCGACAGGCAGGCGCCGGCGGTCAGCATCGGGTACAGGCCGAAAGCCAGACTGGCGGAGTTGACCATTTCTTCGACCTGAGCCGACACGGCTTTTGGCATGCCCATGCCGCCGTAGGCCGGATCACCGCCCACACCGACCCAGCCACCTTCGGCATAAGTCTGATAGGCCTGTGGGAAACCGGCCGGCGTGGTGACGGCACCGTCGGCCCAGTGGCAGCCTTCTTCGTCGGCGGCCCGGCTCAGGGGCGCGATGCTTTTGCTGGTGACCTTGCCGGCCTCTTCGAGAATGGCTTCAACGGTTTCCGCGTCCACGGTTTCGGCCAGGGCCGGCAGTTCGGCCCAGAGTTTGGCGACTTCGAACACTTCATTGAGGACGAAGCGCATATCGCGCAGCGGCGCTTTGTAGTCAGCCATGGCAAACCTCGCAAAGATCTAAACAGGTGATTCGTGGAAGGGTGTTTTCGTTGAGCTGGAGTGTAACCCAACAACTTTTGCGACACATAGGGTCAGGCGGTGACTGTTTTGTTATTTTTAGTCATCAACAATCAACCATAAAGAAGCCCGCAATCAGCGGGCTCTTTTGTTTAACAGGGGCGTGTTACAGCGAGAACAACTGGGCCGGCAGTTTCATCAGGCAATCGCTGCCCGCCTCGATCGCCGAACGATGCGCCTCCGTACGCGGCAACAGACGCTTGAAGTAGAACTCGCACGTCGCCAGTTTGCCCTGGCAGAAATCGCCATCACCCTCGCCCGACTCCAGCTGCGCCTGGGCGACCAGGGCCATGCGCAGCCACAGGTAGCCCAGAACGATGTAACCGCTGTACATCAGGTAGTCCACCGACGCGGCGCCAACTTCATCGGGATTTTTCATCGCGGCCATGCCGACCTTCATGGTCAGTTCGCCCCACTGCTGATTGAGGCCATCGAGCTGCGCGACAAACCCGCCCAATTGCGCGTGCCCGGCGTTGGCGGCGCAGAACTTGTGGACGATTTTGGTGAAGTTGCGCAGCAGCTTGCCCTGGCTGCCCAGCACCTTGCGTCCGAGCAGATCCAGCGCCTGAATGCCGTTGGTGCCCTCGTAGATCGGCGCGATCCGGCAATCACGAACCAGTTGCTCCATGCCCCACTCGCGGATAAATCCGTGGCCGCCGAACACCTGCATGCCGTGGTTAGTCACCTCCAGCCCGGTATCGGTCATGAAGGCTTTGCAGATCGGAGTCAGGAACGCCAGAAGGTCTTCGGCCTCCTGACGCGCCTCGGCGTCCGAGCTCAGATGCGCGACATCGAGCATTTGCGCGGTGAAATAGGTCAGCGCACGGTTGCCTTCGTTAAAGGCCTTCATGGTCAGCAGCATGCGTCGCACGTCCGGGTGGACGATGATCGGGTCGGCCGGTTTGTCCGGGGCTTTGGCGCCGGTCAGGGCACGCATCTGCAGACGGTCGTTGGCGTATTTGATGGCGCCCTGGAAACTTGCCTCGCCCAGACACAGGCCCTGCATCCCGGTACCGAGACGCGCATGGTTCATCATGGTGAACATGCAGTTCAGGCCCTTGTTCGGCTCGCCGATCAGGAAGCCTTTGGCGTCGTCGAAGTTCAGCACGCAGGTGGCCGAGGCCTTGATACCCATTTTGTGTTCGATCGAACCGCAGGAAACGCCATTGCGCTCGCCGGCCTCACCGGAGGCGTCCGGAAGGAATTTCGGCACGATGAACAGCGAGATGCCTTTGGTCCCCGCTGGCGCGTCCGGCAATTTGGCCAACACCAGATGAATGATGTTGTCGCTCATGTCGTGCTCGCCGGCGGAGATGAAAATCTTGCTGCCGGTCACTGCATAACTGCCGTCGGCCTGAGGCACGGCACGGGTCTTGATGATGCCCAGATCAGTCCCGCAATGGGCTTCGGTCAGGCACATGGTGCCGGTCCACTGGCCAGCGGTGAGTTTGCGCAGATAGGTGTTTTTCTGTTCCTCGGTGCCGTGGGCGTGGATCGCCGACATGGCGCCGTGAGTCAGGCCCGGGTACATGCCCCACGACGTGTTGCTGGAGGCGACCATTTCGCTGATCACCAGCCCCAGCGAACTCGGCAGGCCCTGGCCACCGTAGGTCGGATCTGCCGCCAGACCGTGCCAGCCACCTTCCACGTATTGTGCGAAGGCCTGCTTGAAACCTGTAGGCGTTGTCACCACGCCATTGTCGAAATGGCAGCCCTCTTCGTCACCGCTGCGATTGAGCGGTGCCAGAACGTTCTCACAGAACTTCGCACCTTCGTCGAGGATCGCGTTGATCATGTCCGGGCTGGCGTCGTGGGCGCCGAGGGCCGCGTACTGAGTGTGGAAGTCAAAGACGTGGTCGATCAGAAAGCGCATGTCGCGCAGGGGAGCTTTGTACTCGGGCATGGTGGCTTCTCCTTCAGCAGATTGCTTCAACCTACTGCCGGCCACCCTGCCCCACAATCACTGTCCAGACGCTGAATGCGCCGTCATCACTCAACCTGCGGCGCTGTCCATGCGCACCGCGCCACGGCGGTTTTGACCGAACGCCATCACACAGTTTCGCCCTGCGCCCTTGGCGCTGTAGAGCGCCTGGTCGGCGGATTTCAGCACTTCCTCCGGGGTGCGCTGTTCCAGACGTTCGGCTACGCCGATACTGACCGTGACCGACACGCTGGACGCGCCCGAACCCGAGCGACGCTGACGTCCCTGCTGATCATCCTGCGGGCGGCTTTCCTGATTACGTAACTGGATGTTGTAGGACGCAATCGATTCGCGGATGACCTCAAGGTGCGGCATGCACTCCTCGAGGGTCTTGCCTGCAAACACCAGGGCAAATTCCTCACCGCCATAGCGATAAGCCCTACCGCCGCCGCTGATTTTGGACAGCTTGCTGGCGACCAGGCGCAAGACCTGATCCCCCACGTCGTGGCCGTGGGTGTCGTTGAATTTCTTGAAGTGATCGACGTCGCTCATCGCCAGCACATAGTTGCGCCCCAGACGCTGCATGCGCTCGTTGAGTGCGCGGCGCCCGGGCAGGCCGGTGAGCTCGTCGCGGAAAGCCATTTGATAAGCCTCGTGCGCCACCGCCGCGGCAATCATCAACATCACCTGGCTGCACATGATGTTCAGGGTGAACGGCAGGATGAAGGTTTTCGGCAGCATCCAGAACACGCCGAGCAACCCCACCAGTTGCGCCGCATGCAGCGGACGCGGGTTGCGCCAGTATTGCCAGGCCAGCAGCAGGAACGCCGAGATGAACACCGGATACGACAACTGGATCAGGCTCATCCACGCGCCGTGCAGCGCCGGCCAGCGGATTTCGGAAAGCCACATCAGCAACGCCTGCGGATAACTTTGCTCAAGCCCCAGCGCCACGCTGCCAAAGGCCAGCAGCACGGCGAAGCGCGCGACCATGTCCTGAAACAGGTGCGTGCGCTCTTGCCACGCGGCGAACAGACCGAACAGCAGCGGCAACAGCAGACAGACCAGATGGAACACCACGGCCGCGTCGTCGCGGACCTTGCCGTTGTCGCGGTAATAGTCGGTCTGGGTATCGAGCAGGAAGTAGGCGATGTAGACCGTGACCATCAGAAACAGCTCGCGCTGACGTCGGTAAACCGCACAGTACGAACCGCCCAACAGCAGCACCAAGGTCGGCAACACGTTGAACAGCGAAGTGAAGAACACGTTGAGGTCTTTGACGTACGCAGCCGCCAACCCCGCGAGCAACAACAGCAGTGAAGGTAGGAAATGACTGAAACGTACAGCTGAAGAACGCGGCAAGGGTAAAGCTCCGACCCGTCATGGCAAAGAGATGGCATTGTGCCTGCAATATGGCCAGTTAAGCACACACAATGTGATCCAGATCACAGGCTGTCTCTTTAACGGCCGAAATCGTCGGTAGCTGAGGGATTCAGTAAGGTTTTTTGCGGAATGGCCGCTAGACGGCCACCATGGCCATCATTCTTGATGGCCATGGTCTGTTTTTCTTTTCAGAGATCGTTGTAGAACGGCTGTAATGGCCCTTCGGACGCGGGCCTGCCTTCAGCACCGTAAGGCTTGAGATTGAGCGATGCGTCCATCGCCTGACGGGTGGTGACTTTCGGACTGGCCGGGCGCTGGGTCACGGCATTTTCATCGCCGATATGGCCTTGCGGGATCACCAGCGACGGATGATCGAACGGTGCTCGCTCCCAGGCCACGCGCGGATCGGTCAAGCCGACTTCCATGAATTTCACCAGCGCATCGATTTCATCGGGCGTCAGGTTCAGCGCCGTCATGTCCGGGTCGAGGTTGGAAGTGTTGTGCTGGTTCACCGCCGGATGCTCGAAGCCGCTGGTGTTGTTGGCGTCTTCCCCGCGCCGGTCCCCGCCACGGTTGTAGAACTCCATCACCTGTTTGAGCGTCGAGCGGCTGCCGTTGTGGAAGTACGGCCCGGTCAGCGCGATGTTGCGCAGAGTCGGGGTCTTGAACGCGCCGTCGACCGAATCGCGGAAACCGACATTCGGCTTGAGCGTGGCATCGCATGGAATGGCCGCGCTCAACGGCGCCTCGAACGTGCAGACATCGACGTCCAGCGGATCGGCCGATTTTCCGCCCTGCAACACCGTGTTGTACTGCCGAGTGAACGACCACGGGTTGCCCCACGCATCCGCGCCCCCGAGGGCCAGGTCTTCCGAGGTCGGACGCACGCCGGTGTTGTAGAAGCCGTTGTCGTAGAGAGTGGTCAGGTTGTCGGCCATCACCATCCGTTCGATGCGTTCGCGCGGATGCATCAGCAGGCGGCTGGCGGCGTTGGTCAGCTCCGGACCGCCGTGGCAATTGACGCATTTACCCTTGCCGAGAAACAGATTCATGCCCTCGACCTGTTGCGCGTTCATCGCGGTGTGATCGCCTTGCAGGTAGGCGTCGATCGGCGCCTGATCGGACACCAGCGTCGCCTCATACATCTGGATCGCCAGGCCGAAGAACAGCGGGAAGTTGGCCTCCATCTGGGTGTACGGCGCACCGCCCACCAGAACGTTTTGCGTGGCGTTCCACAGCCGGGGCTGGAAGGCGTTCTTGATCAGCTCGCGATAGGTCGGCCGTCGTGCGCCGGACACAGGACCCAGTACCGAATCGGTGGATGAGATCCGTTGCTGCTTGAGCATCAACGTGTCGAGCATCCTGCGGCCGATGTCGGCAAAGGTGCGACCGCCGCAGGACATTTCCACCGGGCTACCGGGCGGGCCGACCGCTTGCGAGGCGGCTGACGCATCGTTGAGCGCCAGCCGCACTTTGGTCGCGATTGTGCTGCGCTCGCTGGTCACGTAGATCCCGGCATCCGGATCGCGATTGCCGAACGGCGAGAAGCCGTTGAACACGTTGTTGGCCCGACCGTCCCAGAAGTTGCGCACGTTGAACGCGGCATTGATCACCGACGGCGCATTGCGCCCGGTGCTGCGGCGAACGTTGATGCCACCGACCTGGAAAATACCGTCCGGCTGCTGAGTGCATTTGTCGAAACGCGCCTGATTGGGTTTGACGAAGTTGGCGTCGAACACGCCTTGCGAGCCGACCACATCGTCCGTCGAGTACACGATGGGCGAGTTGCGCTCCAGCGGATTGCTCAGCACGTGAGTCGGGAAGTCGGTTTTCTTCAGCGTGTAGTTCGGGCCACCCTTGCCGCCGGACAACGTTGCGTAGGACGCCACGTCACCCGGAATGTCCGAGGCCACAAACGGCTTGTTGAAGATCGACGCGACGTTGGCGTTGGTGTGTGCCTGGCCGGGGTTGAGCTGGTTGGTGATGCGGTGATCGACGCCGGCGTGGTAGTGGCAGGAGGCGCAGGCGGTGGCGCCATCGCTGCCGATCTCCATGTCCCAGAACAGCGCCTTGCCCAGCAGGATCGCGGCCTGGCGATTGAGCACGTAGTCGGTCATCAGGTCGACCTTGCGTCCGCCCTCGGTCCCGGACGGATCGGGGGGCACCATTCCGCGCAACGATTGCAGCGAGGGAACCTCCGGCACGGGAGGATCGACTTCGGCGGGGTCGGCGGCCCATGCGCTGTGGACTGCCAGCGCGACGGGTAACCAAAAGGTCAAACGAGCGAGTCGACTGATGTTCATAGGCTTCACCCTGACTGTTGTTGTTAAGTGCCGGGCGTCTTGCTTCTTTGAGCAGGCAGTTCTGATAAGCACCGGTAAATCGGGCGGTGCAATTAATTGGCCACTCTTCTGGAAACATTTTGAATCAATAAGCGCAAGGGTTCGGCTGAGCAGCGCCCTTATCCATGCTGGGGAATGAGCCCCGGGATTGGGGAAATCCGGGTACAAAAAAAACCGCTGCCCCCGAAGGAGCAGCGGTTTTTTGAAGGACTGCGTTAAGGCTTAGTAGCCCAGTGCGAAGTCTTCTTCTTTCATGTCCATCAGGTTGTTGGCGCCCGACAGCATGGTGGCCACGTGTGTACGGGTACGCGGCAGGATGCGCTGGAAGTAGAAGCGCGCGGTTTGCAGCTTGGCGGTGTAGAACGCCTCGTCGGTGGTACCGGCAGCCAGTTTTTCAGCAGCCAGACGCGCCATGTCAGCCCAGAAGTAGGCCAGGCAGGCGTAACCGGAGTACATCAGGTAGTCCACGGAGGCCGCGCCGACTTCTTCGCGATCTTTCATGGCGGCCATACCGACCTTCATGGTCAGCTCGCCCCACTCTTTGTTCAGTGCAGCCAACGGTGCGACGAATTCTTTGACGGCTTCGTTGCCTTCGTTGTTCTGGCAGAACTTGTGGACGATCTTGGTGAAGCCCTTCAAAGCCTCGCCCTGAGTCATCAGCACCTTACGGCCCAGCAGGTCGAGTGCCTGGATGCCGGTGGTGCCTTCGTACAGCATCGAAATGCGGCTGTCGCGAACGTTCTGCTCCATGCCCCACTCGGCGATGAAGCCGTGGCCGCCGTAGATCTGTACGCCGTGGTTGGCGGATTCGAAACCGACTTCGGTCATGAACGCTTTGGCGATCGGAGTCATGAAGGCCAGCAGTGCGTCGGCTTTCTTCTTCTCTTCTTCGTCCACGCCGTATTTGACGATGTCGACCTGTTTGGCGGTGAAGTACACCATCGCACGGTTGCCTTCGGCGAATGCCTTCATGGTCAACAGCATGCGGCGTACGTCCGGGTGAACGATGATCGGGTCAGCCGCTTTGTCCGGCGCTTTCGGGCCAGTCAGGGAACGCATTTGCAGACGATCGCGAGCGTATTTCAAGCCGCCCTGGAAGCCGATTTCGGCGTGGGCCAGACCTTGCAGCGCGGTACCCAGACGTGCGGTGTTCATGAAGGTGAACATGCAGTTCAGGCCTTTGTTCGCCGGGCCGATCAGGAAACCGGTCGCGCCGTCGAAGTTCATCACGCAGGTCGCATTGCCGTGGATGCCCATCTTGTGTTCGATCGAACCGCAGGTCACAGCATTGCGTGCACCGACGGTGCCGTCGGCGTTCGGCAGGAACTTGGGAACGATGAACAGCGAGATGCCTTTGGTGCCGGCCGGTGCGTCCGGCAGGCGGGCCAGCACGATGTGGACGATGTTGTCGGCCATGTCGTGTTCACCGGCCGAGATGAAGATCTTGGTACCGGAGACTTTGTAGGAACCGTCGGCCTGAGGTTCGGCCTTGGTGCGCAGCATGCCCAGGTCTGTGCCGCAGTGCGGTTCGGTCAGGCACATGGTGCCGGTCCATTCGCCGGAGACCAGTTTGGTCAGATAGGCTTCTTGCTGCTCTGGGGTGCCGTGTTCGGAGATGGTGTTCATCGCGCCATGCGACAGGCCAGGGTACATGCCCCACGACCAGTTGGCTTCGCCGACCATCTCGCTGACGGCCAGACCCAACGACTCAGGCAGGCCCTGACCGCCGTGCTCGACGTCATGGGCCAGGCTTGGCCAGCCACCTTCCACGAATTGCTTGTAGGCCTCTTTGAAGCCGGTCGGGGTTTTCACGCCGGACTCGCTCCAGGTGCAGCCTTCGGTGTCACCCACTCGGTTCAGCGGTGCCAGCACCTGCTCACAAAACTTGGCGCCCTCTTCGAGAATGGCGTCAACCATGTCCGGCGTTGCTTCTGCGCACGCTGGAAGGCTCTGATAGTGCGCTTCGTAGCCGAGCAGTTCGTCACGAACGAAGCGAATATCACGCAAGGGGGCCTTGTAGTCAGGCATAGCGATAAACCTCTGCTGATGTAACCGGGAATGAACGACCGCGTTGATTTGTTGTGACGGTCAAACAGTTGTTTGAAACATACGTTTACGCCGAAATCTTGTCAAGCGTCGTTCTTTTGCCATTCGTCATCACATTTTCCGAACGCCGGACAGAGCAATACGACATGCGCCCGACCGAGGCATGTGCACTGAAAAAAGATTAGTTGAGGGAGAAGGACTTACAACGAAAAACGCCGCGAACAGTCGCGGCGTCTGGCAAAGCGCAGGTCAGAAAATCAGGCGAAGGTATCGATGATCGTACCGAGCACTTCGTCGGAAGCCTTGGCGACTTTCACACCCAGTTCCGCTTGAAACTTGCCTTGGGCCATCTCGACCATGTTGCTGGCCAGGTCCGATTGCTGGGCGCGGTCCACAGAACGCAGACGATCGACCTGCACTTCCGAAGACTGACTGGTGACCGAACGCTCGATGGTGCTGCTGGCGATCTGGCTGGCGGCCTGGTCGACGCGGTTCTGTCCGGTCTGAATGGTGCTCAGACCTGCATAAAAAGCTGTATTTCCAGAGATTTCCATGGGAGCTCTCATCCTTGGGAAGGATCAATGGGTGCCATTGAACCAGAGGCGCCAGAAAAACACCCGTCAAAAACACTAATGGCACAGTGCCTTGCCATAGCCAAAATCAGTCGAGCAGATCCAGTTGCAAGTGATCGGCAACCGCTTCGGCGCTGACCGCCTTGAGTTTCGGCACTCGCCCCAGGCACGGCGCCGGAATTCGCTCGGCGAGTGTCGCGAGGTTTTCTTCAAGCCGCGACGTCTTCGGATCAATGATGTTCGCCACCCAACCGGCCAGTTGCAGGCCGTCCCGGGCAATCGCCTCGGCAGTCAGCAATGCATGGCTGATGCATCCCAGACGCACACCGACCACCAGAATCACCGGCAGCTTCAGCGCGATGGCCAGATCCGAGAGATTGTCCTGATCCGCTAACGGCACCCGCCAACCGCCCGCGCCTTCGATCAGCGTGAAGTCGGCGTTCATGGCCAGAATCTCGCGCATCGGCGCCAGCAACGATTGCACGGTCAGCGCCACACCGGCCTCACGCGCTGCCAGATGCGGCGCGATCGCCGGCTCGAACGCCACCGGGTTGACCTGTTGATACGTCAGCGGCAACGAGCATTCGGCCTGCAACGCCAGCGCATCGGAGTTGCGCAAACCTTTGGGCGTCACTACACAACCGGACGCCACCGGTTTGCCCGCCGCCGTACTCAGCCCCGCCGACCGCGCAGCGTGCAGCAACCCGGCGGCCACGGTGGTCTTGCCAACGTCGGTGTCGGTTCCGGTGATGAAATAGGCTGCGCTCATAAGGGTTTCTCCAACACGGCGTAGACTACCTGATAGGTCGCCGGCAGTCCCGCAGGCTGGCGGAACTGCTCGTAAGCCTCGACCAAGCCCAGAATCCGCGCCCGCCCGGTCAATCCACCCGGCCGACCGGGGTTCAGGTTATGCGCGCCCAAGGCCTTGAGTTCATGAGTCAGGCTGCGCACATCCGGGTAATGCAGCACATGCGGCCGGTTCTCCAGACAAACACTGCACAAGCCACTGGCCGCGCACAATTGCTCATAACGTGCGAACTCGCGGAAACGGTTGACGTGCACCAGGCCGTCTACCTGACGCCAACTGTCGCGCAGTTCGTACAGCGTCCCTGCACAAAGACTAGCAAACGCGAAAATCCCCCCAGGTTTCAGCACTCGAAACGCTTCGCCGAGCACCGCTCCAAAGTCCGCGCACCATTGCACGGCGAGGCTGGAGAAGATCAGATCACACGTTGAATCCTGCAACGGCAAACGCTCGGCATCGCCAGCGATGAAGTGCGTGGCGCCGCCCAACGGCCGGGCGTGATTGAGCATGCCCTCAGCGATATCCAGCGCCAGCCCCTCACCAAATCGCTCGGCCAGCGCCCGTGTGAAATACCCTGTGCCACAGCCGAGATCCAGCCAGCGTGACGACCGAAAACCCACCGGCAAGCGATTCATCAACTGTGTACCGACATCGCGCTGTAACTCGGCGACGCTGTCATAACTGGCTGCCGCGCGAGAAAAAGAAGCCGCGACCTGGCGCTTGTCAGGCAAGCCGCCGGGCAACGCAGCAACAGACAAATCAGTCATCACCACACTCACTTAAAAACGCCTGGATCGCACCCGCCACACCGTGGGGGTCTTCCAGAAGAAACGCATGGCTGGCCTGCTCGATCAGACCCACTTCGACATCCGCCAGCAACGCGAACAGCTCGCCCGCAGACTCCGCCGGCACCAACCCGTCCAGCCCACCAAACAAATGCAGTTGCGGGCCACGAAACGCCTGCAAGGCTTCCCGCGTATCGATCTGCGCCAACAATTCCAGACCCGCCATCAAAGCGGCCGGCGAAGTATTCGGCGCGCCGCCGAGCAACAACCGCGACAAGCCGCGCGCATCTTGCGCGCCTTGGGCGCAGAGCAAAGAGAATCGCTTCAGGGTCGCCCGCGGATCAGCGCTGCAACCGGCAAGAAACGCATCGAAGGTCTCGCCGGGCATCGCACAAGGCCACTGTTCATGAGCGACAAACGAAGGATTACTCGCCAGGGTCAGCAAGCCGCAGCAATGTTCGCCACGCCGTGCCGCCAGCTCGGAAGCGAGCATGCCGCCCAGCGACCAGCCGCCGAGCCAGGCATCTTCGGGGATGCGCTCATCGAGTTCGTCGAGCCAGTCTTGCAGATCGCTGGAATCCAGCTCCGGCAACGGTTCGACGTCGACCTGCAGGTGTTCATCGAGTCCACGCAACGCAGCGGCCAGCGGCTCCAGCGGCGAAACGCCGAGCCCCCAACCCGGTAGCAGAATCAGACGATCACGCATGGCTTGGCTCCGACTTGAGTTTGGCAAAGCAATCGGCCAGTCCTTCCAACAATAGCTGCACCTGCGCCTCGCTGTGGGCGGCGGTCAGCGTCACCCGCAACCGCGCACTGCCGGCGGGCACGGTCGGCGGGCGGATCGCAGTGACCATCAGCCCACGCTCGCGCAGCATCTGCGACAGACGCACGGCGCGACCGGCATCGCCGATCAGGATCGGCTGGATCGGCGTGAAGCTGTCCATCAGTTCCAGACCAATCTGCTCGGCGCCGTGGCGGAACTGGCGGATCAGCGTGCGCAGATGCTCGCGACGCCAGTGTTCGCTGCGCAGCAGTTCCAGACTTTTCAATGTTGCACAGGCCAGCGCCGGCGGCTGGCTGGTGGTGTAGATGTACGGACGGGCGAACTGGATCAGGCTTTCGATCAGCTCTTCACTGCCCGCGACGAACGCACCCGCCGTGCCGAACGCTTTGCCAAGAGTCCCGACCAATACCGGCACATCCTCCTGGCTCAAACCGAAATGCTCGACGATCCCGCCACCATTCGCGCCCAAAGGACCGAAGCCGTGGGCGTCATCGACCATCAACCACGCGCCTTTGGCCTTGGTTTCCCGGGCCAGGGCCGGCAGATCGGCAAGGTCGCCGTCCATGCTGAACACGCCGTCAGTGACCACCAGCGTATTGCCGGTGGCTTTCTCCAGACGCTTGGCCAGACTGTCGGCGTCGTTGTGCAGATAACGATTGAAGCGCGCGCCGGACAACAATCCGGCATCCAGCAACGAGGCATGATTGAGCCGGTCTTCCAGCACCGTATCGCCCTGCCCGACCAATGCGGTGACCGCGCCGAGGTTGGCCATGTAACCGGTGGTGAACAACAGCGCGCGAGGCCGTCCGGTGAGATCCGCCAAAGCCTCTTCCAGCGCGTGATGCGGGCCACTGTGGCCGATCACCAGATGCGAGGCTCCACCGCCGACGCCCCACTTCGAAGCACCGGCGCGCCAGGCTTCGATCACTTGCGGGTGATTGGCCAGCCCCAGGTAATCGTTGTTGCAGAACGCCAGCAATGGCTGGCCGTCGACCACCACTTGCGGCCCTTGTGGGCTTTCAAGCAATGGCCGCTGGCGATAAAGATTTTCGGCACGACGGGCAGCAAGGCGTGCGGCGAGATCGAAAGACATGCAAGCCTCGACATTCAAGTGACACAGATCCCCTTGTGGGAGCGGGCCTGCTCGCGAGGAGGCCTTCACATCCGACATCAATGTCGACTGAAGCACCGCTATCGCGAGCAAGCTCGCTCCCATAGGGGTTTGCATTCCTTCAGAGGAATCCGCGCAGGTTTTTACACCGCCGCGTTGTAGAACTGCTCGCTGCTCTTCTGCTCCACCAGCGCCTGCTCGATGGCGGCCTGATGCACTTCGTCGGCATGCTCTTCGCGGGCTTCCGGCTGAATGCCCAGACGCGCAAACAGCTGCATGTCCTTGTCGGCCTGCGGGTTGGCGGTGGTCAGCAGTTTGTCGCCGTAGAAGATCGAGTTGGCGCCGGCGAAAAACGCCAGGGCCTGCATCTGCTCGTTCATTGCTTCGCGGCCGGCGGACAGGCGCACGTGAGATTGCGGCATCAGGATGCGCGCCACGGCGAGCATGCGGATGAAATCGAACGGATCGACGTCGTCGGCGTTTTCCAGCGGCGTGCCGGCGACTTTCACCAGCATGTTGATCGGCACCGATTCCGGGTGCTCCGGCAGGTTGGCCAACTGGATCAGCAGGTTCGCGCGGTCATCGAGGGACTCGCCCATGCCGAGAATGCCGCCGGAGCAGATCTTCATCCCCGCATCGCGCACGTACGCCAGGGTTTGCAGGCGCTCGCTGTAAGTGCGGGTGGTGATGATGCTGCCGTAGAACTCCGGCGAGGTGTCGAGGTTGTGGTTGTAGTAGTCGAGCCCGGCCTTGGCCAGCGCTTCGGTCTGATCCTGATCGAGACGACCGAGGGTCATGCAGGTTTCCAGGCCCATGGCCTTCACGCCTTCGACCATCTTCAGTACGTAAGGCATGTCCTTGGCCGACGGGTGTTTCCACGCCGCGCCCATGCAGAAGCGGGTTGAGCCGATAGCTTTGGCGCGGGCAGCCTCTTCGAGGACTTTCTGCACTTCCATCAACTTTTCTTTTTCCAGCCCGGTGTTGTAGTGACCGGACTGCGGACAATATTTGCAATCTTCCGGACAGGCGCCGGTCTTGATCGACAACAGGGTGGAAACCTGGACGCGGTTGGCGTCGAAATGCGCGCGGTGCACCGTCTGCGCCTGGAACAGCAAATCGTTGAATGGCTGAACGAAAAGTGCTTTGACTTCGGCCAAAGTCCAGTCGTGACGCAGGGTGGCAGTGGTGCTGGCGCTCATGGGCGTTTCCTTGGTTATGCTTGGCTGGCGCCTGGGGAAACGGAATACCCACAGGCACGACACGGATGTTCGGCATATTTAAGGAAGAGTCATGCGCTGTCAACCACACTACAAAAGGCCGGTTTACATCTGGTTAAAAAACAAACAACACTGTTTATTGTGTGACGAACCGGCAGACGGGCAAATCCCGATCTGCACTGCCTGTGAAACCGATCTGCCGTGGCTGGGCGATCAATGCGTGACCTGCGCCCTGCCCCTCGCCGCCAGCCTGACCTGTGGTGCCTGCCTGCAGGATCCACCGGCCTTTGAACAAGTCGCCGTGCCATGGACTTACAGCTTTCCCATGGACACGCTGATCACCCGCTTCAAGCACAACGGCAAATGGCCGCTTGGCCACTTGCTCGCCGACGTTCTCGGCGAGTTCCTGCAACATCGCTTCGAAGAAGACCTGCCTCGCCCGGACGCCCTGCTGCCGGTGCCGCTTGCACCGAAACGCCTGCGCCAGCGCGGCTTCAATCAAGCGGCGATGCTGGCGCAGTGGCTGGGCAAGTCACTCGACCTGCCTTGCGAAGAGCACAACCTCTTGCGCGTGCAGGATACCGACGCCCAGCAAGCCCTCAATGCCAAGGCACGTAAAAGCAATCTGCGACACGCCTTCGCCCTCAGTCCCGATGCCCAGGTGAAAGGCCGGCACCTGGCCCTGGTCGACGACGTGCTGACCACCGGCGCCACCGCCCAGGCGCTGGCCCGTTTGCTGATGAACGCCGGCGCCGCACGGGTGGATGTGTACTGCCTGGCCCGCACGCCAAAACCCGGCGACCCGGCTTGACGGATACGCCTCGAGCCGCCAACGTCCTCCCTCAACCCTTCAGCAAAGCGTCCGCCATGTCCTTGCCCACCCTGTTGTCCCAGCACATCGTCCGCCGTCCGCAGCGCATCGCCTTGCTGCAACACATCGCCGAGCAGGGTTCGATCACCCGCGCCGCGAAAAGCGCCGGCCTGAGTTACAAGGCGGCGTGGGATGCCATCGATGAGCTGAACAACCTCGCGCAAAAGCCTCTGGTCGAGCGCGCGGTCGGCGGCAAGGGCGGAGGTGGCGCCAAACTGTCGAGCGAGGGCGAGCGAGTGCTGCGCCTCTATCAGAAGCTGCAAGCCTTGCAGGCCCAGGTACTTGAAGCCGCCGAGGATGCCAGCGATCTGGACCTGCTCGGTCGGCTGATGCTCAGGACCAGCGCGCGCAATCAACTGCACGGCAAAGTCGTGCAGATCGAAGGTCAGGGCCGCAACGATCTGATCCGCCTTGAGCTGGCCGAAGGTCTGTCGATCGACGCGCAGATCACCCACGACAGCACTGTGCACCTGGAGCTGCAACCGGGCACGGAAGTGGTGGCGCTGATCAAGGCCGGCTGGCTCGAACTGCTCGCGCCCGAGGCTACGCCTGCCGTCGGACACAACCTTTTGAACGGTCGGATCGAGGCGATTCTCGACGCCGAAGACGGCCCCAGCGAAGTACGCATCGCCCTGCCCAATGGCCAGACCCTTTGCGCGCTGGCCGAACCGCTGGACTTGCGCAGCCGTGGTCTGAAGGTCGAGCAACCGGTGCAGGTGCAGTTTTCCCCGTCGAATGTGCTGCTGGGCACACCGCTCTGACAGCGCTGCAACGAAAGCGTCATCGACCCGCATTAAGGTGGCTGCCAAAACCATGCAGGGAGCCTGATGTGAGCCTATTAGAAGAAAACCAATCCACAGACCTGGAAAAAATGGTCGGCCTGAGCCGTCGCGGTTTCATCAGTGCCGGCGCGCTGTGCGGCGCGGCGATGTTCCTCGGCGGCAACCTGCTGAGTCGCAGCGTACTGGCCGCCAGTGTCAGCGCCGGCAACAGCCGTTTGCTCGGCTTCGACAGCATTCCGGCGGCCACCACCGACACCATCAGCCTGCCCAAGGGCTACAAGTCGTCGGTGCTGATCAGCTGGGGTCAACCGCTGCACAAGAACGGCCCGGCCTTCGACCCGAGCGGCAATGGAACCGCGGCCGCACAGGAAGTGCAGTTCGGCGACAACAACGACGGCATGAGCCTGTTTGAATTCCCGGGCGAGAAAAACCGTGCGTTGATGGCGATCAACAACGAATACACAAACTACCGCTACCTCTATCCGCACGGCGGCCTGCCGCAATCGGCCGAAGACGTGCGCAAGGCCCTGGCCTGCGAAGGTGTGTCGGTAATCGAAGTCCAGCGCAAGAACGGCCAATGGCAGTTCGTTCAGGGCTCGCGCTACAACCGGCGGATTCACGGTAACTCGCCGCTGCGGATCAGCGGCCCGGCCGCCGGCCACGAGCTGATGAAAACCAGCGCCGACAAGCATGGCAAGAAAGTCCTCGGCACCTTCCAGAACTGCGCCAACGGCAAGACGCCGTGGGGCACTTACCTGACCTGCGAAGAGAACTTCACCGACTGCTTCGGCAGCAGCAACGCCCAGCAGCAGTTCGACCCGGCGCAGAAACGCTACGGCGTGACAGCCGCCAGCCGCGAGATCAACTGGCATCCGTTCGATCCGCGCTTCGACCTGGCGAAGAACCCGAACGAGCTGAACCGTCACGGCTGGGTCGTGGAAATCGACCCGTTCGACCCGCAATCGACCCCGGTCAAACGTACCGCCCTCGGTCGCTTCAAACATGAAAACGCCGCACTGGCCGAGACCGACGACGGTCGCGCCGTGGTCTACATGGGCGACGACGAACGCGGCGAGTTCATCTACAAATTCGTCAGCCGCGACAAGATCAATCATCGCAACGCCAAGGCCAACCGCGACATCCTCGATCACGGCACGCTGTATGTGGCCAGGTTCGATGCCGGTGACGGTAATCCGGATCACCCGAAAGGCCAGGGCCAGTGGATCGAGCTGACCCACGGCAAGAACGGCATCGACGCCAGCAGCGGTTTCGCCGATCAGGCCGAAGTGCTGATTCACGCGCGTCTCGCCGCCAGCGTGGTCGGCGCCACGCGCATGGACCGTCCGGAATGGATCGTGGTCAGCCCGAAAGACGGCCAGGTTTATTGCACCCTGACCAACAACGCCAAACGCGGCGAGGACGGGCAACCGGTGGGCGGGCCGAACCCGCGCGAGAAGAACGTCTACGGGCAGATCCTGCGCTGGCGCACCGACCGCGACGATCACGGTTCGAAGACCTTCGCCTGGGATCTGTTCGTGGTGGCCGGCAACCCGAGCGTGCACGCCGGTACACCGAAGGGCGGCTCATCGAATATCACCCCGCAGAACATGTTCAACAGCCCCGACGGCCTCGGTTTCGACAAGGCCGGACGGTTGTGGATTCTCACCGACGGCGACTCGAGCAACACCGGTGATTTCGCCGGGATGGGCAACAACCAGATGCTCTGCGCCGATCCTGCGACCGGTGAGATTCGCCGGTTCATGGTCGGACCGATCGGTTGCGAAGTCACCGGGATCAGCTTCTCGCCGGATCAGAAAACCCTGTTCGTCGGGATTCAGCACCCGGGCGAGAACGGCGGTTCGACCTTCCCCGAGCATTTGCCGAACGGCAAGCCGCGCTCATCGGTGATGGCAATTACCCGTGAGGATGGCGGGATCGTCGGCGCCTGATCGGGCGACGTTCTGATCGTTCCTGTGCGCTGCACGGGAACGATCCCACTCAAGACAGCCCGTCTGCGCTACCATGCCGAGCCGGACGCAGCAGCCTGCTGCGCGCAGGAGTCAGCATGGCCCACCCGTTTGAAACCCTCACCCCAGACCTCGTGCTCGATGCCGTCGAAAGCATCGGCTTCCTGAGCGACGCGCGCATTCTGGCGCTCAACAGTTACGAAAACCGCGTCTATCAGGTCGGCATCGAAGACTCCGAACCGCTGATCGCCAAGTTCTATCGCCCGCAGCGCTGGACCAATGAAGCGATTCTGGAAGAGCACCAGTTCACCTTCGAACTGGCTGACGTCGAAATTCCGGTGGTGGCGCCATTGATCCATAACGGTAAAACCCTGCACGAACACGCCGGCTTTCGTTTTACCCTGTTTCCCCGTCGCGGCGGCCGGGCGCCGGAGCCGGGCAATCTCGATCAGCTGTATCGCCTCGGCCAGTTGCTCGGGCGCATGCACGCAGTCGGCGGGACCCAACCGTTCGAGCACCGCGAAGCGTTGGCCGTGCAGAACTTCGGCCATGACTCGCTGACCACGTTGCTGGAAGGCAACTTCATCCCCAAGAGTCTGCTGCCGGCCTACGAGTCCGTCGCCCGCGACCTGCTCAAGCGTGTGGAAGACGTCTACGCCAACACCCCGCACCGGAACATCCGCATGCATGGCGACTGCCACCCCGGCAACATGATGTGCCGCGACGAGATATTCCACATCGTCGACCTCGACGACTGCCGCATGGGCCCGGCGGTGCAGGACATCTGGATGATGCTCGCCGGCGATCGTCAGGATTGTCTGGGACAGTTGTCGGAATTGATGGACGGCTACAACGAATTTCATGACTTCGACCCGCGCGAACTGGCGCTGATCGAACCGCTGCGCGCCTTGCGCCTGATGCATTACAGCGCCTGGCTGGCACGGCGCTGGGACGATCCGGCGTTCCCTCGCAGCTTTCCATGGTTCGGCAGCGAGCGGTATTGGGGCGATCAGGTATTGGCGTTGCGTGAGCAACTGTCGGCGCTGAACGAAGAGCCGTTGAAGCTTTTCTGACACGACACGTCTATACAACTGCCCGTACAATCGCTGCTTTGTTAGCTGCCTAAGCAAGGATTCTGCATGCAAGCCGCCAACCCGCGTCGCGGGTACATTCTGGGCCTCAGTGCCTACATCATCTGGGGATTGTTCCCGCTTTACTTCAAAGCCATCGCCGAAGTGCCGGCAGTGGAAATCATCATTCACCGGGTGCTGTGGTCGGCGCTGTTCGGCGCGCTGCTGTTGATGGTGTGGAAGCATCCCGGCTGGTGGCAGGAACTGCGCGACAACCCGAAACGCCTGGCGATTCTCGCGCTCAGCGGCACCTTGATCGCGGCCAACTGGCTGACCTACGTCTGGTCGGTGAACAACGGCCGGATGCTGGAAGCGAGCCTCGGTTACTACATCAACCCGCTGGTGAATGTGTTGCTGGGCATGCTGATTCTGGGCGAACGCCTGCGGCGCATGCAGTGGCTGGCGGTCGGTCTGGCAACGGTCGGCGTGGCTCAGCAGGTCTGGCAGGTGGGAAGTCTGCCGTGGGTGTCGCTGGTGCTGGCGCTGACTTTTGGTTTCTATGGGCTGATCCGCAAGCAGGCACCGGTCAAGGCGCTGCCGGGGCTGGTGGTCGAAACCTGGATGCTGGTGCCGATCGCCCTCGCGTGGCTGCTGTTCAATCCGACCGCGACCAGCGCCCAGGCCGAGTTCTGGACGACATCCGAAGCCTGGTGGCTGGTGGCGGCCGGCCCGGTGACACTGGTGCCGCTGGTGTGCTTCAACGCAGCGGCACGGCACCTGCCTTACACCACCCTCGGTTTCCTGCAATACCTGGCGCCGACGTTGGTACTGCTGCAAGCCGTATTGCTGTTCGGCGAACACTTGTCGTCCAGCACGCTGATCGCCTTCATGTTTATCTGGGCCGGCCTTGCGGTGTACAGCGTCGATGCGTGGATGAGCCTGCGCCGGCGCAGCTGATCAAAAAACGTACAAACCTCCACAGGCCACGTTTCTCGTGGCCTGTATCGTTCCTTCCCAAGGTTATCCACAGCGTGATCCCCGCCGTTTGTGCGCAAGTCACTGAATGTTGGCGGTTTTTTGATCAGTCCTCGCCAAGCCACGGCTGACGTGGCCTGACGCGCGGTCTCTACAGGTTATCCACAGGCAGGTGCACGCTAAAACTGGATAACCCTTCCCGCGCTCACGGATCGGTGCGCAGCACCAGTTCCACCATCAAGTCATCGGCCAGGGTTTCCAGCCGCGATTGCAGAACATCCAGCGACAGGGTCAGCGGCACCGCGAGAATCGCCTCGGCGTGGAACAGCGGTTCGCTGCTCATCGGCGCCGGGCGCACTTCAGTCACCAGTCGTTCGAGGTTGACGCCCTGCTCGCTCAGCAACCGGGTAATGTCGCGCACGATGCCCGGACGATCATTGCCCACCAGTTCCATGGCGATCGGTTTCCAGGTGCAGGCCTGCTCGATACCGCTTTCGGCCACCAGCACGCGAATGCCCTGCGCCGACAAAGCCTGTAGGGCATCGACTAATTCGTCGTAAGCCTCTGCCGGCACTCCCACCCGCAGAATCCCGGCGAACTGCCCGGCCATCCGCGACATGCGGCTTTCCAGCCAGTTACCGCCGTGTTCGGCGATGCATTGGGCGATGCGCTCGACCTGCCCGGGCTTGTCCGGTGCGAAGACGGTGAGTACGAGGTGATCCATGGCGCAGCCCTCTGTCATGACTTTTGTTATAGAAAAGCAAGTATAGGCAAGCGTTCGACAGACGCCTCAGACGCTCGAAATCACAAATCGTGTACAACTTTTTATATTTAGCTGGAACAATCCATTGGTTTTTTGAGAACATCCCGTTCCGCGCCGTGACCGCAATGCGTCATGGGGTCGCAGAACGACGTAATTAGTCTGATTTTCACAACCGCAACTCATCATGTAGTATGCCGCAGCGCGCACTACATAACGCTGGATCGATGTCTGCCCAAGGCACGTTCGCAACCCTGAAAGCCCCGTCAGCAAGGCCCCCAAGCCGTTGATTGGTCCCAACCCAGCCGCCAGCGATGGCATGTACTGGTCGAGGGGTTTGTGGTTTAAATGGCCAGAGGCTTCATTGTTAAATTGAAGAGCTGAAAAGCGAAATAGCTGAGCAGAGTGAGGCAAGCAATGACTGAACACGTTCAAGTCGGTGGCCTGCAGGTCGCCAAAGTCCTGTTCGACTTCGTGAACAACGAAGCCATTCCCGGTACCGGCCTCACCGCCGAAAAATTCTGGGAAGGTGCCGACAAGGTCATTCACGACCTGGCGCCGAAGAACAAAGCCCTACTCGCCAAACGCGATGACTTCCAGGCTCGTATCGATGGCTGGCACCAGAGCCGTGCCGGTCAGCCGCACGACGCCGTGGCCTATAAAGCCTTCCTCCAAGAGATCGGTTATCTGCTGCCAGAAGCGGCTGATTTCCAGGCAACGACGCAAAACGTCGATGACGAAATCGCCCGTACCGCCGGCCCGCAACTCGTGGTTCCGGTGATGAACGCCCGCTTCGCCCTCAACGCCTCGAACGCCCGCTGGGGTTCGCTGTACGACGCCTTGTATGGCACCGACGCCATCAGCGAAGCCGGCGGCGCGGAAAAAGGCAAAGGCTACAACAAGGTGCGTGGCGACAAAGTCATCGCCTTCGCCCGTGCGTTCCTCGACGAAGCCGCGCCACTGGCGACCGGCTCCCACATCGACTCCACCGGCTACAAGATCGCTGACGGCAAACTGGTCGTCACCCTCAAGGGCGGCAGCACCAGCGGCCTGCGCAACGACGCACAGCTGATCGGCTTCCAGGGCGACGCCAATGCGCCGATCGCGATCCTGCTGAAGAACAATGGCCTGCATTTCGAAATCCAGATCGATGCCAGCACCCCGGTCGGCCAGACCGATGCCGCCGGCGTCAAAGACATCCTGATGGAAGCGGCACTGACCACCATCATGGACTGCGAAGACTCCGTGGCTGCCGTCGATGCCGACGACAAGGTGGTGATCTACCGCAACTGGCTGGGCCTGATGAAGGGCGACCTGGCGGAATCCGTCACCAAGGGCGGCCAGACCTTCACCCGCACCATGAACCCGGATCGCACCTACACCAAGGTCGACGGCAGCGAACTGACCCTGCACGGCCGCTCGCTGTTGTTCGTGCGCAACGTCGGCCACCTGATGACCATCGACGCGATCCTCGACAAGCACGGCAACGAAGTGCCGGAAGGCATCCTCGACGGTCTGGTGACTTGCCTGGCGGCGATGCACAACCTGAACGGCAACACTTCGCGCAAGAACACCCGCACCGGTTCCGTCTACATCGTTAAACCGAAGATGCACGGCCCGGAAGAAGCGGCGTTCACCAACGAGCTGTTCGGTCGCATCGAAGACGTGCTGGGCCTTGCGCGCAACACCCTGAAAGTCGGGATCATGGACGAGGAACGCCGCACCACGGTCAACCTCAAGGCCTGCATCCAGGCGGCCAGCGAGCGCGTGGTGTTCATCAACACCGGTTTCCTCGACCGCACCGGCGACGAAATCCACACCTCCATGGAAGCCGGCCCGATGGTGCGCAAGGCTGACATGAAGGCCGAGAAGTGGATCGGCGCCTACGAGAACTGGAACGTCGATATCGGTCTGAGCACCGGCCTGCAAGGTCGTGCACAAATCGGTAAAGGCATGTGGGCGATGCCCGATCTGATGGCAGCGATGCTGGAACAGAAAATCGCTCACCCGATGGCCGGCGCCAACACTGCCTGGGTTCCATCGCCGACCGCCGCTGCGCTGCACGCGCTGCACTACCACAAAGTCGACGTGTTCGCCCGTCAGGCCGAGCTGGCCAAACGTGCCCGCGCTTCGGTCGATGACATCCTGACCATTCCGCTGGCGGTCAACCCGAACTGGACTCCGGAGCAGATCAAGAACGAACTGGACAACAACGCCCAGGGCATTCTCGGTTACGTGGTGCGCTGGATCGACCAGGGCGTGGGTTGCTCGAAAGTGCCGGACATCAACGACGTCGGCCTGATGGAAGACCGTGCGACGCTGCGTATCTCCAGCCAGCACATTGCCAACTGGCTGCGCCACGGCATCGTGACCGAAGCGCAAGTGATGGAAAGCCTCAAGCGCATGGCGCCGGTGGTGGACCGTCAGAACGCCAACGACCCGCTGTACCGTCCGCTGGCCCCGAACTTCGACAGCAACATCGCCTTCCAGGCGGCGGTCGAACTGGTGATCGAGGGCACCAAACAGCCGAACGGCTACACCGAGCCGGTCCTGCACCGTCGTCGTCGCGAGTTCAAGGCTGCCAACGGCCTGTAACCTGCGCTGATGCCGGAAATGAAAAAGCCCTGATCTTTCGATCAGGGCTTTTTTGTTTGCGCCGCACTGGCTAAGGCTCGATGCCCAGCTCATGCCTGACCAGTCCAAGCAACTTGGCCGTATCGATCGGCTTGAGCAGAAAGTCCACCACGCTCAAATGCATCGCCGCAATCGCATCCTTCACGTCCGCATCGCCCGAGACGATGATGATCGGCATCGCTGCCCGTACCGATTCACGCACTTGCCGAATCAAGTCCAGCCCACCGACATTGCCCATCCGCAGATCAGTGATTACCAGGCCAATGGAAGGTTTTTCTTCAAGCATCTTCAGTGCGGACTCGCCGCTGGCCGCAGTCAGGCAGCGAATGCCATCCAGTGCCAGGATCTCCGACAACAACTCGCGGGCATCCTTGTCGTCGTCGACGATCAGTACCCGCTGCGGCGGCAGATCGGGTTCCAGCATGACGGCGCTGAGTGCTTCGCGCTCGGCGTCGCTCAAAATATCGTGGTCGGACATGGCGTTCTCTACGTTTTCAAAATCGATCCCCTGGCACAGTGGTCAGACATCGCTGGGCAGAGCTTAAATGTGCACTTCGTCGGATTTTTTTCCAAGGGGCGAACCGAAGAATTTCCGACTGATTTTGTAGGGCATATCCGAAAACTCCCCAATGGCATGCCAAACCTAGACTTACGTCCAATGGGCACCCCGCGCGATGGGGTCGACCATGGCTGCAACGATCCGACAACAACAATTCGAAAAAGACTGCGGTAATGGTTATGAGTAAAGCGGACGCCTTCACCCAGGCAGGGAAAACCGCGGTGTTGCAGAACATTCAGGGCACTTTGCAATTTCTCCAGCGCTTCCCCCCATTCAATCAAATGGAACATGCCCACCTGGCCTACCTGGTGGAGCAATGTCAGCTGCGCTTCTACGGTCAGGGCGAGAGCATCATCAAACCTGCCGACGGGCCGGTCGAACACTTCTACATCGTCAAGCAGGGCCGGGTGGTCGGCGAGCGTCCGCATACGGCCAAGGGCGGCACCGAAACCACGTTTGAAATCACTACCGGCGAGTGTTTTCCCCTCGCCGCGCTGCTCGGCGAACGGGCGACCCGCACCGAACACCTGGCCGGCGAAGACACCTTCTGCCTGCAACTGAACAAACTGGCATTCATCAAACTGTTCGCCCTCTCCGGCACCTTCCGTGATTTCGCCCTGCGCGGGGTCAGCAGCCTGCTCGATCAGGTCAATCAGCAAGTCCAGCAAAAAGCCGTGGAAACCCTCGGCACCCAATACTCGCTGAACACCCGTCTCGGCGAATTGGCCATGCGCCATCCGGTGATTTGCAGCCCTGCCACCCCACTGCGCGAAGCAGTGAAGCTGATGCACGAACAACAGGTCGGCAGCATCGTCGCGGTGGACGAACACAAGGCGCCGCTGGGGATTTTCACCCTGCGCGACCTGCGGCATGTCGTGGCTGAAGGGGTTGGCGATTTCAGCGAGCCGATCGAACGGCACATGACCCGCTCGCCGTTCTATCTGTCGCCGGATCACAGCGCCTTCGACGCGGCAATTGCCATGACCGAACGGCACATCGCTCACGTATGTCTGGTCAAGGATCGACGTCTGTGCGGCGTGGTTTCCGAGCGGGACCTGTTCTCGCTGCAACGGGTCGATCTGGTGCACCTGGCACGGACCATTCGCAGCGCCCAACGGGTTGAACAACTGGTGACCCTGCGCGGCGAGATCGGCCAACTGGTGGAGCGCATGCTCGCTCACGGCGCGTCTTCGACCCAGATCACCCACATCATCACCCTGCTCAACGATCACACCGTGAGCCGGGTTATCGAACTGACCCTTGCCGAAAAAGGCGATCCCGGCGTGCCATTCAGTTGGCTGTGCTTTGGCAGCGAAGGCCGGCGCGAGCAGACCCTGCACACCGATCAGGACAACGGCATTCTGTTCGACGCGCGGGATGCAGCCCATGCGGCGGAGATTCGCGGCGAGTTGCTGCCGATCGCCCAGCAGATCAATAACAGCCTGGCGCAATGCGGCTTCACCCTGTGCAAAGGCAATGTCATGGCCGGCAATCCGCAGCTGTGCCTGTCCCGCGCCGAATGGGCCCGACGCTTTGCCGCGTTCATTCGCGAGGCGACGCCGGAGAACCTGCTGGGCTCCAGCATTTATTTCGACCTGCGGGTGGTCTGGGGTGACGAACAGGGCTGCGAGCAATTGCGCCGGGGAATTCTCGATCAGGTTGGCGACAACCGGCTGTTCCAGCGGATGATGGCCGAGAACGCCTTGCGCAACCGTCCGCCGGTCGGCCGCTTCCGTGAGTTCGTGCTGACGAAAAAGAACGGCGAGAAAGCCACGCTGGACCTGAAAATCCAGGGCCTGACCCCCTTTGTCGACGGTGCCCGTCTGCTGGCGCTGGCCCATGGCATCGACGCCAACAACACCCTCGAACGCTTCCGCCAGCTGGTGGATAAACAAGTCATCGACCGGCTGGATGGCGCCGCGTACGAAGAGGCCTACCATTTCATCCAGCAAACGCGCATGCAGCAGCATCAACTGCAGAGCCGGGAAAACCTGCCGTACTCGAACCGGGTCGATCCCGACAGCCTCAATCATCTGGACCGGCGCATCCTGCGTGAATCCCTGCGCCAGGCCCAGCGCCTGCAAAGCAGCCTGACCTTGCGGTATCAGCTATGAGCCTGTTTTCGTGGATGCGCCCGGCCAGCCCCGTTGTGCCGGTCGACTTGCAACAACGCCTGACGAAACTCCCGGCCATCGGCGAACTGCGCGAATGCAGCCTGCGCGAACAGCGCTGGGTGGTGCTGGATCTGGAAACCACCGGGCTGAACCTGAACAAGGATCGGGTGCTGTCGATCGGCGCGGTGGTGATCGAGGACGGTGCGATCGACTTCAGCCAGCAGTTCGAACGCACCCTGCAATGTCGCGAGCTGAAACTCGGCCCGAGCGTGTTGATTCACGGCCTGGCCCCGAGCGCGATTGCCGCCGGCAGCGAGCCCTCCGAAGCTCTGGTCGAGTTGCTGGAGTTTATCGGCGACAGTCCGGTGCTGGCGTTTCACGCCTCGTTTGACCAGCACATGCTCGGCCGCGCATTGAAGGAACATCTGGGGCACAAGTTGCAGACGGTGTTCCTCGATGTGGCGCAGATCGCTCCGCTGCTATGCCCGCAGGCACACATTCGCGAGGCGGGGCTGGACGAGTGGATCGACTGGTTCAAGCTCGAAGTGTTCGAGCGTCACCATGCAAGTGCCGATGCGCTGGCCACGGCGGAACTGGCGCTGATCCTGTTCAGCCGGGCACGCCAGCAGCAGATCCACAGCCCGCTGAATCTGCAGCAACGCCTGAGTCAGTGGAAACGCCGCCAACAGACGCATTCGTTCTGAATCCGGGTTGTCGCCCGACAACCCGACCGGTGGCCAATTGCTAACCATTCCCACCTCTGCCACAATCGCGAACAATTCTCGTTAGTTAACACTTCCCAGTCGGTGTCGTCGTGTCTTCAGCCCAAAGCCCTCACAGTGAGCTCGTCGGTGCGTTGTATCGCGACCACCGCGGCTGGCTGCTGGCCTGGCTGCGCCGCAACGTGGCTTGCCCGCAACGCGCCGAAGACCTGAGCCAGGACACCTTCGTGCGCCTGCTCGGCCGCGACGAGTTGCTGACGCCCCGCGAGCCCCGGGCGTTTCTGGTGGCAATCGCCAAAGGCCTGCTGTTCGACTACTTCCGCCGTGCAGCGTTGGAACAGGCGTATCTGGCCGAACTGATGCTGATCCCCGAGGGCGAACAGCCCTCTGTCGAAGAACAGCAACTGATCCTCGAAGACCTCAAGGCCATCGACCGCATGCTGGGCAAGCTGTCGACCAAGGCCCGCGCCGCTTTCCTCTATAACCGTATCGATGGCCTGACTCATGCCGAGATCGCCGACAAACTCGGCGTGTCGGTCCCGCGCGTGCGCCAATACCTGGCCCAGGGCATCCGCCAGTGCTACATCGCGCTGTACGGTGAGCCGACATGAGCCCGGCCAGTTCCCGACCGGTTCCGGCCCATGTGCTGGACGCGGCGATTGCCTGGCAATTGACCCTCGATTCCAGCACGCCACTGGAGCGCGAAGAGTTCGCCAAATGGCACGCGGCCAACGAAGAACACGCACGCGCCTGGCGCCAGCTGGGCATGCTCGACCAGCGTTTGAGCGTGGCCAATGGCCCGGCGCGCAGCGCATTGCTGCAATCGCGCGAAGGCATTCGCCGTCGGGTGCGCAAGCTGGGCAGCGGGCTGGCCAGTGTTGTCGCGGTGATCGGTCTGGCGTTGTTTGCCGGCGAACGTTATCTGCCGCTGGATTACTGGCTCGCCGACCAACGCACCGCCACCGGCGAACAGCGCACCGTGCGCCTGGCCGACGGCACCGTGCTCAACCTGAATACCCACAGCGCGGTGGATGTCCGCTTCAATGAAAAGCAGCGGCTGATCGTGTTGCAGGAAGGCGAAATCCTCGTCGAAACCGGGCACGGCGATGCGCGGCCGTTCATCGTTGAAACCGCCGAGGGCAGCATGCGCGCCCTGGGCACGCGGTTCCTGGTCAAGCGCGAAGACGCCGGCACCCGTCTGAGCGTGCTGCAATCAGCGGTCGCGGCGCATCCGCAATCCGATCCGAAGGAACAGATCCTGCGCGAAGGCCAGCAAGTGCTGATCCGCCACAACGGTCTGGATTCGGTGCTGGCGCTCAACCCCGGCGCCGATGCCTGGACCCGCGGCATGTTGGTGGTGGACAACGCGCGCCTGGAAGACCTGGTGCATGAACTCGGTCGTTATCGTCGCGGCCATCTGGGTATTGCGCCGGACGTTGCCGACCTGCGCATCACCGGCAGCTTCCCCCTGCACGACACCGACAAGGCGCTGAACGCCTTGCTGCCGAGCCTGCCGGTGCAGATCGAGCAGCACACACCGTGGTGGGTGACCGTGGCCAAGGCTGATCCGAAGCCCTGACACACCGCGTTGCCTGCTCGCCCCCATGAAAACGGACTTTCTGCTGACTCGCGCAGCGATGTCGTTCGTTAATCGAAATTATTTTCATCCAGCCCTATCACTTTTCGAATCTCGTCCGGCACACAGGCAATTGAGAAATATTTCCATTCAGGAGCCGCCGTATGTCCCGTTCGCTAGACACCTTGTTGCGCCCCAGTTTGCTGGCGGTCGCCATCGCCCTTTGCACCCCGCTGGCCAGCAGCCAACTGATCGCCGCTGAACAGGCGTCGAGCGTGCGCGCCTACAACCTGCCGGCGGCACCGCTGTCGACCACCCTGAACCAGATCGCCAGCCAGGGCGGCCTCACACTGTCGCTGAACCCCTCGCTGGCGGCGGGCAAGACCTCGGCGCCAGTCAATGGCCAATATGACGCGGCCGGCGCCCTGCGCGCGGCCCTGCGTGGCACCGGTCTGCAACTGGAACAGAGCAGCGCCGGTACTTACACCCTGGTCGCCGTGCCGGAAGGCGTGATGGCTCTGCCGGAAACCTCGGTGATCGGCGTGGAAAACTATGAAAGCGCCTGGGGCCCGGTCGAAGGCTACACCGCCACTCGCACCGCCGCCGGCACCAAGACCGACACCGCGCTGGTCGAGGCGCCGCGTTCGATTTCGGTCGCCACTCGCCAGCAAATGGAAGACCGTGGCGTGCACAGCCTCGATGACGCCGTGCGCTACATGCCGGGCATCACCGCCAGCAGCTACGGCAGCGACACCCGGATCGACTGGCTGCGCGTGCGCGGTTTCGAACCGACCCAATTCCTCGACGGCCTGCCGCTGCCTCGCGGCATTTATGCCAACCCGAAACCGGAAACCTGGAACCTCGACCGCCTCGCCCTGCTGCGCGGCCCGGCTTCTTCGGTATACGGCCAGACTCCGCCGGGCGGACTGCTGGACATGGTCAGCCGTCGTCCAAGCGATGTGCAAAGCAGCGAAATCCAGTTGCAGTACGGCAGCGACAACCACCGTCAGATCAACTTCGCCAGCACCGGCAAGATCGACGACGCCGGTCAGTTCCTGTATGGCATCAGCGGCGTGGTGCGTGACAGCGACACACAGATCGACCACATCGAAAACAAGCGCTACAACATCGCCCCGAGCCTGACCTGGAACATCGACGAAGACACCAGGCTGACCTTGCTCTCGCAGTTCACCCGCGACGATACCGGCGTCACCAGCCAGTTCTACCCGATCCAGGGCACCAAGATCGACATGCCGTTCGGCAAGATCTCCCATCACAAGAACCTGGGCGATCCTGACTACGACTTCTACGACCGCACTTACTACGCGCTCGGCTATGCCTTTGAACACCGCATCAACGACGTTTGGCAGTTCAAACAGAATCTGCGTTACACCAAGTCCGACCTGTCGTTCCAGACGGTGACCGTCAACAGCTACAACCCATCCTTCGCCGGCTTCACCGTCGACGATCAGGGCAATGTCGGTCGCGGTACCACCAACGTCGATGAGGACATCAGCCAGTTCGCCGTGGACAACAACTTCCAGGCGGACTTCGCCACCGGCGATATCCGTCACACCTTGCTGCTCGGTCTCGACCATCAGCGCAGCAACGACAACTACACCTCGATCTTCGGCTCCGCACCGGACATCAACGTCAACAACCCGGTCTACGGCCAGACGATCATTCGTCCACCGCGCTCCTCGGCGTTCTATGACTACAACCAGAAAACCTACCAGAGCGGCCTCTACGTGCAGGACCAGATGGCCCTGGACCAGTGGCGCCTGACCCTGGGCGGCCGCGAAGACTGGGTGCACACCAGCACCAGGTTCTTCAACAAGGGCGACGCCACCAACACCCAGCGTGACAAGGCGTTCAGCGGTAACGCGGCGATCAGCTATGTGTTCGACTCGGGTTTCGTGCCGTACCTGTCGTACGCCGAATCCTTCCAGCCAACCAGCGGCGCCGATGCCACTGCCACCGACTCGTTCAAGCCCACCGAGGGCAAGCAGTGGGAACTGGGCATCAAGTACCAGCCACCGGGCAGCAAGACTCTGCTCAGCGCAGCGGTGTATGACCTGACCCAGAAGAACGTCTCGGTCAACTCAATCGTCAACAACGTGACCATCACCAGCCAGACCGGTGAAGTGAAAGTCAAAGGCCTGGAGCTGGAAGCCGTCTCCGACGTTACCGATAACCTGAAAGTCATCGCCGCCTACACCCTGGCCAAATCCGAAGTGCAGAAAGGTGTCGACAAGGGCAACCGTCTGCAACTGATGCCGAACCAGCAAGCCTCGCTGTGGACCGACTACACCTGGCACAGCGGCGTACTCGACGGCTTCGGCATCGGCGGCGGTGTGCGCTACACCGGCAACACCTACGGCGACAAGGCCAACACCTGGCTGGGCAAGGCGGACGCCTACACCGTGTTCGACGCCGCTGTGCATTACGACCTCGGCCGTCTGGACAACAGCCTCAAAGGCGCGTCGCTGGCACTCAACGCGACCAACCTGTTCGACAAGGACTACATCTCCACCTGCGACGGCTTCTATTGCTACTACGGTGACCAGCGCAGCGTCATCGCCAGCGCCACCTACAAGTGGTAAGCGCCTGAACTGAAACAGGCCCTGCAACCAGGCCGTTCCTCGTGGACGGCCTGGGTGTTTTTGAAGGTCATGAAATGAAAAGTAAAACAATTCGTCGCTGGTCCTTCGTCCACACCTGGACCAGCCTCATTTGCACCGTGTTTTTGCTGCTGTTGGCCCTGACCGGCCTGCCGCTGATTTTCCATCACGAAATCGACCACCTGTTGGGCGATGCGCCCGAGTTGCGGTTGATGCCGGCGGACACGCCGCATCTGAACCTGGCGCAACTGGTCGAAGCGGCGGAGAAGCATCGGCCCGGTGAAGTCGTACAGTATTTCGGCTTCGAAGACGACGAGCCGAATGCAGTGCTGACCATCATGGCCAAGACCGCCGGCACCGAGCCCAACTCCTCGCACACCTTCATGCTCGATGCGCGTACCGGCGAAGCGCTGGAGATGCCATCGGCCAACGGGGGGCTGATGCTGTTCATCCTGCGTCTGCACGTCGACATGTTCGCCGGGCTGCCGGGCAAGCTGCTGCTGGCGTTCATGGGTTTGCTGTTCGTAGTCGCGATCGTGTCCGGCACGGTGTTGTACCTGCCGTTCATGCGCCGTTTGAAGTTCGGCACGGTGCGCCAGGACAAATCCACCCGCCTGCGCTGGCTCGACCTGCACAACCTGATCGGCGTGGTGACCCTGACCTGGGCGCTGGTGGTGGGTGTGACCGGCGTGATCAGCGCCTGCGCCGATCTGCTGATCGCCGCATGGCGCGCCGATGCGCTGACCACCCTGATCGCGCCCTACCGCGATGCCCCGCCGCTGACGCAACTGGCCCCGGCCACCCGGGTGCTGGACATCGCCGCAAGCGTCACACCGGAGATGAAGCCGGACTTCATCGCATTCCCCGGCACCCGCTTCTCCAGCGAGCACCATTACTCGGTGTTCATGAAAGGCGGCACTCACCTGACCTCGCACCTGCTGACCCCGGTACTGATCGACGCCAGCACCCTGCAAGTCACGGCGGTGGCAGAACGACCGTGGTACATGGACGCCATGGGCATGTCGCAGCCGCTGCACTTCGGTGACTACGGTGGCATGCCGATGAAAATCCTCTGGGCCACGCTGGACGTGCTGACCATCATCGTCCTCGCCAGTGGCGTGTATTTGTGGGTGGTACGGCGCAAGGCTGCGAAACCGGTACTGGAAGCGGCGGAGGCCTCTGCATGAAGCCGCGTCAGTCGAATTTCTGGAAGGTCTTCAGCACGCCGCTGGTGATCGCGCTGCTGAGTGCGGCGGGCCTGTTCGCGGCGCTGCTGGGCGACGGGATCTGGGATGGCTTGAGCTGGATTGGCCTGGGCGTTCCGGCCGCCATTGCCCTGCGCGGATTGCTGCAACGTCGCTGAACGGCTTGAGCCTGACGGGCAACGCGCTATGCTGCCCGTCATTGCCCCTGACCGAGACCCTGCCGATGTCCGCTCCCAGCATGACCCTGTTCCACAACACCCTGTCCCCGTTCGTGCGCAAAGTCATGGTGCTGCTGCACGAGACCGGCCAGCAGGATCGCGTCGCGCTGCAGGACTGCGTGCTCAGCCCTGTCAGCCCGGACGCCGCCCTCAACGAAGACAACCCGCTGGGCAAGATCCCGGCCCTGCGCCTGGCCGACGGCAACGTCATCCATGACAGCCGGGTGATCCTCGATTACCTCGACCACCAGCACGTCGGCAACCCGTTGATCCCCCGCGACGGCTCGGCCCGCTGGCGGCGCCTGACCCTGGCCTCGATGGCCGACGGAATCATGGACGCCTCGGTCATGGTGCGTTACGAGCAAGCGCTGCGTGCTCCGGAAAAACACTGGGACGAATGGCTCGAGGCCCAGCGCGAGAAAATCCGCCGCGCCCTCGCCCTGCTGGAGCGCGACGCGATTGCCGAGCTGACCTGCCACTTCGACGTCGCCTCGATCAGCGTGGCCTGTGCGCTGGATTATCTGGATCTGCGCTTCCCGGATCTGGGCTGGCGTGACGCCAACCCGCAACTGGCCAACTGGTTCTTTGAAGTGAGCCAGCGGCCGTCGATGATTGCGACCATGCCGAAGGTCTAGGCCGACTGTTCCGGCCCCTTCGCGAGCAAGCTCGCTCCCACACTGGTCCTGGATGCGACGGAGCAATCTGAAGCAACACCCTTCCTGTGGGAGCGAGCTTGCTCGCGAATGCAACAGCGCGGTCCAACTGGCAGAAACCCGATAATCAGCGTCATTAACACCTCGGCCTCCCGCTGCTCCTCACGCAACCCCACGAACCGGCTCATTGCACCGCTCCGATATCGAATTCCAGCGGTTTGGCCGGTTTCTGCCCGATCCCGTACCAGTCCAGATTGCGGGTCAGCACCATGAACACACCGAGCAGACCGAACAGCAGCAACGAGCCCATCAGCAGCGCGTAATCCTCGGCACTCAGCAGGCCATAGAGCAAGCCGTACAACGCCGCCAACCCCGCCGAAAAACTCAAGCCATGCCGCACGCTGCGCAGTACGTGGCAGACATAGAAGCCGATCAACAACACACAACCGCTGGCCGACAACAGATACGCCAGGGCAAATCCGATGTGCTCGGACAACGACAGCAACAACAGATAAAAGAACGCCAGCGCCACCCCCACCAGCGCGTATTGCACCGGGTGCACCGCCAGGCTTTTCAGCACTTCGAACAGGAAGAAACCGGCGAACGTCAGGACGATGAACAACAGCGCATATTTGATCGCCCGGTCACTCTTCAGATATTGATCCACCGGATCGATGAAGCTCACGCCGAAACTGCGCCCGTTGAACGCCTCGCAATCATTGCCCGACACGCAACGGCTCATCGCTTCTTGCAAATTGGTGGAGAAAAACGAGGTCTGCCAGTCAGCGGTAAAACCCTGATCGTTGATCTCGCGCTTGGCCGGCAGGAAGTTACCGATGAAGCTTGGGTGCGGCCAGTTGGCAGCGAGGTTAACCCGGCTGGTCTTGCCCACCGGCAGCACCTGCAACGAGCCGGTGCCTTGCAGGCGCAGGTCGAAGCCGAAGGCCAGTTCCGTGGTCTTGCCGGTGTCCAGCGCCGGCAGCGTCACTCGCACCCCCTCGCCCAGCCAGCCGACCTGAGTGCCGGGCACGAAGTCCAGGCGTTGCGCACCCAGTTCCAGCTTCAGCGCGTTTTCGATCCCGCGAATGTCGCTGATGCCGACCGCCAGGAATGGCGCATCGAAGGTGTAATCGACGAAGTCTTCCTTGATCCCCAACTGTGCCGGCAGCGAGAAATGCCCGCTGATGCGGTTGTCGGCATGGAACAGCCGCGCCTCATAAATGCCCCGGGCGCGCAGCTCGGTCTGCACCTGGCCGTCGAGCTCAAAACGCTCCGGCAGGAAATACAGGCGCCCACGTTCTTCGCCGATTTCCTGGTATCGCTCGTCGCTCTTCTCTTTGGTCTTCCAGGTGCGCACCACTTTGCGATACGGCACAACCATCACCGGCCCGCTGAGTTGCTGGCTGTAGCTCGAGCTTCTGGCGATGTCTTCCAGCACACCGTCACGCAGTTGCTGGCGATCATCGATGATGCCGTCGATCATCAGCAGCGGCACCAGCAACACCAGGATCAGCAGGGCAATGGCCCCGAGTTTTATCGTCAGACTTTTGTTCATGGGACTCTCCCTGTTTCGATGGGCAGAGTCTGCAAAGGGGATGTGGGGGTTTTGTGGGAGGAATGTGGAGTTTGTGTGGAGACTACAACTGCAGAACGACTTCCACCCCGCCTTCAACGTTGCCGATGCGCAGCGAACCACCGTGCAACTTGACCACCTCTTCGACGAAGTTGAGCCCGAGACCGGTGCTTTTACGTCCGCTGTCCGGACGGGGCAAAGAGTAGAAGCGCTCGCTCAAGCGGGGTAAGGCATAGTCGGGAATCGGCGTGGTTTCGTTGAACAGTCGAAGCACGACCTGCTCGCCAACCCGCTCGGCACTGAAGCGCAGCGAACCGTTTTGCGGCGTGAAATCCAGCGCGTTTTCCAGCAGATTGGCCAGCGCCTGACGCAGCAGAAACGGCTCGCCGATCAACGCCAGATCCGGCGCGATGGTTTGCTCGATCCGCAGTTGCCGGCCTTCGATACGCGCCATTTGTGCCTGTAGCAACTCATTCACCAGCGCCGCCAACGGCACGGCGACGCGCTCCTCAAGGCCCTGCCGCTGCTCGACCTGGGCAAGGTTCAGCAGGCGTTCGATCAACTGCTGCATGCGGGCACTTTCATTGTCGATATTGCCGACGAAACGCAGGCGCTGATCCGTCGGCATCTCGCCCTGCAACAACTCGGCGGCACCGCGAATCGCCGCCAGCGGGCTCTTCAATTCATGGGTCAGGGTGTGCACATAGCGTTCGACGTAGGCCTTGCCTTCGAGCTGGATGCGCATCTGTTCCACGGCGGTCGCCAACTGCTCCAGCTCGCCACCGCGATAGTGCGGCACCGCCACCCGACGGCCCTCGCTCACCGCCTGGGCGTACACGGTCAAGCGGTGCAGCGCGCGGCTCAGCCACCACGACAGCCCGGCGCCCAACAGCAGGCCGAGGCCGATCAACCCAGCGCCGTAACCGAGCAAACGCCGTTCCGTGCGATCGACATAGGGTTGCAGTGAACTGTTGGGTTTGGCCACGGTGACCACGCCGATGATCGCGCCGTTGTCGCGGATCGGTGCGCCGACGTGCATCACTGAAGAGTTCGGGTCATTCGGGTCGCTGCGGCTGGAGCGTGCGCCGTACTCGCCGCGCAGGGTCAGGTAGACGTCGTTCCAGCGCGAGTAGTCCTGACCGACGGCCAGACCACTGGAGTCCAGCACCACAATGCCCTTGGCGTCGGTGACGTAGATGCGGTGGTTGACCTGGTTCTTCGCCAGGCCCCAGATTGTCGCCTTCGGCTGGCGCTCACCATAGGCGCGGAGCAATTCGGGCCAGCGGTTCTGATTGAGCGTGCCGGCCTTGAAATCGTCCCGCAGGATTTCCGCCATCAGGTTGGCGGTATCGACCAGGGTTTCTTCGGTGGACTGGCGCACGCCGGGGCGGATTTCTTCCATCACGGTGTTGAGCACGAAATACCCGGTCAGGCCGATGAACAGCACGTACACCAGGAAAATCCGCAGCCCCAGCGACATCAGCTGTGCCCCGGGCTGTAGCTGTAACCGAGGCCGCGATGGGTCTGGATCGGCTCGGCCTCGGCGCGCACCAGACGCAATTTGGCGCGCACGCTTTTGATATGGCTGTCGATGCTGCGCTCGTAACCGGCATCCGCCGCCACGCCCAGCGCATCAAGCAGTTGCTCGCGGCTGAACACCCGCTCGGGCTGTTCGAGCAGGCATTGCAGCAGGCGGAATTCGTGGCGGGTCAGGCTCAGGGGTTGGCCGCGATAGCTGATCTGTACGCGCTCGGGATCGATGCGAAACACTCCCGACCAGGCATCAGCTGGCGGACGTGGCGCCATGCGTTTGAGAATCGCCCGGACCCGGGCCGCCACTTCACGTGGGCTGAACGGCTTGACCACGTAATCGTCGGCGCCGATCTCCAGCCCCACCACGCGATCGATTTCGGCGTTGCGCGCGCTGAGAAACAGCACCGGCACTTCACTGAAACGACGCAACTGCTTGCAGGTTTCAAAGCCGCTGATGTCCGGCAGACCGATGTCGAGGATGATCAGATCCGCCGGGGTCTGGCGCTGATGCTCCAGCGCCGCCGCACCCAGATTCAGCCAGGTCGTGGTGAAGCCCTCGCCCTGCAAGGCAAAAATCAGCGTGTCGGCAATCGCCGCTTCGTCTTCGACAATCAGGATATGAGGCATGGCGTCCGAGCCTGTGGGTTAAGTGCGCGAACGGTGCCCCAAGCCCGGCGTTACGTCAATGAGACCACCAGCGTCGCGTCTCACAAATGCGTTCCTTTTTTGACGAGTGGCTGTTGTCGTCAGGCAAGGCGCCGCGACGAGTCATAGCCCGCTATGGCGAGGAGCGGCAACGCAGCATGACGGCAACAGACACCGTCAAAAAGGAACAGCATTTGCGAGACACGACGCTCGATCAGCAATCAGGTTTGTCCGCCGTGAAGCGCCGCGCCGGGTTCACCGCCGCGCCAAACTCACGCAGAGCCTTGGCGCCGATCAGCAACGGGTAGTTGAAGTTGCTGCGGTCGGTCAGGTTGACCTCCACGGTACGCTTGATGTCGCCCAGGCACAGCTCCAGATCGACCACCGGGCGCTTGGCCACTTCGGTGCTTTCGCCCTCGTCTTCTTCATCCGAGCGGCTCTTGATCTTGCTGATCCGCGCGACCTTGTGTTCGTACACCTTGTTGCTCGCGTCCTTGGTGGCCAGGCGGAAACGCACCCAGTCTTCGCCGTCGCGTTTGAACGTCTCGATGTCCTTGGCCGACAGCGAGGCGGTCAGCGCGCCGGTGTCCATCTTGGCCTTGAGCACTTCACCGCCGATTTCCGGCAGCGCGATGTATTCGTAACGACCGTACAGGGTCGGCTCGGCGGCGAGAACCGGCAGGGCTACGAGGGAAAGCAATGCAAGGAGGGATTTCACGTAAGGGGCTTCCTTGGGAAATGGGGGCGTCAGACGCGAGATTTTAGACCGTTGTTTACTTGATCGTTCCCACGCTCCGCGTGGGAATGCATCAGGTGACGCTCCGCGTCACAGGGACGCAGAGCGTGGGGACGATCAGGCTAACGCGCCAAAGGTGAAACATTCGTCACCGGACGATTTGGCCTGCTGGCCGAAGCCACTTATCATGGCGCGCCCATCCGTTTTCCAAGAGTTGCTTATGCGCCGCTTGCTCACCGGCTGTCTCGTCACCCTGCTGCTGTTGTCCAACACCCTCGTGCTCTTCGGCCCGCTGATGGTGTTCGCCCTGCTCAAGCTGGTCCTGCCGGGGCGCTTTCGCGACTACGCCTCGTGGGCGGTGATGTGGATCGCCGAAACCTGGGCAGAAATCGACAAGCTGATCTTTCGCCTGTGCATCCCCACCCAATGGGACATTCGCGGCGGCGAAGACCTGCGCAGCGACACTTCCTACCTGGTGATCAGCAACCATCAGTCCTGGGTCGATATTCCGGCGCTGATCCAGACCCTCAACCGGCGCACGCCGTTCTTCAAGTTCTTCCTCAAGAAAGAACTGATCTGGGTACCGTTCCTGGGCCTGGCCTGGTGGGCGCTGGATTACCCGTTCATGAAGCGCTACACCAAGGCGTTCCTGGCGAAGAACCCGGAGCTGGCCGGCAAGGATCTGGAAATCACCAAGGCTGCGTGCGAGCTGTTCAAGCGCCAGCCGGTGACGGTGGTGAATTATCTGGAAGGCACGCGTTACACGGCTGCCAAAAGCACTCAGCAGCAGTCACCGTTCAGCCACCTGCTCAAGCCCAAGGCGGGCGGCGTGGCGTTCGTACTGGCGGCGATGGGCGAACAGCTGGACGCGATTCTCGATGTGACCGTGGTTTATCCACAGCAGAAGATTCCGGGGTTCTGGGACCTGATCAGCGGCAACGTGCCGCGCGTGATCATCGACATCCAGACCCGCGAGCTGGATCCGGCCTTGTGGCAGGGCGATTACGAAAACGATCCGGTGTTTCGCGAGAAGGTCCAGAACTGGGTCAATCAGCTCTGGACCCTCAAGGATCAGCGCATCAACGAACTCAAGGACGAGCGCCGCTGAGTCAACCGTTGGTGCCGGTGCCCCAGATGCTGCCCAGGCTTTGCAGCAACGAACCACCGACACCCTGCTGACCAAGGTATTGCAGGAGGATCGGGGCAAACTGGCCGACCATCCCGCTGTCCATGCCCAACGCACCGAAGGCGTTGTTCAGGTCATTGGTGTCTTTGACGTTGCCCAGCGCATTTTCCAGCCCGGCTGACTTGCCGGACGAGCCGAGCAAGCCGCTCAACGCCGCCAGACTGCCAGCGCCGCCCGACAATTGGTCGATACCGGGCACTTCCTTGGCCAGTTCGGAATAATCAGTGCTGCTCAATTGGTTCTTCGCCAGGCCCAACATGGCACTGGTGCCACCCACGGCTTGTTGGGGCGTCAGGTCCAGCGCGCTCAGCGCACTCAACAAGCCAGCGGTTTCCGAGGTCGGCGCTGCGGTTGCAGCCTTGTCCCCGCCCTGCATGCCCGATACCACGCCGGCCACGTCGTTCAAACTGAAACCGGCAAACACCGGTCCTGCCGCCAGGGTCAGGAGCGATGCCAGGGCAAAACCGCGTGAAATCTTCATTCAGACATCCTCTTGTGGCGTGAAGATCGCCCGGATACTGGCGATCAAACTGCCGGTTTGACCGGGTAGGCGGCAGCATGTTCCGGCGTGCAACTGGATATTCACATCCTGTTTGTGAAGGAAGCGTGACGCGCTTTCAGCCGAAGGACCGACCCTTTATTTCTCACCTTCATAAAAAGGCGGGCGTTGATGCCGAAAGGATTTCTTTACCTGTCAGATATGACAGTTACCGAGTCATCGGAACTGGAATACGGTGAAGTGGCATCAATGATTCGGAAACAGCGAGGGTCAGGCGCCAGCCATTTGAATGGGAGATACGGCGATGGAAAAGCAATGCGTAGAGCGCAATGAAATACCAGACTCAAAAGTCTCGCCGATCATCTTCTGCATCGACCGGGGCCATCCGGACTTCAAACATATCAAAGCGGGGCGAAAGGTCACTTATGACCTTGTGCAAAGTGATAAAGGCCAGTTTTATGCAATCAACATCCGACTGGCTCAAGACGAGGACGTAGCCAGACCGGCTCGGTTCTCTAAGCTTTTGTAACGCGTCAATCAATCAAACGAAGCGGGAAGCACGAACATGTCAGATGAAAGAGTGAAAGGAACCGTCAAATGGTTCAATGATGAAAAAGGGTTCGGATTCATTACCCCACAAGGTGGAGGCGATGACCTTTTTGTCCATTTCAAAGCGATCCAGAGTGACGGCTTCAAAAGCCTTAAAGAAGGGCAGTCCGTGAGTTTCGTTGCAAGAAAAGGACAGAAGGGAATGCAGGCAGAAGAGGTTCGGCCGGAATAAAACACCCGAAGCTTTTCGTCTTCCAATAAAAAACGGCGACCCGAGGTCGCCGTTTTTTTATTGCCTCATCGCTTACGCCGCACTGAACAACTTGTGCGGATCAATCACAAACTTCTTAGGTACACCCGCATCGAATTCGCCGTAGCCTTCCGGCGCCTGGTCGAGGCTGATGACCTGCACGCCCACCACTTCGGCGATGTTGATGCGGTCCCACATGATCGCCTGCATCAGCTGGCGGTTGTACTTCATCACCGGGGTCTGGCCAGTGTGGAAGCTGTGGGATTTCGCCCAGCCTAGGCCGAAGCGGATGCTCAGGCTGCCCATTTTCGCGGCGGCATCGACAGCGCCCGGATCTTCGGTCACGTACAGGCCCGGAATACCGATCTTGCCGGCGACACGCACCACGCCCATCAGCGAGTTGAGCACCGTGGCCGGGGCTTCGGATTTGACGCCGTCGTGACCATGGCCGCGAGCTTCGAAGCCGACGCAGTCCACCGCGCAATCCACTTCAGGCTCGCCCAGCAATGCAGCGATCTGTTCGTGCAACGGGGTGTCTTTCGACAGGTCAACAATCTCGAAACCCTGAGCCTTGGCGTGGGCCAGGCGGATGGTATTGACGTCTCCGACGATCACCACCGCCGCGCCGAGCAAACGGGCGGAGGCGGCTGCGGCCAGACCGACCGGACCTGCACCCGCGATGTAAACGGTGCTGCCCGGACCAACGCCGGCGGTAACGGCGCCGTGGTAACCGGTCGGCAGAATGTCGGAGAGGCAGGTCAGGTCACGGATTTTCTCCATGGCCTTGTCGCGGTCCGGCAGTTTCAGCAGGTTGAAGTCGGCGTACGGCACCAGCACGTATTCGGCCTGGCCGCCGGTCCAGTCGCCCATGTCGACGTAACCGTAGGCACCGCCGGCGCGGGCCGGGTTGACGGTCAGGCAGACGCCGGTGTGTTGCTCCTTGCAGGAACGGCAGCGCCCGCAAGCCACGTTGAACGGAACGGACACCAGGTCGCCGATTTTCAGGTTTTCGACGTCGCTGCCCTTCTCGATCACTTCACCGGTGATCTCGTGCCCCAGCACCAGACCGACCTGGGCGGTAGTACGGCCGCGCACCATGTGCTGGTCGGATCCGCAAATATTGGTTGAAACCACACGCAGGATGACGCCGTGCTCGATCTTCCTGCCGCGCGGGTCCTGCATTTTCGGATAGTCGATTTTCTGTACTTCGACCTTGCCAGCGCCGAGATACACCACACCACGATTGCCAGACATGCTTTCACCTCGCTGTTGTTTTTATGGAACCGCGCCGCCCAGGCAGGCAGCGCGTTAAGTGCTCGGGTACAGATGCTGATTCTTGTGTTGCCTGTTATGGCCTCATCGCCAGCAAGCTCGCTCCCACAGGGGTACGCATTCCAATGTGGGAGCGAGCTTGCTCGCGAAAGCGATCTAGAGAACGACCGTGCGATTGGCGTTCAAAAACACCCTCCGCTCAATGTGATACCCCACCGCCCGGGCCAAGGTCAGGCCTTCGATATCACGCCCCTTGGCGATCAGGTCTTCGGGGTAATGACTGTGATCCACCGCCTCGACGCCCTGGGCGATGATCGGCCCCTCGTCGAGGTCGTTGTTAATGTAATGCGCCGTGGCGCCCACCAGTTTCACGCCCTTGTTGTAGGCCTGGTGATACGGCTTGGCGCCCTTGAAGCCCGGCAGCAGCGAGTGGTGAATGTTGATCGCCTTGCCATCGAGCTTGCGGCACAGCTCCGGTGACAGCACCTGCATGTAGCGGGCGAGAATCACCAGTTCAGCGCCGGCCTCCTCGATCACCTGCCACACCTGCCGTTCCTGGGCGGGTTTGTCGTTGGGGTCGAGGGGGAAATGGTAGTAGGGAATCTGGTGCCAGTCGGCCAGCGGCTTGAGGTCCGGGTGGTTGGAGACCACCGCCGCCACATCCATCGACAACTGGCCGATGCGCTGGCGGTAGAGCAAGTCGTTGAGGCAGTGATCGGCCTTGGAAACCATGATCACCACTTTTGGCCGGTAGTTCGGCGCGGTCAGCTCGAAGATCATGCCGAACGCCTGACCGCGTTCGGCGAGGCCGGCGCGGAAGGATTGCTCGTCGAAGCCTTCGGGCTGACGGAATTCCACCCGAATGAAGAACCGGCCCGAAAGCCGGTCATCGAACGAGTGGTGCTCGGTGACGTAACAGCCCTGCTCGAACAGAAAACGCGTCACCGCGTCCACGGTGCCGAGAACGCTGGGGCAGTCGGCGGTCAGAATCCATGTATCCGGGGCGCGGCTCATCGTTTTCTCCTGGGTCTGGCCTCTGATCGTTCCCATTGCTCTGCGTGGGAATGCCGCAATGGACGCTCTGCGTCCGTTCTTGGGACGCGGAGCGTCCCGGGATGCATTCCCACGCAAAGCGTGGGAACGATCATTACGCCTGAACGCTTAGGCCGTATTCGGCAGACGCATCCTGCAACCACAACCACCAGTAATCCGAGAAGCTGCGACGGATCAGCAGTTCCCAGGTGTCTTCGGCGGTGTGGCGAATCATCAGCTGCGACTTGGCGAACACCGTGCCAACGGCCTTGCCGACCGGGAAGTTGTTCGGGTGCACGTCGTAGCTGGTGGATTTCATCAGCACCTGACGCACGTTCGGGCCGCTCAGTTCGAGTATTTGCTGCCCGCCGCTGACGTTGACGATTGCGATGTGCAGATCGCCCAGCGCTTCGCGCAGTTTCTGCTCGGCGGCGAATTCTTCACCGCTCGGCACGATCAGCAGCCACTCATCCGGCCCCATCCATTGCAGGCTGGTTTCGCCTTTGACGATCACGCTCAGGGCGCCCGGCAATTCGATGCCCAGCGCTTTGTGCACGCCGGCAGCGAACGCGACATCGTGACCGTCGCCACGGATGGTCAGATGGCCGAGGAGTTTCTTCTCGCGCACGGTCACGCCGGCGGTCTTGCGGCCCTTGCCGACCAGGCTGGCGAGGTCGGCGTGATGCAGCGACGACTCGGCCTTGGCCCCGTTGGTCGGGCGTTGTTGGTAAACGTTGGCTGCGGTCATAAAGCACCTATTCTTTTGTTTGATCGTTCCCACGCTCTGCGTGGGAATGCCGCCATGGACGCTCTGCGTCCGCTCTTGGGACGCGGAGCGTCCCGGGATGCATTCCCACGCAGACGGTTCGACGCCTCGACGTGGGAACGATCAGTGTCAAATGTTCTGGCGATCGCCTTTCGGATCGAAGAACACCGAAGAAACGATTTCCGCCTCGATCACGCTGCCGTCCGCCAGCGGTGCGAACACCCGCTCGCCCATGCGCTTCAGACCGCCCTTCACCACGCCCATGGCAAACGAATAGCCGAGGGAGTTGTGCGCGTAGCTGGAGGTCACGTGGCCGACCATGGTCATCGGGATCGACTGCTTGGTGTTGAACACCAGCTGTGCACCTTCCGGCAGCCACACGTTCGGATCGATCGGCTTCAGGCCCACCAGTTGTTTACGCTGGTCACGCACGCAGTCTTCACGGTTCATGCCGCGCTGGCCGATCCACGAGAACGGCTTGGTGCGACCGACACACCAACCCATGTTCAGGTCGTCCGGGGTCATCGAGCCGTCGGTGTCCTGGCCGACGATGATGAAGCCCTTCTCGGCCCGCAGCACGTGCATGGTCTCGGTGCCATACGGGGTCAGGTTGTACTGCTTGCCCGCCTCGACGATTTTTTCCAGCACGCCCATCGCGTAGTCGGCCTGGACGTTGACTTCGTACGACAGCTCACCGGTGAACGAGATGCGGAACACCCGTGCCGGCACACCGCCGACCAGACCTTCTTTCCAGGTCATGAACGGGAACGCTTCGTTGGCCAGATCGATGTCGGTCACGGCGCTGAGCAGCTTGCGGCTGTTCGGGCCGGACAGGGTCATGGTCGCCCAGTGGTCGGTGACGGAGGTGAAATAAACCTTCAGGTCCGGCCATTCGGTCTGGTGGTACAGCTCCAGCCACTGCAGGACGCGAGCCGCGCCGCCGGTGGTGGTGGTCATGACGAAATGGTTGTCGGCCAGACACGCCGTCACACCGTCGTCGAAGACCATGCCGTCTTCCTTGCACATCAGGCCGTAACGGGCCTTGCCCACGTCGAGCTTGGTCCAGGCGTTGGTGTACACGCGGTTGAGGAACTCGCGGGCGTCCGGGCCCTGGATGTCGATCTTGCCCAGGGTCGAGGCGTCCAGCAGGCCAACGCTGTCGCGCACAGCCTTGCATTCGCGTTTGACCGCGGCATGCATGTCTTCGCCGTTTTTCGGGAAGTACCACGGACGTTTCCACTGACCGACGTCTTCGAACTCGGCGCCGTTTTTCAGGTGCCATTGATGCAGCGCGGTGTAGCGCACCGGTTCGAAGATGTGCCCGCAGTGACGGCCGGCTACCGCGCCGAATGTCACCGGCGTGTAGTTCGGACGGAACATCGTGGTGCCCATCTGCGGGATGGTCACGTTCAGCGAACGGGCGGCAATCGCCAGGCCGTTGACGTTGCCGAGCTTGCCCTGATCGGTGCCGAAGCCCAGCGCGGTGTAGCGTTTGACGTGCTCGACCGATTCGAAACCTTCGCGGGTCGCCAGTTCGATGGCGGCGGCGGTCACGTCGTTCTGCAGGTCGACGAATTGCTTCGGCGCCCGGGAAGTACCTTTCTCGTGCGGCACCTGGAACAGCGCCAGGGTGGGTTCTTCGAGACGGCTCAGGGCTTTCGGCAACACGGCTTCAACGGTCTGGAAACCGGCTTCGGACGCAGCGCGCACGCCGCCTTCAAAACCGTCAGCCAGCGAATCGCCAAGACCGTAGACGCCGTTGATGCCACCGACGCACACGCGTTTTTGCGGTGCTTCGCCCGGTACGAAACCGAGGATGTCTTCGCGCCAGATCGGCTTGCCGCCAAGGTGCGACGCCAGGTGAACCACCGGGCTGTAACCGCCGGAGCTGGCGATCAGGTCGCAGTCGAGCCATTCGCCCGGGCTGGTGACCTTGTGGCCTTTGACATCGATCGCCGCCACGCGGGCAGCGGTGACGTGCTTGCTGCCACGGGCCTCGATCACGGCGCTGCCGGTGAGGATGCGAATGCCTTTGGCGCGCGCTTCTTCCACCAGTGCACCACGCGGATTGCTGCGCGCGTCGGCGATGGCGACCACTTGCAGGCTGGCGTCGAGCCAGTCCAGCGCCACCCGATAGGCGTGATCGTTGTTGGTCGACAGCACCAGCTTTTTGCCCGGTGCCACGCCGTAACGGCGCACGTAGGTCGACACTGCGCCGGCGAGCATGTTGCCCGGCACGTCGTTGTTGCCGTAGACCAGCGGACGCTCGTGAGCGCCGGTCGCCAGCACCACACGCTTGGCGCGGACGCGGTGAATGCGCTGACGCACCTGGCCGATCGGAGCACGGTCACCGAGGTGATCGGTGAGGCGTTCGTGAATGGTCAGGAAGTTGTGGTCGTGGTAACCGTTGACCGTGGCGCGCGGCAACAGCAGCACGTCCGGAGTGTTCTTCAATTCAGCGATGACACTGGCCACCCACTCCATCGCAGGCTTGCCGTCGAGGCTTTCGCGGGAGTCGAGCAGGCTGCCGCCGAACTCTTCCTGTTCATCGGCGATGATCACCCGCGCACCGCTGCGCGCAGCCGCCAGCGCAGCGGCCAGACCGGCCGGGCCGGCGCCGACGATCAGCACGTCGCAGTGCTGGTTCATGTAGTCGTAGGTGTCCGGATCGACCTCGGTCGGCGAGCGACCTAAACCTGCAGCCTTGCGGATGTACTTCTCGTAAGTCATCCAGAACGATTGCGGATACATGAAGGTTTTGTAGTAGAAACCCGGTGGCATCAGCTTGCCGCCGACCTTGCCGAGAATCCCCATCATGTCGTTGTTGACGCTCGGCCAGCCGTTGGTGCTGGTGGCGACCAGGCCCTGGTACAACGCCTGTTGCGTGGCGCGCACATTGGGAATCTGGGTGGCTTCGGTTGCGCCGATCTGCAGCACCGCGTTCGGCTCTTCGGCACCGGCGGCGAAGATGCCGCGTGGACGCGAATACTTGAAGCTGCGGCCAATGATGTCGACGCCGTTGGCCAGCAGGGCTGCGGCCAGCGAGTCGCCTTCGAAACCTTTGTAGGTCTGGCCGTTGAAGGTGAAGCTCAGCACTTTGTTGCGGTCGATCCGTCCACCGTTGGACAGGCGATTGGTCTGGCTCATACCTTCTCTCCCAGCGCCGTCGTGGCTGTTTTCGCAGTGTCAGCCTTGTCGGTGAATTGCGGCTTGGTGCCGATCTTGTAGGTTTCGAGAATCTCGTAGGTCACGGTGTCGCGGGTGACGTTGAAGTACTGGCGGCAACCGGCGACGTGATCCCACAACTCGTGGTGCAGACCGCGAGGGTTGTCACGGAAGAACATGTAGTCGCCCCACTCCTCGTCGGTGCAGCTGTTCGGATCCAGCGGACGCGGAATGTGCGCCTGGCCGGATGCATGGAATTCCTCTTCGGAGCGCAGTTCGCCGCAGTGAGGACAGAAGATATGCAACATGGGGATTTCTCCTGTTAGTGGGCGACAGCCGCAGCGCCGTGTTCATCGATCAACGCACCGCTGTGGAAACGGTCGATGGAGAAAGGTGCGGCCAGCGGGTGCATTTCACCCTTGGCCAGACTCGCGGCAAACACGTTGCCCGAACCCGGTGTGGCCTTGAAGCCGCCGGTGCCCCAACCGCAGTTGAAGAACATGTTCGGCACCGGGGTTTTCGAAATGATCGGGCAGGCGTCCGGCGTGGTGTCGACGATGCCGCCCCATTGACGGTTCATGCGCACCCGCGACAGCACCGGGAACATCTCGACGATGGCCTGGATGGTGTGCTCGATCACCGGGTACGAACCGCGCTGGCCGTAGCCGTTGTAGCCGTCGATACCGGCGCCGATCACCAGGTCGCCCTTGTCGGACTGGCTGATGTAACCGTGCACGGCGTTGGACATGATCACGCTGTCGATGATCGGTTTGATCGGCTCGGACACCAGCGCCTGCAACGGGTGGGATTCGATCGGCAGACGGAAACCGGCGAGTTTGGCCATGTGCCCGGAGTTACCGGCGGTCACCACGCCGACGCGCTTGGCGCCGATGAAACCCTTGTTGGTTTCAACGCCGATGCACACGCCGTTTTCCTTGCGGAAACCGATCACTTCGGTCTGCTGGATCAGGTCCACGCCCAAGGCGTCGGCGGCACGGGCAAAGCCCCACGCCACGGCATCGTGACGGGCCACGCCGCCGCGACGCTGAACGGTTGCGCCCATCACCGGGTAGCGGGTGTTTTTCGAGCAGTCGAGGTACGGAATTTCGTCCGCGACTTGCTTGGCGTTGAGCAGTTCGCCGTCCACGCCGTTGAGGCGGTTGGCGCTGACCCGACGCTCGGAATCACGGATGTCCTGCAGGGTGTGGCACAGGTTGTAGACGCCGCGCTGGGAGAACATCACGTTGTAGTTCAGGTCTTGCGAAAGGCCTTCCCACAGTTTCATCGCGTGTTCGTACAGGTGCGCCGATTCGTCCCACAGGTAGTTGGAGCGGACGATGGTGGTGTTGCGCGCGGTGTTACCGCCGCCCAGCCAACCCTTCTCGACCACGGCCACGTTGGTGATGCCGTGTTCTTTGGCCAGATAGTAGGCCGTCGCCAGACCGTGCCCGCCGCCGCCGACAATGACCACGTCGTAGACCTTTTTCGGGGTCGGCGTGCGCCACATACGCTGCCAGTTTTCGTGGTGGCTGAGGGAGTGTTTGAAGAGGCCGAAGCCCGAATAGCGTTGCATAGTCATGTACTCCAGAACGCTCAGCGATAAACCGGGAAGTCAGCGCACAGGGCCGAAACCTGCTGGGCGACGTTGGCCTCGACATCGGCATCGCCGAGGTTGTCGAGGATGTCGCAGATCCAGCCGGCCAGCGTCACGCACTGGGTCACCTTGAAGCCGCGGGTGGTCACCGCCGGGGTGCCGATGCGCAGGCCGGAGGTGACGAACGGCGACTGCGGGTCGTTCGGTACGGCGTTCTTGTTGACGGTGATGTGCGCGCGACCGAGGGCGGCGTCTGCGTCTTTACCGGTGAGGCCCTGACGGATCAGGCTGACCAGGAACAGGTGGTTGTCGGTGCCGCCGGACACTACATCGTAGCCACGTTTGATAAAGACGCTCGCCATCGCCTGAGCGTTGTCGATCACTTGTTGCTGATAGGCCTTGAAGCCAGGCTCCAGCGCTTCCTTGAAGCACACGGCCTTGCCGGCGATGACGTGCATCAGCGGGCCGCCCTGGGCGCCGGGGAATACCGCCGCGTTGAGCTTTTTCTCGATCTCTTCGTTCGCCTTGGCCAGGATCAGGCCGCCACGCGGACCGCGCAGGGTCTTGTGGGTGGTGGTGGTGACCACATCGGCGTACGGCAGCGGGTTCGGGTACAGACCGGCGGCCACCAGACCGGCAACGTGGGCCATGTCGACGAACAGCAGCGCGCCAACCTTGTCGGCGATCTGACGGAAGCGCGGGAAATCGAGGGTTTTCGAGTAGGCCGAGAAACCGGCGACGATCATTTTCGGTTTGTGCTCGACGGCCAGACGCTCGACTTCGTCGTAATCGATCAGGCCGGTGTTGGTGTCGATGCCGTACTGCACGGCGTTGTACAACTTGCCCGAGGACGAAACCTTGGCGCCGTGGGTCAGGTGACCGCCGTGGGCCAGGCTCATGCCGAGAATGGTGTCGCCTGCTTGCAGCAGGGCCAGGTACACGGCGCTGTTGGCCGAGGAACCGGAGTGCGGCTGGACGTTGGCGTAATCGGCGCCGAACAGTTGCTTGGCGCGTTCGATGGCCAGCGCTTCGACCTTGTCGACGTGCTCGCAGCCACCGTAGTAGCGCTTGCCCGGATAGCCTTCGGCGTATTTGTTGGTCAGGCCGCTGCCTTGCGCTTCCATCACGCGTTTGCTGGTGTAGTTCTCCGACGCGATCAGCTCGATGTGATCTTCCTGACGTTGCTCCTCGGCATTCATCGCCGCCAGCAGTGCATCGTCGTAACCCTGGATCCGGTCTTGCTTGCTGAACATCGCGTCTCTCCCAGCGGCATCTGTGCGCCATTCGTCTCGGTAAGGCACGGCGTTCAGCCAGTGCCCTTTGATGCGATGGTATGGCCGGCGCAGGGAGGTCAAATGCCTACGGACGCCACGCAAAGGTGCGTTTACGACATGGCGGGGACGACGGACTCAAACAAGCAGCTGGCGCAAGGCCAGAAGGACCATGAAATGCGCGGGATAGAGCGCATACGCCCAGCGCCGCATGGGTGGCGCGTGGAGGTAAGTGGCGTGTCGCAACAGGAACATTCCGAGCAGTGGCGCCATCAGGCAGGTCGCAAGCCCGAAGATGGCGACGATGTTGCCGAACTGCGCGGCTTCGTACAGCACCCGCCATTGATTCGCGGCCACACACACCAGCCCTGGTAGCAGGCTGAAATACCAGGGCCGATGAAATACCAACAACATCGCCAGCGGCAGCAGGACGCCGAACAGACCGAACATCAGCCGCTCCGGGAACATCGCCGCCGCCAGTAAGGCTCCGACTCCCAGCAGGCGTGAAATCAGCACTCGATCCTGCCAGCCTCGCACCACCAGCAAACCCAGCGCCAGCGTGGGCATCACGTTCAAGGTGTCGGGCGCGGGAATGTACAGACGGTAGGGAATTTCACTGATAGCGCTGAACAGCAGCAACCAGCCCAGATAGCGCCATTCGGTCTTGCGTGCGCCGTCCCGCGTCAGATTCGCCGCCATCGCCAGGCAGAACCACGGGAACGCCAGCCGTCCCGGCACATACAGCCAATCGGCGCTGATCCCGACATATCGCAGGTGATCGAGCAGCATGCTCAGCAGCGCCAGCCACTTGAGCAGATCGAGTGCGCCGTCGCGCCGGCTCAGGTGCATAATCGGCTCGCATCCTTGTAAAGTTTTGACAGCGACATCCCGTGTGCTCCCCGGATGATCTTCGGTACAGTGCGCACCATCATTGACCCCACGAAGCGCCACAAGCGCCTCGATTACGGAAGCCGGCCATGACCGACAAGAGCCAACAATTCGCCAGCGACAACTATTCCGGTATCTGCCCTGAAGCCTGGGCTGCCATGGAACAGGCCAACCACGGCCACCAGCGCGCCTATGGCGACGATGAGTGGACAGCACGCGCCTCCGATTATTTCCGCAAGCTGTTCGAGACCGACTGCGAAGTGTTCTTCGCCTTCAACGGCACCGCCGCCAACTCCCTCGCGCTGTCGTCGCTGTGCCAGAGTTACCACAGCGTCATCTGCTCGGAAACCGCCCACGTCGAAACCGACGAATGCGGCGCACCGGAATTTTTCTCCAACGGTTCGAAACTGCTGATCGCCGGCACTGAAAACGGCAAGATCACCCCGGCCTCGATCCGCGAAGTCGCGCTCAAGCGCCAGGACATCCACTACCCGAAACCGCGCGTGGTGACCCTGACCCAGGCCACCGAAGTCGGCAGCGTCTACACCCCGGAAGAAGTCCGCGCCATCAGCGACACCTGCAAGGAACTGGGCTTGAACCTGCACATGGACGGCGCGCGCTTTTCCAACGCCTGCGCCTTCCTCGGCTGCTCGCCGGCGGACCTGACCTGGAAGGCCGGCGTCGACGTACTGTGCTTCGGCGGCACGAAAAACGGCATGGCGGTGGGTGAAGCGATCCTGTTCTTCAACCACAAACTGGCCGAAGACTTCGACTACCGCTGCAAACAGGCCGGGCAACTGGCTTCGAAGATGCGCTTCCTGTCGGCGCCGTGGGTCGGCATCCTGGAAAACGACGCCTGGCTCAAATACGCCCGCCACGCCAACCACTGCGCGCAACTGCTGGCTGAACTGGTCAGCGACATCCCGGGCGTGGAACTGATGTTTCCGGTCCAGGCCAACGGCGTGTTCCTGCAACTCTCGGAACCGGCCATTGCCGCCCTGACCGCTCGCGGCTGGCGCTTCTACACCTTCATCGGCAAGGGCGGCGCCCGCTTCATGTGCTCGTGGGACACCGAAGAAGAACGCGTACGCGAACTGGCGCGCGACATCCGCGAAGTCATGTCGGCCTGATCGCCTCCCCGTGGCGTTGATCGTTCCCACGTCGAGGCGTCGAACCGTCTGCGTGGGAATGCATCCGGGGACGCTCCGCGTTCCTCTCAGCAGCACCGCAAGATTCAAGGATGAATCCCATGGGCCGAAGCCGCTACACCATCACCGAATCCGACAAACCTCACTTCCTGACCTGCACGCTGGTGGAGTGGCTGCCACTGTTCGTTCGTCCCTACCTCGTCGACCACCTGCTCAACTGTTGGCGTTATCAACAAACCCATCAGGAGCTGAAGCTCTACGGCTACGTGATCCTGGAAAACCACCTGCACTTCGTCGCCCAGGCGCCTGACCTGAGTAAATGCCTGAGCCAGTTCAAATCCTTCACCGCTCGACAGATCATTGATGATCTGCAAAGTAAGGGTGCAGAAAGAGCATTGAATCGGCTTCGCTTCAGCAAACGGGCACACAAGGAAGATCGGGTGTATCAGATGTGGCAGGAAGGTGCTCACGCAGAGATGGTCTACAGCGAAGAAGTCATGCGCCAGAAACTCGATTACATCCACAACAACCCGGTAAAGCGCGGTTATGTCGAGTTGCCTGAGCACTGGCGGTATTCGAGTGCCCGAAATTATGCAGGGCTGGAGGGGTTGATCGAGGTTCAGCGCTGGTACTGAAGCCCCCGATATCCCACCCGCAGATCGTTCCCATGCTCCGCGTGGGAATACCTCCCGGGACGCTCCGCGTTCCTGCCGCACCACCGACGCAACGCCTGCCACCGTCATGACGCGGAGCGTCAAAGGCTGCATTCCCACGCGGAGCGTGGGAACGATCACTACTCATAGCGACAACTGAATTTCCTACCGCCGCCACAGACATCGGCCTCCCTACTCCGATCGTTCCCATGCTCCGCGTGGGAATGCATACCGGGACGCTCCGCGTTCCTGCTGCACCGCCGATGCAACGCTTGCCACCGTCATGACGCGGAGCGTCGAAGGCTGCATTCCCGCGCGGAGCGTGGGAACGATCACTACTCAAAGCGACAACTGCATTCCTACCGCCGCCACAGACGCCTATTCACGCACGGTCACATCGGCCTCCCTACTCCGATCGTTCCCATGCTCCGCGTGGGAATGCCTCCCGGGACGCTCCGCGTTCCTGCCACACCACCGACGCAACGCCTGCCACCGTCATGACGCGGAGCGTCGAAGGCTGTATTCCCGCGCGGAGCGTGGGAACGATCAGGCTCCCCCCTTCCATTTCAGCTCCATCGTCTACATTGTTTGTCGAGCCTTCGCTCGCATAACAATAAGCAGGAGCTTGCGCATGTCGCTAAAAGGCAAAACCTTGTTCATCACTGGCGCCAGCCGTGGCATCGGGCGCGAGATTGCGCTGCGGGCTGCGCGGGACGGGGCCAATATCGTGATCGCGGCCAAGAGCGCCGAACCGCATGCCAAATTGCCCGGCACCATTCACAGTGTCGCGGCGGAAGTCGAAGCGGCCGGTGGCAAGGCCCTGGCGCTGCAACTGGATGTGCGGGAGGAAGAGGCGGTATGTCAGGCACTGGCCCAGGCCAACGAACATTTCGGCGGGATCGATGCACTGGTGAACAATGCCGGGGCGATCAAGTTGACCGGTGTGCAACACATCGAACTCAAGCGCTTCGACCTGATGCACCAGATCAACACCCGCGCGGTGCTGCTGTGCAGCCAGGCGGCCCTGCCCTATCTGAAAAAATCCTCCGGGCACATTCTCAACCTGTCGCCGCCACTGAACATGGCCAGTAAATGGTTCGCCCAGTACAGCCCGTACACGGTGACCAAATACGGCATGAGCATGCTGACGGTGGGCATGAGCGAGGAATTCGCCAGCTACGGGATCAGTGTCAATTCGCTGTGGCCGCAAACCATGATTGCCACGGCGGCGATCGAGTTTCAGTTGGGCAATCGGGAGTCGTTCAAGCATGCGAGGACGCCGGCGATCATGGCGGATGCGGCGCATGTGATTTTGAGCAGCAGTGGGCGGCAGATTACCGGACGGTTGTTGATTGATGAGGAGATTTTGCGGGAGAGCGGTGTGACCGGGTTCGATCATTACCGTTTTGAACGAGAAAGCGACGTGGCACTAATGCCAGATTTGTTTATCGACTGAGAAAAGCCCCTCACCCTAACCCTCTCCCAAAGGGAGAGGGAACTGATTGGGGGATGCTCAAGAAATACA
>NZ_JAKUMP010000009.1:128860-311016 GCF_026341415.1 Pseudomonas sp. MCal1
TACTGACCTGAATCTGCTTTGCCGAATCCATAATCGCCACGCTTAATCAGGTCGATGTATAGCGCAAGACACCGCGGTCGGCTCCCTCTCCCTGGGGAAAGGGAGCTGATTGGGGGATGCTCAAGAAATACACTGACCTGAATCTGCTTTGCCGAATCCATAATCGCCACGCTTAATCAGGTCGATGTATAGCGCAAGACACCGCGGTCAGCTCCCTCTCCCTGGGGAGAGGGCTGGGGTGAGGGGTAGGCCTGGCGCAGGAGACCGCCCCACCGCCGATCAGTATTCGATCCGCACATCCCCCTTCGGCACACTGCAGCAAGAAAGAATGTACCCCTCCGCCTCGTCGTCCTCGGTAATCCCGCCGTTGTGATCCATCTCCACTTCGCCACCCAGCTTGAGCACCTTGCACGTCCCGCAGATCCCCATGCCGCAGGCTTTCGGGATCATCAGGCCGACCTTGGCCGCCGCCGCATGCACGGTCTCGCCGGGAGCCACGCGGATGCTCTTGTCCGATGAGGTGAATTCCACCAGGTGCAGATCCGCCGCCGGGATTTCCGGTGCTTCGGCGGCCTGCTCGGCCTGTTCCACCGCATCGGCGCGGGCTTCCGGCGGCGTGGCGCCGAAGGACTCCTCGTGATAGCGCTTCATGTCGTAGCCGGCGTTTTCCAGCAGGCGCTTGACCGCTGTCATGTACGGCGTCGGGCCGCAGCAGAAGACTTCACGCTCAAGGAAGTCCGGCACCATCAGTTCCAGCATCTTGTGGTTGAGATAGCCGCGATAGCCGGCCCAAGGCTCGCCCAGCCCGTGCTTCTCGCAGATCAGGTGCAGGCTGAAGTTGTCGATCCGCGACGCCATGTGTTCCAGCTCGCGGTGGTAAATGATGTCCTTCGGTGAGCGGGCGCTGTGGATGAACGTCATGTCGACGTTGCCGTTGGTGTCGTAGAACCAGCGCGCCATGGACATCACCGGGGTGATACCGACGCCACCGCTGAGGTACAGCACTTTCGGGCTCGGGAAGTCGATCGCGTTGAACAGCCCGACCGGTCCGTGCACCGCCAGCTCCTGACCTTCATGCAGGGTGTCGTGCAGCCAGTTGGACACCTTGCCCCCCGGCACGCGCTTGATGGTCACCGAAAAGCTGTACGGCACCGACGGCGAGCTGGAGATGGTGTACGAACGCATGATCGGCTGGCCTTCGATTTCCAGCTCCAGGGTCACGAACTGCCCGGGCTTGAAGAAGAACAGGATCGGCTGGTCGGCCATGAAACAGAAGGTGCGCACATCCCAGGTTTCCTGGATGACTTTGACGCAACGGACGATGTGTCGGCCATTGGCCCAGGTCTGGGTGGTGACCGGATTCAGGAAGCTGTTCGACATGCTGTTCTCCACGGCCGACTGTCGGCCTTCATGTGGCGATTCTGCGTATAGCGTGAACGCCCCGTTTACCTATCCGCGACATTCACATACTTATCGCGACCAGCCCCCAACCACCGGGGGTTGCGCGTCGGGAACAGATTGCACCATGTCGCCCATGGATAAGGTTCCCGCCTGCGCCGGCCCCACACTCGCCCCAACACAAACGGTTTCTTTACACCTTGCGCTGCAACCCTGATCAGCCACTTTCGCGGCCACGCAGATGGCCTTGAGGAATTCATCGATGGACACCGCAAAAATCAGCCTGGGCGACCTGCTGGAACCCGCACGCAAGGCCACCGCACAAATGCTGCAGGAGCGCGAGCGCACCTTTTCCCTGCCGCAACCGTTCTACAGTGACGAGCGCCTGTTCGATATCGACATGCAGGAGATCTTCCAGAAAGAGTGGTTGATCGCCGGCATGACCTGCGAGATCCCGGCCAAGGGCAACTACCTGACCCTGCAGATCGGCAAGAACCCGATCATCGTCATTCGCGGTGCCGAAGGCGTGGTGCATGCGTTCCACAACGTCTGCCGCCACCGTGGCTCGCGCCTGTGCACCAGCGACAAGGGCAAGGTCGCCAAACTGGTCTGCCACTACCACCAGTGGACCTACGAACTGGACGGCCGCCTGCTGTTCGCCGGTACCGAGATGGGCGCCGATTTCGACATGAATCAGTACGGCCTCAAACCGGTGAACGTGAAGACCGCCGGCGGCTATATCTTCATCAGCCTGGCGGAAAACCCGCCGGCCATCGATGACTTCCTGTCGACCCTGAACCACTACATGGAACCCTACGACATGGAGAACACCAAGGTGGCGGTGCAAACCACCTTGATGGAAAAGGCCAACTGGAAACTGGTGCTGGAAAACAACCGCGAGTGCTACCACTGCAACGGTTCGCACCCGGAGTTGCTGAAAACCCTGCTGGAGTGGGACGACGTCACCGACCCGCGCGCCGACCAGGCGTTCAAGGATCACGTCGCCGCCTCTGCCGCTGCCTGGGAAGCCGAGAAGATCCCTTACGCTCACGCCAGTTTCGGCCTGCGCAACCGCATCGTGCGCATGCCGCTGCTCAAGGGCACCGTGTCGATGACCATGGACGGCAAACAGGGCTGCGCCAAGCTGATGGGCCGGATCAAGAACCCGGACCTGGGCTCGATGCGCATCCTGCACCTGCCGCACTCGTGGAACCACTGCATGGGTGACCACATCATCGTCTTCACCGTGTGGCCGATCAGCGCCCAGGAAACCATGGTCACCACCAAATGGCTGGTGCACAAGGATGCGGTCGAAGGCGTGGATTACGACGTCGAACGCATGCGCAAAGTGTGGGACGCGACCAACGATCAGGACCGTCGTCTGGCCGAAGAGAACCAGCGCGGGATCAACTCCACCGCGTACCAGCCGGGGCCGTACTCCAAGACTTATGAGTTCGGCGTGGTCAACTTCGTGGACTGGTACAGCGAGCGGATGCTGAGCAACCTCGGCGCCGAGCCTGCACCCTACCTCAAAGGCGTCCCGGTTCAGGGTTAAACCCGCGCCGTACAACAAAACCCGCAGACGTCGTCCGACGCTGCGGGTTTGTTTTTTCGTGCCTTACTTCGCCATGATTCTCATGCTCGAAACCTTGCCATCCAGCGTGTTGCTCGGACCGCCTCGAATGACGCGGTAGGCACCCGCGTCATAACTCCTCTCGAAGCTGCCAATGATCACCGGCGTAGTAATGTCGCTTATAAAATCCACCCGTGCGTAGCCCTGGTTTTCATTCACGTTCTTATTTCCATAGACCATGAAACTGGAGCCGCCCTTGGCTTTCACAACCTTCGCGGACCGCGCTTCATCGTTATCACAGTCACCGCTGAAGTTGAATGTCCGGGTGGTCGCGAGGTTCACCGTACAAACAACATTTTCAGTGGCGGAATTGCCCTCGTAGAACACCACACTTGCGTCACGAAAGTCGCCTGGCGCCGGTGATTTTCCTATCGAAATACGCGAGATCTTTCCATCCAGACCGTTATTACGAACATGGGTTACTTTGATATCGGCGCTTTCAAAGTTGGCCTCGAAACTGCCAAGTTTTACTGATTCATTGATCCCGATATCACGTTTAACATCAACAAAGGTGTAATCGTCACTGGTATTGCCACCGGACGAGTCATAAACACTCAGACGTGTACCTTTGGCGATACCACGCAACTCAAGCGAGCGCGCTTCATCATTCTCACAACCCCGTGCAGGCAAACTGAAATCGAGATCCTGCCCCGCCGGAACGACACAGACACTGTCACCGGTCTTGTCCACATTGTTTTTCGAGTAGAAGTAGAAACCACCCTGAGTCAATGCGGCTGCGTAGGGGAAGGCATCCCCCGTCTGATTGAAATCAATCGTCAGGAAGCTGGGGGCGGTGCGCTTGCCCAGTGCGCTTGCACAATGGTTATCAACACGGCGCTCAAGCCAGGTCAGGTTGTTATCGGTACTGCCCGCATGCAGTGATGTCGCGCCCCAGCCGTGGAACTGGTTCATCACGAACAGCCTTGGCCATTGAGTGAATCCAGTGACTGACACGGTCGGATGGTAATTCGTCCAGCGCGAAGGGCAACTCCATTCATGCTTGAGCGAAGTAATGCCCAGATCCCAGTAGTTCTGGCTTTCCCATTGACTGTCCTGCAGGACATTGATGGTCTTGCCATTGACGTTGTACTCCCCGGCATTGCGGTCGGTGACAATAACCAGTCGCTTGCCGCTGCCGATCATCTGCTCAAGCGTCGGCCATGTACGGGTGTTCGGATAGGCCTTGGGATCGAATACCCAATCAGCCAGACCTGGCACCCGATTCATCGCATTGTTGAATGCGGCCCTTTCCACAAGGTTTTCCAGCAACAACGTCACGACAGCGTTGGGATTACTGCGCAGATAAGGCAGAAATACGTTGTTCAATGCATCGGCAAATTTCATGTCCGAACGTATGTCGCAAGTGCCTTTTTCTCCGGTGTGACACAGATAGGCATCGGCCCCACCCGTCAGGTTCCCGGGGTGCAAGTCCAGCATGAAACCACGAACGCCCCGGTTGAGCTGAGTGCGCATGTCATCCAGATATCCATTGTGAGCAGTGACCCACGAATATTCGTTGAACGGCTTCTTGAAGTCAGTGATACCAGGCGCTGTTTCAGCGGCGGACACTAATGACAAAGAACCAAGCTGGGCACACAAGAGCCCCAGCGAAAGTGCTGTTTTCTTGATAGTAAACATTGTTCAATCTTCCATGATAAAAGTTCCGACAATCGAATGACTGCCGGCAACTTATTTACCGAAAAATTAAACAAGTCGCATATCGAATATATAGTTCCGAATGTTTTTATAAGTTTGAAAAACAAAAATGCGCCCAACCGGGCGCACTTGAGTTAAATACACTAGATTGATCGCCAGCGAACTTCCCCATTCTCGGCGATAAACTCTTCAACGATATTTTCGCCATCCAGCCGAACTTTCGCATATCCGTTCAACACCCGCAGCGGGTAGTCCGGATCGTTCGCATCCTGCGTCTCCGAAAACAGCACCCGCGAATGTCCGTTCAGCTCGCTGGTGGTGCCGTAAGGAATCGCGCCGTGCCCGGCACAGCGCGCATGCAGCCCACCTTGTGGTGCGTAGACGATGCCGTTGTGCAGATGCCCCCAGTACCAGTAATCCGGCTCGCGCCCCAGTGCATCGCACACCGGCTGATACAGCGCGGTCTTGTTGTGCCCGGTGATGTCAAAGCCCTGATGGTGGCTGAGCACCATGAGTTTCTTGCGTTTCGGCAGGCCCTTCATCCACTCGATCTGCGGCTTGTTCAGAGTGCCGTCCATGTACAGGTTCATGACGTCCGAGGCATACGCCGTGTCCAGACCGACAATCAGCCAGTCGTCGTTGATCAGGGCAAAGTAGCTGGTGCCCTGCTGCCCCGGAAAACGCGCGGCCAGTTCCTTGAAATAGCCGTGGGCGCCGCTGTACATCTCGTGGTTCGAATTAAGGGTGAACGAGCCGCGGGTACCCATCGGCCAGCCCGCCATGTCGGTGTCTTCCTGAGAATGGGTGCCGGCGTAATAAACGTCCCCCAGGTGAATGGTGAAATCGGCATTGGCCAGTTGCATCTGGTTGGCCACCGACACCGCCGGCGCATGGCTGTTGAACGGACCAGTGCCCCAATCGCCGGCAATCGCCAGCGTTACCTGGCGATCCATTTTCACCAGTGCCGGATCGGTGCCGAAGGTCGCGTGATGGCGCAGGTTTTCAATCCACTTGAGCAGCGCCTCGCTCCACAGCAGATCCAGCAGTTCCCACTTGCGACAGCCCAGCAGCGTGCCGTCCTTGAGCACTTTGGTCTGCAGTTGATCGGGCGATTGCGGCAGCGGCGTCGCGTTGCCGATGCGCAGGATCGACAAGCCGTGGGACAGCTCCCACGGCACCGCCGGTTCGTCGTCCGGCAGCTCGCCGTGCTTGAGCACGTATTGCGCCTGATCGTGACCGCGCTGGAGCAATTTGATGATGGCTTGAAACTCCTGCGGCTCGAGTTCGCTGATGAGCTTCATCCAGGCCATTTCGATGCGCGTGAACAGGCCATGCAGGCGCACCTTGACCTTGTCGTATTCGTGTTTCAGATGACCGACCGCTGACATGACGTAATCCTCTATCCGTAAGGGTTCACAGGGTTTTCATGAATTCGATCAGCGCACGCTTGTCGTCGTCCGACAGCGTCGTGCCGTACAGGTGACCGCTGTTGTGGTTGCCTTCCAGGCGCGTGTCGTAGGTGAAGTCCGCCGAGGCCTTGGCCTGGGCGCCGCTGGTCACGAAACCGACGTTGACCGGGTCGTAGACATCGGAGCCGGTGATGAACACCTGCGGACGTTTTTCCGGCGGTTGCAGCAAGTCCCACAGGGTCGGCACCGAACCGTTGTGCAGGTACGGCGCGCGCAGCCAGATGCCGTCGGTGGGCGTGTTGCTGTAGCTCTGGGTCTTGCGGTAGGCGCCGAAATCGAACGGCGGTTTCTTGAAGGTATGGAACGCCGCCACCAGCCCGGTGGTGAACGAGTTCAGCCGGTGCGGATCGGTGCCGAGCTGGTCGATGTTGGTGGTGACCTGCCCGGTGTCGACGCGACCGAAATCGTGACAACCCGCGCAGTTGGCCTCCCACACCGGTTTGCCCTGAGCGACCCTGGCCTGATCCAGTGCCCACGGCCACGCCGGCGCCTTGTGCCCGAGCAGCCAGTTGGTCACCCGGTTGAAACTCGGCGGCAGCACCGATTCCGGCGTCGCGCCCACGGCCATCGCGGCGGCGTAGTTGCGTTCGTGGATCTTGTTGTTATTGCCGTCCCAGTGCAGGTACATCGATTCCCGGGGTTTCTGGTTCCACACTTGCGGCAGGTCGACGGTGCCGATGGTCGAGTCATCCGGGAAGCCGAACACCACCATTTTCGTCGGGTTGAAGGTGTCGGTGCGTCCCGGCCCCTGTTGCGGGCGCAGCTTCTGCCAGGCGTAGGCCTGCTTCTGTTTGAGCAGCGCGGTCTTGGCCATCGGGATGATCAGGTAACGGTTGTAGAGCTTCTCGAAAAAGCCCAGCTGGAACTTGCTGTTGATCGCCGCCATCACCGCGTCGGTGGTGAATTTCGGATCGCTGGCGCAATCGTAGGCGAACCACTGGAAGGCTTGCAGTTGCAGGGTATTGGCCGGCGCGCTCGGCACATTGACCGCGACGTCGCTGGCATTCGCCCGGTAGGAGCCGGTGTGGCACAACGCGCAGTTCGGCTCGACGGTCGGGTAGCCGATCTGCCGCTTGGCCATCCCGATCGGCAGGTCCTTGCCGTTCTCGAACAGGAAACCGAAGGCTTCCCAGCCGCCGGGTTTCGGCAGTTTTTCCGGGCACATCTGCGGCAATACCGAGAACAGGTAATAGGGAATACGCGCTTCGATGCCCAAACCAATCGCGGCGTATTTGTAGTGATCCTCGTCGGAGGCGTACTCCTGCTCCGGCACCACGCGCAGCATCTGATACCAGGTCTGGTAACCGATGAACGCCAGCAGCGCGACCACTACCAGCGTACCGACCTTGAACGCGTGGTTCTGCCAATGCCGCGCCCACGCCGCGCGCCATTCGCGCCAGCCGTCACAGAGCAGCGCCAGTGGCCGGTTTTCAGGCGTGGTGCCGAGGTAAAGCAGAATGCCGAGGATCAGGAAAAAGCTCAGGTCGCCCATCAGCATCGGCACGAACACCGAACCCTGACTGCTGGTGTTGATCAGGTAGATCCAGAACGCCACGGCGATCAGCCGCGTCAGCACGCACAGCCAGGAATGCACCACGTAGCGCGGCGCGTTGAAGCCCGAGGGCATGTAGAACACGCTGATACCCACCAGCAGCATCCCGGCGTTTTCCAGCCACGGGTCGGAGAGTTGCGGCGGCAGGCCGACCACCGATGTCAGCAACCCCGGCGCAAACAGCGCCGGGATCGCGAACACCATGTTCATCGCAATGCCTAGCCAGATGAAGCGTTGAAACCAGCGGATGTAGCTGTCCATATCAGTTCCCCAGATCCTACCCACGTCGACGCGTCGAACCGTCCGCGTGGGAATGCATCTCGTGACGCTGCGCGTCACAAAAGCGGACGCAGAGCGTCCATGGCGGCTTTCCCACGCAGAGCGTGGGAACGATCGACGGCTATCCGAGGGCGGTTTTCTCCAGGTGTTCAAGGATGATCGGATACACATCGACCACCGCGTTCTTGCCGAACATGCAATCGATGTGACCGTAACCCGGCACCACATGCCGGCTGTAGCGCTCCGGCCCGTGCTTCTCGCAAACCCGCTGAAAGGTCTTGAGCGTACTTTCCGGCAGATAACACTGGTTGTCGGCGCCGCTGATGAAGCAGATCGGCATGGTCAGCCGATCGAAGTGCGGCATGTACACATCGTGCCCTTTGAAATCCACCAGATGCCCTTTGCGCACGATCAGCGCCAGGTGTTCGAAGGTCTCGATATTGGACTCGCCGAACAGCTCGTGCAGGTTGTCGTGCAGTGTCTCGTTGAGGGTGTCGTGGCGATACAGCGAGGCGTACATGAAGGTGATGCGGTGGCACACCGGGTTGGTGCAATAGCCCTGGGCTTCGATCCGCGCGTAGCCGTTGAGCGCCTTGTCGTAGAGCCGGTTGAACCAGTTCTCCTTGCTGTCGGCGTAGGCGGTCATCGATTTGATACCGATCGCGTCGAGCATCCCCGGCAAGTGCAGACCGGCCTTGAGCCCCGTCGCCGTCGCGACCACCGTGTCGGCGGCGATCTGCGAGCAGACCACCGAACGCACGCCTTGCAGCCCGGCGAGCAGCGACATGAAGAACGTGGTCGCGCCGTAGCAATGCACCACGCATTGCACGTCCTTCGCGCCGGTCTTCTGCTGGATCTGCGCAATGGCGGCCTTGAAGTCGTACTGGGCGATCTGGTCGCCGTTCCATTCCTTCTTGCTCGCCGGCAGCAGGATGCTCACCCGGAAATCCAGCAGCCACACGTCGTAGTCGTGCTTGCAGAGAAACTCCAGCAGGTTGGTCTGGATGGTATCGGTGGAAAAAATATTCGAGCCCACGCCCAGACCATGCACCAGCATCACCGGGCCTTTGCTGCCAGCCTGATAGCGGGTCAGACGCAACTGCACGGCATCTTCGGTGGAGAAGAAATGCACGGCCGGCGTCGGCGCATCCAGCGGCCGTTTCAACCGTGGCGGCGCGTCGGGGTTGAAGTATTTGTCACCGGCGAACACCCCGCCGTAACTCTCCCAGAGAATCCCGGCAAAGAACTTGCCGAACCGCGCCAGCCCTTCGATGCGCTCGCGCTCGTTGCGCGCATTGAGGACCTTCATGGTGGTCATCTGTTTGGCGAAGTCGGTCGGCTTGATGTGCATCACGCCAGAGCCGATCACTTCGCCGGTCTTGTCCGGCCCGCGATACAGCGTGACGTAGAGGGTGCTGGTGTCGTGCCAGATATTCAGCACGCCGTTGTCTTCCGGCACGGTCTTGAAGGCGCTGAAGAAGTAGTCGTTGCCGTCCTCGGCGGTCAGTTTCATGTCGTACTTCATGTGGCGCGTGTCGACCTGCTGCTCGAACTGCTCGAACAGGTTGAACACGCCGTTGCTGGCGGTCAGCGGCTGCGGCGACAGCGCCGGGGCGATCACCGTGCCGACGATGGTCGCGGCGTGCTCCGGCTCCTTGATCATCCGGTTGAGGTCGTTGGCGGTGATGGTCAGGGTGAAGTCGATCGGCGAGTTGTCCGCCTCGCCGCGCTTGGCTGCCGCCTCATAAACCTTCAGGTCGGTGCTTTGTGCGGCGGTGAACGCGCGGGAGAAGTAGCCCTTCATGGTCTCGGTGAATTGCACACCAAGGGTCGGTGGCACCGGTTGTTTGCGCGGTGCCGAGGGCAATGTGTAATCGATCCTCCAGCCCCGGTCGGCGGCCAGCAGGCCCATGTTGCGCTCGCTCACGGCGGAGATGGTCAGCAGCGGGTTGACCGCCAGTGACGTCGGGATCACCGCGCCGTCGGTCACGTACAGATTGGCGTAGACGTCGGTGCCGGTCGCACCACTGAACACCTGGCCCTTGTGGTTGACCACGCCTTGCGCGGCGTCATCGCCCATCACGCAACCGCCCAGCGGATGCACCGAGACGATGCTGTGCTTGAGCAGCTTGGTCCAGATCGGGTTCTCGACCCAGATCCCGCCCAGGGCCTTGGTGCTCTGGTACAGGCGTTCGTTGCCGATCTTGAAGTTTTCCTGCTCGCCGACGCCCGGCCAGTCGATGCGCAGTTGATCCTTGCTGTCGAGGACCATGCGTCCCTGACCGCTGTCGTGGCTCATGATCAGGTAGGTCTGCATGTTGTGCAGCGCGCCGTGATACGGGCCGCGCAGAAAGCTTTCCGCTTCGCGCTCCTTGTACTTCACTTTGCCGCTGAAGCTGTCGTCGGTGGGTTTGCCGATCATCTCGGCGAATCCGGCCATCGCCGGCACCATCGGCCGGCCGAGCGCTCCAGGGATCGAACCTTCCTCGATGACCATGCGACTGCTGCGGTCACCCTCGGTGCGCATGTCGATGATCGAGGTGATGCACGGGCCGACCGGTTGCAGTTCCTTGGCCGAATGCGCGCCGAAACCGATGCCGTTGATGGTCTGCTCGCAGTTGTGGCCGAAGCCGAGGATGTCGCCGTTGCCGCTCATGTTCTCGCCGAGCTGGCCGGACATCACCAGGCCCTTGTCCCGCGAGCGCAGCAGAATTTCGGTGGAGCCGAGGGTGCCGGCGGACACCACCACGATGTCGGCTTTCACGAACAGCGTCGGCGCGTCGAACTTCTCGCGGCCGCTGTCGAGGTATTGGAAGTGCACGATCCAGCCGTTGCCGTCGCGCTCCAGATGCCGCACCTGGGCCTGGCAGAAAATCTCCGCGCCGTGATTGGTGGCGTCCGGCAGGTAGTTCATCAGCGTGGTGTTCTTGGCCTTGTTATTACAGCCCGAAACGCAGTCGCCGCAGTGGTTGCACGGCAGTTGCTCGACGCCGACGTGGTTGAGGTTGTTGGGCAGTTTGTCGAAGGTCACGTTGATGGGCGGCTTGTAGAAGTGCGCGCCTTGCTTGAGGAAGTCTGCGGATTTTTTGTTGGCGTCGAGTTTCGGCAGGTTTGGCGCGGTGCTCGGGTAGGGGTTGGGTTTGAGCATCTCCCGGGCCCTTTCGTAACCCGCCTTGAGCAGGCCGTCGTGGTCCTCGCGCACCGCCAACGGCCAGCGTGGATCCTTGAACACATCGGCTGTCGGTTCCAGCGAGACGTTGGCATTGATCAGCGACGTACCGCCGAGGCCGCAACCGACCACCACGTTCTGCTGCGCGTTGACGTGCAGATCGAACAACCCGGTGCGCGAGCCGATATGGCCGTCCGGATCATGTACCTGCAACTCCTCGGTCGCGGCGATCATGGTATTGGGATATTCGCCGGGCTGAATCTCCCGACCGCGTTCCAGCAGACAGACCCGTTTACCGGCCCGGGACAGGCGCGACGCGGCAATGCCGCCGCCATACCCGGAGCCGATGACGATCACGTCGTAATGTTCCTTGATTTCGCTGATGGGCGTTGCGATCCGTGTCATGAGGGGGTTCCTCTCTCAGGCAGATGGGGCAACTCTGCGGTTGCCTGCAATCAATGGGCGAACGGGCACCTGGCCTCCGGGAAATCCCGACGGCAGTACAGCGGTTTGGGCAGGAATCAGGCGCTACAGACGGGCGTGCTGATTGGCGGCACGACGCAACGTGCGCTTGCGCGGCGAAGGTGCCGGCAGCGCGCGGAGCTTGCAGGGACTGAGGGGTAAGCGGTGGGGCCGGGTATCCATCACGCGTTCTCCCTGAACCAGATGTGGATAAGTGACAGCTGTCCTTGTGCCATTGCAGTGAAGACAGGCACCGGATCGAAGTCAAGGCAGGCTCTTAGAACTGTATGAAATGTGATCAATTGCCGTTTGGACTAAGCGCGCCGGGGGCTGCAGAGTTCAGCGAACAAGTTATCCACATAGCCACCCACAGCTAATGGGGACAACTGTGGATGAGATGGAAAAATAATCGGTTTTTTGTGAAGAAATACCGTGACTTATTCAGAAACAGGGTTTCCATTTGTGATTGATTGTTTTTTGATCAAATCTCTGCACATCCCGGATTACTTGGCTTTCAAGGGATGGCAAACACCTTATCCACAGAAGCGCCAACAGAGTTCGGGGGTAACTTGGCGTGCGCTGTGGAAAAACGCTGGAGGCGTTGATAAATCGGGGTTTGCGAGGGAACTGACGGTTTGAAAGGCTGAATTGAACGTTTTTTGATCAATCCTCTGCAAGCCACGTTTTATATGCCCCCTGGCGGATAGCGAACATCTTATCCACAGAAGCGCCAACAGAGATTGGGGGCAAGTCTGCAAGTTGCCCAAGGGAAAAAGCTCGTAAAAACCGCGAGTCAGGCTGGTTGTTTTTTGATCTGATGGCTGGAGCGCTTGATTGGCGTGGGGTGCAGGGAGGGGCGAACACGTTATCCACAGATCCGCCAACAGGGATTGTGGGTAAACCGCCCTCTCCCGCGGGAGAGGGTCAGCAACGTTTGTTTAGCGGACCACACCTTCTTCGATCAGCAGCTTCAGAATGGCTTGCGCACCGGCCTGCGCGGTAACGCCTTTGAGCACCTGCCCACCACCACCGCTGGCCTTGGCCGTCGCTGCCTTCATCCGGTCCGCCCCGCTCTTGGCCTTGATCACCTTCAACCGTTTCGGCCGGGGCTTGGCCGGTTGCAGGGTCGCCACCGCAAGCAATTCGTCCTCCACCACTTCCACGTCTTGAGCCTGGAGAACACCGCGCCGCGCCGGGCCGTAAGCGCTCTGCCGAGGTTTGGGTGCGGCGTTATCCACAGTCGCCAGAAACGGCAGGCGCACCTTCAACCGGCGCCGCTGCCCACGGGGCAACGCTTGCAGCACCAGTGCCGAACCGTCGTTGATCGACTCGACCTGCGCCAACCCAACCACCAGCGGCCAGCCCAGTCCTTCGGCCAGCAGGAACGGCAGCATCCCCGAGCCTTCGCCGGTTTCTGCCTGGCTGCCAGTCAGTACAACCTGTGCACCGGCATCACGCAGATACTCGGTCAATGCCGGCAGCGCATCGGCGCCAGCCGGTTGTTCCAGCACGTGCAACTGTTCCAGTCCCATGCCCAGGTAGGCGCGCAGCGCCGGTTCCGCGATGTCGCCGGCGTGCAGCACTTGCAGATTGTCGCCCGCCAGTTGCAGGCCGAGTTCCACCGCGCGGGCGTCCTGATCGGCACGGCGCGGGCGGCCGGAGGTCGGGTGGGCGCCGATTGAAACCAGACTGATGATCTTTGTGCTCATAACCGTTCCTTAAGCCGCATCGCGCTTGGCTTCGTTGCGGTAAGCCTCTACCGCCGCGATCAAGGCCTGAAGAATTTCCGCGCTTTCGCCGATCACCGACAGGTCGGCACGCTTGATCATGTCGCAACCCGGATCGAGGTTGATCGCCACCACCTTGTCGCAGGCACCGATGCCTTGCAGGTGCTGGATCGCCCCGGAAATCCCCACGGCCACGTAAACCCGCGCGGTGACCCAGGTGCCGGACGCGCCGACCTGACGGTCGCGGGCCATGAAGCCATCGTCCACCGCCACCCGCGAAGCGCCTTCGGTGGCACCGAGGGCGGCAGCGGTCTTGTGGAAAAGCTCCCAGTCCTTGACCCCGTTGCCGCCGGAGAAGATGAACTCGGCTTCGGCCATTGGAATCGCTGCCGGGTCCACCGCCACCGCGCCCAGATCCTCGATCCGCGACAGGCTGCGCGCGACGGGTGTGGATAACTCCACCGGCAGCGCTTCGTGACGGGTTTCGCTGACCGGTTCGGCGCACTCGGCGGACGCCAGAATCAGCCGCGCGACCGGGCGGGCCAGATCCTGCAACCCGGCACCGGCGCGACCCATACACTCCTGATCCTTGACCTGCCACACCCGCGTGGCCGGGCGCTCGCCCAGCGCCGCCGCGAAGCGCCGACCCAATTCGCCACCACCGCTGCGGCTGTCCGGCAGCAACCAGTGACGCGGGTTGAACTGGTTATCCACAGCCCGCAGACCCTGGATCCGTTGTTCCGGTGCATAACCGCTGAATTCTTCGCCTTCCAGCACCAGCAAGCGGTCAACGCCTGCCGTGGCGAAAGCGTTTTCCTTGTGCTCGCCGAACACCACGGCCAGTACCGCGCCGTCGCTGCCGGCCAGTTGATGAGCCAGGCCGAGCAAATCACGGTCGTGGCTGCTCAAACGGCCACCGACCATGTCCGGCACCACGCTGATATAGAACGCCGGAGCCGGCACCTGATGCAGCGGCAATTGCACTTCGACCGCTGCCGAGCGTTTGACCGCCCCGCCCTGCTGGGCGCCGCTGCGGTCGATGCGCTTGATGCCGTTCGGCCCGATAAAGCCGATGCCGTGCAGGTTCTTGCGGATGATCCCGTTCGGGCCCATCCAGCTGTGTTGCGCCGGTTGCATGGCCGCGTGCAGCGGGTGCAGGCGGTTGCGTGCGATCCACTCGGCGCGGGGGTCGCGGCGGATAATGTCGCTCATCAGTGGGCCTCCGCAGGTTCACGTTTGGCCGGGGTGGCAGGCTTGTTCGGCGCGGCGTCTTCGAGCAGCGCGTCGGCCACCAGTTCGGCGATGTCCTTGATCAGCGGACGCGGTTCGACCACGCCTTCGAGCATCGCCGTGCACTGTGGACAACCCACGGCCACCAGCTCGGCGCCGGTCTCGCGGATGTCTTCCATGCGCATGTCGGGGATCCGCTGCTTGCCCGGAATGTCGGTGATCGGCGCCCCGCCACCGCCGCCGCAGCAGCGCGAACGGAAGCCGGAACGTTGCATTTCCTTGATCTCGATGCCGAGGGCGCGCAGCACTTCGCGCGGCGCCTCGTACTCGCCGTTGTAACGGCCGAGGTAGCACGGGTCGTGATAGGTCACGCTGTTGCCTTTGTGCTGACCGAGGTTCAGCGCGCCGGCCTGGATGATTTCCGCCAGGTAAGTGCTGTGGTGCTGCACGAGATAATTGCCGTCGAACGCGCCGTACTCGTTTTTCAGCACATGGAAGCTGTGCGGATCGCAGGTGACGATGCGGTTGAAGCTGTATTTGGCCAGGGTCTGGATATTGCGTTTGGCGAGCAGCTGGAAGGTGGCTTCATCGCCAAGACGCCGGGCCACATCGCCGCTGTCGCGCTCTTCGAGCCCCAGCACCGCGAAGTCGACCTTGGCCGCTTTCAGCACTTTGACGAAGGCGCGCAGGGTGCGCTGGTTGCGCATGTCGAAGGCACCGTCGCCCACCCAGAACAGCACGTCGGTGGACTTCTTCTCGCTGAGCAGGTTGAGGTTCAGGTCCGCCGCCCAGTTCATCCGCCCGCCCGGGGCGAAACCGCCAGGGTTGTCGGTGGCAATCAGGTTTTCCAGAACTTCGGCACCCTTGTTCGGGGTCGCGCCTTTTTCCAGGGTCAGGTGACGGCGCATGTCGACGATGGCATCGACGTGCTCGATCATCATCGGGCATTCCTCGACGCAGGCGCGGCAGGTAGTGCACGACCACAGGGTTTCGGCATCGACCAGACCGTTGACGATCGGTTGATGCGGATTGCCGCTGTGTTCGCCCACCGGTTTGCCCGGATACGGGCTGCCGGCGAACTGGGCATCGGTGCCGCCGGCGAGGCCGACGACCATGTCCTGAATCAGTTTTTTCGGGTTCAGCGGCTGGCCGGCGGCGAATGCCGGGCACGCGGCTTCGCACTTGCCGCACTGCACGCAGGCGTCGAAACCGAGCAGTTGGTTCCAGGTGAAATCCTTGGGCTTTTCCACACCCAGCGGCGCGGTCGGATCATTCAGATCCAGCGGTTTCAAACCGGTGGAACGGCCGCCGCCGAAGCGTTCGGCGCGGCGGTGCCAGGCCAGGTGCAACGCACCCGCGAAGGCGTGTTTCATCGGGCCGCCCCAGGTCATGCCGAAGAACAGTTCCGACACGCCCCACAGCACACCGACCCCGAGAATCGCCGCCAGCACCCAGCCACCGAAGTTCTCCGGCAGGATCCCGGCCACCGGCAAGGTCACCAGGAAGAACGAGGCCGAGAACGCCAGCAGGCTTTTCGGCAAGCGCATCCACGGGCCTTTCGACAGCCGCGACGGCGGGTTGAGCCGACGCCGATAGACGAAGATCGCGCCGACGAACATCACCGCCGTCATCAGCAGCAACGCGTAGCCAAGAATGCGGTTATGCAGGCCGAAACCGTGCACCAGAATCGCCAGCACGATCGACGCCACCGCACCGCCCGCCGTGGCGACGTGGGTGTTGGCAATGTATTTGTCCCGCGCCACCACGTGGTGCAGATCGACCATGTAACGCTTGGGCATGGCGAACAGGCCGCCGATCAGATCGACCTTCGAGGCCCGGCCCCGGCGCCACATGGCCACCCGCCGCAACGCACCCAGCACCGCAAGGGCCAGGGCTGCGAACAACAGGATTGGAAGAAGGGTGTTCAACATGGTGAAGCTCCCACCAGTACAGCCTGGAGAAACACGTTCGGCGTGTTCCTGTGGGAGCGAGCTTGCTCGCGAAAGCGCCGGGTCAGTCGATGCAGCGGTGACTGACAGAATGCATTCGCGGGCAAGCCCGCTCCCACAGGGTCATGTGCAAGCTTTTAGAAATCCTTGCAGAGGCGCAGGGCGTCATAGATCGCAGCGTGGGTATTACGCTGCGCCACGCAGTCACCGATGCGGAACAGCAGGTAACCGTCGCCATTGCTGCTCAACGAAGGTTGCGGCTGGATCGCGAACAGCGCCTCGACATCGATCTGGCCCTTGTTGCGCGAGCCGTCCTTCAGCGCGTAGTAGATTTCTTCGTCCGGACGCACGCCGTTCTCGACGACCACCTGATCCACCACCCGCTCCTCTTTGGCGCCGGTGTATTCGTTCTCCAGCACCGCGACGAGTTTGTCGCCTTCGCGGTAGACCTTCTCCAGCATCATGTCGCCGGTCATGATCACTTCTTTCGGGTACATGCTGCGGTAGTAGGTCGGGAACGACGTACCGCCGATGGCCACGCCCGGCTTGATGTCGTCGGTGACAATCTCGACCTGGCTGCCCTTGTCCGCGAGGAAGTCGGCCACCGACATCCCGGTGAACTCGCAGATGGTGTCGTAGACCAGCACGTTCTTGCCCGGCGCAACCTTGCCGTCAAGCACGTCCCAACTGCTGACCACCAGCCCTTCGGCAGCGCCCCAGTGTTCGTTCTGCTCCAGGTAAGGGTGACCGCCAACAGCCAGCACGACGATGTCCGGACGCAGGTCCATGATGGTGTCGGCATCGGCGGCAGTGCCCAGACGCAGGTCGACTTTCAGCCGCGCCAGCTCCAGCTGGAACCAGCGGGTGATGCCGGCGATCTGGTCACGCTGCGGCGCTTTCGAAGCCGTGGTGATCTGCCCGCCGATGAATTCCTTCTTCTCGAACAGGGTCACGTCGTGGCCACGTTCGGCCGCCACGCGGGCAGCTTCCATCCCCGCCGGGCCGGCACCGACGATCACCACCTTGCGTTTCGGTCCGGTGGATTTCTCGATGATGTGCGGCACGCCCATGTATTCACGGGAGGTCGCGGCGTTCTGGATGCACAGCACGTCCAGGCCCTGGTACTGACGGTCGATGCAATAGTTGGCGCCGACGCACTGCTTGATCTGGTCGACCTGGCCCATCTTTATCTTGGCGATCAGGTGCGGGTCGGCGATGTGGGCGCGGGTCATGCCGACCATGTCGACGTAACCGCCCTCCAGAATGCGCGTGGCCTGGTTCGGGTCCTTGATGTTCTGCGCGTGCAGCACCGGAACCTTGACCACTTCCTTGATCCCGGCCGCCAGGTGCAGGAACGGCTCCGGCGGGTAACTCATGTTCGGAATCACGTTGGCCAGGGTGTTGTGGGTGTCGCAACCCGAGCCGACGACACCGATGAAATCGAGCATGCCGGTGTCGTCGTAATACTTGGCGATCTGTTTCATGTCTTCGTGGGACAGACCGTCCGGGTGGAACTCGTCACCGCAGATACGCATGCCGACGCAGAAGTCGTCACCGACCTCGGCACGCACGGCCTTCAGAACCTCCAGACCGAACTTCATCCGGCCTTCAAAGGTGCCGCCCCATTCGTCGGTCCGCTTGTTGACGCGCGGGCTCCAGAACTGGTCGATCATGTGCTGGTGCACGGCCGACAGTTCGACGCCGTCCAGGCCGCCGGCCTTGGCGCGACGCGCGGCTTGCGCGTAGTTGCCGATCACCCGCCAGATTTCTTCCGGCTCGATGGTCTTGCAGGTGGCGCGGTGCACCGGTTCGCGGATGCCCGACGGCGACATCAGGGTCGGCCAGTGAAAACCGTCCCAACGCGAGCGACGGCCCATGTGGGTAATCTGGATCATGATCTTGGCGCCATGCTTGTGCATGGCGTCGGCGAGATTCTGGAAGTGCGGGATGATCCGGTCGGTGGACAGGTTCACCGAACTCCACCATTGCTGCGGGCTGTCGATCGCCACCACGGACGAACCGCCACAGATCGCCAGGCCGATGCCGCCCTTGGCTTTCTCTTCGTAATACTTGACGTACCGTTCGGTGGTCATGCCGCCGTCGGTCGCGTAGACCTCGGCGTGCGCGGTGCTGAGCACGCGGTTGCGGATGGTCAGTTTGCCAATTTGAATTGGCTGAAACATTGCTTCGAAAGCCATGGCGGGTTCCTCGACTTACAACGGCTTGACGGTGAACAGGCCGTCGTCGTGGCCTTCTTCGGAGCCACCGTAGACCTGCTCGGCCACGGTGCGGATCTTGCTGCCGCGAGCGGCGAGGATCTGATCCATCGCTCCGGCAAACCAGCCGGTGAACATGTAGTCGACCTTGCGCCCGACCTTGCCGTAGACGTAGACGAACGCCGAGTGTTCGAGCTTGACGCTGGCGGTGCCTTTGTCGAGGTCGATGTCCTGGATCTTGAACAGGCCCCAGCCGCGCTGCGACAGGCGCTTCATGTAGTGCTCGAACACCGCGACGCCTTCCAGACCGTGGCACTCGGCTTCTTTTTCACACCAGTGCCAGGCGGATTTGTAGCCGGCCTTGTAGAGGATTTCGGCATAGGCCTCGGCGCCCAGCACTTCCTCGATGCCCATGTGGTTGTTGACGAAGAAATGCCGTGGCACGTACAGCATCGGCAGGGCGTCGGAGGTCCAGACACCGGTCTCGCTGTCGACTTCGATTGGCAATTGCGGGGCGATCTTGGCCATGGAAACTTAACTCCAGAAAAATTTTGGTGTTGCCCCCGGCGCGGACGGCCGGGGGAAAGTATTCGGGAAGCGGCGGCTTATTCGCCCCAGACGTCTTTCAGGACGTTCACCCAGTTTTCACCCATGATCTTGCGTACCACGCGCTCGGAGTGGCCGCGCTTGAGCAGGGTTTCGGTCAGGTTCGGGAACTCGCCGACGGTGCGGATGCCCAGCGGGTTGATGATCTTGCCGAAGTTGGTCAGACGGCGGGCGTAGCCCTTGTCGTGGGTCAGATATTCGAAGAAGTCCTGACCGTGACCCTGGGTAAAGTCGGTGCCGATGCCGATGGCGTCTTCGCCGACCAGGTTCATGGTGTATTCGATGGCTTCGGCGTAGTCGTCGATGGTCGAATCGATGCCCTTGGCCAGGAACGGCGCGAACATGGTCACGCCGACGAAACCGCCGTGGTCGGCGATGAATTTCAGCTCTTCGTCGGACTTGTTGCGCGGGTGCTCTTTCAGCCCCGACGGCAGGCAGTGGGAATAGCAAACCGGTTTTTTCGATTCGAGGATGACTTCCTCGGAGGTCTTGGAGCCGACGTGGGACAGGTCGCACATGACGCCGACACGGTTCATTTCGGCGACGATTTCGCGACCGAAGCCCGACAGGCCGCCGTCACGTTCGTAGCAACCGGTACCCACCAGGTTCTGGGTGTTGTAACACATCTGCACGATGCCGACGCCGAGCTGCTTGAACACCTCGACATAGCCAATCTGGTCTTCGAACGCGTGGGCGTTCTGGAAGCCGAACAGGATGCCGGTCTTGCCCTGCTCCTTGGCCTTGCGGATATCGGCGGTGGTGCGGACGGGGATCACCAGGTCGCTGTTTTCACGAATCAGTTTCTGGCTGGCGGCGATGTTGTTGACCGTGGCCTGAAAACCCTCCCACACCGACACGGTGCAGTTGGCCGCCGTCAGACCGCCCTTGCGCATGTCTTCGAACAGCTCGCGGTTCCATTTGGCAATGATCAGACCGTCGATAACGATGCTGTCGGCGTGTAATTCGGCTGGGCTCATCAGGCGTCCCCTTATTGGTGATTCATGCGCCGAATCGTCTGCCGGCGCTTTGGGGCCAGCATATGCCTCGGTGCGCGACCAGCCGGGTGCAAAAACGACAGGGGAATTGCCGAAAGCGTCAATCCGCGACAAAGGGTCGCCAACCGGTCCGACCGGCCACCTGTTCAAGCCCGCGAGCTTGAGCCAGAATCTGCCGCATCCCGGAAACACCACTGGATTAGAGCGGCGACATCAATGAAATCGATCTTCCTGGCCCTGGCCCTGATTGCGACCGGCGTACACGCCGCCGAAGAGTCCGACAACAACCCGTGCGATGCGGTGGAAAACGACGTTCAGACCCTGGAATGCTCGACCTACAGCCGCACCACCGCCGAAGACCTGCTCAAGGACAACTACGCCAGCCTGAACGAGCGTATGCAGGCCACCTACGGCAAGAACCCGGCGCAACTGGCCGACATCACCGCCAAACTCAAGGCCGCCCAGCAACAATGGCTGAAAACCCGCGACGCCGACTGCGCCGTCGAAGCCTTCCCGGCGGCGGACGGCAGCAAGGCGTTCAAGATTGCGCAGAATGACTGCGTGGCGCGGATGAGTGACGAGCGGTCGGAGTTTTTGGAGTCGATTGGGCAGGAGTAATCGCTTATTCACCGGAGAAAGCTGGAAGTATTTTCAGCTTTCTGATGCAAAAGAATCTTTTCCCACAAAGCGTTCAGATCTGCCCCACAGATTCTGTCTGAAGCCTCTGTTCTCGGGGCTTTCCATGAAACATAGCGTCAAGTTTTGTTTATTGGCCACCTGAAAAATATAAGCAAAGATTCGCAAATCTTATAAAAGACTTATATTCTGCCATGAACAGCATCCACTGGAACCGAAAGGCCGTTAAGCAACTCCTGAAATTGCACTCCGCTCATCAGTGTCAGGTCAGAGATGCCATCACGGTGCTTGCTGACATGCCTGATGTGGGTAATGTGAAAGCACTGGTTGGTCATGACTACGCCTATCGGCTGCGCGTCGGTAATTACCGAGTCATGTTCGACTGGGATGGCGCGATCAAAGTGGTCAGTATTCAAGAGGTAAAAAAACGCGATGAACGCACTTACTGACATCCAAATCATCAATGATTCCGAGGGCAAACCCGCTTTCGTAGTCATTCCTTACGCGCAATATGTGGCGCAGAAAATGGAGCCTGACCTGATTCCCCATGAGGTGGTCAGTCGTATTGTCGACGGGGCAACTCCGATCAGGGCCTGGCGCGAACATCTCAACCTGACCCAGGAAGAAGTAGCTCGGCGCATGGGCATTTCACAGCCTGCCTTTGCCCAGCAGGAAACCGTTGCAAAGCCGCGCAAGGTCACTCGCGAAAAGATTGCAGCGGCGTTTGGTATCACCGCCAACCAGCTTGAGCTGTAAGCTGCACCTCTTCCGCCAATCAAGGGATTCACATGAACATCTGCGGTATCGAAATCAAAGGCAGTGAAGCGATCATCGCCGTGGCGTCCCTCGACGGTTCGGTGCTGAGCCATGTCGCGCTGAACACCAAGAAAATCGCTCTGGACGATGACGACGAGGCGGCCAACGTCAAACTGTTCGCCGCGCAGGTCGCATCGTTTGTGCGCGAGAACTCCATCGATCGCATCGCGATCAAGAAGCGCAGCAAAAAAGGCGAGTTTGCCGGTGGTCCGACCACGTTCAAGATCGAGGGTGTGTTTCAGTTGCTGGACGGTTGCGAAGTGATGTTGCTGTCGCCGCAGACGATCAATGCCCAGGCCAAGAAGCACCATTTCGAACTGCCGGGGACGCTGAACAAGTATCAGCATGAAGCCTACAAGGCAGCGTGCTCGGCGCTATTGAAGAAGTAGGAATTTATCCAGCCAACACAAACCACTGTGGGAGCGAGCTTGCTCGCGAAGAGGGAGTATCAGTCGACATATTTGTTGTATGACCCGCCGCATTCGCGAGCAAGCTCGCTCCCACAGGTTCTTTTTCTGACCTCAAAATCAAGCCTGAGCGGTACGCCGATCCTCTCTCGGACACCGGGCAAACTTCGCCCGGTAGCTGCGGGTGAAGTACGACGGGGATTCGAACCCGCAGGCGATGCTGACTTCCAGCACGCTCATGTCGGTCTGGCGCAACAGCTGCCGGGCCTTTTCCAGCCGCAAGCGCAGATAGAAATTGCTCGGTGTGTCGTTCAGGTGCAGGCGGAACAACCGCTCCAGTTGCCGCCGCGTCACCTTGATCGATTCCGCCAGTTCGAGGGTGGTCAGCGGCGGTTCGCTGTGCTGCTCCATCTCGCCAATCACATGCACCAGCTTCTTGTTGCTGATGCCGTAGCGCGTGGCGACTTCCATGCGCTGGTGGTCCTTGCGCGGACGAATCCTTCCCAATACAAACTGCTCGCTGACCTGGATCGCCAGTTGCGGGCCGTGGGCCTGGGCGATCAGATCGAGCATCAGGTCGATGGACGCGGTGCCGCCGGCCGACGTGATGCGCCGACGGTCGATCTCGAACAGCTCCTGGGTGACGCTGAGCTGTGGATAAGATTCCTTGAAGGCGTCGATGGCTTCCCAGTGCAGGGTCAGGCGATGACCATCGAGCAGGCCTGCTTCGGCGAGGACGAAGCTGCCGGTGTCGATCGCGCCGAGGGTTACGCCTTCGTTGTCCAGCCGTCGCAGCCAGTGTTCCAGCGCCGGAGTGGCAAATTTCAACGGCTCGAACCCGGCGACCACCAGCAGCGTCGCCCCTTTCTTCAGGGGCTCCAGCGCCGCATCGGCGTTGACCGACATCCCGTTGCTCGCCAGCACCGCTCCGCCATCGGCGCTCAAGACGTGCCAGCGGTACAGCTCACCGCGAAAGCGGTTGGCCACCCGCAGCGGTTCGATCGCAGAGATGAAACCGATGGCCGAAAAACCCGGCATCAACAAAAAGTAGAAATCCTGGGACATGGTGCGCACTCGGTCAGCGGGTAGCGTGCAACGTTGATACGCCAGTTGTCGGCGGCATTCAAGAGCACAGGTCGCTACAGTGCAAGAGCCAGTCGCCGCAGTGCGTTTTCACAGGGGCATTGCTGCGTAACTTGGCATCACCGGCGCGACAGACGCCGGGACCCACAATAACGACCTGCCGAGGAACCCGACATGAAACGACTGATCAGCAGCTGTGTTCTCGCACTCAGCGGTACCGCGTTATTAAGCGCCAGTGTCATGGCGGCCGATTCCGCATCGTGTCAGAACGTGCGCATGGGCGTGGTGAACTGGACCGACGTGATCGCTACCAGCGCCATGGCCCAGGTTCTGCTCGACGGACTCGGCTACAGCACCAAACAGACCAGCGCCTCTCAGCAAATCGTTTTCGCCGGCATCCGCGACCAGCGTCTGGATCTGTTCCTCGGCTACTGGAACCCGCTGATGACCCAGACCATCACCCCGTTCGTCGACGCCAACCAGGTCAAGGTGCTTGAAGCACCGAGCCTCAAGGACGCCCGCGCCACCCTCGCCGTGCCGACTTATCTGGCGGACAAGGGCCTGAAAACCTTCGCCGACATCGCCAGATTTGAAAAGGAACTGGGCGGCAAGATCTACGGCATCGAGCCAGGCTCGGGTGCCAACACCCAGATCAAGGCAATGATTGCGAAGAACCAGTTCGGCCTCGGCAAGTTCCAGCTCGTGGAGTCCAGCGAGGCCGGCATGCTCGCCGCCGTCGATCGCGCGGTGCGCCGCAAGGAAGCCGTGGTGTTCTTCGGCTGGGCGCCGCACCCGATGAACGTCAACGTGCAGATGACTTATCTGACCGGCAGCGAAGACGCCCTCGGCCCGAACGAAGGCATGGCCACCGTGTGGACCGTCACCGCGCCGAAATACGCCGAACAATGCCCGAACGTCAGTCGCCTGCTGAGCAACCTGACGTTCACCGCCGAAGACGAGAGCCGGATGATGCAGCCGCTGCTCGATCACAAGGACGCTTTCGAATCGGCCAGGCAATGGCTCAAGGATCACCCGCAGGACAAACAGCGCTGGCTCGAAGGCGTCACCACTTTCGATGGCAAACCGGCGGCTGAAAACCTCCAGCTCACCAGCAAATAAACCGCAACGAAAGAACCACTTCGCAGCCCGCCACGGGCTGCGAACAGACCCATCACGCCTGAAGGAAAACGCACCATGAACCACGACGTCATCATCACCTGCGCACTCACCGGTGCTGGCGACACGACCGCCAAAAGCCCTCACGTGCCGGTCACTCCAAAGCAAATCGCCGCCGCCGCAGTAGAAGCGGCCAAGGCCGGCGCCACCGTCGTGCACTGCCACGTCCGCGACCCGCAGACCGGCAAGTTCAGCCGTGACGTGGCGCTGTACCGCGAAGTCATGGAGCGCATCCGCGAAGCCGACGTCGACATCATCGTCAACCTCACCGCCGGCATGGGTGGCGACCTGGAAATCGGCCCGGGCGAGCGCCCGATGGAGTTCGGTCCGAACACCGATCTGGTCGGCCCGCTGACCCGCCTGGCCCACGTCGAAGAACTGCTGCCGGAAATCTGCACCCTGGATTGCGGCACCCTGAACTTTGGCGACGGCGACACCATTTACGTCTCCACCCCGGCCCAACTGCGCGCCGGTGCCAAACGCATCACCGAGCTGGGCGTGAAGGCCGAGCTTGAGATTTTCGACACCGGTCACCTGTGGTTCGCCAAACAGATGATCAAGGAAGGCCTGCTCGACAACCCGTTGTTCCAGCTGTGCCTGGGCATCCCGTGGGGCGCGCCGGCCGACACCACCACCATGAAAGCCATGGTCGACAACCTGCCCGCCGACGCTGTGTGGGCCGGGTTCGGCATCGGTCGGATGCAGATGCCGATGGCCGCGCAAGCGGTGCTGCTCGGCGGCAACGTGCGGGTCGGTCTGGAAGACAACCTGTGGCTGGACAAGGGCGTGCTGGCGACCAACGGCCAACTGGTCGAACGCGCCACCGAGATCCTCAGCCGTCTCGGCGCCCGTGTGCTGACCCCGGCAGAAGGTCGCAAGAAAATGGGCCTGACCCAGCGCGGCTGACGGCCACACATCAAACCCTGTGGGAGCGAGCCTGCTCGCGAAGAGGCCGGTACATCCGAAGCATCTTCATCAGCAGTGCCGCCGCATTCGGGAGCAAGCTCGCTCCCACAGGGAATCACCGAATTTTCCTAGGAAATCACCATGAGCTTTATCACCGAAATCAAAACCTTCGCAGCACTGGGCAGCGGCGTCATCGGCAGCGGCTGGGTCGCCCGCGCCCTCGCCCACGGCCTCGACGTGGTGGCCTGGGACCCGGCGCCGGGTGCCGAAGCGGCGCTGCGCAAACGCGTAGCCAACGCCTGGGGCGCGCTGGAGAAAAACGGCTTGGCGCCGGGCGCTTCGCAGGATCGCCTGCGCTTTGTGGCAACCATCGAAGAGTGCGTGCGCGATGCGGACTTCATCCAGGAAAGCGCCCCGGAACGCCTCGAACTGAAACTGGATTTGCACAGCAAAATCAGTGCGGCGGCCAAGCCGGACGCTCTGATCGGTTCCAGCACTTCGGGCCTGTTGCCGAGCGAGTTCTACGAGAGCTCGACCCACCCGGAACGCTGCGTGGTCGGTCACCCGTTCAACCCGGTTTACCTGCTGCCACTGGTGGAAGTGGTCGGCGGCAAGAACACTGCGCCGCAAGCCGTTCAAGCGGCGATGAAAGTCTACGAATCCCTCGGCATGCGCCCATTGCATGTGCGCAAGGAAGTGCCGGGCTTCATCGCCGACCGTCTGCTCGAAGCGCTGTGGCGCGAAGCACTGCATCTGGTCAACGACGGTGTGGCGACCACCGGTGAAATCGACGACGCGATCCGCTTTGGCGCCGGTCTGCGCTGGTCGTTCATGGGCACGTTCCTGACTTACACCCTGGCCGGTGGCGATGCCGGCATGCGCCATTTCATGTCGCAGTTCGGCCCGGCGTTGCAGCTGCCGTGGACGTACCTGCCGGCACCGGAATTGACCGACAAGTTGATCGACGATGTGGTGGATGGCACCAGCGATCAGCTGGGCCGGCACAGTATTTCGGCGCTGGAGCGCTATCGTGATGATTGCTTGCTGGCGGTGCTTGAGGCGGTGAAGACCACCAAAGAAAAGCACGGGATGAGTTTCAGCGAGTAATCCTTGCGCCAGCAATTCTGGCCTCTTCGCGAGCAAGCTCGCTCCCACAGGGGACTGCATTCAACTGTGGGAGCGAGCTTGCTCGCGAAGACGGCAACCCAGACAACATCAATGTCGGAACAGATACCATGCCCACCCTCACCACCTACCAAACCAGAATCATCCCCGACTGGGTCGACTACAACGGCCATCTGCGCGACGCCTTCTATCTGCTGATCTTCAGCTACGCCACCGACGCCCTGATGGATCGCCTCGGCATGGACAGCAACAACCGTGAGGCCAGCGGTCATTCGCTGTTCACCCTCGAACTGCACCTCAACTATCTGCACGAAGTGAAGCTCGACGCCGAAGTCGAAGTGCGCACGCAGATCATCGGCCACGACCAGAAACGCCTGCACCTCTATCACAGCCTGCACCTGGCCGGCGGTGACCAGGAACTGGCCGGCAACGAACAGATGCTGCTGCATGTCGACCTCGCCGGCCCGCGTTCCGCACCGTTTACCCCGGACACCCTGGGCCGTCTGCAAGCCATCGTCGCCGAGCAGGCCGACCTGCCCGCCCCTGCTTACATCGGCCGGGTCATCGCCCTGCCCCCGGCCCGGTAAATCCATCCATCGCAAGGAGCCGCCATGCAAACCGCCGTCGCAGTTGCCGATTTCCGTACTTATCCGTTGATCAGCGCGCTGAACGGCGTGCAGACCCTGGCGGATCGCGTCCTGATTGAATGGGCCGACGGGCGTGTCAGCCCGTTCCACCATGTGTGGCTGCGGGACAACTGTCCGTGTCCGCACTGCGTCTACAGCGTCACCCGCGAGCAGGTGTTCGAGATTGTCGACGCAGCGCCGGATCTGTCGCCCTCCGCTGCGCATATCGACACCGATGGCTGCCTGCGCATCGACTGGCAGGACGGCCACCTCAGCCGCTTCGATGCGGGTTGGCTGCGGGCCCACGCCTACGACGACGAATCCCGCTCCGAACGCCTCGCCGCCAAGCCGAAACCCTTCCTGTGGCGCAGCGATTTGCAGCTGCCGGTGTTCGACTATTCAGCCCTGATGCACGACAACGCCGCACTGCTGCAATGGTTGCTGGCGTTACGCGACATCGGTCTGACCCAGGTGCGCGGCGTACCCACCGAGCCCGGTTCGCTGAAGCTGATCGCCCAGCGCATTTCATTCATCCGCGAGAGCAACTTCGGCGTGCTGTTCAACGTTCAATCCAAGGCCGATGCCGACAGCAATGCCTACACCGCTTTCAACCTGCCATTGCACACGGATCTGCCGACTCGCGAGCTGCAACCGGGGCTGCAATTTCTGCATTGTCTGGTGAACGGTGCCGAGGGTGGCGAGAGTATTTTTGTCGACGGTTTTGCGATTGCCGAAGCGCTGCGTCAGGAAGATCCCACGTCGTTTCAGGCGCTGTGCGAAATCCCGGTAGAGTTTCGCAACAAGGACCGCCACAGTGACTATCGCTGCCTCGCCCCGATCATCGCTCTGGATGCCTTGGGCCGGGTCGCAGAAATCCGCATGGCCAACTTTCTGCGCGGCGCGTTCGACACGTCCGTGGAACAGATGCCGCTGCTGTATCGCGCTTACCGACGCTTCATCGCCATGACCCGCGAGCCGCGCTTCCGGGTGATGCAGCGACTCAACCCGGGCGAGCTGTGGTGCTTCGACAACCGCCGCACCTTGCATGCACGCAATGCCTTCGACCCGTCCACCGGGGCCCGGCATTTTCAGGGCTGCTATATCGACCGGGACGAATTGCTGTCGCGGATTCTGGTGTTGCAGCGCTAGACCAACGCTTCGCACCGGCAGGAGAGCCTTTTGGCCTTATTTACGAGGCTCGTTAGCAATAAAAGAGAGTCCGAAGGCTTCGGAAAGAACTTCAGCCGCGTAGGTGACAGCACGAAGAGCGAAGTGAGCAGAAGTTTCAACTGTGCCGATAGAGAGTTCACAAAAGCGCGCCCCCGTTGGCCTTGCGAGGTTCATCGCGATCAACGTTGCCACAACTTGGGAATCATCGACCTCGGCAAAAACAGAAAGCTTCCATCGACGGGCATTCGTATTCGAATTCCCGTTACCTTTAATCAGCTCATGCACTTTCTGCTGAGCGCTCGTACACGCATGTTCATAGGCTGCTCGAACCTGTCGTCGAGAAGGTGCAGGGAACTCGGCGGGATTGGGAAGAGCAGCCCGTTTATCAATGGCAGCGGCAATAAGCGGGGCTTTTCTTCGCAACCCCTCCAATGTCAGCTCCTCGTCTTCATACATTCTGAGCCACTCACGGCGCACTTTAAGCAATCGCTCGTCATCTCGAATGGGAAGACTCGCCAACGTTTTCTTTGCAATCTCGCGGAAGGCTGCGGGAACCTCGTCAGTCACTACCAATTGCAAAGAAGGTAGCAGTACTTCAAACCACCCTTCACAAACATCGAAAGGGTCCAGTAGATCGGCAGCTTTCTTTTTGCTTTTTGAACTGTTTAGCCAACCAGCCATGTATCGATAGTTCGACCACTCATAAGCGAGTGTCCTGTCCTCATTACAACTGACGAAATGATCAACCGTTCCATCCGGAATCCACATTGCTCCAAAAGCACAACGATGTTCAAACCCCTCGGCCAGATCGAACTTGAACGGTGTCCAAAGATCTCTGGGACGGTTCTTGTCCGGATTTTCGGCTAACCAGTCCCTTCCTTTTTTTCGACACGCCTCATCGAAAAGATCCGGCTCATCTATAGGATTCGGGGTCGGGATCATTTTTGATTTTTACCTCGTTGGTCCAAGGAGTTTTTCTCTACGGAAACTATCCAACGGGGCCAGAAGTGATCGAAATCAGGTAATACCCTCATCAGCTCTCGATGAATCGCTTTTTCAGTTTGCAGGTGAGGAGGAAGCGACCGCTTTTCACCTCGCATCCAAGCCTCCGCGGCCTCTATTGCATCCTCAGCCTCAACTGATCTGGCCTGTTGCAGACCAAATGAATCTGAAACCAGCCAATTAACGACATCTCCTTGTTTAGCCCAAAGTTCTTTGGAGATCTTTGCCTCGTTTTTATGAAGGTTGATATTGAAAACGGCATCGTGGGCCTCATCGAAATCAGGTTCGACTGAGGCAAGTACCAAAGGCGAGTGAGTTGCCACTATCAGTTGCACAGCAACCTTTTCCCCCGTCATGGCCTGAACTACCCGCAGTAATGCAGGGACGATACGTCGCTGCCATTGGGGGTGCAGATGACACTCCACTTCATCGATCAGAAATATGATTTCTTTGGCAGGGTTGATTTTCCTCTGCCTGCAAGCACGCTTGTGACCATTCCATGTCCAAACCAGCATGTAAGCCAGAGCTGCAATCCGACGCATACCTGCGGAGGCATGGACCAGGGGAACATCCTGCCCGTAGAGCATCCTCAAGGTTGGATACTCAGTCTCGTCAAGCGCCCCCAGATAGCAGGGTTCGCCTGGCACCAGCTGCTCAACGCCTGAAGGTGAGAGCGCTTCCAGTGCACGAGTCAACTCATCGAACGAAGAGTCATTGGCAGTGCGTTGCCAACGAACCCAATCATGGATCAAACCATTGCAGATGTTGGTGCCTTTCTCGGAAACTGCGCCCTTCCAGACCTGATCGGGAGAAAAGTTGAAGGCGCGAATTTTCTCTTCGGACTCAGCCGCCTGATCGCTCCAGTAATTACGAGCGGGATCCCACGCCGAAAAACTGCCATCGACGCCAGCATAGATCACCACTCCGGGAATCGAAGGACGAGCCTTCTGCTGTCGCCAACTCCCATCCTTGAATGGAATCTCACCTTCTTTGTCGCCTTCCGTCACTTTGCTGAAAGCGAAGCGGATACTGGGCGAGGTCGAGTCTTCCCGCGGAACGGCCTCAACGCCTCTTGCCCAGGTTCGGGTCAATACCCACCAGGCAGCATCAAGTAAAAAACTCTTCCCAAGACCATTGTCCCCGGTAATGAAGTTCAAGCGAGGAGCGAACTCGACAGGGCCGAACTTTTCAGCAGGGCCGACGCCTTTGAGGGACAAGAGTTTTAGCATTGCTTAACCTTCCGTTTTGCCTGAGAAACCAAGAACCGATCAAGTTCGGGTCACTTGCAGCTTCTTGCCCCTGACACTCATTTGTCGAGGATCAAACAAGTATGTGGATACAGGCATTCCTGTATTTGATAGGGGGCAATGCTAATGCCAAACAACGTTACGTAGCCATCCTTTGGATGTAACAGTGACGAATGAGCAACCCGATGCATTTCTGGCAGGCAAAAAAAAGCCCCGATGCAAGCCGTGACAGGATCGGGGCGAGGGTACTGTTGAGGAGCTGCCATACCGAGGGTGACCAAACCTTCGTGAAGCGAGCTGAGGCCAGTGTGCCCACTCCCCTGGCCGGCAAGTTAGCCGAAAACGACCTGTTCATAGCCGTCGCGGCCACTGCGACAAATCGCCCTTGCCGTGCCTGGGCATGCCTACCAGAATCGAGCCACGACCTCCGTTGCCAAAGAAGGATTCGCGTCATGATGTATGCCGATTTGATCGATCAGGAAGACCTGTTGGGCCAGCTCAAGTCGTTGGGATTCGAAGTACCGTCGGGCTCCACTGCCCAGCAGGCCTGTGAATGCGCGGTGCGGGGGCTGGACGATGTGCGGGCCAACACGCTGCGCACCATGGTCAAGCAGATGTACACCAGCAGCGCAAGCATTCAGCCGATCGTGCGCGAAGCCATCGACAAGCAGTTGCTGCCGGCACTGGCGCAGTACCAGCAAACCCGCGCCTGACAACCCCTCATCGCTGGCAAGCCAGCTACCACAGGATTTGTGCCGGACACAGTTAAAGTGTTCAGCACAAATCAGTGTGGGAGCTGGCTTGCCAGCGATTGAACGATGACTCGATTCAGAGCCTTACGCTGGCAAAAGTGGACTCGTTGCGTGCCTGACTGAGCGCCGACATAGGCCCGGACAGCGGCGACATCACGATGGCCTGCGGCAGCGGCATCATCGCCACCTGCTGGGTGGTGTTGGAGCCGACGCGCTCGTCGCGCGGCGGAATGCCGAAGTACTCGCGGTAGCACTTGGAGAAGTGCGGCGTCGACACGAAGCCGCAGACCGACGCCACTTCGATGATCGACATCGGCGTCTGCTTGAGCAGTTGCCGCGCGCGGATCAGCCGCAGCTTGAGGTAGTAGCGCGACGGCGAGCAGTGCAGGTATTTCTGGAACAGGCGCTCAAGCTGACGACGGGACACGGCGACGTACACCGCCAGTTCGTCGAGGTCGATCGGCTCTTCCAGGTTGGCTTCCATCAGCGCAACGATTTCCTGCAGTTTCGGCTGGTTGGTGCCGAGCATGTGCTTGAGCGGCACGCGCTGGTGATCCTGCTCGTTGCGGATGCGTTCGTAGACGAACATCTCGGAGATCGCGGCTGACAGCTCACGACCGTGATCGCGGCTGATCAGGTGCAGCATCATGTCCAGCGGCGCGGTGCCGCCGGAGCTGGTGAAACGGTTGCGGTCGAGGGTGAACAGGCGGGTGCTCATCGCAACGCGCGGGAAAGCTTCCTGCATCGCCGCCAGACATTCCCAGTGCACGCTGCAATCGAAACCGTCGAGCAGACCGGCGCAGGCCAGGGCCCAGCTGCCGGTGCACACTGCGCCGAGGCGGCGCGACTGACGCGCCTGGCTTTGCAGCCACGACACGTGTTCGCGGGTAACGGTGCGCTGAATGCCGATCCCGCCGCACACGATGATGGTGTCGAGGGCCGGAGCTTTGTGCATGGAGGCGTCGGGGGTGATCTGCAGACCGTCACTGGCCCAGACCTGGCCACCGTCGACGGTGAGGGTGGTCCAGCGATACAGCTCGCGACCGGACAACTGGTTGGCCATGCGCAGTGGTTCGACTGCGGAAGCCAGGGAAATCAGCGTGAAATTGTCCAGCAGCAGAAAGCCGATGGATTGAGGCGCACGGTTCTGGGGTTGAGCCCCGGAGTTGAACGACGTCATCGCGGTATCTCCTCACACAAAGCGGGTGATGGCCTCAGGCGGAGGCTCTTGTTATTGCCATCGTTCTCTTGCGTGAGACGGGCTTTGTTATGACAGAGCAATTGCCATGCCTAAATTTGAATGGCTGTTCAATAACTCCTGAAAACGACGTCGCGACGCGTCTATACAAGCGCTCCAACGAAGGGTAATTCGAAGTGCCATCAGCGGCCGCGAATGCCCTGCTCCGAAGCGTGTGAGCAAATCGGTAGCACTTGTGGGAACTGGCCTGCGCACGATTGTCCTACAGTGTCACCGCAGGCACAGGTGACGGACGGTAGCGCCTTCGAATCAGGCGCTGGAGGTGGGAAAGACGCTTATCTGATAACGACGCGCCAAAAGGTGGCGCGTTTTGATTCCGGTGTGCACTTAACGCGCAGTTTTGACTGGTCCGGCCTCATCGCTGGCAAGCCAGCGATTGGGGCGACCAGGTATCAGCATTCCACCGCGCTGACCGCCAACCCGCCCCGCGAAGTCTCTTTATATTTGTCATGCATGTCGGCGCCGGTATCGCGCATGGTGCGGATCACCCGGTCCAGAGAAATGAAGTGCTGACCATCGCCACGCAAAGCCATCTGCGCCGCATTGATCGCCTTCACCGCCGCAATCGCATTGCGCTCGATGCACGGCACTTGCACCAGACCACCCACCGGATCGCAGGTCAGGCCGAGGTTATGTTCGAGGCCGATTTCCGCCGCGTTGCACAACTGCTCCGGCGAAGCACCGAGCACTTCGGCCAAACCGGCCGCCGCCATCGCACAGGCCGAACCGACCTCCCCCTGACAGCCGACTTCAGCGCCGGAGATCGAAGCGTTCTTCTTGCACAGAATCCCCACCGCCGCCGCCCCGAGGAAGTAATCGACCACGTTGGCGTCGGTCACCGCCTCGCTGAATTTCATGAAGTAGTGCAACACCGCCGGAATGATCCCCGCCGCGCCGTTGGTGGGTGCCGTGACCATGCGGCCGCCGGCGGCGTTTTCCTCGTTCACCGCCAGGGCGAACAGGTTGACCCACTCCATCGCGCTGAGGGTCGAGCCGATCACGTTGGGCTTGTTCAATTCCTGAAGACTGCGGTGCAACTTCGCCGCACGGCGGCGCACGTTGAGGCCGCCGGGCAGGATGCCTTCGTGCTTGAGGCCCTGCTCGACGCAATCCTGCATCGCCCGCCAGAGTTTCATCAGGCCGGCGCGGATTTCCTCTTCGCTGCGCCAGACCTTCTCGTTGGCCATCATCAATTCGGCCACGCGCAGGTTGTGGGTCTTGCACAGTTCCAGCAGCTCCACCGCGCTGGAGAAGTCGTAGGGCAATTCAGTGCGATCCAGATCCACCACGCCGCTGGAGGCCTGCGCCTCATCCACCACAAAACCGCCGCCGACCGAATAGTAGGTGTCGCGATGCAGCTCGCCGTGATCGCCTTCGGCAACCAGGGTCATGGCGTTGGGGTGGAACGGCAGGTTCTCGTCGATCAGGCGCATGTCGCGGCCCCATATAAAGGGCACCGACAAACGACCGTCGAGCAACAGCGTGTGGGTTTCGCGCAGGGCCTGGATGCGCGGGCCGATCTGCGACGGGTCGATCGCGTCCGGCCACTCGCCCATCAGGCCCATGATCACCGCGTTGTCGCTGCCATGACCGACACCGGTGGCCGACAACGAACCGAACAGCTGCACCTCGATGCGGCGCACCTGCTCCAGCAGGTGTTTGTCGCGCAATGACTCGACAAACAGGGCGGCGGCGCGCATGGGCCCGACGGTGTGGGAACTGGAAGGGCCGATGCCGATTTTGAACAGGTCGAAAACGCTGATAGCCATTGCTGCAGAGCTCCTGAGAATGCCGGTCCGGGGCATGAAACGCCCGCTGGCGGAGCTGCTACGCTCAAGCTGCGATCCGCCGGAATGCCCGCATCATCGGGCTTTTCCCGGGTCGCTCGGCGTCTGACACCGACGTACTCATGCCCACTAACGCCGTGCCGGTTTCAGCCCGTGTTTTCGCCGTTTTTATGCGGTTCAGATGGCCAGACAGGGCAGAAAAAAGCTGTAAACGACGTCACTGACACTGGATGCGACCATCCCTGTACTGGATACGACGCACCCTGTAGGCGTCAGATTTTCACTGGTACATGATCGTATCGACTCGATTGCAAGGCGCTGCGGTAGAGCTGTCTCCAGAACGCCATCCAACCGCAACCCATAAGTGCGGTGGTCCAATCGGAACACTGCCAAAAAAAACACCAAGGAGTCCCCATTCATGAAAGGTTCCCCGTCGTTGTTGTTGGCCGCCATGCTGAGTCTGCCATTGCTGGCTCAAGCCGCAGAACCGGCGCAGTGCAGTACCGTGAACTTCTCCGATGTCGGCTGGACCGACATCACCGCAACCACCGCCACCACCTCCGTCGTGCTCAACGCGCTCGGCTACAAGACCAAGACCACCATGATTTCCGTACCCGTGACCTACAAGTCGCTGGCGGACGGCAAGAACATGGACGTGTTCCTCGGCAACTGGATGCCGACCATGGAAAACGACATCAAGGCCTACCGCGACGCCGGCACCGTGGAAACCGTGCGCACCAACCTCAAGGGCGCCAAATACACCCTCGCCGTTCCGCAAGCCTTGTATGACAAGGGTCTGCACGACTTCGCCGACATCGCCAAATTCAAGAAAGAACTCGACGGCAAGATCTACGGGATCGAGCCGGGCAACGACGGCAACCGCCTGATCCAGAGCATGATCGACAAGGACGCCTTCGGCCTGAAGACCGCCGGTTTCAAGGTCGTCGAATCCAGCGAAGCGGGCATGCTGTCGCAGGTCGACCGTGCGCAGAAACGCGACACTGCCGTGGTGTTCCTCGGCTGGGCACCGCACCCGATGAACAAGCGCTTCAAGATTCAATACCTGACTGGCGGCGATGATTTCTTCGGCCCGGACTTCGGCGCGGCGACCGTCGCGACCAACACCCGCAAGGGCTACGTCGAGGAATGCAGCAACGTTGGCCAACTGCTGAAAAACCTGGAGTTCACCGTCGACATGGAAAGCGAACTGATGGGCAACATCCTGGACGACAAGATGAAGCCTGACGCGGCCGCCAAGGCCTGGCTGAAAAAGAATCCACAGGTGCTCGATACCTGGCTCGCTGGCGTGACCACCATTGACGGCAAACCAGGCCTGGAGGCCGTGAAAGCCAAGATTGCCCAGCCTTGAATTAAGGAGCATCGCTTATGCCGGGCGGCGTACGCCGTCCGGGCTGTTTATTTCCTTGCATGCGGACGTTCACTACCATGCTGATTGATCAGAAAATCCCTTTAGGCCAGTACATCGCGGGCTTCGTTGAATGGTTGACGCAACACGGCGCCAACACCTTCGACGCAATCGCCGTGACCCTGGAAACGATGATCCACGGCGTGACGTTTGCGCTGACCTGGTTCAACCCGCTGGTGCTGATTGGCCTCATCGCCCTGCTGGCCCACTTCATTCAACGCAAATGGGGCCTGACCGCGTTCGTGGTCGCCTCCTTCCTGCTGATCCTCAACCTGGGGTACTGGCAGGAAACCATGGAAACCCTCGCCCAGGTCATGTTCGCGACCCTGGTCTGCGTGGTCATCGGCGTGCCGCTGGGCATCGTCGCCGCGCACAAACCGATGTTCTACACTTTGATGAGGCCGGTACTCGATCTGATGCAGACCGTACCGACCTTCGTTTACCTCATTCCTACCCTGACCCTGTTCGGGCTGGGTGTGGTGCCAGGCCTGATCTCGACGGTGGTGTTCGCCATCGCCGCGCCGATCCGCCTGACCTATCTGGGCATCCGCGATGTCCCGCAAGAACTGATGGACGCCGGCAAGGCCTTCGGCTGCTCGCGTCGCCAACTGCTTTCACGGATCGAACTGCCTCACGCCATGCCGAGCATCGCGGCCGGCATCACCCAGTGCATCATGCTGTCGCTGTCGATGGTGGTGATCGCGGCACTGGTGGGCGCCGACGGACTCGGCAAACCGGTGGTCAACGCACTGAACACTGCTGATATCGCCCTGGGCTTCGAAGCGGGCCTGGCGATCGTACTGCTGGCGATCATGCTCGACCGAATCTGCAAACAACCCGACGCCAAAGTAGGGGGTGACGCATGAGCATAATTCGCTTCGATAACGTTGACGTGATCTTCACCAGAGATCCGCGCGAAGCACTGAAACTTCTCGATCAAGGCTTGACCCGTAGCGAGATCCTGAAAAAGACCGGGCAGATCGTCGGTGTCGAAAAGGCCAGCCTGGACATCAACAAAGGCGAGATCTGCGTACTGATGGGCCTGTCCGGCTCCGGCAAGTCGAGCCTGCTGCGCTGCATCAACGGCCTCAACACCGTGAGCCGCGGCAAGCTGTTCGTCGAACACGAAGGCAAGCAGATCGATATCGCCTCCTGCTCCGCGGCCGAGCTGAAAATGATGCGCACCAAACGCATCGCGATGGTGTTCCAGAAGTTCGCCCTGATGCCCTGGCTGACGGTGCGCGAGAACATCAGTTTCGGTCTGGAAATGCAGGGCCGTCCGGAGAAGGAACGGCGCAAACTGGTGGATGAAAAACTCGAACTGGTGGGCCTGACCCAATGGCGCAACAAGAAACCCGACGAGCTGTCCGGCGGCATGCAGCAGCGTGTCGGCCTGGCCCGTGCGCTGGCGATGGACGCCGACATTCTGCTGATGGACGAACCGTTCTCCGCCCTCGACCCGCTGATCCGTCAGGGTTTGCAGGATGAGCTGCTGGAACTGCAACGCAAGCTGAGCAAGACCATCGTATTCGTGAGCCACGACCTCGACGAGGCGCTGAAACTCGGCAGCCGAATCGCGATCATGAAAGACGGCCGGATCATCCAGTACAGCGTGCCGGAAGAGATCGTGCTCAATCCTGCGGACGATTACGTGCGGACCTTCGTCGCCCACACCAACCCGCTGAACGTGCTGTGTGGTCGCAGCCTGATGCGCACCCTGGACAACTGCAAACGCATCAACGGTTCGGTGTGTCTGGATCCGGGTGGCGACTCGTGGCTGGACCTGGCCGAAGGCAACACCATCAAGGGTGCGCGGCAGAACGGTTCAGTGCTGAACCTGCAGAACTGGGCACCGGGGCAAGCCGTGGAAGGACTGGAACGCAAACCGACACTGGTGGACTCGAACATCGGAATGCGCGACGCGTTGCAGATCCGTTACCAGACCGGCAACAAACTGGTGCTGCACGATAACAATCATGTGGTGGGGATTCTGGGCGACAGCGAGCTGTATCACGCGCTGCTCGGCAAGAACCTGGGGTAAAGAGAACAGACACAAAAACGCCGCGAGAGGATCGCGGCGTTTTTGTTTATCAGGACATGATGATCGTTCCCACGCTCCGCGTGGGAATGCCTCAAGGGACGCTCCGCGTTCCAGCCGCGCTGCCGATTTCAAGCTTGGCATCGATAGGACGCAAAGCGTCCTGGGCTGCATTCCCACGCGGAGCGCGGGAACGATCCTGGATCACAGCTCAGCTATAGACCCGGCCAAGGAGTTGCCGATGGCTTTCAAACTGATCGAGCACATCGCGCGTGATCTGATCCTGTGTAAAGCCCATCAGGTCGTAGTCCTGGCTGCCGTTGTGCAGGTACACCTCGGCGCGGTAGAAACGCTGGCGCGCTTCATCGGACTGAGCCGACTCGCTCGGGGTGGCCAGATAGCCGTCCAGGCTTACTTCGTAGACAAAAGGGTTGCCCTCTTCCATCTCGACCCGTACGCCCATGCAACGCTTGGACTTGCCCAGCAGCGTCTGCACTTCCAGGCCCTGGGCACGCATTTGCGCAGCGGCATCTTCCAGTGCCGGGCTGACGTGTTTGTCCATGAAGCGCTGCACCACCGACTGACTCGGTTGCAGATCCAGTTGAGTCAGACGCTCGCTGAAACCACGACGACCGCGTTCAGCCAGTTGCGCCTGCTCCTGTTCGATCTGCATGTCCTGACGCATCGCCTTGTGCAGGCCGAACATGAAGCACACCAGCACCACCGAGAACGGCAGACCGGCCAGCACCACCATGGTCTGCATGGCTTCGAAGTTACCGGCGAACAGCAGGCCGATGGTCACCAGGGTGATCACGACCGACCAGAAGATCCGCAGCCAGTGCGGGGCGTCTTCGTCGACGTTGCCGCCCTTGCAGGACAGGTTCGCCATCATCACCGCGCCGGAGTCGGCCGGAGTCAGGAACAGCACGAAACCAACGAAAATCGACACACCGATGACGACTTTCGACGCCGGGTAGTGTTCAAGCAGTTGATAGATCGCCATCGACGGCTGTTCCAGCGCCGTCTTGCCAAGTTCCACCGCGCCCTGGTTCATCACCAGATCCAGCGCCGAGTTACCGAAGATCGACAGCCACGCCAGGGTGAAACCCAGCGGAATCAACAACACGCCGGCCACCAGTTCACGCACGGTGCGACCACGGGAAATACGCGCGATGAACATGCCGACGAATGGGGCCCAGGAAATCCACCAGGCCCAGTAGAACAGAGTCCACAGGCCCAGCCAGCGGTCGGACTTCTCGCTGTCGCCTTCATAGACGTACAGGTCGAACGTCTTCATGACTACGCCATTGAGGTAGTCGCCGATGTTCTGCACGAAGCCGTTGAGCAGGTGCAGGGTCGGGCCGAACAGCAGGACGAAAATCAGCAGGCCGCTGAACAGGATGATGTTGAGGTTGGACAGACGACGGATGCCGTTTTCCACACCGGACACGGCAGCGATGGTCGCCACGGTGCTCATCACGATGATCACGATCAGCAGGTTGGTGTTGCTGTGTTCCATGCCGAACAGGTTTTCCAGACCCGAAGACACTTGCAGCGAGCCGATCCCCAGGTTGGTCACCAGACCCAGCAGGGTCACGAACATGCCGAAGCCGTCTACCGCATGACCGGCAGCGCCCTTGACCCAACGCTCGCCCACCAGCGGGTACAGTGCCGAACGCAGGGCCAGCGGCTGGTTATGACGGTAAGCGAAATAAGCCACGGCCAGACCGACCAGCGCGTAGATCGCCCAGCCGTGCAGGCCCCAGTGCAGGAAAGTCAGCTGAACAGCCTGACGCGCCGCCAGGTTGGTGGCCGATGCCCCTTCCGGCGGGTTGAAGTAGTGATCCAGCGGCTCGGAAGCGCCGAAGTACAACAGCGAAATACCGATACCCGACGAGAACAGCATCCCCGCCCAGGCGCCGTAGCTGAAGTCAGGGGTATCGTCCTTGCCACCCAGTTTGAGTTTGCCGTAGGAGGAAAACGCCAGGCCGACCACGAAAACGAGATAAGCGGCGATCACCACCATGTAGTACCAGCCGAAGCTGCGGGACAACCAGGCCTGAGCCACTCCCAGCATTCTGCCGGCCTCTTGCGGGGCGATGATCAGAATGGCGGTCAACAACAGAATCAGCGCGGTAGAGGTGTAGAACACCCAACCGTTGACCGTCACCTTCTCGGGCGGGGTCTTTATAAGCGAGGCAGAACTCATGGCACAAATGCTCCAGGCAGTGCGAGAGAAGAACACAAGGCAACACGGAACCCGACCAATCGGTTAGTTGGCAGCCGACCGGCGGGTGATATAAAGACACCCCGAAAAAAGCCCGAACCTGCAGAGATGGCACCGCGAATCGCCGTCGTGGCCGAGGCATGGACGTTCATCCGAAACCTGGCCTTGAGCGTCTTGCCCATTCAACACGTCCATCGAACGTCGAACCGCGCCTTGCCCCGCGCAGGTTTCGAGCATTTTCGGATGTCGGTTTATCGCCACTTACACGTAGGAAAAATCTGTAGGCAGCGACGATTTGTCGCAGATCTTATTCTTTGTTGATTGAACGTTCAATCAAAACAAAATAGACTGGCCCTCAATCCGCCAGGCGTTCATCGCCCGTCGGAAGGCCTAAGGAGATGTGCAAGATGCCCAAGGTCGGTATGCAACCCATCCGCCGCCAACAACTGATCGAAGCCACTTTGCAGGCGGTTGATCAGGTCGGAATGGGGGACGCCAGCATTGCGCTGATCGCCCGTTTGGCCGGTGTCTCGAATGGCATCATCAGTCACTATTTTCAGGACAAGAACGGCCTGATCGCCGCCACGATGCGGTATCTGATGAGCGTCCTCAGCGAGAACGTCACCGCGCGCCGTCAGGCGCTGGCAGACAGCAGCCCCCGGGCGCATCTGCAGGTGATCATCGAAGGCAACTTCGACGCCAGCCAGGTCAATGGCCCGGCAATGAAAACCTGGCTGGCCTTCTGGGCCACCAGCATGCACCAGCCGTCTTTGCACAGGTTGCAGCGGATCAACGATCACCGTCTGTATTCCAACCTGTGCTGCGAGTTCCGCCGTGTGTTGCCGCTCGAAGATGCGCGCACCGCCGCCCGTGGACTGGCAGCTCTGATCGACGGCTTGTGGTTGCGCGGCGCGCTGTCGGGAGACGCTTTCGACACTGCGCAGGCGCAACAGATCGCTTACGAATACATGGATTTCCAATTGGCCAAGCAGGTGAGCTAGAGCACAGAGAAAACGCTCGGCCCCCTGAACTGTCACCGACCAGCGATGCCACAGCTACATGGCTCACCCGGTGACCAACGCCAACCACTAATGCACTTGCGAGGACACTATGGCCCGTTTCGAACTGCAAAAACTCTACATCGATGGCGCGTACTCCGACGCCGGCAGCGATGCCACCTTCGAAGCCATCAACCCGGCTAACGGTGAAGTCCTCGCACACGTGCAACGTGCGACCAAGGAAGACGTCGAGCGTGCTGTGGTCAGCGCCGAAAAGGGCCAGAAAATCTGGGCCGCGATGACCGCCATGGAGCGTTCGCGCATCCTGCGTCGCGCCGTCGACATCCTGCGCGAGCGCAACGATGAACTGGCTGCCCTGGAAACCCTGGACACCGGTAAAGCCTTCTCCGAAACCAAGTACGTCGACATCGTCACCGGCGCCGACGTGCTGGAATACTACGCAGGCCTGGTGCCTGCCATCGAAGGCGAGCAGATCCCGCTGCGTGACACCTCGTTTGTCTACACCCGTCGCGAACCGCTGGGCGTTGTCGCCGGTATCGGCGCGTGGAACTACCCGATCCAGATCGCCCTGTGGAAATCCGCTCCAGCCCTGGCGGCCGGTAACGCGATGATCTTCAAGCCAAGCGAAGTCACCTCGCTGACCACCCTGAAACTGGCCGAGATCTACACCGAAGCCGGCGTTCCGAACGGCGTGTTCAACGTGCTGACCGGCAGCGGCCGTGAAGTCGGCACCTGGCTGACCGAGCACCCGCGCATCGAGAAAGTCTCCTTCACCGGCGGCACCGACACCGGCAAAAAGGTCATGGCCAGCGCTTCGGCTTCGTCGCTCAAAGACGTGACCATGGAGCTGGGCGGCAAGTCCCCGCTGATCATCTGCGACGACGCCGACCTGGATCGCGCCGCCGACACCGCCATGATGGCCAACTTCTACAGCTCCGGTCAGGTCTGCACCAACGGCACTCGCGTGTTTGTGCCGAGCCACCTGAAAGCCGCTTTCGAAGCCAAGATCGTCGAGCGCGTCGCCCGCATCCGCGTTGGCAACCCGGAAGATGAAAACACCAACTTCGGCCCGCTGGTCAGCTTCGCGCACATGGAAAACGTGCTGGGCTACATCGCCAAGGGTAAAGAAGAAGGCGCCCGCGTTCTGTGCGGCGGCGAGCGCATGACCGACGGCGAATTCGCCAAGGGCGCGTTCGTGGCTCCGACCGTGTTCACCGACTGCACCGACGACATGACCATCGTCCGTGAGGAAATCTTCGGCCCGGTGATGTCGATCCTGACCTACGAAACCGAAGAAGAAGTCATCCGTCGCGCCAACGACACCGACTTCGGCCTGGCCGCCGGTATCGTCACCCGCGACCTGAACCGCGCCCACCGCGTGATTCATCAACTGGAAGCCGGTATCTGCTGGATCAACGCCTGGGGCGAGTCCGACGCAAAAATGCCGGTTGGCGGTTACAAGCAGTCGGGCGTCGGCCGTGAGAACGGCATCAGCTCGCTGAACAACTTCACTCGCATCAAATCGGTACAGGTCGAACTGGGCGATTACGTCTCGGTGTTCTAAGACCCGAGTTCTGTATTGCTCGCGAGGCCGCCTTCGCTGGCAAGCCAGCTCCCACAGGTCGGGTGCCGCCCACCCAATCTGTGGCAGCCCCGATCCCTGAGGGAGCGGGCTTGCCCGCGAATCGAGTGCAAAGCACTCGCCAGGCCTGACCTGACCAACTTTCAAAGAGGGTGCATGCAATGTCCCAAGAATTCGATTACATCATCGTCGGTGCCGGCTCTGCCGGTAACACCCTGGCGACCCGCCTGACTGAAGACGAAGGCGTCACCGTCCTGCTGCTCGAAGCCGGCGGCCCGGACTACCGTTTCGACTTCCGCACGCAAATGCCGGCCGCTCTGGCCTTCCCGCTGCAAGGTCGTCGCTACAACTGGGCATACGAAACCGATCCAGAGCCACACATGGACGGTCGCCGGATGGAATGCGGTCGCGGCAAGGGCCTCGGCGGTTCCTCGCTGATCAACGGCATGTGCTACATCCGCGGCAACGCGATGGACTACGACGGCTGGGCGAAACTGCCAGGCCTGGAAGACTGGACCTACCTCGATTGCCTGCCGTACTTCCGTAAAGCGGAAACCCGCGACATCGGCCCGAACGACTACCACGGTGGCGACGGTCCGGTCAGCGTGACCACGCCGAAGGCGGGCAACAACCCGCTGTTCCACGCGATGGTTGAAGCTGGCGTACAGGCCGGTTACCCGCGCACCGAAGACTTGAACGGCTACCAGCAGGAAGGTTTCGGCCCGATGGACCGCACCGTGACGCCGAACGGCCGTCGTGCTTCCACCGCCCGGGGTTACCTGGACGTGGCCAAAAAGCGTTCGACCCTGACCATCGTCACTCACGCCCTGACTGACAAGGTTCTGTTCGAAGGCAAACGTGCCGTTGGCGTGCGTTACCTGGTCGGCGCTGCCGAAGAGCGCGTTGAAGCCCGCGCCCGCAAAGAAGTCATCGTCTGCTCCGGCGCGATCGCTTCGCCGCAACTGCTTCAACGCTCCGGTGTCGGCCCGGCGAAACTGCTGGAAAGCCTCGACATCCCGGTCGTTCACGATCTGCCGGGCGTCGGCGAAAACCTGCAGGATCACCTCGAGCTGTACCTGCAATACGCCTGCACCCAACCGGTTTCGCTGTACCCGTCGCTGCTCTGGTACAACCAGCCGGCCATCGGTGCCGAGTGGCTGTTCAACGGCACCGGCATCGGCGCCAGCAACCAGTTCGAAGCCGGCGGTTTCATCCGCACCCGTCCGGAATTCGAGTGGCCGAACATCCAGTACCACTTCCTGCCGGTGGCGATTAACTACAACGGCAGCAACGGTGTGAAAGAGCACGGTTTCCAGGCGCACATGGGTTCCATGCGTTCGCCGAGCCGCGGTCGCGTCCAGGTCAAATCCAAGGATCCGCGCCAGCACCCGAGCATCCTGTTCAACTACATGGCCACCGAGCAGGACTGGCAGGAATTCCGTGACGGCATCCGCCTGACCCGTGAAATCATGCAACAGCCTGCACTGGACGCCTTCCGTGGCCGCGAAATCAGCCCGGGCATCGAAGTGCAAACCGATGAGCAGCTGGACAAGTTCATCCGCGAGCACGCCGAAACCGCGTTCCACCCTTCCTGCTCGTGCAAGATGGGCACCGACGAGATGGCCGTAGTGGACGGCCAGGGCCGCGTGCATGGCATGCAGGGTCTGCGTGTGGTCGATGCTTCGATCATGCCGATCATCACCACCGGCAACCTGAATGCGCCGACGATCATGATGGCCGAGAAAATCGCCGACAAGATCCGTGGTCGTCAGCCACTGCCGCGCAGCAAGGCGCCGTACTACGTCGCTGGCGATGCGCCGGTGAAAGGCAAGCCGATGCGTGAAGTGAGCACTGTTGCTCAGTAAGCCGTAAGACTCCCCCTTGATCGCTTCCACGTTTTGCGTGGGAGCGATCAGCTGTTTCCTACACCCCCTCTTCACTTGATCCTACCCCCTCGCAGGCCTACTCTAGTCCTCGCCCAATCGTTTCACCCCCCTCCCCGCCGCATCCGCTGCGCCGCTGCTCCCATGACAAGGAGGTTCCCTGATGTTCGATTTCCACCCCCAGCTCAAGCAGCGCTTCGCTGCCTTGCGCACGGGCGCCGAGTTCTTTTCCTTGAGGTATGTCCGCGAGTCCGGCCAGTACCTGTCGGTGCGCAAGAACGTCGCCGAACCGCCGAGCCTGAGCCGCGATGAAGGCGCGATGCTCACCGTCCGGGTCAACGGCGTCGAAGCCTATGCCGCGACCAATGACCTGTCGCAACAAGGCCTGCAAGCCGCCCTCGAGCGCGCCGAACAACAGGCCCGACGGATCAAGCCGCACGCCCTGCTCGACCTGAGCCAGCAGCCGGTGTCCAGCGACCGCGCCGACTACTTTTCACCCAATCTCGAACAACCCTTTCCGTCCCTGAGCGAATGCTTCGAGCTGCTCGGCGCGGAATCCGCCTCGGTGCCAAAGGATGAGCGCCTGGTGAATTGGCAAGTGAGCATCGGCATCACCCACGTCGAACAGATCTACCTGAGCAGCGCCGGCGCCGAATTGCGTCAGGCCCAGCGTTTCGTCTACCCGGGCCTGGACGTCACCGCCTACGACGGCAGCGACAGCCAGACCCGCAGCCTCGGCCGCGAGAACTTCGGCCAGCAGGGCGGCGCTGACGTGATCAGCCGTTGCGGCCTGATTGGCGCCGGCCCGCAAGTCGCCGATCAGGCACTGCAACTGCTGCTCGCGCCGAACACCCCGCAAGGCCCTCGCGACCTGCTGCTGATGCCCGACCAGATGATGTTGCAGATCCACGAATCCATCGGCCACCCGCTGGAGCTCGACCGGATCCTCGGCGACGAGCGCAATTACGCCGGCACCAGTTTCGTCAAAGCCTCGGATTTCGGCAGCCTGCAATACGGCTCGAAACTGCTCAACGTGACGTTCGATCCGGGCATTCCCGAAGAACTGGCGAGTTACGGTCACGATGACGACGGCTCCAGGGCCAGCAAGCAATTCCTGATTCGCGAAGGCCTGCTGGTCCGGCCGTTGGGCGGTGCCTTGTCGCAGTTCCGCGCGGGTCTGGACGGCGTCGCCAACAGCCGCGCCTGCGGCTGGAACCGACCGCCGATCGACCGCATGGCCAACCTCAACATCGAGCCGGGCGACCAGCCGCTGGAGCAACTGATCGGCGGTATCGAAAACGGCATCCTGATGAGCACCAACCGTTCCTGGTCGATCGACGATGCACGCAACAAATTTCAGTTCGGCTGCGAATGGGGCCAGTTGATCGAAAACGGCGAACTCAAGGGCGTCGTGAAGAATCCGAACTACCGGGGCATTTCCGCGCATTTCTGGAAGAGCCTGCGCGCCGTCGGCAACGCCGGCACCACCCAGGTGCTGGGCACGCCGAACTGCGGCAAGGGCGAACCGAACCAGGTGATCCGCGTCGGCCATGCGTCGCCGGCCTGCGTGTTCAGCAATGTTGATGTGTTTGGGGGAGACGCCTGATGAGTATTTCCAAGAACCCGTCCGAGGCGTTCAAGGTGCTGGTCGACTGGCTGCGCGATGCCGTGCGCGAGCCGGAACAGTTCACCCTGAGTTATGACGCCGAATCCTCGGCCTTCGTGCGCTTCAACCACGCCAAGGTGCGTCAGGCCGGGCAAGTCCAGCAAGCCGGTATCGGCCTGAAACTGATCGACGACGGTCGTCATGCCGACCTGCACATCACGCTGTCCGGTGAGCAGGCCACCGATCTGCAACGCCTCGCCGAAGGCTTGCAGCAACTGCGCGAAACCCTGCCGTTGCTGCCGCAGGATCCGTACCTGTTGCTCAACCACAACAGCTGGCAGAGCAAGAACGTGCAGGAACATCCACTGCCGGACACCGAGCAGGTGGTGGCTGAAATTGCCCAGGCGGCCGAAGGTCTGGATCTGGTCGGCTTCTACGCTGCCGGCCCGATCAGCCGCGGTTTCGCCAGTTCTTCCGGCGCATTCGGCTGGCATCAGGCCAACAGCTTCAACTTCGACTTCAGCCTGTTCCACGAGAACGGCGAAGCGGTGAAGGCCAGCTACGCCGGGCATGACTGGATCAGCGAAGACTTCGCCAGACGCATCCAGCAGGCCCGCGAGCAACTCGAGTTTCTGGGGCGACCGCTGCGCACCTTGCCGCCCGGTCAATACCGCGCCTATCTGGCGCCGGCGGCCCTGGAAGAAATCATGGGCATGTTGTGCTGGGGCGGTTTTTCGGCGCAGTCGATTGCCAGCAAGAGCAGCCCGTTGCAGAAGCTGTATGCCGGCGATCAGGCGTTCAGTCCGCTGGTGTCCCTGGACGAAAAAGTCAGCGACTCGCTGAGCCCGGCGTTCTCCGGCGAAGGTTACCCGCGCAGCGATCTGCGGTTGATCATCGAAGGCAAGGCAGGTGATCAATTGGTCGGTTCGCGCAGTGCTGCCGAATACGGGCTTTCGGCCAACGGCGCCGGTGGTGGCGAATCGCCGAGCGCGCTGAACATGGGTGCCGGTGATCTGCCGCAGGCCGAGATCCTCAAGCAGTTGGGCACCGGTTTGTACATCAGCAACCTGTGGTACCTGAACTTCTCCGATCAACCGGCGGCGCGACTGACCGGCATGACCCGGTTTGCCACGTTCTGGGTCGAGAACGGAGAGATTCAGGCGCCGGTCAGCACCATGCGTTTCGACGACAGCGCCTACAGCCTGCTGGGTTCGCAGCTGGAAGCATTGACCGCCGAACGGGAATTGCTGCTGTCGGCGAGCACTTACAGCCAGCGCAATACCTCGTCGGCACTGTTGCCGGGGGCGCTGGTGAGCCGATTGACCCTGACTCTCTAACCTTCCGACCTGATCGTTCCCACGCTCTGCGTGGGAATGCAGCCCGGGACGCTCCGCGTCCCAGCCAAAAGCGGACGCAGAGCGTCCATGGCGGCGTTCCCACGCAGAGCGAGGGAACGATCATCTTCCAGACAACAAGAGGTTCCATGCCCAACCGCCCGCCACTCGACGCCATCACCGCCCGCTGGTTGCCGTGGGTCGTCGCCATCGCTTTCTTCATGCAGTCCCTCGACGGCACCATCCTCAACACCGCCCTGCCGGCCATGGCTAGGGACCTGGCCGAAGACCCGTTGCGCATGCAGGGCGTGATCATCGCCTACATGCTCACCGTGGCCCTGCTGATTCCGGCCTCGGGCTGGATCGCCGACCGCTTCGGCACCAAGAAAATCTTCTTCGGCGCGATCCTGCTGTTCAGCCTCGGCTCGCTGCTCTGCGCCTTGTCGAGCAGCCTGAGCATGCTGATCGGCGCACGCGTGATCCAGGGGCTCGGCGGCGCGCTGATGCTGCCGGTCGGACGCTTGGTGGTGCTGCGCGCCTACCCGCGTTCGGAACTGGTGCGGATCATGGGCTTCATCACCATTCCCGGCCTGCTCGGTCCGCTGATCGGCCCGACCATGGGCGGCTGGATGGTGGAATACCTGACGTGGCACTGGATCTTCCTGATCAACCTGCCCGTCGGCGTCATCGGTTGCTATGCGGTGTGGAAATTCATCCCCGACCTGCGCGGCACCGAGCGCACGCGCTTCGACAGTCTGGGATTTCTGCTGTTCGGTGCGGCGATGGTGCTGATCACCATCGCCATGGAAGGCCTCGGCGAACTGCACCTGCCGCACTTGCGGGTGATGTTGCTGCTGTTCGGCGGCATGGCGTGTCTGGCGGCGTACTGGTTACGCGCCGGGCACATTGAAAACCCTTTGTTCGCGCCGTCGCTGTTCAAGACCCGCACCTTCGCCGTCGGCATTCTCGGCAACCTGTTCGCTCGCCTTGGCAGCGGCGCCCTGCCGTTTCTGGTGCCGTTGCTGCTGCAAGTGGCGCTGGGTTATTCGCCGTCCCAGGCCGGGATGAGCATGTTGCCTTTGGCCGCAGCCGCGATGGTCGCCAAGTGGGGCGCGCGACCGCTGATCGAACGTCTGGGCTATCGCATCGTGCTGACCGGCAACACCCTGCTGCTGGGAATCATGCTGGCGAGCATGGGTCTGGTCAGCGAGCAGACGCCGTACTGGCTGCTGCTATGCCTGCTGGCGATTCTGGGGGCGATCAACTCGCTGCAATTCACCGCCATGAACACCGTGACCCTGATCGATCTCGACGACGCCAGCGCCAGCAGCGGCAACAGTTTGCTGTCGGTGGTGGCGCAGTTGTCGCTGAGCCTGGGCGTGGCCTGCGCCGGTGCGTTGCTCGGCGGCTTTACGGCACAAGTCGGCAATGACGGCGTTGAGACCGTGTTGGGCGCATTTCAGCTAACGTTCGTGACCGTGGGGATCATGGCGATGCTGGCCGCGACGATTTTCTCGCAGCTATCGAAAGAGGACGGACGGCGTACCAAACGCCGTGAGGAACATATCGAGCATTGACCGGGGTCCGCGTGGCGAGGGAACCGGCCCTCGTCACAGGCTTTGCGTTCGTCCAGAACTTTCGAGGAAAGTGGCCAGAGGCTGCTACACTGCGCGACATTTTGTTTTGCAGGCCAGTCCCGTGACCACCATCGCCACCGCTTTTAATACTTTGCCGCTGTCCGCCGCCATGCTGGCTAACCTCGACTCCCTCGGTTATGCCCAGATGACGCCGATCCAGGCGCAGAGCTTGCCGGTGATCCTCAAGGGGATGGACCTGATCGCCCAGGCCAAGACCGGCAGCGGCAAGACCGCCGCGTTCGGTATCGGCCTGCTGAACCCGATCAATCCGCGCTACTTCGGTTGCCAGGCGCTGGTGATTTGCCCGACCCGCGAACTGGCCGACCAGGTCGCCAAGGAAATCCGTCGTCTGGCCCGTGCCGAAGACAACATCAAGGTCCTGACCCTGTGCGGCGGCGTGTCCTTCGGCCCGCAGATCGGCTCGCTGGAGCACGGCGCGCACATCATCGTCGGCACGCCGGGCCGCATCCAGCAGCACCTGCGCAAGGGTTCGCTGGTCCTCGACGGCCTGAACACGCTGATCCTCGACGAAGCCGACCGAATGCTCGACATGGGTTTCTACGACGCCATCGAAGACATCATCGAGCAGACCCCGGCCCGCCGTCAGACCCTGTTGTTCTCGGCCACCTATCCGGTGGGCATCAAGCAACTGGCGTCGAAGTTCATGCGTGACCCGCAAACGGTCAAGGCCGAAGCGTTCCACGACGACACCCAGATCGAACAGCGCTTCTACGAGATTTCCCCGGAAGAACGCATGAGTGCGGTGACCAAGGTTCTGCACCACTTCCGCCCGGCCTCCACCGTGGCCTTCTGCTTCACCAAGCAGCAAGTGCAGGAAACCGTCGATCATCTGACCTCCAAAGGCATTTCCGCCGTCGGCCTGCACGGTGATCTGGAACAGCGTGACCGCGATCAGGTGCTGGCGATGTTCGCCAATCGCAGCACCTCGGTGCTGGTGGCTACCGACGTCGCCGCCCGCGGCCTGGACATCGATTCGCTGGACATGGTGATCAACGTCGAGCTGGCCCGCGATTCGGAAATCCACATTCACCGCGTCGGCCGTACCGGTCGTGCCGGCGAGAAAGGCATCGCGGTCAGCCTGGTGGCGCCGTCCGAAGCGCACCGCGCGCAAGCCATCGAACAATTGCAGAAAACCCCGCTGAACTGGGATCAGTTGGACAACCTCAAGTCCCAGGGCGGTGCCCCGCTGCAACCGCCGATGAGCACGCTGTGCATCGCTGGCGGGCGCAAGGACAAAGTGCGTCCGGGCGACATTCTCGGCGCACTGACCGGCGAAGCCGGCATTCCGGGCGCTCAGGTCGGCAAGATCGCGATCTTCGATTTCCAGTCTTACGTGGCGGTTGAACGCACCGTGGTCATGCAGGCGCTGCAGCGTTTGAACAACGGCAAGATCAAGGGTCGTTCGCTGCGCGTTCGGGTTTTGTAAGAACGCTTAAATGATCGTTCCCACGCTCCGCGTGGGAATGCCGCCATGGACGCTCTGCGTCCGCTTTTGAATCGTGACGCGGAGCGTCACAGGATGCTTTCCCACGCAGAGCGTGGGAACGATCTGCGTGGTCATTGTGTGAGGACACCGTTTTGCGCTCTACCGAAGTCGTGATCATTGGCGCTGGCGCCGCAGGGTTGATGTGTGCACTGACCGCCGCCGGGCGCGGGCGTCAGGTGTTGCTGCTCGACCACGCGAACAAGGCCGGCAAGAAAATCCTGATGTCCGGCGGTGGGCGCTGCAACTTCACCAACATGTACACCGAACCGAGCAATTTCCTCTCGCAGAATTCGCATTTCTGCAAATCCGCGCTGGCCCGCTACACCCAGTGGGATTTCATCGGCATGGTCGCCAAGCACGGCGTGCCGTATCACGAGAAGAAACTCGGTCAGCTGTTCTGTGATAACAAATCCAGCGACATCCTCGGCATGCTCCTGGACGAATGCGATCAGGTCGGCGTCAACCTGCACCTCGAAACCTCGATCCAGACCATCGAAAAGGTTGAAGGCGGTTACCTGCTCGACACCACACTCGGCCAGATCCAGTGCCAGTCGCTGGTGATCGCCACTGGCGGGCTGTCGATCCCGACGCTGGGCGCCACCGGTTTCGGTTACCAGGTCGCCAAACAGTTCGGCCACGACCTGCTGCCGACCCGCGCCGGGCTGGTGCCGTTCACCATCACCGACCAGCTCAAGGATTTGTGCACCGAGCTGTCCGGCACCTCGGTGGATTGTCTGGTCAGCTGCAACGACCAGAGCTTTCGCGAGAACATCCTGTTCACCCACCGCGGCCTCAGCGGCCCGGCGATTCTGCAGATTTCCTCGTTCTGGGAGCCGGGCGACACGGTCGAAATCAACCTGCTGCCCGATCACGACGCCGCAAGCTGGCTGCAACAGCAGACCGCCGAGCGTCCGAACAGCGAACTGAAAACCCTGCTCGGCGAAATCTTCACCAAGAAGATGGCCAACCTGCTGGCGGACAACTGGTTCGTCTCCAAACCGATGAAGCAGTACACCCACGCCGAACTGGCGGACATCGCCGAGAAGCTGGGCAGCTGGAAAGTCGTGCCGGCCGGCACCGAGGGCTACCGCACCGCCGAGGTAACGCTGGGTGGGGTCGACACCCGCGAAGTGTCGTCCAAGACCATGGAATCGCTGAAAAGCCCGGGCCTGTACTTCGTTGGTGAAGTGCTGGATGTCACCGGGCATCTGGGCGGTTTCAACTTCCAGTGGGCCTGGGCCTCTGGCTACGCCGCCGCGCAGTACGTCTGACGAAACACAAATCAAACTGTGGGAGCGAGCTTGCTCGCGAAAGAGGAATGTCATTCAACATATGTGTCGACTGACAGATTGCATTCGTCGGATCGCCGCCCGGAGCAAGCTCGCTCCCACATTTGCTACCGCTGAAGCTGTAGGGAACACTTTTTGCTGTCAGATGTGATCGGCGCCATTGCGTCGGCGTCATTACTGGCTCAATTTAGCGGCATCGCCTCGGAAGGCCTTCGCACTTCATGTCCTCGACCTCGTTTCGTCAGTCTTTGCGGCGCCTGTGGGCGCTGGATAAATTCAGCTACAGCGTGCGGGTGTTCATCGCCCTGACCGGCAGCATGGCGCTGTGCTGGTATCAGGATGAAATGGGGCTGCTGATTCCGCTGTTCCTGGGGATCATCGCCAGCGCCCTGGCCGAGACCGACGACAGTTGGCAGGGCCGCCTCAACGCGCTGGCGGTGACGCTGGTGTGTTTCAGCGTCGCGGCGCTGTCCGTGGAATTGCTGTTTCCCTACCCCATCGTTTTCGTCATCGCGCTGGCACTGGCCAGTTTCGGCCTGACCATGCTCGGTGCGCTCGGCGAGCGTTATGGCGCGATTGCTTCGGCGACCCTGATTCTTTCCGTCTACACCATGATCGGCGTGGATCAGCGCGGTGGCGCGGTCACGGATTTCTGGCATGAGCCGATGCTGCTGGTGGCCGGCGCCGCGTGGTACGGCCTGCTGTCGGTGCTGTGGCAGGCGATGTTTTCCAACCAGCCGGTGCAGCAGAGTCTGGCGCGGCTGTTCCGTGAACTGGGCTTTTACCTGAAGCTGAAAGCCTCGCTGTTCGAGCCGATCCGTCAGCTGGACGTCGAAGCGCGGCGCCTGGAACTGGCCCAACAAAACGGTCGGGTGGTCGCAGCGCTGAACAGCGCCAAGGAAATCATCCTGCACCGGGTCGGCAACGGTCGGCCCGGCTCGAAAGTCAGCCGTTACCTGAAGCTGTACTTCCTGGCGCAAGACATTCACGAACGCGCCAGTTCTTCGCACTATCCCTACAACGCCCTGGCCGATGCGTTTTTCCACAGCGATGTCCTGTTCCGCTGCCAGCGCCTGCTGCGCCAGCAAGGCAAGGTCTGTCGGGCGCTGGCCGAATCGATCCAGATGCGCCAGCCATTCATTTACGACGCGAGTTTCGCCGAAGCCCTGAGCGACCTGCACGCTTCCCTCGAACACCTGCGCATCCAGAGCAACCCGGCCTGGCGCGGACTCCTGCGTTCGTTGCGCGCACTCGCCGCCAACCTCGGCACCCTCGACCGGTTGCTCAGCGACGCGAGCAACCCCGATGCGCTGGCGGATGCCACCGACAGCAGCCTGCTCGACCGCTCGCCGCGCAACTTAAAGGATGTGTGGATTCGTCTGCGCACGCAGCTGACGCCGACCTCGCTGCTGTTCCGTCACGCCCTGCGCTTGCCGCTGGCACTGAGCATCGGCTACGGCATGGTGCATTTGATTCACCCGTCGCAGGGTTACTGGATCATCCTCACCACGCTGTTCGTCTGCCAGCCGAACTACGGCGCCACTCGCCGTAAACTCGGCCAGCGTATCTTCGGCACCGCCATCGGTCTGACGATTGCCTGGGCGCTGTTCGATCTGTTCCCGAATCCGCTGGTGCAGTCGTGCTTCGCCATCGCCGCCGGCGTGGTGTTCTTTACCAACCGCACCACCCGCTACACCGTGGCGACCGCCGCGATCACGATCATGGTGCTGTTCTGCTTCAACCAGGTCGGTGACGGCTATGGTCTGTTTGTGCCAAGACTGTTCGACACCTTGCTCGGCAGCCTGATTGCCGGGCTTGCGGTGTTCCTGTTCCTGCCGGACTGGCAGGGTCGGCGCCTGAACAAGGTGCTGGCCAACACCCTCACCTGCAACAGCATTTACCTGCGCCAGATCATGCAGCAATACGCCGCCGGCAAGAGCGACGACCTCGCCTATCGACTGGCCCGGCGCAACGCGCACAACGCCGACGCGGCACTCTCCACGACGCTGGCGAACATGCTGATGGAGCCGGGGCATTTCCGGAAGGAAGCCGACGTCGGTTTCCGCTTCCTGGTGCTGTCGCACACCTTGCTCAGCTATCTGTCAGGCCTCGGCGCGCACCGGGAAACCCAACTGCCGGCCGAGGTGCGTGAGCATCTGATCGATGGTGCCGGGGTGAGTCTGGCGGCGAGCATCGATGAAATCGCCCAGGGTCTGGCGAGCAAACAGCCGATTGCGATTCAAAGTGATGAGGAAGAAGCGCTGGCCAATGAGCTTGAGCAGATGCCGGACGAAATCGACGAAGGCCAGCGGCTGGTGCAGACGCAACTGGCGTTGATCTGCCGCCAGCTTGGCCCGTTGCGCACGCTGGCGGCGCACCTGATCAAAGACACAGCCGAAGACTGAGTTGGCCGCACAGGCCTCATCGCTGGCAAGCCAGCTCCCACAGTGTCGGTGTGGTACACAAATATGTGAACTGCCGCTGTACCTGTGGGAGCGGGCTTGCCCGCGAAGAGGCCCGTTCGTGCACTAAAAATCTTTCAGGCTACATTCCGTGTTGCCTGAGCAGCTTGTCATAGCTGCCATCGGCCTTCATCGACGCAATCGCCTTGTCGAACCCGGCCACGATCTGTTCGTGCTGCGGGTTCTTCAGGCTGACCAGAATGTGCAGGCTGTTCTCGCTCAGCGGCTTGGGCAGAAACTCCACTGCGTTGCGTACTTTCGGTGACTCCCGAGCCAGGTAATAGCGGGCGACGTATTCGTCTTCCAGGGTCAGCTTGACCCGGTCCGCCGCCAGCATGCGCACGGCCATCGCGAAGTTATGCACAGGGACTTTCTGTAACGCGGCGTCGGCATCGAACGGCGCCGAATAGGCGTAGCCGCGCACGACCGCAATCGGATAGGTGTGCAATTCCTGCAGGTTGTTGTATTCGATGGGCGAGTCTTTGCGCTTGAGAAAACGCACGCGATTGAGCAGATACTCGGCAGAAAACTGCCCCAGCTTCGTGCGCTCGTCGTTGTACCAGGCGTTGACCAGCACGTCGTAACGCCCTTCGCCAACCCCCATCAACGCCCGCGCCCAGGGCACCTGCTCATAGGCGCTGGCATAACCGGCACGGGCCAGGGCCGTGCTGACGATGTCGGTTGCCAGCCCACCGTTGACCAGCGTGTCATCGGTAAAAGGCGGCCAGACGTCGAATACCAGACGCAGTTTCTCCGCTGCAGCGCTTTGACCCAGCAACAGCAACCCGATCAAAGCAAAGGCTCGATGCAATCGCGGCATGCTTGAAAATCCTTAGCGGGCGGGCCGCCCGGCGTGTTTTCAGTCAAAACCCCAAGGCCCCTTACCGGCGAATCCCAGGCCCTAACATTAGCTCATTGAAGCCATCGCACAGCGCTTCCCAGCAGATTACACAAAGTACGGCGGGCCGCGATATTGGAATGATGGCATTTTGGCCTTTGTCACAGATTTCTCAGCCATACAGACTTATTTCGGCGCTGCGCTTAGTATCGGGCGACGTAGTTCAAGGAATCGGAAGATGACAATCGAGTGGGTCTGCAAACATCACAGCGATCTGGGACTGGAGCAGCTGTACGCCATTTTGAAATTGCGCTCGGAAGTGTTCGTGGTCGAACAGCGTTGCGCGTACCTGGATCCGGACGGACAGGATCTGGACGGTGACACCTGCCATTTGATGGGCTGGGACGGTAATCAACTGGTGGCGTACCTGCGCCTGCTGGACCCGGAATCCCAGGGCGGCGACGTGGTGATCGGCCGCGTGCTCACGGCGCCGGCCGGGCGTGGCAAGGGGTTGGGTCATGAAATGATGGAACAGGCGCTGAAACAGGCCGAGAAGCGTTGGCCTGAAGTGCCGATCTACCTGTCGGCCCAGGCGCATTTGCAGGGGTATTACGGGCGGTACGGGTTTGTGGTGGCGGGTGAGGAATATCTGGAGGATGACATTCCGCACATAGGAATGCGTCGGTCTTGAGATTTCCCCTTCGCGGGCTTGCCCGCGAAGGGACTACATCGGTCAGGGATACTCGAGAACAGCCTTGATCTGCCGCAGATTGCGCTCGATCCACCCCCGATCAATCGCCCCCCACTCCCGAATCCGATAACGCCCCGCATGATTGCGCGCGCCCTCTTCCTGTTCGAACTCGCAGACGATATCCAGATCCGCCAGCGCCGCAATGGTGTCCTGCGCCGTACGCCGGGGCATGCCGGTGATCTCGGTCAGCGCCGGCACGCTGCTGGCCAGGCCGCTGTCGATCAGGTACGCCACGTACAAGCGCCGGTAGAAACTGCTCTTGGTCTTGCTTACGTCCATGCATGCGCTCCGGTGTTTGATGTCTTATTGCATGTCCAGCCACGTCAGGTACACCCGCAGATCGAACTCGATCTGGTGATAACCCGGCAGCATGTGCTCACATAATTTATAGAACGCCTTGTTGTGATCCGACTCCTTGAAGTGCGCCAGTTCGTGCACGACGATCATCTTCAAAAACTCAGGCGCGGCGTCCTTGAACAGCGAGGCGATGCGGATCTCTTTCTTGGCCTTGAGCTTGCCGCCCTGCACCCGCGAGACCGTGGTGTGCAGGCCGAGGGCGCGGTGGGTCAGGTCGAGGCGGTTGTCGAACAGCACCTTGTCGATGGCCGGGGCGTTGCGCAGGTATTCCTGCTTCAAGTCCAGCGCGTAACCGTACAACGCCTTGTCGCTCTGCACGTCGTGACGGCCCGGATAGCGTTGGCTCAGGTAATCACCAAGGCGGTTGTCAGCGATCAATTGGCGCACCTGATCCTGCAGATTCGCGGGATAGGCCTGGAGGTATTTCAACGCAGTCATGGGGCGGCACAGATCATGAAAAGGCCGCCAGTGTAGCGAATTCAATCGGCCAACGCGCTCCAGTCGAACGGCTCGGTAAAGCGTGCGGTGTCCTCGGCGACCAACGGCCGCGCCACCAGGAAGCCCTGCACGTACTCGCAACCATGAGCTTGCAGCCACTGATATTGCTCGACGGTTTCCACGCCTTCGGCAATCACCAGCAAGCCGTATTCCTTGCATAAGTCGATGACCGTGCGCACCAGCGAAGCGTCGCGAGACGAGTCCGGCAATCGGGCGATCAGGTGCCGATCGAGTTTGAGGGTATCCAGTTCCAGATCGCGCAGATGCGCCAGCGAGCAGGACCCGGAACCGAAATCGTCCAGCGCCACCCGCACCCCGAGATTGCGCAGCAGCTTCAGCTGTTTGCGGGTCTCGTCCGGGTTGATCGTCAGCGCCTCTTCGGTCACTTCCACTTCCATCTGGTGCGGCTGCAAACCATGGCGCTCCAGCACCTGACGCAATTCGGTAACCAGATTCGGCAGGCCGAACTGGGTGTTGCTCAGGCTCACGCCGATCACCAGATCTCCTGAGAACTCGGCCTCCCACGCCTTACGCTGCCCGGCGCTGCGATGATAGATCCAGCTGCCGAGCCGGCTGATCAGCGTCGCCTCTTCCAGCAACGGCAGGAACAACCCCGGCGGCACGTCGCCGACGCTCGGGTGCTGCCAGCGCAGCAACGCCTCGAAACCGCGAATCCGGCCATCGCCAATCGCCACCTGCGGCTGGTACACCAGATTGAAATCGCGGTTTTCGATGGCGTTGCGCACGCTCTCTTCCAGCATCAGCCGCGAGCGCGCGCGGCCGTTCATTTCATGATCGTAAAAGCGATATTGCTGACGCCCGGCACGCTTGGCCTCGTACATGGCGATGTCCGAGGCGCGCATCAAACCGTCGAGGTTGTTGCCGCAATCCGGGTAGGTGGCGATGCCGATGCTCGCACCCAAAGCAATATCGAGGCCTTCGATCTGCTGACAGATCGACACCCGCTCGATGAGTTTCTCGGCGATCTTCGCCGCTTGTTCGGGGAATTCCAGATCCAGCAGCGCGGTGAATTCATCGCCACCCATCCGCGCCAGAATGTCGAACGGCCGCAGGCAGGCTTTCAGTTGTTCGGAGACCCAGCGCAACACCCGGTCCCCGGCATCATGCCCGAGGGAATCGTTGACCCTTTTGAAGCCGTCGAGATCGAGGTACATCAGCACCCAGCTGCTGTCCGTGCGCTCGCCGCGCAGCAACAGGTTTTCCACAGTCTGGTAGAAACCCCGACGATTGAGCAGCCCGGTCAGCGGATCAGTGACCGCTTGAAATTCCAGCTGTTGATGCAGATGGCGCACCACCGACATGTCCAGGACCGTCACCACCATCGCGTGCTGTTCACTCGGCAACGCTGCGCAGGACAAGGCCACCGGCACCTGCTGGCCTGGTGCGGTACGCAGCAACGCGTCGTGTAAGCGCAACGTCTCGCCGCGTTTGTAACTGGCATAAAACTCGGAATCGACCCACAGCGGAATGTGCGGTTTCTGCAGGAAATCGAGAAACTCCTGCCCTTCCAATTCCTTTACCGGTGCATTGAGCAGCCGGGAAATCGCCGGGTTGGCGAAGCGGATCAGACCCTCCTCGCCCAGTACCAGAATCCCTTCGGCAGCGTTATCCAGCACCGACGCATTGAAGGCCCGCGCCGACTCCAGATCCTGACTCAGGCGCTGCAACGCCCGGCGATTGCGTTGATGTTCCAGCAACGCCTGGACTTTGGGTTTGAGAATCTGCGGATCGAACGGTTTGAACAGGTAATCCACCGCACCGCTGGCATAGCCCTTGATCACGGCGTCCTGGGACTGCTCGTTGGCGGTGAGGAAAATGATCGGGGTCAGGCGCGTGCGCTGGCTGCCGCGCATCAGACGCGCGACTTCAAAACCGTCCATGCCCGGCATCTGCACATCCAGCAGCACCAGATCGACGTCGTGTTCGAGCAGCAAACTGAGGGCTTCGAAACCGGAAGCTGCGGTCATAACCTGCCAGTCCTGGCGCTGCAGCAAGGCGCGCATGCTGATCAGATTTTCAGGGTAATCATCAACGATCAAAAGGACTGAGCTGCCTTCACCTGGCTGGGGTTGCGCGCATTCCATGCTGCTTCTCTTGTCGGGACATCTTGTGTCGGGGCATCTCGGATCAGTGTTCCGGCGTTTTCTCGTGAAAACCGTACAGTCACTGAGCGTTCACTCTAGTCCGGGATCTGTAAAAGCAATAGCTGTCATCCAGCCATCATTTAACCAAACCGATAGGCAGCCGACTAACGGTCACCGCTGAAGCCCTCGAAAACCGGGAAACATGGCATTTCGACAGGTTGTTGACGCCAATCATCCGCCAGACGGCCGTTAACAAAAAATCCCACTACGCTTATAAAGGCCGCCCCCAAGAACCGCGGGCTAGAGCATCTGGCACGCGCGTACAACTGCAACAGAGTGGAAGAACCGACATGATCGACCTCGCAACCTGGAACCTCAGCGTTCCCGTTGGCAGCCCGCCCTACACCGTCGAAACCTCCAGACTGGTGAACGGCTTCAAGGATCAGTACTTCCATTCCGACACCGGCACCCTGTTCTTCTGGTCCCCGGTGACCGGCTCGAAAACCGAAAACGCCATCTACCCGCGTACCGAACTTCGTGAAACCTACAGCAACGGCACCCTGCGCAACTGGTATTACCCGGACGCCGACAACCTGCTGCGCGCGACCCTCTCGGTCAACAAGGTGCCCAGCTCCGGCAAGATCGTCATCGGGCAGATCCATGCCTATGAAAGCCAGAAGCCGATGCTCAAGCTTGAGTACCAATACAAAGACAAAACCGAGACCGGCAACCTGGTGATCAAACTGCGCACCCATCCGGATCAGGACGAAAGCCGCGTCATCACCCTCGCCACCGGGATCAAACTCAATCGCGAGTTCAACTACCTCATTCACCTGAGCCCCGGCGGCGCGCTGGGCGTGAGTGCGGCCGGGTATCAGTGGGATTCGCAGATCAGCGCGACGTGGCGCAACAAGCCGCTGTATTTCAAGGCCGGCGTGTATGTGCAGGACAACACCGGGTACACCAGCGAGGGCGGGCAGGTGACGTTCAGCAAGCTGGATATCGATCACAATAAATAGCGGTGGCACACACGTTTAAGGCTGCTGTTTAAAGACGATTCGCGTTACGTCCTGAAGCCTACAACGGCTTGCGTCGCTGCCTACCGGTACGCCAGAATCCGCCGGCTTGTGCGCCTGGAGGGCCGTCGGTAACTTGATTCGGGTCACTGATTCGCAGTGATCGGGTTTAGTAGCCTGTGGTGTTTTCAGCTACGTGCAACGCGCTGTCCATCAGACATTCCAGTCTGACTGTGATGGTGGCTGTGCGCAGGGCGCTTCGGCGCGCCGGTTAATGCTGAATACTCCCCGGTCTACTAACCTGCGCACAGCTGCCACCCTTCTTTTAGTAGGGAAGGACCGGCAGCTCCTTACAGGAGTTTTCAGCTTATGTTCAAACCTACGCCTAACCCGCCAGAAACCGATCCGGCCTCCCCCTACGATTCCCTCGACCCCAAAAAACTCAACGAAGCCGCCGAACGCGCCCTCGACCACTACCTCTGCCCCGGCGCCCGTATCATGGCCACGGTCAACGAACCCGACCCCATGTACTTCGCCAACCCCGCCTACAACACCGAATCCCTCCTGGCCAACGCCAGCGAAACCCTCGGCTCCGCCAGCGAAATGCTCAACAACTTCGCCGCCACCCTCCCTCCCGCCGACCGCAAGACTGCGATAGGCATTGCGCAACTGGTGATGCTTGGAGAACTGGCGGTGAATCAGGCGCTGGACCACGTGGAGCCAAAAACTTAATCAGCAACTGGCTGAGGTAACTCATCTACCACAGAACCCGCCATAGGCGGGTTTTCTTCGCGCAGTACCGAAAAACTGCCAACAATAAATCCGTCACCTTCTTAATACGTCGCAAAAAACCAGTATCGACATATAACTATTCGATTTTGAACAAATAAGTAATTGATATAAAAAACTGTCATATTTGACAGTTAGAAAAACCAGAAAAACAACTCACACTATTGACACCAAAGCCAACAAACCTCGAGTAACCAAGAGAGAGCATCATGGCCAAGTACGTCGTACTTCCAGGAGTAACTCTTTATTACAGCGACGCTGTACAGCACCCACTAAAGTCACCATTCGGGGTTAATATGAAAGACCCTCAAAATGTTGTCTACCAGATTCACGGACTACCTTATGCGTCTTACCAGCGCCTATCCGGTATCAGCATAAAACTCCCCGCCAACACACCAATGGCTGGGGACTTGTCTCTCTATATCGACAACGTAACAATGGAAAAATATATCCAGACAATCATAAAAACCCTACGCACCATTTTCCACTCGACAGCGGCGCGACTCAATAGGTACGCCCGCATGAAGCTTAATAGTTTAGGAGCCATAAATCATGGCACAACCGACATACATAGTGACTTCAGCTACAACGTTTTTTTATTCGGACTCTACAATTCCTGCCGAAAAAACTATCGGCATTGACACTAAGTTTCCCCAAAACGCCGCTTATACACTATATGGAAAACCCTATGGGCAATTCCAGAGGCTAGGTGAATTCAACTTGGCTATTGACCCTTCAATCCCTTTACAAGTTGGCCAAACACCCGATGCATATGGTGACAACATCATGACCAACAACCCTGCCAATTTGTTCTCACATAACCGTCAAATATTAGGACCTCAACCGCTTAAAGTTTTTGCTGGAATGCCGGCCATGAGAATACTGGACACTGGAGATATTGAATGCTACGGCTCGGTGACTGATACAGCGAACAACAGGATTTACATAATCCTCTCCAGCGATCATTACCATACAACAGCCATAACCCAAGAACAACGAAACGTACCAAGTTGGGCCAGACAGAAATTTTTAACTAGTAGGATAAGACACACACGATCGCAGAGCATATAAAAACCGCCATATACAAAATCACAAATCTTCCCTATCAAGCTATATCCCCCCAACAACCAAACGGAGAATCAAACCATGAGCACTTCCACACCAACAATATCAACCCAGCGGTCAGTTCCATTTGTGCTTTTCCCATTCGACTCTATAGGTAGGGGCGCGAAATGCTGGATTAGAAGACCTGACGGCACAAGCGAAACAGTCGTATTAGACAACATAGATATGATTAACAGAAAAATTTACGCCACACGTCTCGACGGAACAAGTATTACCGAGGAAATCTCTGACATTGAACTATACCGAGAGAGCTACGTTGAGTGGCAAGCAGCCACAAAAAAATAGCGAGTTAACTTTTTAAAACATCAAAAGATGATGGAGAACAGAATGACTATCTTTCACTCCCAGGGCGAAGGTTTGCAATACAAAATTGGCGACACTATCAACTTCACCCACGACGGGTCAGCACTTTTCGACATGCGAATAATTGGAATCGACCAGACCGCAACCTCTTTAATTGCCGCACCTAATAGTGCTCCAAGCAAACTGAAACCCTACCTATTCAGGAATACAACACTCCTTACAAAAATAAGTTTCAAAGAACCGCCTAAAAACCAACTTTCAGTTGGTACGCAAACGCTCACTGCTTATCCAAGGAATGGTAATGGTGCAGTCTCAGGCGGCTTGATTGCATTTTGGGGAACGCCCGGTGCCGGGAGCACTAATTGGGATGACGGTGAGCCACCCTTAGTTCCACGCCCAGAGCACGCTTGGAATGTCCCTGATTATCCTGGGCAACAAACAAGTTGGCACTCGAACCTTTGCGTTTGCTGGAGGTGTCAGGCGATTTACGCTGCTGCCACTGCTTCTCTTGGTCATCCTGCAACGCCATGGGGAGATTATAGGTACGGTGACCCAGTGAAACCTTGAAAGATCAGAAAGGTGAGCTTAAAAAAATAGAAAAAAGGGGAGAAAAAGGGGACGGATTTATTTATCAACAAATAAATCTTCCCCTTTTTCCTTCCATGTAGACCATTCGATTTTTATACACCGCAAAATACTCACCAGCCAACGGAGGCACTTCACATGGCTAAGTACATCGTTTCTCCTGCACCTCTAGTTTTTTACTCCGATAGCAATATTCCAGCAGAACGAAAAATAGGTTTCGACCCCAAGGATATGAACAATGTTGCCTACACGCTCTACAACAAACCGTATAGCTTGTTTCGGCAAAATGACTTTAAGTGACTTTAAGGGGACAGATTTATTTAACATATGAATCCGCCCCCATAAAAAGCCCCTCATCTTTCCTCAAGCATTGAAAGACAGCGTGACCACCTTAACTAAAAAAGGAAGCTCTCCATGGCCACCCAATACGTTGTAGTTAAAGAACCATTTGCCCATTTCTATTCAGACACAACAACTGAAAGAGCGGAACCCATCATGGGTGTAAAACCAAGAGACACCAATAACGTCGCCTATACCTTGTACAACAAACCTTACGGCAAGTATCAATTTCTGGGCGGCTGTAATTTTTTGCTTCCAACATCCATTCCTTTCATACCCGGCATGGTCGTAGACTTTTATGCAGACAACACAACCACAGGCATAACTGCAAACTCATTCATCAACCAGCTGACACTACCCAGCAACTTCAACAATACCGATGTAAGGATTTTCATGGGCATTCCAGCCATGGACAAACTGGATAACGGCCTGATCGAGTGCTATGGCTCTGTGACAGACGCAGTGAACAACACTGTTTATGTCATGCAGTCTCTTTTCTTCACGATCCAGAAACCTTAGAAAACCGGATCATTGAATACCAAAGTGAAAAATTGAGGGGGCGTAATTTATAAATTTGCCATACACACCAAACCAATGAGTTCATCTGCAGAATAAATAAATCTGTTATCGGTCACTTTAACACCATCACACCAAGAAACCTGGAGTAACTGACATGAGTACAACACAAAACGTACAACGCCAGGTGCACCTGCGCACTGGCGACAAATTCACCGCGATCACAAAAAAAAACAAATTGGTCGACGGCACCATCGAATCGATAGACGGCGCAAGCGTAAAAGTAAAGAATACAGCAGGCATATTAGAAACTATTAGAAAGACTGATATCACTGCACTGCAGCTAGACAATTTTGATTATCATATACTTGATTATGTTGGCTCAAAGCCAGCAGCTTTCAACCCGCAGCCTGACTCCCCAAATATCTATCCGGGAATCGCAGAAACCGTAAGCATACCTAGTTTCCCACCCGCCGACCCAAAACCAATTACTGTTAAACCCTATATCCCTCCTGAACCTGATAGCACTCCGTGGATTTGGGATCGCTACAATAATCCCGGGTACGTGGAGGGTTCAAACGGACAACAATTACAACAAGGCTATGTTAGAAGCGACTCAACTACTTATGCATTGAAATTTACCTTCGAAGCGCAAGAAACAATTGAGGAGTCAACTGAAACCGTCAAGGTAAAAAGATATACATACCGCCCTGCATAAGCCAACCGACGACTCCAAGAGCTCTAGAGAACTATGAAGAGCTTATGGGGACAGCGAAACAAGAACTTATGGGGACAGATTTATTTATCATGCCATTGAGCAAACAGCAGCGCCGTTTGCTCTTACTTTTGGATAACCTCATGGCCCAAGAATATCGTCGCCCATAAAAAATCCGCCTCTCGGCGGATTTTTTATTCAATCAGCTCAACACCCAGTCTCAATTGACCTTGGCGTTCAACTCACCCTTCAGATAACGCTGATACATGCTTTCCAGCGAGATCGGCTTGATCTTCGAAGCATTGCCGGCAGTACCGAAAGCTTCGTAACGAGCGATACATACGTCGCGCATCGCCTTCACGGTTTCGCCGAAGAATTTACGCGGGTCGAATTCGCTCGGGTTGGTGGCCATCAGGCGACGCATGGCGCCGGTGGATGCCAGACGCAGGTCGGTGTCGATGTTGACCTTGCGCACGCCGTGCTTGATGCCTTCGACGATTTCTTCAACCGGTACGCCGTAGGTTTCTTTGATGTCGCCGCCGTACTGGTTGATGATCGCCAGCCACTCTTGCGGAACCGACGAGGAACCGTGCATCACCAGGTGGGTGTTCGGAATGCGCTTGTGGATTTCCTTGATGCGGTCGATCGCCAGCACGTCACCGGTAGGCGGCTTGGTGAACTTGTAGGCGCCGTGGCTGGTGCCGATAGCGATGGCCAGGGCATCAACTTGGGTCTTCTTGACGAAGTCAGCGGCTTCTTCCGGGTCGGTCAGCATCTGGCTGTGATCCAGAACGCCTTCGGCGCCGATGCCGTCTTCTTCACCGGCCATGCCGGTTTCCAGCGAACCCAGGCAGCCCAGCTCGCCCTCAACCGAAACGCCGCAGGCGTGAGCCATGGCGACAGTTTGTTGGGTCACGCGGACGTTGTATTCGTAGTCGGTCGGAGTCTTGCCGTCTTCGCCGAGGGAGCCGTCCATCATCACCGAGCTGAAGCCCAGCTGGATCGAGCGCTGGCAGACGTCAGGGCTGGTGCCGTGGTCCTGGTGCATGCACACCGGGATGTGCGGGAATTCTTCGATCGCGGCCAGGATCAGGTGACGCAGGAACGGGGCGCCGGCGTATTTGCGAGCGCCGGCCGAAGCCTGGACGATCACCGGGGAGTCAGTCTTGTCAGCGGCTTCCATGATGGCGCGCATCTGCTCAAGGTTGTTGACGTTGAAGGCTGGAACGCCGTAGCCGAACTCGGCTGCGTGGTCCAGCATCTGGCGCATGCTGATAAGTGCCATTGTGTGTCTCTCTCCCGGTTTGGGTCGTTAATCGTGCCAGCCTGCCGGAGCGGCGGCGGCTATTCAAGTGATTGCAGATCGGGGGTTGAGGCCCGGCCTGGTGATTCGATAAAGCAAATTCTGTGTTATTGGGCTTTGCAGCCCCGGCCGATCAGATCATTGGTAGCGACCCAGTAGACCAGGCCTTCATTACCTTTGATGTGAAACGCCAGCATGTCGTCGCTGTACAACGTGCCCGAGGCGCCCGGCTCTTCTTTCAGGCGATAGACCTGATCGCCACCGCCCAGTCGCACATCGACTGCCTTCTGGCCGGCGTCGGTGTAACGCCACAGCACCTTGGCCTGGCTGTCGCAGGTCCAGGTGGTCCAGTTATCCACAGGAGCGGACGACTGGAACGGGTTCCACTGCGCACAACCACCCAACAAGCCCAGTGCCGCAACGGCGATCAAACCTTTCATCCGTGTTCCTCGACCGGCAGCGCACGCCGCCGGACTTGAGTAAAGAGTCAGACCGGTCAAGGACAACCATGTTCCTTGGCCGGGGTTTGCGTCTCGTATTTGTCCAGACCGTCCGGCCCCGAGCGCTTGTTCAGCACCGGGTTGGTTTCGGCCTGCCAGTCGGCCTGGTAGCAGCCCTTCTGTGCCTCGCCGGGTGCCGGCTCCGGCGCAGCCTTCGGGTTACTCCCGCAGGCTGCCAATGTACCGGTCAGCAACAACAGCGCTAACGACTTGACCATCTGAACACTCCTTTGCCTGGCCAAACGGGCGGCCTCAGGCCTTGGCCCGGCTTTCCAGGACTTCAACGGCCGGCAGCTCCTTGCCTTCGACGAATTCGAGAAACGCGCCACCACCGGTGGAAATGTAGGAGATCTTTTCTGCCACGCCATATTTATCGATGGCGGCCAGGGTGTCGCCACCGCCGGCAATCGAGAACGCCGCGCTTTCGGCGATGGCTTCGGCCAGCACTTTGGTGCCGTTGCCGAACTGGTCGAATTCGAACACGCCGACCGGGCCGTTCCACAGAATGGTTTTCGACGACTTCAGCAGTTGGGCAAAGTTGGCCGCGGTTTGCGGGCCGATGTCGAGGATCATGTCGTCGGCAGCGACGTCAGCGATCAGCTTCACGGTCGCTTCGGCGCTTTCAGCGAATTCCTTGGCAACCACTACGTCCACCGGCAGCGGGACGCTGACTTTGGCGGCGATGGCACGGGCGGTGTCCAGCAGGTCCGGCTCATACAGCGACTTGCCGACCGGGTGACCGGCTGCAGCCAGGAAGGTGTTGGCGATGCCGCCGCCGACGATCAGTTGATCGCAGATCTGGCTCAGGCTGTTCAGCACGTCGAGTTTGGTGGAGACCTTGGAGCCGGCAACGATGGCCGCCATCGGCTTGGCAGGGGAGCCGAGGGCTTTGCCCAGTGCGTCGAGCTCAGCGGCCAGCAGCGGGCCGGCAGCAGCGACTTTGGCGAACTTGGCAACGCCGTGGGTCGAGCCTTCGGCGCGGTGAGCGGTGCCGAAAGCGTCCATCACGAACACGTCGCAAAGGGCGGCGTATTGCTGAGCCAGGTCGTCGGCGTTCTTTTTCTCGCCCTTGTTGAAGCGCACGTTTTCGAACAGCACGATGTCGCCGGCCTTGACGTCAACGCCGCCCAGGTAATCAGCTACCAGCGGCACTTCACGACCCAGCGCCTTGCTCAGGTAGTCGGCGACCGGCTTGAGGCTGTTCTCGGCGGAGAACTCGCCTTCGGTCGGACGACCCAGGTGCGAGCAAACCATCACGGCCGCGCCTTTTTCCAGGGCCAGCTTGATGGTCGGCAGCGAAGCCAGGATACGCGCATCGCTGGTGACAACACCGTCCTTGACTGGGACGTTGAGGTCTTCGCGGATCAATACGCGCTTACCTTGCAGATCGAGGTCGGACATCTTCAACACGGTCATGGGTCGCACTTCCTACGGTTTTTTTGAAGTCGCTGTCTGCAGATAGTGTTCTGCAACATCCAGCATTCGGTTGGCAAAACCCCATTCGTTGTCGAACCAGGCCAGGATGTTCACCAGCCGGGGGCCGGAAACGCGGGTCTGACTGGCATCGACGATGGCCGAATGTGGGTCATGGTTGAAATCACAACTTGCGTGGGGCAGCTCGGTGTAGGCCAACAGACCTTTGAGCGGGCCGCTGGTGGCAGCCTCGCGCAGGATCCGGTTGACCTCGCCGGCGTCGGTATCGCTCGCGGTCTGCATCGTGATGTCGAGGCAGGACACGTTGACCGTCGGCACGCGTACGGCTTTGGCCTGGATTCGCCCGGCAAGTTCCGGCAGCAGGCGCTCGATACCTCGCGCCAGCCCCGTGGAAACCGGGATCACCGACTGGAACGCCGAACGGGTGCGGCGCAGGTCTTCGTGGTGATAGGCATCGATCACCGGCTGATCGTTCATCGCCGAGTGAATCGTGGTGATCGACACATAATCCAGGCCGACTGCCTGATCCAGCAGACGCAATAGCGGCACGCCACAGTTGGTGGTGCAGGAGGCGTTGGACACCAGCAATTCATCGCCGGTCAGGCAATCCTGATTGACGCCGTAGACGATGGTGGCGTCGACATCCGCCTCGCTGGCCATCGGCTGCGAAAACAGCACACGCGGCGCGCCAGCGTCGAGGAAACGCTGGCCGTCTGCGCGGGTGTGCCAGGCGCCGGAGCATTCGAGCACCAGATCGACGCCCACCGACGCCCAATCGATGCCTTCGGGGGTGGCACTGCGCAGGACCTTCACGCAGCCGCCATTAATATGCAGACAATCGCCGTCGACCCTCACTTCGCCGGGAAACCGGCCGTGAGTGGAGTCGAAGCGTGTCAGGTATTCGATGCTGGCCATGTCGGCCAGGTCGTTGATCGCGACAATTTCAAACCCTGCCTTCTCGCCTCGCTCGAACAACGCACGCAAGACGCAACGACCAATCCGGCCGTAGCCGTTGAGTGCAACTTTGTAGGGACGCGGTTGAGGCATGGGGTTCTCGATTACCGTGGTGTATCCGTTGATGCGATGGCGCCTGAACCATCGCTATCGCGAGCAAGCTCGCTCCCACATGGGGCCTATGTTGCAAACACTATTTGTGTCACACAACAAATCCCCTGTGGGAGCGAGCTTGCTCGCGATGGCGTCAGTTCAGGCGACACCTATTCTGGATCAGTCTTCCAGCAGCTCTTCAGCCTGACCCAGGATGTTTTCCAGGGTGAAGCCGAACTCTTCGAACAGTGCCGAAGCCGGAGCCGATTCGCCGTAGGTGGTCATGCCGATCACGCGACCTTCCAGACCCACGTACTTGAACCAGAAGTCGGCGTGTGCCGCTTCGATCGCGATACGCGCGCCAACCTGCAACGGCAGGACCGATTGCTTGTAGCTGGCGTCCTGAGCATCGAACGCGCTGGTGCATGGCATGGAAACCACGCGCACCTTGCGGCCTTGCTCGGTCAGTTTGTCGTAGGCCTGAACGGCCAGACCGACTTCCGAACCGGTGGCGATCAGGATCAGCTCAGGCTCGCCTGCGCAGTCCTTCAGTACATAACCGCCACGGCTGATGTTGGCGATCTGGCCGGCATCACGGGTTTGGTGCTGCAGGTTCTGACGCGAGAAGATCAGCGCCGACGGGCCGTCCTTGCGCTCCAGGGCGTTTTTCCAGGCCACGGCCGATTCAACGGCATCGGCTGGACGCCAGGTGTCGAGGTTCGGCGTGCTGCGCAGGCTGGTCAGTTGCTCGATCGGCTGGTGCGTCGGGCCGTCTTCGCCCAGACCGATGGAGTCGTGGGTGTAGACGTGGATGACACGCTGCTTCATCAGAGCGGACATGCGCACGGCGTTGCGGGCGTACTCCATGAACATCAGGAAGGTCGCGCCGTAAGGCACCAGACCGCCGTGCAGGGCAACGCCGTTCATGATGGCGGTCATGCCGAATTCGCGCACGCCGTAGTACATGTAGTTGCCGCTGGCGTCTTCGGCGCTGACGCCTTTGCAGCCTTTCCACAGGGTCAGGTTGGAACCGGCCAGGTCGGCCGAACCGCCCAGCACTTCCGGCAGCAGCGGGCCGAACGCGTTCAAGGTGTTCTGGCTGGCTTTACGGCTGGCGATGGTTTCGCCTTTGGCCGCAACGTCGGCGATGTAGGCGTCAGCCTTCTCGGAGAAGTCGGCCGGCAGCTCGCCGCTCAGGCGACGGATCAGTTCATTGGCTTCGGTCGGGAATGCGGCGGAGTAAGCAGCGAAACGCTGATCCCACTCGGCTTCGACAGCGCGGCCTTTTTCCTTGGCGTCCCACTCGGCATAGATGTCGGCCGGGATTTCGAACGGGCCGTGGTTCCAGTTCAGCGCCTGACGGGTCAGGGCGATTTCCGCGTCACCCAGCGGGGCGCCGTGGCAATCTTCCTTGCCTTGCTTGTTCGGCGAACCGAAACCGATGGTGGTCTTGCAGCAGATCAGGGTCGGCAGCGGGCTCTTGCGAGCGGTCTCGATGGCGGTCTTGATCTCTTCCGGATCGTGACCGTCGACATTGCGGATCACCTGCCAGTTGTAGGCTTCGAAACGCTTCGGCGTGTCGTCGGTGAACCAGCCTTCGACTTCGCCGTCGATGGAGATGCCGTTGTCATCGTAGAAGGCGATCAGCTTGCCCAGGCCCAGAGTGCCGGCCAGGGAAGCGACTTCGTGGGAAATGCCTTCCATCATGCAGCCATCACCCAGGAACACGTAGGTGTGGTGGTCGACGATGTTGTGGCCGGGACGGTTGAACTGGGCGCCCAGTACCTTTTCTGCCAGGGCGAAGCCCACGGCGTTGGCCAGACCCTGACCCAACGGGCCGGTGGTGGTTTCAACGCCCGGGGTGTAACCGAATTCCGGATGGCCGGGGGTGCGGCTGTGCAATTGACGGAACTGTTTCAGGTCGTCGATCGACAGGTCGTAACCGGTCAGGTGCAGCAGCGAGTAGATCAACATCGAGCCGTGGCCGTTGGACAGCACGAAGCGGTCACGGTCGGCGAACGATGGATTGCTCGGGTTGTGCTTGAGGTAGTCGCGCCAAAGCACTTCGGCGATATCTGCCATACCCATGGGGGCACCGGGATGGCCGCTGTTGGCTTTTTGCACGGCATCCATGCTGAGGGCACGAATGGCGTTGGCACGCTCACGACGGCTAGGCATCGCTGATCTCCTGGGTGTGAATAGATTGAAACGGAAAAAAGGAGGGCATTTTCCCTCACCCGAGCGCCTCGGGGCAATGACAGATAGTCATCCGGAGGCGTTTTTCCAATGGATAACATCGGTTTCGGCAGGTGAAACCTTTCCGCTGTTCGTTTGTAGAGTTGACCGGACGGTGAGAAGTGCAATCGAATGCGCCATCCATCGAGCAATATCAAAACTTTTTGATATAGACCTTGCGATGCCTTCCGGCCGTCACTAGACTGCCAGCCCTATGAACTTACGTGTGCCTTCCATTCGCCATGACGATTGCGACGAGCTGGCGGCCCTGTGCAAGGCCGGCGGCGATCCACTGCGGCTGAATGTATTGCGCGCCCTGGCCAACGACTCGTTCGGCGTTCTGGAACTGGCGCAGATTTTCGATATCGGCCAGTCCGGCATGAGCCATCACCTTAAAGTGCTGGCGCAGGCGGATCTGGTGGCGACTCGCCGCGAAGGCAATGCGGTTTTCTATCGCCGCGCCCTGCCCCACACCGAGTTGCTGGGCGGCAAGTTGCACGCTGCATTGTTAGAAGAAGTCGACAATCTGGCGCTGCCGGCCGACGTGGAAACCCGGATCGCACAGGTTCACGGGCAACGCGCTGCCAACAGCCAGGACTTTTTTGCCCGGGTCGCGGAGAAATTCCGCGCCCAGCAGGATTTGATTGCCGGCCTGCCGCAGTACCGTGAAAGCGTGCTGGCCCTGCTCGACAAACTGAATTTCAATGGCGCAGCCACGGCCATTGAAGTCGGCCCCGGCGATGGTGCATTCCTGCCGGAACTGGCGCGCCGCTTCGGCACCGTAACCGCACTGGACAACAGCGCGGCGATGCTCGAACTGGCCCGTCAGGTATGTGAACGTGAACAGCTGGCTAACGTCAGCCTGCAATTGGCCGATGCATTGAATGGCGTGAGCCTTCAGGCCGATTGCGTGGTGTTGAACATGGTGTTGCACCATTTCGCCGCGCCGGCCGAAGCGCTCAAGCACATGGCCAGCCTGCTGCAACCGGGCGGTAGCCTGCTCGTGACAGAGTTATGTAGCCACAACCAGAGTTGGGCCAGGGAGGCCTGCGGTGATCTGTGGTTGGGGTTTGAACAGGACGATCTGGCCCGTTGGGCCACCGCTGCGGGACTCGTTCCCGGGGAAAGCCTCTATGTAGGCTTACGTAATGGTTTCCAGATCCAGGTCCGCCATTTTCAGCGACCGGCTGGCGACACTCACCATCGGTAAATTCAGGAAAACATCGAGATGAGCGAATACTCCCTCTTCACCTCCGAGTCCGTGTCTGAAGGACATCCGGACAAAATCGCCGACCAGATTTCCGATGCAGTGCTGGACGCCATCATCGCCCAGGACAAGCACGCACGCGTTGCGGTGGAAACCCTGGTCAAGACTGGCGTGGCCATCGTTGCCGGTGAAGTGACCACCAGCGCCTGGGTCGACCTGGAGCAGATCGTTCGTGACGTGATTTGCGACATCGGCTACACCAGCTCCGACGTTGGCTTCGACGGCGCGACCTGCGGCGTGATGAACATCATCGGCAAGCAGTCCCCTGACATCAACCAGGGTGTTGACCGTGCCAAGCCTGAAGATCAGGGCGCCGGCGACCAGGGCCTGATGTTCGGCTACGCCAGCAACGAAACCGACGTGCTGATGCCAGCACCGATCACCTTCTCGCACCAACTGGTGCAGCGTCAGGCCGAAGCCCGCAAGTCGGGTCTGCTGCCTTGGCTGCGCCCGGACGCCAAGTCGCAAGTGACCTGCCGTTACGAAGGCGGCAAGGTTGTCGGCATCGACGCCGTGGTGCTGTCGACCCAGCACAATCCTGAAGTGTCGTACAACGACCTGCGCGAAGGCGTGATGGAGCTGATCGTCAAGCACGTGCTGCCTGCCGAACTGCTGAGCAAGGACACCCAGTTCCACATCAACCCGACCGGCCAGTTCATCATTGGCGGCCCGGTGGGTGACTGCGGCCTGACCGGTCGCAAGATCATCGTCGACAGCTACGGCGGCATGGCTCGTCACGGCGGCGGCGCGTTCTCCGGTAAAGATCCATCCAAGGTTGACCGTTCGGCTGCCTACGCTGGCCGTTATGTTGCCAAGAACATCGTCGCTGCCGGCCTGGCCGAGCGTTGCGAGATTCAGGTTTCCTACGCGATCGGCGTGGCCCAGCCTACCTCGATCTCGCTGAACACCTTCGGCACCGGCAAGATCAGCGATGACAAGATCATCAAACTGGTCCGCGAAGTGTTTGACCTGCGTCCATACGCGATCACCACCATGCTCGACCTGCTGCACCCGATGTACCAGGAAACCGCAGCCTACGGCCACTTCGGTCGTGCTCCGCAGACCAAGACTGTTGGCGAAGACACCTTCTCCACGTTCACCTGGGAAAAAACCGACCGCGCCGACGCTCTGCGTTCCGCTGCCGGCCTGTAATTTTCCTGGCGGTACAGGAAGCCCCGCACGGTTCGCCGTGCGGGGCTTTTTCATTCGTACTCCGTGGGAGCGAGCTTGCTCGCGAAGAGGCCCGAATCAGCGATATCACATTCGGACTGGAAACAGCTCGCAAAACACCCATCTCTCTCAACAACAAATCCTCGCCTAGCCTTCAAGCATCTACCTGAGCAAGGACGCTCACGATGCTTGCCACACTGCGCCTGTTTTTGTTTTTCCTGCCGGTTTTCCACCTCAATACCTTCGCTGCCACCTGCCCGGACTGGCCCGCCGACCGGGCATCGAGCGAAGTCGCCGCCCTGCAACAACAGATCGACCGTTGGGACGACGCCTACCATCGCGAAGGCCGATCAGTGATCGCCGATGAGCTGTACGATCAGTCACGCCTGCGCCTGAACCAATGGCGCCGATGCTTCAAACTTCCTTCACCACCCGAGCCGTTGCGCACTGCATCAGGCCCGGTGGCGCACCCTGTCGCCCACACCGGCCTGGACAAACTTCATGACGCTGCGGACATCGCGATCTGGCTGCGCAACCGCCAAAACGTCTGGATACAACCCAAGGTCGATGGCGTGGCGGTCACCCTGATCTATCGCGACGGCCGGTTGCATCAGGCAATCAGTCGCGGGGATGGCATTCGCGGGCAGGACTGGACGGCTTCGGCCAAAAAGATCGGAGCCATTCCGCAACAGCTGACGCAACCACAGGATCTGCTGGTGCAAGGCGAACTCTACTGGCGCTTGAACGGACACATGCAGGCACGCGCCGGCGGCGCCAATGCCCGCGCCACCGTGGCCGGCCTGCTGGGGCGCAAGGATCTCGACGCGGAACATGCCGCCGGCATCGGGCTGTTTGTCTGGGACTGGCCGCAAGGGCCTGAGGACTTGCCAGAGCGAATCGCGGCCCTGGCGCAATTCGGCTTTCCCCCCACCGAACCGTACACCCAGGCCGTCGCCAGCCTGAACGACGCGCAACGCTGGCGCGATCACTGGTATCGCTCGCCATTGCCATTCGCCACGGACGGCGTGGTTCTGCGCCAGAGCCAGCGACCGCCCGCCGAACGCTGGCAGGCTCGTCCGCCCTACTGGGCTGTCGCCTGGAAATACCCTTTTGCCCAGGCGCTGGCCGAGGTACGCAAGGTGAATTTCAAGATCGGCCGCACCGGGCGCATCACGCCGGTGCTTGAACTGTCGCCGGTAACGCTCGATGACCGGCAGATCAAACGGGTCAGCGTCAGTTCGCTCAGGCGCTGGCAGGATCTGGACATTCGCCCCGGCGATCAGGTGGCAATCAGCCTGGCCGGGCTGACGATTCCGCGACTCGACAGCGTAGTGCTGCGCAGCAAAGAACGCGCCGATCTGAACGTTCCGCTGGCCAGCGACTTTCATGCCCTGAGCTGCTGGCAACCGACGCCGGGCTGCGAAAGCCAGTTCCTCGCGCGCCTGACCTGGCTCAGCGGGAAACAGGGGCTGGCCCTGCCCCATGTCGGTCGCGGTACCTGGGAGAAACTTCTCGAAACAGGCCGCCTGAACAGCCTGCTGGATTGGTTGACCCTCGACGGGCCGGAGCTTGCTAACATTGCCGGCCTCGGCGAGCGCAGCAGTGCCCGCCTGCTGCACAGTTTTCACAGCGCCCGCCAACGGCCGTTTCTACAGTGGCTCAAAGCCCTGGGATTGCCACCGACCGGTCAGGCAACACTCGCCGATTCGTGGCAGGCGCTGGCACAACGCAACACCGAACAATGGCAGGCAGAAGCCGGGATCGGCCCGGGCCGCGCGGCGCAATTGAGCGCCTTTTTTCGCGACCCGCAGGTACTGGCCCTGAGTGAAACCCTGCAAGCCGCCGGCGTCGACGGCTTCTGAACATGCAATCCCCGGCCCGCCGGGAACCCAATGTCCGCCGGAGCGCTCCAACAGCGCAGTGCTTTACCGACCCGATTGCCTTTGCACATGGAGCTTTTATGAAATTTCTCGCACCGCTCGCCCTGCTGTCTTTCTGCGCAGTCCTCGCCGCTCCCGTGATGGCCGACGAAGACGCGCCGGGCCTGACCGGTTGTGCCGCCAAGAAGCAGGGCATCATCAACCAGATCGAACAGGCCAAGTCGCGCGGCAACACCGACCAGCAGGCCGGCCTCGAAACCGCCCTGCGCGAAGTCACCGAACACTGCACCGACGCCGGTCTGAAGAAAGAACGCGAAAACAAGGTACTCGATGCCAAGCACGAAGTGAGCAAGCGCCAGGCCGATCTGGACAAGGCCATGAAGAAAGGCGATCCGGAGAAGATCGACAAGCGCAAGAACAAGCTCGCCGAATCGCGCAAGGAATTGCAGGACGCGCTGGACGAACTCGACAAGTAACCGCCAATGCGTTGAATGTGATGCCCTCTTCGCGAGCAAGCCCGCTCCCACATCAGACCGGGTTGCTCAGGTGAATACGGTCAAGTGTGGGAGCGGGCCTGTTCGCGAAGGCGTCCACTCAAACAACAGAAATCAATGGTCCCGAAATTCTTTATGGCAGGCACTGCAGGCATCTTCGACTTTCTGCACGGCCGGCCCCAGGTTACTGGCCTTGTAGGGTTGAACCTTGCTGGCGATCACCAGTTCACCGGTAGCCGCTTCAAGGGTGCGGGCCATTTCCTGGAAGCGGGCCTGTTTTTGCCAGACATCGTCCTTGGCGCTGGTGTGATCTTCCTCGCGCACCTGCGGGAAATGTTTCCACGGTTCATGGGACAACGCATCGAGCTTGACCGCACCTTCCGCAAATTTCGGCCCGTCGAAAGCAATGCGCCCGCGCAGCATGCCACCCAGGTCTTCGCTGGTCTTGAGCATCTGTTTGAAGATCGCCTTGCGCTGACCCAGCGGGGAATTCGGGTCGACACCGCCACAGGCGGACAAGGTCAGGCAGGCCAGCAATACAACAGAAATTCTTTTAAGAGTCATGGTGGCTTCAGGTCACGGAAATCGGCGGCCAGTATCCTCGGGTCACCGCCAAACACCAATAGCCCTATTAACAATAAGGGTTGCTTGAGCGCATGGAGCACTTCTGCAACCGGCACAGGAAATTCTCCATGAACAGCCGTTTCAAGGCCTGGCGTCATCCGCTTATCGCTACCCTCCCGCTCTTGGCGGTCCTCGCCGGCTGCACCGGTGGCGACAGCGCCAAGCCGAAAACCCACGCCTTGGCCACCTACTCCAGTGCCACCTGGGAAGCATTGCCGGCAGTGTCCGACAGCGATCTGGTGGCCGGTTTCGGTTCCTGGCGCAGCGCCTGCACCCGGCTCAAGGCTGATCCGGTCTGGGGCGCGACCTGCGCGGCAGCCGCCAATGTGCCGCAAAGCGCCGGCGACATCCGCGCCTTCCTCAAGCAGAACCTCGACGTCTTCGGCCTGCGCGCCGAGAACGACAACCCCAACGGCCTGATCACCGGCTACTACGAACCGGTCTATCCCGGCAGCCTGACGCAGACCGCCACCGCCAACGTGCCGGTGTATGGCGTGCCCGAGGACATGATCATTGTGTCGCTGGACAGCATTTACCCGGAACTGAAAGGCAAGCGCCTGCGCGGCCGCCTCGAAGGTCGCGTGCTCAAGCCTTACGACGACGCGGCGACCATCGAAAGCCAGGGCGTCAAGGCGCCGGTCGTGGCTTGGCTGACCGACCCGATGAATCTGCAATTCCTGCAGATTCAGGGTTCGGGGCGGATTCAGACCGATGATGGCCGCCAACTGCGTATCGCCTACGCTGACCAGAACGGTCACCCGTACCGGCCGATCGGCCGCTGGCTGGTGGAACAGGGCGAGCTGAAAAAAGAAGAAGTGACCATGGGCGCAATCAGCGACTGGGCCAAGGCCAACCCGTCGCGCATTCCGGAACTGCTGGCGAGCAACCCGAGCTACGTGTTCTTTACCCGCAACCCGGACAGCAACGAAGGCCCGCGCGGCTCGCTGAATGTGCCGCTGACCGCCGGTTACAGCGCGGCAGTGGATCGCAAGGTGATTCCGCTGGGCAGCCTGTTGTGGCTGTCGACCACTCGCCCGGACGGCACGCCGCTGGTGCGCCCGGTGGCCGCGCAGGACACCGGCGGCGCGATTGCCGGCGAAGTTCGCGCGGATCTGTTCTGGGGCACCGGCGATGCCGCCGGACAACTGGCCGGCGACATGAAGCAGCAAGGGCAGATCTGGATGCTCTGGCCAAAAGGCGCGGCGCTGCCGCAAGTGCCGCAGGTGGCCGACAAGCCGTAGGCACAATGCAAAAGATCGCAGGCCTCGTCAGCCTGCGATCTTTCAGGGTTCAGACCGACACGAAGAAGAAACTGGCAATCAGCCCCATCCCGACGAACCACACCAGCGACCGCAGCATCGCCCAGTCCGCCAGATAGCAAATGATGTAGAGCAGGCGACTGGTGATGAACAGCACCGCCAGCACATTGACCGTTACCAGCTCCGCAGTGCCCACCAGGTGCGCGACGATCACCGCCGTCGCAAACGCCGGGGTCACTTCAAAACTGTTCAGTTGCGCCGCATGGGCACGGCGCGCCACGCCATCCACGCTGTCCAGAAAGTCCCGGGGATCATGATTGTCCCGCAGTCTGAAACCACCCGAGGCCTTGGCCACGACGGTGCACAGATAGGGCAGAAAGATCGCGATCAACACACACCACAGAGCCACCGTCATAACGCCGTCCTTCTTTCGAGTTTTAGAGTTGCCGGGCGGTCAGAGCTTCATCACCAGCATGCCGACCAGCACCAGCCCACAGGCTAAGAGCCGTGGCCGGCCGAAAGGTTCTTTCAGGTATCGCATGCCGAACAGCACCACCAGGATCACGCTGATTTCACGCAATGCCGCCGCTTCGGCAATCGAACCCAACTGCATCGCCCACAGCACCAGAGCGTAGCTGAACAACACGCAGAACCCGACCGCCAGACCCAGCCTCCATTGCTCGCGCCAGAACAGCCTGAACGCCGGACGTTTGGCCACCCACGCCAGCAACGGAAACGGCCAGGCACTGAGCAGTGTGACCCAGACCAGGTAATCCAGCGGATGCGACCAGCGCCGCAACGCCTGGCCATCGATGTAGGTGTAGCAGCCGATGCACAAGCCGATCAGCGCCACTACCGGCAGCATCGACCACGGCAGGTGTTTCCCGCCGCCGCCCTGCCAAAGCAGGCAGGCCATGCCCAGCGGGATCAACAGGATCCCGAAGATCTGCTGGGTGGTCAGCACTTCGCCGGCGAAGATCAGGGTCAGCGCCAGTACGACCAGCGGCGACAATCCGCGCATCAATGGATAGACCAGCCCCAGGTCGCCGACCCGATAGGCCTGGATCAACAGGTAGCGATAAAGCAGCTCGAACGCCGCCGACGCCAGAATCCACGGCCAGATCTCCGGCGGCGGCAGGCTGATGAAAGGGAATGCCAGCGCGACGAACAACAGTGCCACGGTGTCCATGCAGGCCACCACCAGCAGCCGCTCGGCACTGAATTTGATCAACGTATTCCACGCTGCGTGCAACAGCGCCGCCACCAACACCAGAGCTGTCGCCAGCACGTGCCACTCCTTGCTTCTTGTTATTGAGCCTGAGCCAATTAGTCAGATTATTGATTCGCGATGTGTCAGCAGCTGTTTATACTGCAAGCGACCACGCCGCACTCAGTTGCGCACAGACAAATTCCAATAATTCCTGCCTGTCCCGTTCTCGTCCGAGAGCGGTCGCCGGCCTGCGTATGCCTGATCAAAGCGTCAAGACTAACGACAGAGACCTTGCGCATGCCACTCGCCTTGCTTGCACTCGCTGTTGCCGCTTTCGGCATCGGCACCACTGAATTCGTCATCATGGGCCTGCTGCCCGATGTCGCCCGCGACCTCGCGGTGAGCATTCCCCACGCCGGCCTGTTGATCACCGGCTACGCCCTGGGCGTGGTATTCGGTGCGCCGATCCTGGCGATCGGCACCGCCAACATGCCGCGCAAGGCCACACTGCTGGGCATGACGCTGATGTTCATCCTCGGCAACGTGCTGTGCGCACTGGCGCCGAACTACGCGACACTGATGGCGGCGCGGGTGGTGACTGCGTTGTGCCACGGGGCGTTCTTCGGCATCGGTTCGGTGGTGGCCGCCGGGCTGGTCGCGCCGAACAAACGGGCGCAGGCAATTGCAATGATGTTCACCGGCCTGACCCTGGCCAACGTCCTCGGTGTACCGCTGGGCACTGCGCTCGGCCAGTACGCAGGCTGGCGCTCGACCTTCTGGGCGGTCTCGGTGATCGGTGTGATCGCCGCCCTCGCCCAGTGGCTGTGGTTGCCGAAACACATCCCGATGGACAAGGCCAACCTCGCCAGCGAATTCAAAGTGCTGGGCAAGGTCAACGTGTTGCTGGCGCTGGGCATGAGCGTGCTGGCCTCCACCAGCCTGTTCAGCGTGTTCACCTACATCGCGCCGATTCTGCAGGACATCACCGGCGTCAGCCCCCACGGCGTGACTGTGATGCTGTTGTTGTTCGGCGTCGGCCTGACCGGCGGCAGCATGCTCGGCGGTCGCCTGGCCGACAGTCGCCTGCTGCCGTCGCTGGTGGGTGTGGCGCTGGCGGTGGTGGTGATTCTGGCGGCGTTCAGCCAGACCAGTCGAGCGGTGGTTCCGGCGGCGGTCACGCTGGTGCTGTGGGGGATTTTTGCCTTCGCCCTGTGCCCGATCCTGCAACTGCTGATCATCGATCAGGCGCATGAAGCACCGAACCTCGGTTCGACCCTGAACCAGAGCGCGTTCAACCTCGGCAATGCCGCCGGCGCGTGGATCGGCGGGCTGGTGGTCGCCAGCGGTGCGGACCTGGCCGACTTGCCGTGGACCGGCGCGCTGGTGGGTGTGCTGACCGTGCTGACGGCGCTGTTTTTCATCTACCTGCAACGTCGGGGTGTCGCTGCGGTCAATGTGTCCGGCTGATTTCCCCGGGGACACCATTGTGTCCCCACCCGGCGTCAGCCCATCCAACCCTTGCGTCCATGAGCGGGCGCGCTGTCTTTCACCCCCCATCCAAAGGACTCCGGATGCTTGAACTCGTTGCCGCTTTCATCTGCCTGACCACCCTCCTCACCTTCGTCAATTTCCGTTTCATCGGCCTGCCCCCAACCATCGGCGTGATGGTGACTGCACTGATGTTTTCCCTGTTGCTGCAAGGCCTGAGCCTGCTCGGTTACCCCGGTCTCGAAGAGCGCGTACAGCAGCTGATCGGCCAGATCGACTTCGGCGATCTGCTGATGAACTGGATGCTCTCGTTCCTGCTGTTCGCCGGCGCCTTGCACGTCAACCTGAGCGACTTGCGCAGCTACCGCTGGCCCATTGGTCTGCTGGCGACCTTCGGCGTACTGATCGCCACTGCCGTGATCGGCAGCCTCGCCTATTACATTTTTGCCCTGTTCGGCTGGCACGTGAGCTTCCTCTACTGCCTGTTGTTCGGCGCACTGATTTCCCCGACCGACCCGATCGCGGTACTCGGCGTGCTGCGTACGGCCAACGCCTCGAAGCCGTTGAAAACCACCATCGTCGGCGAATCGCTGTTCAACGACGGCACCGCCGTGGTGGTGTTCACCGTGTTGCTGGGCATCGCGCAACTGGGCGAAACCCCGACCGTCGGCGCCACGGCCATGCTGTTTGCCCATGAGGCCATCGGTGGCGTGCTGTTCGGCGGGCTGATCGGTTATCTGGTGTACCTGATGATCAAGAGCATCGAGCAGCACCAGATCGAAGTCATGCTGACCCTGGCGCTGGTGATCGGCGGTTCGGCGATGGCCACCGAGCTGCACGTCTCGGCGCCGATTGCGATGGTGGTTGCCGGTTTGATCATCGGTAACCTCGGCCGCAACCTGGCGATGAACGACATGACGCGCAAATACCTCGACGGGTTCTGGGAATTGCTCGACGACATGCTCAACGCCCTGCTTTTCGCGCTGATCGGGATGGAGCTGTTGCTGCTGCCGTTCAACTGGCTGCACGTGGCGGCGGCGACTCTGCTGGCGCTGGCGATTCTGCTGTCGCGCCTGCTCACCGTGGCCCCGGCCATCGTCTTGCTACGGCGCTGGCGCACGGTGCCGCGCGGCACGATCCGGATCCTGACCTGGGGTGGTTTGCGCGGCGGTGTTTCGGTGGCACTGGCCCTGGCCCTGCCGCTGGGCCCGGAGCGCGATCTGCTGCTGAGCATCACCTACATCGTGGTGCTGTCGTCGATCCTGTTGCAGGGCCTGACCATCGGCAAACTGGTCAAGCATGCAACGCGCGACGAGCCGGCAACCGCTGCCGAGCTCGCGCACCACTGATCATTTTTTGATCTGCTGCGGATCGGGCTATTTGGCCTGATCCGCTTACTCTTTCGGCGCAGCCGTATCTTTTGGCGCAGCCGTATCTTTCGGCGCACCGCTTTCACTGCGGATCTGCGCATGACTGATCAGGGCGAAGATGAAACTGCCGCCGATGATGTTCCCCGCCAGGGTCGGCCCGGCAAACACCGCCCAGAAATCACTCCACGGCAGCTCGCCGGCAAACACCAGATAGGACACCTCCGCCGAACCCACCACGATGTGCGTGAAATCGCCCAGCGCCATGAGATAGGTGATGAGGATGATGATCCACATCTTCGCGCTCTCCATGGACGGAATCATCCAGACCATGGTGGCGATCATCCAGCCAGAAACGATGCCCTTGGCGAACATCTGACTCGCGTGGTTCTCCATGACCTTGCGGCCGATTTCGAGAAAGGCCTCGTCGGTCTTGCTGTCAAAGATCGGCAGTTCGAGCATCACGTACGCCACCAGAATCGTGCCGCACAGGTTGCCGAACAGCACGACAGTCCAGAGCCGGATCAATCGGCCGAAATTGCCGAACGTCGGTTTGGTCATCACCGGCAGCACGGCGGTCAGGGTGTTTTCGGTAAACAGTTGCTGGCGGGCGAGGATCACTGCGAGAAAGCCTGCGCAGTAGCCGAAGCTGGCGATCACCTTGAATTCGTCGCCCTCGGGCAGACGCGAATTGAGCAGGCCCATGCCCATCAGCGACAGGCCCATGGTCAGCCCGGCGGCCAGCGCCGACCACCACAGCGCGGCAATGCTGCGCTCCAGTTCCTGGTCGCCCTGTTTGCGGATGATTTCATGCAGAACCGCCGCGCGGGGCGGCTGGCTTTTCTCGACTTCGTGTTGTTCCTTGGCCGAGAGGTCGGGGGTCTTGCCGTCTGTTGGTGTGGTCATGGCGGGAAACCGGTGGCGGAGTCATAAGGCTACGACACGCGCCGCTCGGCTTCCGTTCGCCGGTCAGACGCGATTACTCGGTAACGGGCACGTCATCCTTGAACTGGTCTTTGACGTATCTGATTTCGGTCCGCCCGTGCGGCGCCGGCAGACCGTCTTCGCCGAGGTTGACGAAAACCATTTTCTCGACGGTCAGAATGCTTTTGCGGGTGATCTTGTTGCGCACTTCGCAGGTCAGGGTGATCGAGGTACGGCCGAACTCGGTGGCGGTGATGCCCAGTTCGATGATGTCGCCCTGGCGCGAAGCGCTGACGAAGTTGATTTCGGAAATGTACTTGGTCACCACACGCTGGTTGCCCAGTTGAACGATCGCGTAGATCGCCGCTTCTTCGTCGATCCAGCGCAGCAGGCTGCCGCCGAACAGGGTGCCGTTGGGGTTGAGGTCTTCGGGTTTTACCCACTTGCGGGTGTGGAAATTCATCTTCACTCCTGAGCGTCTTGCCGAATGATGGCGCCATCTTGGCAGACTGAGTGGTCATGCTCCATGAGGCTTCTACTATGGTCGCGATTGGCGATCTTCATCCGGCCGACAGAAACCCTTTGGAAGATCAGTCTAGACGGCTATAATCGCCCCCGTTTCAAAACGGTAACCTTCACTTGATACCGTTTTCCCGCCACCTGTCCGAGGGGCGCTGCAGCAGGTTCAACCTGTCAGGCTCGGATGGGGCGTTGGCCGGCTTGCGCCGGACACTAAACGCACAACGGCGCCCATTCGCATACATTACGAATGGAGGCTCTTCATGAGCGCTGTTATCACGCCTGCAGATTTTAACGATTACAAAGTTGCCGACATGTCCCTGGCTGCCTGGGGCCGTCGCGAAACCATCATCGCCGAGTCGGAAATGCCGGCCCTGATGGGTCTGCGCCGCAAGTACGCTTCCGAGCAGCCTTTGAAAGGCGCAAAAATCCTCGGCTGCATCCACATGACCATTCAGACCGCCGTGCTGATCGAAACCCTGGTTGCCCTGGGTGCCGAAGTGCGCTGGTCGTCCTGCAACATCTTCTCGACTCAGGATCAGGCCGCTGCTTCCATCGCCGCTGCCGGCATCCCGGTTTTCGCCTGGAAAGGCGAGACTGAAGAAGAGTACGAGTGGTGCCTGGAGCAAACCATCCTGAAGGATGGCCAGCCATGGGACGCCAACATGATCCTCGACGACGGCGGCGACCTGACCGAGCTGCTGCACAAGAAATACCCACAGGTTCTGGACCGCGTTCACGGCGTGACCGAAGAAACCACCACCGGCGTACACCGTCTGCTGGACATGCTGGCCAAGGGCGAGCTGAAAATCCCGGCGATCAACGTCAACGACTCGGTGACCAAGTCCAAGAACGACAACAAGTACGGCTGCCGTCACAGCCTGAACGACGCCATCAAGCGTGGCACCGACCACCTGCTGTCCGGCAAGCAAGCGCTGGTCATCGGTTACGGTGACGTGGGCAAAGGCTCGGCCCAGTCCCTGCGTCAGGAAGGCATGATCGTTAAAGTCTCCGAAGTCGACCCGATCTGCGCCATGCAAGCTTGCATGGACGGTTTCGAACTGGTTTCGCCGTTCATCGACGGTATCAACGACGGCAGCGAAGCCAGCATCGACAAAGCGCTGCTGGGCAAGATCGACCTGATCGTGACCACCACCGGTAACGTCAACGTTTGCGACGCAAACATGCTCAAAGCCCTGAAGAAGCGCGCCGTAGTCTGCAACATCGGTCACTTCGACAACGAAATCGACACCGCTTTCATGCGCAAGAACTGGGCATGGGAAGAAGTGAAGCCACAGGTACACAAGATCCACCGTACAGGCCCGGGCGCTTTCGACGCTCAGAACGACGACTACCTGATCCTGCTGGCCGAAGGCCGTCTGGTGAACCTGGGCAACGCCACCGGTCACCCAAGCCGCATCATGGACGGTTCGTTCGCCAACCAGGTTCTGGCGCAGATTTTCCTGTTCGGCCAGAAGTACGCCGACCTGTCGCCAGCCCAGAAAGCCGAGCGTCTGACCGTTGAAGTACTGCCGAAGAAACTCGACGAAGAAGTGGCCCTGGAAATGGTTCGCGGATTCGGCGGCGTGGTCACCCAACTGACCAAGCAACAGGCTGACTACATCGGCGTGACCGTCGAAGGCCCGTTCAAGCCGCACGCTTACCGCTACTAAGACAAGAGCAGCTGCGAGCTACAAGCTTCAAGCGGCAAGCAAGGTCAAAAGCCGGACTTGCCGTGCGAAGCTTGAGAGCTCTGCCCCTATTTCAAAACAGTTTCAGGCAGCAGGTTTCACGCACGAGAGATCAGCGCACCTCCGCTTCTTTCGCAGCGTGTAACTTGCCGCTCGTAACTGGAGGCTCCCTCCATGTCCCAAGAACGCCGCTACAGCTTCGAGTTCTTCCCGACCAAGACCGATGCTGGGCATGAAAAACTGCTCGCCACTGCCCGTCAGCTGGCCACCTACAACCCTGATTTCTTTTCCTGCACCTACGGCGCGGGCGGTTCGACCCGTGACCGCACGCTGAACACCGTGCTGCAGCTGGAAAGCGAAGTCAAAATCCCCGCCGCCCCGCACCTGTCGTGCGTCGGCGACAGCAAGGACGACCTGCGCGGCCTGCTGAACGAGTACAAGGCTGCCGGCATCAAGCGCATCGTCGCCCTGCGTGGCGACCTGCCGTCCGGCATGGGCATGACCAGCGGCGAGCTGCGTCACGCCAATGAACTGGTTGAATTCATTCGTGAAGAAACCGGCAATCATTTCCACATCGAAGTCGCCGCTTATCCGGAGATGCATCCGCAAGCGCGCAACTACGAAGACGATCTCGCCAACTTCGTGCGCAAGGCCCGCGCCGGCGCCGACAGCGCGATCACCCAGTATTTCTTCAACGCCGACAGTTACTTCTACTTCGTCGACCGTTTGCAGGCGCTGGGCGTGGACATCCCGGTCGTGCCGGGGATCATGCCAATCACCAACTACAGCAAACTCGCGCGCTTCTCCGATGCCTGCGGTGCGGAAATCCCGCGCTGGATCCGCAAGCAGCTGGAAGCCTACGGCGATGACAGCCAAAGCATTCAGCGCTTTGGCGAACAGGTCGTCACCGAGATGTGCGAACGCCTGCTGCAAGGCGGCGCGCCTGGCCTGCACTTCTATTCCATGAACCAGGCCGAACCGAGCCTGGCAATCTGGAACAACCTGAAGTTGCCGCGCTAAAAAGACGTAACCGCAGGACCAGGAGATCGCAGTTGCGACAGCGCTTTCAGCGTTTTCGCCGCTGCGATCTTTTGCTTTTAACGCCCGAAACAGAGCTTCTGCGGCCAGTTTCTGGCTCTTTGCCGTTTCTCGTCGTAATCTCAAGCCATGCCTTTGATCACGCAGTTATTCGCCGTGCTGGTTTTTGCTTGCCTGAGCTTTGCGGCTCGGGGCGAGAAGCTGCGTATCGTCACCGAACCGTGGGCGCCGTACGTCTATGAACAGGGCGGCAAGAACCTCGGACTGGACTACGAAACCACCGCCATTGTGTTCAAGCGCCTGGGCATCGAAGTCGAATGGCAGTTCCTGCCCTGGAAACGCTGCCTGTCGATGCTCGAAACCGGCCAGGCCGACGGCGCGCTGGACATCTTCCACAGCGACGAACGCGACGCCACCCTGCTTTACCCGAGCGAACCACTGTCGGACGTCGAGTTCGTGATGTTCTATGCCAACGACCGGCCGCACCCTTTTCACAGCCTTGAAGACCTCAAGGGCCTGACCGTCGGCACCTCGCCGGGCTATCTCTACAGCTCCGACTTTCGCGAATCGACCCTGTTCACCCGCGAGCCGGCCCCGACCCACGAAGCCAACTTCGGCAAACTGGTGCGCGGGCGTATCGACCTGCTGATCACGGATCGCCGGGTGGGCCAGCATTTGCTCGATGAGTTGGGCATTCGCGACAAAATTACCGAAAATCCGACCGTCATCAGCCGCCAGAGCCAGTTTCTGGCCGTGCGGCGCAATGCCGGGATGGATCTGCTGGTGCAGCGCTTCGGCGCCGAGCTCAAGCGTTTCAAGCGCGAACCGGCCTACGCCGAGCTCAGCGCCCGCTACGGCGCGGCCCCCGCCCTGGCGGCGCCGCTGGGCAACGCCACCGCCAGCGGCAAAACCGTTGAGCAGCAGGAAAGCGGCGCGCAGTGATTGCTCTGTTATACTCCGGCGTTCCCGCCAGGCTCACGCCCGGACGCCCGGAACCGTAACAGGCCTCCCGACCCGCTACAGCGCAGCTTCTCAGCCCGCGCGAGCACTCCGGACGTGCCTTCGGAACCGCAGCAGGACCGGACGGGATTGCGTCCTCTTAAACGCCATTCGCGCCAGGCAAGACTCCCATTGGGCCAAGCCCTAACTGAAACAGGATTACTCATGTCCTTTGCTTCCCTCGGTCTCTCCGAGGCTTTGGTCCGCGCTATCGAAGATGCGGGCTATACCGAGCCTACTCCGGTGCAACAGCGGGCCATCCCCGCCGTGTTGCAAGGTCGCGACCTGATGGTTGCGGCACAGACAGGTACCGGTAAAACCGGCGGTTTCGCCCTGCCGATCCTCGAGCGGCTGTTCCCCAACGGCCACCCGGACAAATCCCAGCGTCACGGCCCGCGCCAACCGCGCGTGCTGGTCCTGACCCCGACCCGCGAACTCGCGGCCCAGGTTCACGACAGCTTCAAGATCTACGCCCGTGACCTGAAATTCGTCAGCGCGTGCATCTTCGGCGGCGTCGGCATGAACCCGCAGGTTCAGGCCATGTCCCGCGGCGTGGACGTCCTCGTTGCCTGCCCGGGTCGTCTGCTTGACCTGTGCGGCCAGGGCAGCGTCGATCTGTCCCACGTTGAAATTCTCGTGCTCGACGAAGCCGACCGCATGCTCGACATGGGCTTCGTCCACGACGTGAAGAAAGTCCTCGCGCGCCTGCCGGCCAAACGCCAGAACCTGCTGTTCTCGGCGACCTTCTCCAAAGACATCACTGACCTTGCCGGCAAGCTGCTGCACAACCCGGAACGCATCGAAGTGACGCCGCCGAACACCACGGTCGAGCGCATCGAACAACGCGTCTTCCGTCTGCCAGCCAGCCACAAGCGTGCACTGCTGGCCCACCTGATCACCGCCGGCGCGTGGGAACAGGTGCTGGTGTTCACCCGCACCAAGCACGGCGCCAACCGTCTGGCCGAGTATCTGGACAAACACGGCCTGCCGGCTGTGGCGATCCACGGCAACAAGAGCCAGAACGCTCGCACCAAAGCCCTGGCCGACTTCAAGGCGAATCAGGTGCGCATCCTGGTAGCGACCGACATCGCGGCTCGCGGTCTGGACATCGACCAGTTGCCACACGTGGTCAACTACGAACTGCCGAACGTCGATGAGGACTACGTGCACCGCATCGGCCGTACCGGCCGTGCCGGCCGTTCGGGCGAGGCAATCTCGCTGGTCGCGCCGGACGAAGAAAAGCTGCTGAAAAGCATCGAACGCATGACCAAGCAGAAAATCGCCGACGGCGACCTGATGGGCTTCGATGCCAGCACCATCGAGGCCGAAAAGCCGGAAGCCCGTGAACGTCCGGACATGCGCAACCCGCGCAACGCCCGTGGCCCACGCGGCGACGGCCCGAATGGCGGCGGTGGCGGCGGCGGTCGTAAAGACAAAGGCAAAGACAAGGGCAAGGAAAAACCGGCCGGCGAACGCGGTGAGCGTGGCGAGCGTGGTGAACGTCCTGCCCGTCAACAAAAGCCGCGCGAAGGCACCCAGGCTCGCGAACAACGCCAGCCGAGCCAGCCGCCACGCATCCCGGCAGATCGCGCTCCGGATGAATTCCTCGACGACGATATCGATAATTTCGGCAACCGCGTTGACTACGTGCCGAAGCAGGCTCCGGCCGGTGGCCGTGGTCGCCGTCCTGGCGGTCAGGGCCAGGGCGCAGGTTCGGGCGCGCCACGCGGCGGTCAGTCGCAAGGTCGCCAGAGCGGCCCGCGCAACAGCAACGGTTCGAGCACCGGCACCCCGCCAGGCAAACGCAACGGCCCGCGCAATGGCGCCCCGCGTGACGGCCAGGGTCGTCGCGATGAAAACTCGCGCAACCGCCGCCCGGCCCGTGACGATCAGCAACGCGCTGAACCGGCCGTGCAGAACCCGCGCAGCAGCGGGCCGAAGATCATGCACAAGGAATCGAAAGCCGACCGCTTCCCGACGCCTGAGCAGCTGGATCAACTGCCAAGCCGCCCACGCGGTGAAAAACCGGCCTTGCTGACCCGCAATCGCTGAGTTTTCGACTGCTATGAAAAATGCCCCGGCCTGAAAACCGGGGCATTTTTTTGTGCGTCGCCGAGACGAGCGTTGCCGAAGGCAATAAAAAACGCCCCCGGTCGCAAGACCGCGGGCGTTTTTTATTGCCAGGCGAAAATTACTTCGCTTTGACACCTTCAAACGAGATGTACAGGTCGACGTTGTCGGACTGTGGACCCAGATCCATCATCTTGCCGAAATCAGAGCGCTTGATGCTGGTAGTGCCTTCGAAGCCGGCACGGTAGCCGCCCCATGGATCCTTGCCTTCACCCAGGAAAGTGGCCTTGACCACGATCGGCTTGGTCACGCCGTGCAGGGTCAGGTCGCCGGTGACGTCAGCCGTGTCTTTGCCAGCGGCGTTCTTGCCGGTGGATTTGACGCTGGTGGAAACGAACTTGGCGTCGGCGAATTTGCCCACATCCAGGAAGTCTTTGCTGGCGATGTGCTTGTCACGCTCGGCGTGGTTGGTGAACACGCTGGCGGTCTTCACGTCGAATTCGATCTTGCTGTCTTCAGGCTTGGCAGCGTCGAAGCTGAACTTGCCGCTGATGTCCTTGAAGGTACCCGTGATGTAGCTGTAGCCCAGGTGGCTGATCTTGAAGTCGACGAAGGCGTGCTGGCCTTCTTTATCAACCACGTAGTCAGCGGCCATCACGTTGGCGGACAGAACGGCAGAACCGATTGCCAGAGCGGCCAGAGTCTTTTTCAACATGCTTTGTTTTCCTTTGGAGTCGAGGTTGAACATCAGGCTTTGCGTCCCAGCATTCGTGTCAGGGTCGCATCACGATCGATAAAGTGGTGCTTCAATGCTGCCAACGCATGAAGGCCGGAAAAAATTACCAGCGCCCACGCCAGCCAGAGATGAATCACACCGGCGGTATCTGCCTGATCCGGTAGTCCGGAAACCAGTGCAGGAACTTCAAACAGGCCAAACACCGGGATCCCGACACCGTCTGCGGTGGAAATCAGGTAACCGGCAATCATCACGGCAAACAGACCGAAGTACAGAAATGCGTGGCCGAACTTCGCGCCGAGGCGCGTCATGCGGCTGTAGCTTTCCAGCGACGGCGGCGGCGGGCTGACAAAGCGCCACATCACCCGCAACACCATCACTCCCAGCAGCACCAGACCGATGCTCTTGTGCAGATCCGGCGCGTCTTTACGCCAGGTGCTGTAGTAATCCAGCCCCACCATCCACAAGCCCAGCGCAAACAGCCCGAAGACCGCCAGCGCCACACCCCAGTGCATGAAGATGCTGACCCAACCGTAGCGCGAAGAAGAGTTACGTAGCTGCATTGCCCAAATCCTGTGAGAACTGCGAACCAAGACTAGCGAGTTATCTATCGAATTAAAGCGGAAAATTTTGCTTTGAAATATCGAGAAATACGATCAAGAGTCTTGAACAGGGGAGTTAAGGAAAGATTAAAGACGATTTTGTATCGCGATGTCAGGCGCTGATTGAGCGAAATCTGCTGAGCTCGTAGGGGCCGGGCCATAGGAAAAAGCACCCTCTCTTGAGGGTCGATGACAAGAAAAAAAATCTTTCAGCCAAGCAATATGTATAGCAACTTGTGTGGTCCAGCTTGATTGAATGGGTGCTCGACAACTCGACTCAAAGGTGGAAAACATGGCTATTCGTTACACCCCGTTTCAAGCAAGTGGCTCATCCGTATTACCGCCCAATCAGACAATGTCGCCCGGGCAGTTTCTGACATCCGAGAACGGGCGATTCCGATTGATATTGCAAGCCGATGGCAATTTGTTAATCAAAGATGGCGAAGCTGTAGTCTGGATCGCAGATGCACATCAAGCTTACAGCTCGACTTTGCATAAAAAAAAGATGCGTGAGCCCCTGCAGTTTGTGATCAGCAATAACGGTTTTCTTTATGATGCTTCGAGAAAACGATTATGGATTGCCGAAAGTACACACAGCATCGACAAATCGCTTTGGTACAACACTTGTCTGGTCATGCAGAACGATGGAAATCTGGTGATATACGACCAGCGCACAGGAAGCGTACGTTGGGCGCGCTTCGGCTTCGTCCCTGGCCGCCTCCCGAAGCCAAAACCAAGATGGTTGAGAAAGCTCCCGAACGGGATAGAAATTTATGAATGGAAGCTTTCCTGAGGGTTTCTCTCACCACAGCCAAAAGCCCCTTTTTCAAGAACTTCTGAACAACGGTGGTGGATCGAGACAGTCGGGCTTATATGGATCTATCCGACACTTATGGGCCAACTCTGAATCATGGCCTTTAAGTATCATTCGACCATCTACACAGCCGGACAGTCCGACCCACATAACAATCAGAACCGCTGCTTTCATATCGCCCTCCAAATTTATTGAAGAACATAGAATCAAGCTGAAGTGCGCTCAATCGCTTCTTTCCTGTATTTCTGTGGGAAGTATCCGATACATCGCCGATGTATGTAGGACTGTAGTGCCCTTCAAAACCTGCCAAAGATTCAGGATATAAAAAAACGCGGCCATTGAGCCGCGTTTTTTTGAGCCTGAAGGTTACTGAGCCTTCGTATCAGTGGTTGCCGCCGGTTTGGCCGCTGGCTTCTTCGCCGGTTCAGCTTTTTTCGCTGCAGGTTTGGCTGCAGGTTTTTTCGTTTCGGTCTTGGCCGCCGGTTTCTTCGCTGCAGGCTTGGCTGGCGCTTTCTTCGCCGGCTCGGCCTTCACCGGAGCCGCTGGCTTCGGTGCTTCTACCGGGGCTGGCGCAGGCGCCGGGGTCGGTGCCGGCGCTGGAGCGGCTGGAGCAGGTGCCGGCTCTGGCGCTTTTACTGGCTCTGGCTTCTTGTCGTCGTCCGAACCACCGAACAGGTTGGTGAAGAAGTTGCCTTTCTTCGCTGCCGTGGCCGCACCCGCTGCACCTGCCGCCGCGGCTGCGGTGGCCGCTGCCGGGCCGACCTTGATCGGTTCGAAGGATTTGCCTGCCGCCAGGTCTTCAACCTGACTGGCCGCGCGCTGGCCGGTGCGCAGCGCGCCTTCCAGGGTGCCCGGGTACAAGGTGTCGGTGTGTTCGCCGGCAAACGCTACGCGTTGCAGTGGACGTTCCCACAGGCGCCAGAATTTGCTGATCTGGCCAGGACCGAAGGCCAGGTAAGAGCCGCCAGTCGACGGGTCAGTGCTGTAACGACGGATTTCATAGCCGGTGAACGAGCCACGGGCCTGTGGATAAAAGGCGTGAAGACGGATCAGTACCTGATCGACCATCTGCTTGTCGCCAAAGGCCTGCATGACGCGGGCGTTGTCGCCGGACAGGTTGATCACCACGTTGGCGCCGCCCTTCAGGGCTGGCTCGATCCACAACATGCCCAGGCCGGTGTTGCTGTAGATCTCGCCGGACATCCGCGCCTTGCTTTCCCACACCGGCGTCTTGAACTTCAACATGATCTGGTCGCGCCAGCCGTAGTTGGTGCCCTTGATCGCGGCCAGGTGCTGGGCATCCAGCGCCGGGGTCAGCTGGATCTTGTTGAGGGCGCGCAACGGCACCGCCAGCACGACGTAATCCGCCTGGTAGCCAACGCTGCCGACCTTGACGGTGACGCCATCCTTGTCCTGGGTGATGGCGGACACCGGCGAGTTGGTCTTGATGGTTTTCAGCTGTTTGACGAAGGCCTGGGCCAGCACCGGGCTGCCGCCGACCAGACGCGAAGCGCGCAGGTCACGGTCGGACACGCCGCGATACACCCGGCTCTGCTGCGCGAAATACAGCAGCGACAGACGCGAAGGCTCGTCGTAGTGGGTGCGGATATCCTGGTTGATCAGCTGACGCGCAGTGGCCGGCAGATTCTGCTTGTCGAGCCAGCTCGAGACGTTGATCTGGTCCAGGGCGTGCAGAGTGTTGGTCGCCGCCGGATTCTGCGGGTCGTCGATCGAGCGCGCCAGATCGTCACGGGTTTTCTCGTAGCGCTTGAGCGCTTCGGCCGTGGCCGGTTGTTTGGTGGTGAGGTCGGCGGCGGAGAAATACTCGCCGTCGATCAGGTAACCCGGAGTCCGCACGAATTCAGGGGCTGGCGTGGTGTTCAACTTGAAGGTCGACACGTACTTGTTCAGCACCGGTTGAGTCTTGTCGTTGCCGATCCACTCGCTGGTGGCCATGCCCGAGCGACCGCCCAGGCTCGGTTTGGCTTCGAGCAGCGTGACTTGCCAGCCCTTGTTCTGCAGTTCGTAAGCCGCCGTCAGGCCCGACAGGCCGCCGCCGATCACGATTGCGGTTTTATCCTTGGCCAGCGCCGTAACGCTAAACAGCCCCAACACCACTAGCGCACAGGCGCGCAGCCAACCGACAGACATTCAGCGAACTCCGGAAAAACACGTAGGAAAATGCAGTTTTGCGGGTCATACGACCCAAAGAATCGCGAAGAATACGTCAGCCATCAAAACGCCGCCAGCGACGTCTATCGGCCCGTACAAAGTAGCTCAATCGACACAATGGGTTGTTCCGGCGCGATGCATTGCATAGGCTTGCGCGATTGTTTGCCCGCGCCTGACGCGAGCCGCCTCGAGGAGACTGAATATGGGCCTGAACAACCAGTGGATGCAACGCGATCTCGCGGTGCTGTGGCATCCCTGCACCCAGATGAAAGACCACGAACAGCTGCCGCTGATCCCGATCAAGCGCGGTGAAGGTGTCTGGCTGGAAGACTTCGAAGGCAAGCGTTATCTGGATGCGGTCAGCTCCTGGTGGGTCAACGTGTTCGGCCACGCCAACCCGCGCATCAATCAGCGCATCAAGGATCAGGTCGATCAGCTGGAGCACGTGATTCTGGCCGGTTTCAGCCATCAGCCGGTGATCGAACTGTCCGAGCGTCTGGTGAAGATGACGCCGGAAGGCCTGAACCGGGTGTTCTACGCCGATAACGGTTCGTCCTGCATCGAAGTCGCGCTGAAAATGAGCTTTCACTACTGGCTCAACCGCGGCCAGCCGAACAAGAAGCGCTTCGTCACCCTGACCAACAGCTACCACGGCGAAACCATGGCGGCGATGTCGGTCGGCGACGTGCCGCTGTTCACCGAGACCTACAAAGCGTTGCTGATGGACACCCTCAAGGTGCCGAGCCCCGATTGCTACCTGCGTCCGCAGGGCATGAGCTGGGAAGAACACTCGCGCAACATGTTCGCGGCCATGGAGCAGACGCTGGCGGAAAATCATGACAGCGTCGCGGCCGTGATCGTCGAGCCGCTGATCCAGGGCGCCGGCGGCATGCGCATGTATCACCCGGTCTATCTCAAGCTGCTGCGCGAGGCTTGCGACCGTTACGGCGTGCACCTGATCCACGACGAAATCGCCGTCGGTTTCGGTCGCACCGGGACGATGTTCGCCTGCGAACAGGCCGGCATCCGACCGGACTTCCTCTGCCTGTCGAAAGCCCTCACCGGTGGTTATCTGCCGTTGGCGGCGTGCCTGACCACCGACGAGGTTTACGGCGCGTTCTACGACGACTACCCGACCCTGCGCGCCTTCCTGCATTCGCACAGCTATACCGGCAACCCGCTCGCCTGCGCGGCGGCGCTGGCGACCCTGGACATTTTCGAGCAGGACAACGTGATCGAGCGCAACCGGGCGTTGGCTCAACGCATGGCCTCGGCGACGGCGCATCTGGTGGATCATCCGAATGTCTCGGAAGTCCGTCAGACCGGCATGGTCCTGTCCATCGAGATGGTCAAGGACAAAGCCACGAAAGAGGCTTATCCGTGGCAGGAACGCCGCGGCCTGAAGGTGTTCCAGCATGCGCTGGAGCGTGGCGCATTGCTGCGTCCGCTGGGCAGCGTGGTGTATTTCCTGCCGCCGTACGTAATCACCCCGGAGCAGATCGACTTCCTTGCCGAAGTCGCCAGCGAAGGCATCGACATCGCCACCCGCGAGAATGTCAGCGTGGCGGTACCGAAGGATTTCCATCCCGGGTTCCGTGATCCGGGTTGATTCGGCTTACTTGAGATTTGCAGTGCCTGGACTGCCTCTTTCGCGAGCAAGCTCGCTCCCACAGCGAAATGCATTCTAAATGTGGGAGCGAGCTTGCTCGCGAATGAAGTCGACTCCGATCCAACTGATTCACATCTTTTCAGAGAACCACCATGAGACTGTCCCGCTTCTTTATCGACGCCCCGCTGAGCACCGGCGAACACGAACTGCCGGAAGCCCAGGCGCATTACATCAGCCGCGTGCTGCGCATGGCCGAGGGCGATGCGGTGCAGTTGTTCGACGGTTCCGGCCACGAGTTTCGCGGATCGCTGGTGGAAGTCGGCAAGAAACGCGTGGTGGTGCAGATCGACGAGCAGTTCGCAGGTCAGGTCGAATCGCCGTTGCAAATCCACCTCGGCCAGGGCCTGTCACGGGGCGAGCGGATGGACTGGGCGATCCAGAAAGCCACCGAACTGGGCGTGACCGAAATCACCCCGATCTTCAGCGAGCGCTGCGAAGTCCGCCTCAAGGACGAACGCGCCGACAAACGCCTGCTGCACTGGCGTCAGGTGGCAATCAGCGCTTGCGAGCAATGCGGTCGTTCACGAGTGCCGGTAATTCACCCACCGGTGCTGCTCACCGACTGGCTGAAGCAGACCGAAGCCGAGCTGAAACTGGTACTGCACCCGGTCGCCGAGCCGCTGGTGAGCCACGCCAAACCATCGACCCTGGCGTTCCTGATCGGCCCCGAAGGCGGCTTGTCCGACGCCGAAGTCGAGCAGGCCAAGGCCAACGGTTTCCACGCCGCCCGCCTCGGTCCGCGCGTGCTGCGCACCGAGACCGCGCCAGTTGTGGCGCTGGCGGTGGCGCAGCAACTGTGGGGTGATTTCTAACCCGTCACTGCACCGGATCACTGATCGGTCTGGCAATGATTGCCTTGAGTTCGCTGGTCATCGGGAACTCAAGGTTCAAGCCTTTGGGCGGGATCGGCTGTTCGAACCACTTGCGGTAGATCCCGTTGATCTCCCCCGAGCTGTACAGGTCGGCCAACACACCGTTGACCAGTGCAAGGAACTGCGGATCATCCTTGCGCACCATGCAGCTGTAGATTTCCCGCGACTGCTCCTCCCCCACCACGACCCAGTTGTGCGGGTCGCGCGCCTTGGCCCGTTCGCCGTAGAGCAACGCATCGTCCATGTAGAACGCCGCCGCGCGCCCCGATTGCAGCATCTGGAACGCCTCGCCGTGATCCTTGGCACTGATCACGAACATGTTCAATTTGTGATCGAGGTTGTAGCTCTTCAGATAGCGTTCGTTGGTGGTGCCGGCGGTGGTCACCACGTTCTTGCCGCGCAGGTCATCGAAGCTGTGGATTGCGCTGTCCTTTGCGGTCAACAACTGGCCTTTGACGTAGATGAAACCGTAGGAGAACGCGACCTGCTTCTGCCGTTCGGCCGTCACTCCGGTGGAGCCGCATTCAAGGTCGACCGTGCCGTTCTGCACCAACGGAATCCGCGTCTGCGAGGTCACCAGGTTGTACTTCACCTTCAGCTCCGGCAGCGCCAACTGCTGTTTGATGCGCTCGACGATCCTGTCCGCCAGTTCCACCGAATACCCCATTGGCTGCCCGGTGTGATCGCCCACATACGAGAACGGCACCGACGCATCGCGATAACCCAGGGTGATGCTGTTGGCGCTGGCAATCTTGCCGAGCGTACCGGTCAGCGGCACTTCATTGGCCTGTGCCTGGGCGCCGATGAACAGCGCCAGTGTGCAGCCGAGCAACGTGATTTTTTGCATTGTTATTCTCCGTTGTGGGTGGGGTGTTTTAGCAGAAAACGTCACGCCGCACGGGGATTGAACCCGTGCAGATCAATGGATGTGCGTTGCTGGCCGATCAGTTCGCTGAGCAACTGCCCGCTGCCGCAGGCCAGGGTGAAACCGAGCGCACCGTGGCCGAGGTTGAGCCACAGATTGCGATACGCCGTGGCGCCCAGCAGCGGAACGCCGGTGGGCGTTGCCGGACGCATGCCGGCCCACTCAATGGCGGCGTCATAGTGGCCGGCGTCGGGAAAGGTGTCGCGGGCCTGGCGTTTGATCAGCGCCAGTCGCTCGGGGTCCACCGCCGGGTCGAAACCGACGATGTCGACCATCGCCGCCACGCGTAACTGTTCGCCGATGCGGGCGTAGACGATCTTGCGGTCGTAGTCGGTGATACTGACGTCCGGTGCCCGGTGTTCACTGCCAATCGGTACGGTCAGGCTGTAGCCCTTCAGCGGATACAGCGGCAGGCGCAGGCCGGGCAGCGCCAGCAACGGGCTGCGATGGCCGGCGGCGATTACCAGTTGTTCGACCGGGAGGGTTTCTTCGCCAAGTTCGATGGCCGTGACGGCGCCGTGGCTATGACGGATGCCGGTGACTGCCTGACCGAGGCGAAACTCGCAGCGGCCCGACGCGTTCAATCGCGCCGCCAACTGTTGGCAGAAACCGTGGCAGTCGCCGATCTCTTCATCCGGCGTGTAGATCGCGCCCACAAACGGCGCCTTGGCCAATGCCGGTTCCAGTTGCGTACATTCGGTGGCGGACAACACCTGCTGTTGCCGCGGATCGGCCAGGCCCTTGCGCGCATGGTCGAAGCTGGCGGCGTTGCGGAAGGTCACCAGTTTGCCGTTGCGCCGCCAGTTGAAACCGGCCAGCCCGTCGTCCTCGCGCCAGCGTTTCAGCGTGCTCTGGCTGAACAGCGCCAGACGTAACAGATGCGCGGCGTTTTCACGATTGACCGAGGTGCGGCAGGCGGCGAGAAACGACGCCATCCAGCGCCACTGCGTCGGGTCCAGGCGCGGGCGCAGCTTCAGCGGTGAATCGCCACGCAGGATCCAGCCGATCGCCTGCAGCGGCACACCGGCATCGGCCAGCGGCGCAACATAGCGATAGGACAACTGGCCGCCGTTGGCGAAGCTGGTTTCGCTGCCCAGCGACTGCCGCGCCTCGACCACTGTCACTTCGAAGCCGTCGCGCACCAGCGCATAGGCCGTTGCCAACCCGATCACGCCGCCGCCGATGATGCACACACGCTGAGCCATGTCCGTCCTTAATCGCTCTTGAAGACGAGACCGAGGTTAGGGCGAGGTGACAGGCGCCGAACAATGAATAAAGATGCCAGACCTATAAACCAAGGTTATGGACTTGCCATGCGCCTTCGCCACATCGAGATTTTCCAGGCCATCCGCCAGACCGGCTCGGTCAGCGCCGCTGCGCAATTGCTGCACGTCTCGCAACCGGCGGTGACCAAGGTGCTGCAGCACGCCGAGCAGCAGTTGGGCTTTCCATTGTTCCTGCGGGTGCGCGGCAAGTTGCAGGCGACCCCGGAAGCGCTGGAGCTGGAGCGCGAAGTCGACAAGGTCACCGAAAGCCTGCAAAGCGTGCGGCGTCTGGCCCAGAGCCTGCGCCGCGAGCCCGGCCATAGCCTGCGGATCGGCGCGACGCCTGCCCTGGCGCTGTCGTTGCTGCCGCCGGCGATCCGGCAATGGACGGCGCAGTTCCCGGACATCGCCTGCGAACTGTCCAGCGCCCACAGCCGCGAGCTGATGCAGAACCTGCTGATGCGCGAAGTGGACGTGGCCCTGACGTTGCAGTTGCCGGATCATCCAGGGCTGAAGGCGCAGGCATTGGCAGTGGGCGTGTTGGTGGCGCTGGCACCGAAAGGTTATTGGCCAGAGGAAGACGCGGGTCAGCCGTTGTCGCTGATGGCCCTGGCTGGTGCGCCGCTGATCGGGCTGTCCAGCGCCGACCCGCTGGCCGCCCGGCTCGACAGTTATCTGGAAGCCGTCGAGCCCCCGCCTCGGGTACGGATCGCCGTGCAGACGTACTCACTGGCGCGAGCGATGGTGGAGTCCGGCGCCGGGGTGGCGGTGATCGATCCGTTCACGGCGCTCGGTGCTTCGCCGACCAGCACTGTGATCCGCCCTCTCGCCCCGCCGCTGCCGATCACGCTGTACGCGGTAACTCGCGCCACTGAACCGCCGCCGCATACCCTCGGCGACCTGTTGCAGATATTCAGCAGCCGCGCGCAGATAGAACTGCAAAACCTGGGCCCTGCGGGAGCGGGCTTGCCAGCGATTGCGCTGGCCCCTTCAACACCTGAGTGACTGACAGTCCGTCACCGCGGGCAACCCCGCTCACGCAAGGTTTTGGGTGATCTACAGGACGTAAAACAGAATCGCCACAAAGTGCAGCAGACTCCCGGCGATCACGAACAGATGCCAGATCCCGTGGGCATGCCGTAACCGATGGTCGAGGGCGAAAAAGATGATCCCCACGGTATACAGCACGCCCCCCGACGCCAGCCAGGCAAACCCCGCAGTCCCCAGCGCCGCAATCAGCGGCTTGACCGCCACCAGCACGATCCAGCCCATCACCGCGTAAATCACGATCGACAGGATCCGCGCCTCGGAGCGCGGTTTGATCTCTTGCAGGATGCCGATGAGCGCCAGGCCCCAGACAATCCCAAACAACGTCCAGCCCCACGGCCCGCGCAGGGTCACCAGGCAGAATGGCGTGTAACTCCCGGCGATCAGCAGGTAGATCGAAAAGTGATCGACCTTCTTCATGATCGCTTTCTTGCGCCCGCGCACGCTGTGGTACACGGTGGATGCGCTGTAGAGCACCAGCAAGGTGAAGGCGTAAATCGCCACGCTGACGATCTTCCACGGGCTGCCGTCGAGGCTGGCGATCACCAGCATCCAGACGCCCCCGACAAACGCCGCTACCGCCCCGACCAGATGCGTCCAGGCGTTCAGTTTTTCTCCGTGATACATGTGTCGCACACCTCGATTTCATTACCGCAGCGCGCAAGGCTCGGGCCTTGAGCGTAAAAGCGCAATGTTTCCGTTCAACGCGGGCCTGCGCCTGTCCTGATATTTGGGCACAATCGACCGATACCAAGAAGAGTCCGCGCCATGCTGATCGACGAAGAATTGACCCTGAAGAAACTCGAGGTGTTCCTCGCCTTCATGCGCACCGGCAACCTCGCCCGCGCCGCCGCCGAGTTGCAGACCAGCAACGTCAGCGTGCACCGCGCAATCCATTCGCTGGAAAGCGCCCTGCGCTGCCCGTTGTTCAAGCACGAAGGGCGCAACCTGACGCCGCTGGAAAGCGCCTTCGTACTCGAAGAGCGGGCGCAGAAGCTGATTCAGGACGTGGTCGAAAGCGTGCGCCTGACCCGCGAAGCCGCCGGGTTCTCGGCCGAGCGCTTCAAGCTCGGTTCGCTGTATTCACTGACGGTGAAGACCGTGCCGCAGCTGATCATGGGTTTGAAGATCCGCCGCAGCGAACTCAACATCGACCTGATCCTCGGCTCGAACATCGACCTGCTCTACAAACTGAAAAACATGGAAGTCGACGCGATCCTGGTGTCGCTGGACGACACCGTCAACGACCCGGACTGTGAACAGATTCCGCTGTTTTCCGACGACATCTTCCTCGCCACCCCGGCCGATTCCCGTTTTGCTCAGCGCAGCGAAGTGGACCTGGCGCAGGTGCGCGACGAAACCTTCATCACCCTCACCCAAGGCTTCGCCACCCATCAGGACGGCGTCCGGGTGTTCAGGCAAGCGGGGTTCGAACCGAAGGTGGCGATGCAGGTCAACGACATCTTCACCCTGCTGAGCATGGTCAGCTCCGGGGTCGGTTATGCGTTGCTGCCGGGGAGGATTGCGGCGGTGTACGAGAACCGGGTGAAGCTGATTCCGTTGCAGGAGAAGTACCGGTTGCAGCAGCACATCGGCGTGGTGTTTTTGAAGGCCAAGGAGCGTGATCCGAATTTGCTGGCATTGCTTGCGGAGTGTCGGATGTATGCCAATCGCCAGGTCTCGCAATGATCGTTCCCACGCAGAGTGGGAACGATCACCCATCATCGTCCTAGCCCATCAAACCACGCATCAGCAGAAACAACAGCGAAGGCCCGAGCAAGCATCCAAGTGCGGTATAGAACGCCGCCGTCAGGCAACCGTAAGGCACCAGTTTCGGATCGGTGGCCGCCAACCCTCCGGCCACACCACTGGACGTCCCCATCAAACCGCCAAAAATCACCGCACTGCGTGGGTTGTTCAGACCGATCATCGGCGCCACGAACGGCGTCATTACCATCACCAGAATTGCCTTGATCAACCCTGCGGCGATAGACAGCGCCATGACCTCGGAACTCGCGCCAATGGCCGCGCCGGTTACCGGTCCGACGATGTAGGTCACCGCCCCTGCGCCAATGGTCGTCAGACTCACCGCATCGGTATAACCGAATGCTATCGCCACCCCGACCCCGGCAACAAATGACGTGCCCACGCCGACAAACAACGCCAGCACACCAACAAACCCGGCCCGCTTCAGCTCATCGACACTGACGCCAAACGCCGTGGCAACAATCGCGAAGTCCCGCAGCATGGCGCCGCCAAGTAAACCGATACCCGACAACAACGGAATGTCCACGACCCCTTTCTGACCGCCAGTCAGGGCTCCGCCGATATACGACAGCACCAAGCCGAGCAAAATGGCGATGGCCGAGCCGTGCAGACGGCCCTTGGTGAAGGTGTTGGACATCCAGTAGGACACCCACATGGTCAGGCCGACAATCAGGAAACCGCTGATCAGCCCGTAGCCGGTGATGACTTTCATCATTGATTCGTACATGGCGCTCACCCCGCAGTCTTGGCAGGTGTGATCGGCGCCGGTTCCTTGTTACCCAGGCGCACCAGCACCGGCACCAAGGCAAAGGCAATGACCACGGCGAGCGTTCCCGCAAGGATCGCCATCGGCCCGCCCTTCAGCGCGCCGTAAACATTCTGTTGCGCGGCCATGGCGACCACGATCGGAATGTAGATCGCACTCCAGAACTCGACGCCCTGTTCGGTCTTGCCCTTGAGCCAGCCACTTTTGTTCAAGTAACTGCCCAACCCGATCAACAGCAGCATCGCAATACCGACACCGCCGACATTGGCCGGCACGCCGATCAACTTGCCGAGCAGTTCACCGACCCAGATACCCACCAGCGTACAAAAGGCGAGAAACGCCACACCGTAAATAATCATTGTTGTAGTCCTCAAAGTGCATCGTCGAATGTTGTTTTTGTTGTTCGAAGCCTGAGTCGGTGATTTAGGGTCGTCGGCCCTCCTCCTCTCGCAACAGCGCCTGCAAGGTGTCGAGCCGGGCACTGTCGAAGGCAGTGACGGTCCCCTGTTCGAACACCCGGCGCGCCAGCCCGGTCAGCACCGCACCGGGCGGCAGTTCGATCTGTAGTCGCACGCCGCGCTCGTAGGCGCTTTGCACGGTGCCGCGCCAGTCCACCACGCGGCACATGTTGAAGGCGAGGTCGTCGCGCAGCGCTTCTACCTTGGTCACAGGCCTTGCGCGACTGCCGCTCAGGTAAGCGATTTTTGGTGTTTTCAGCTCTACCTGGGTGAACGCCTCGGCGAGGGTTTGCGCCGGCTCATCCAGCAAAGGGCAGTGGGACGGCACGCTGACCGCCAGACGTTTTGCCAGCCCGGCGCCACGACTGCGCGCCAGCTCGGCCACTGCCTGCATCGCCTTGTCGCTGCCGGCAATCACCACCTGGTTATCGGCGTTGATGTTGGCCAGGTACACCGGTGTATCTGCGCTGTGCACCTGAGCCAGCAAATCTTCGACTGTGGAGAGTTGCAGACCGATGATCGCGGTCATCCCGAAGCCCTGTGGATAAGCCTGCTGCATCAACTCGCCGCGCAGGCTGACCAGATGCAACGCATCGCTGAAGCTCAACGCTCCCGCGACCACCGCTGCCGGATACGCACCGATGGACAGGCCGGCGACGTAATCGGCGGTAAGTCCGGCCTGCAACAATTGCCGCGAGGCGGCGACGCCGGCGATCAGCAGGCAGAGCTGAACCGCCCGGGTGCTGCGTAATGCTTCGCCGGAATCCAGCCGCAGGACGTCTTCACCGAGGCTATCGCTGGCCTCAATCAGCGTTTCCCGAGGCAAACGCTGGAGCATGCCGGGCTGCTGCGCGCCCTGACCGGGAAACACCAGCAGGCTGCTCACGCTGCCAGCTCCTGCGGGTTCCACGGATCGCTCACCAGACAGGCTTCATGGGCGTTTTTCAGCAGCACCCGCGAAGTGTTTCCGGCCCACTCGCGCAGGGCGACAGCACCGAATGGCGTCTGCAACTGCATGTCGACCCGGCAGATCGCCTGATCGAAAACCGCCACCAGTTCACGTGCCTGGTGACGGGTGATGAGTTGCGGTGTACGCAGGATCAGATCGAGATCACTGGCTTCGTGCATGGCCGCAAAACCGCTCGCCAGTTCAAACCCGACACTGCCACTGACACCCCAGACCCAGCCGCAATCATCGAGCATCGAGCGCAGTTGCCGAAGTGCCTGCATGACCGGCAGATCACGCTGGCTGTCGACCTGACAAAGCGCTTCCGGGCTGACCCGGCAAGCAATCGAATCGAGCGCCATGAACGCCGCCAACCGCTGCTCACGCAAGCGACCGCGCACGCCCACCGCCACGAATCCCTCCTCACTCAACGCCCGCCGCACCACCACCGGTTGCCCGGCAGCCAGCGAGTCAATCGCCCACTGCGGCGCATCCGCCGGCAGTTGCGCCGGCGTCATGCCCCACAGCAGGTCGTGGGCCAGAGGCGTGTTCACCACTGCGCCCTCAACAGTTCACGCACGCGGCTGGAGGCTTCGCGATTTTTCGCACCGAGACGATTGCTCAAATCCGTCGCGCCAATATCGCCGATCGCCTGCTTCAGGCATTCGCCGACCCGCGCCAGATCCTCCGCCGTCGGCTGCTCGATCTGCTGCACCGACAGGGTTTCCCAGAGCAACCCGAGACTGGCATAGCTGTCGATGTCATAGGCCATCGGCGGCACGCTGGACGCCAGGGTTTCCAGTTCTTCGACGCTGCGCAAGGTCACCCGCGCCGCCGAAGCCTTGCCCATCGCATGCACCATCACCCCCGGATCACGCAGGGCGATCAAGCGATTAGCCTGATAACCGTGAGCGAGAAACGCCCCTGACATGGCCTTGCCCACCAGCAGCGCTATCACTGGGTGCCCGGCCAGACGCGCGCGAGCATAAGCGTCCGCCGCACCGGCCAGAGCCTGGTGAATGCCGAGGGCTTCTTCGCGGCGACCGTAGGCCTGGCTCGGCACATCGACGATGGCGATCAAGGGACGCTTTTGCGGTTTATCACGGTCGGCGGTGATCGCATCATCCACAGCCTTGGCCAGACCCCAGCCTTCGAGCAACCCGACTTCGCCGTTGCGAGCGCGAGGGAAACGGTTTTGCGGATCGGCGACCACTGCGATAAACCGCCCGAGCTCACCATCGGCGACCTTCAACGAGGGCGGCAAACCCTCAACGGCCTTCGCGCCCGCACTCAAGGCGTTGAACCAGTTCAAACCGCGCACGGAATAACCACTCATGAGCGCTCTCCTTGATACAGATCGCGAACCACCGAAGGCTCGATTTGCTTGTCAGTGTCCAGGCTCGTCAGGCGTTGCAGGAACCACTCGGCCCGTTGACTGCGCGGTTGTTTCGGCAGGCCTTGGTGCAGCAGCTCGCCGACCTGATGGCGAATCTGCGCCACGTCATCAGCGGCATAACGGTCTACCAGGCCACTGGCGAAACGTTGCTCGCCACCGGTCAGGCTCCAGATGAAGGGCCGGTCGCGGGAGTCGTATTCCTCGATCCCGGCTTCCTGCTCGATCACCTGCGGACCGTTCAGGCCGAGGCGTGCTTCCTGGGTCACCAGCAAATAGCTGCACAGTGCGGCGGCAATCGACATCCCGCCAAAGCAACCGACGCTGCCGGCCACCACGCCGACCACCGGTTGGTAACGCTGCAGATCGACAATCGCCGCGTGTATATCGGCAATCGCCGCCAAGCCAAGGTTGGCTTCCTGCAGACGCACACCGCCGGTTTCCAGCAGCAGGATGGCGCGGGTCGGGATGCCTTTGCGGTTGTCTTCGGCGGCCAGCTCCAGCGCGCCGGCGATTTTCGCGCCGCCGACCTCACCGAGACTGCCGCCCTGAAACGCGCCTTCAATCGCCGCGATCACCACCGGCAAACCGTCGAGGCGGCCCTTGGCGATCACCACACCGTCATCCGCCTGCGGCACCACGCCCTGACGCTCGAGCCACGGCGACATGACGCGTTGAAACGGGTCGAGCAGTTCGCGGAAGGTGCCGGCGTCGAGCAAGGCTTTCGCCCGCTGCCGTGCGCCGAGTTCGACGAAGCTGTGTTTGTGCAAAAGTGTTGAGGTGTCAGTCATGGCCGATCTCCTCGAAGCCTTGCTCCAGACGCAGGCGCACCACGCCCGGGGTCGCGCCGAAGTCGTGGATATCGATGGCCATCGCCGGTGGCGTGGTGCCGTCGAACATCCGCGCGAACAGGTGCTGCCAGCGCTGCTGCGCGCCGTTGACCGAGGTCTGCACGTTGATCGTCAGCTTGCCGGCCAGGCCCGGTTCGATCAGCACTTCCAGATCGCCCGAGCCGACACAACCGACCAGCGCGCGACCGCGCGGCGGCTGCCCGGCGGGGAATTCAAAGGATAAGGTTTCCATCAAAACGCTCCCTGAAGGATGCCGTCGCGCTCGATTCGATCAAGCAGCAGGCTGGCGGCGAGCAAGTCGGCGGCGCCACCGGGCGAGGCATTCAATGCGATGAGTTGTTGATCCAGTTCATGCAGGCGGCGGCGACCGGTGAGGCTGGCGCTGCCACCGGCGTCGAGCACGGCCTGGGCGCCGTGCTGCATGGCGTGCAGGCCCTGTTCGCCGGCGCGGTACAGGACGCAGGTGTCGGCGAGCTCAGTCATGATCGCCAGCAAGCCATCGAGCCGGGCGTTCTGTTCGCCATGGCCGGCGGCGCGGCTGCGTTGGAGCTGCGGCAAACCGCGCTGCACCACCGACGGGAAACCGAGCTGCGCTTCTTCCCGGGCACCGCGAGCGCCGTAGCGTTGGGCGACTTGCGCGCCATGGCTCAGCGGGCGCGGCGCATGACGGTCATCGAGCAATGCCAGGCGCGCAGCGCGCAGGGTAACGGCGCCAGCGCTGGTGGACCTGGTGTCCAGCGCAGCAGCCGTGACCAGCAGGCCCAGCGCCCAGATCGCCCCGCGATGGGTGTTCACGCCGTGGGTGGTGGCGAGCATCGCTTGCTCGCCTTCCCGGCCGATGCGGCCAATGGCTTCGCGCAGCGGCAAGCCGATCTCGCCGAACTCGAGCGCGGCCTCGGCCATTTCCTTGAACGCCGGCCACAACGCCAACGCCGAGGCGTGCATCAATCCCAAGTGCAGATCGGTGTGCGCACCGTTGCCACGTCGGTCCACCAGCGCCGGTTTCGGCGACAGGTCGGCTTCGTCGATCAGCGCGTCCACTGCCAGGTCCGCCAGCCGTTCCGCGAGGGTGATGGTTTTCGGTTGCAGGTTGAGTGCGTGCATTACCAGCTCCTGAACTTGGCGGGCGGGTTATAGAGGCCGCCGGACCACTCGACCAGATCGGCCACGCTTTTCGCCGCCAGCAATTCGCGGGTGGCGTCGGTGCGACGGATGCCAAGGTCTTCGGGCAAGGCGATCAGGCCTTCGCGGCGCATGCGTTCAGTGTCTTTCGGGTTGTGACGCAGGCCGATGGCCGTGACGCCGGCGACCGCAGCGATCATCGCCTGACGCTCTTCCAGCGAGCGCGCCTTGTACAGGTAGGCGATGCCCTCTTCGGTCAGCAGGTGAGTGACGTCGTCGCCGTAGATCATGATCGGCGCCAGCGGCATGCCGCTTTTCTTCGCCACCTCAACCGCGTCGAGGGTTTCGACGAAGGTCGGTTTGCCGCCCTCCTGGAACGTCTCGACCATCTGCACCACGAGTTTCTTGCCACGCTCGAGCATCGGCTGCTGCGAATCGTCATGCCGCATATCGAGCCATGCCGGAGTGCCGTGACGGCGACCGCGCGGGTCGTGACCCATGTTCGGCGCGCCGCCGAAACCGGCGAGACGGCCACGGGTCACGGTGGAGGAATGGCCGTCGCCATCGACTTGCAGGGTCGCGCCGATGAACAGGTCTACCGCGTATTGCCCAGCCAGTTGGCAGAACATCCGGTTGGAACGCAGCGAGCCGTCGCGCCCGGTGAAGAACACGTCCGGGCGAGCGGCGATGTAGTTTTCCATGCCCAGCTCGGTGCCGAAGCAATGCACGCTTTCGACCCAACCACTTTCAATCGCCGGGATCAAGGTGGGGTGCGGATTGAGCGTCCAGTTACGGCAGATCTTGCCCTTGAGGCCAAGGGATTCGCCGTAGGTCGGCAGGATCAATTCGATGGCCGCGGTGTTGAAACCGATGCCGTGGTTCAGCGACTGCACGTTGTGTTTTTCGTAGATGCCGCGGATCGCCATCATCGCCATCAGCACGTGTACAGGCTTGATGTGGCGAGGGTCGCGAGTGAACAGCGGTTCGATGTAGAACGGCTTGTCCGCCACCACCACGAAATCGACCCACGATGCGGGGATGTCCACGCGAGGCAGTTCGCTGACGTCGTCCACCAGTTGGTTGACCTGGACGATGACGATGCCGTCGCTGAAGGCTGCCGGTTCAATCAGCGCCGGGGTGTCTTCGGTGCTCGGGCCGGTGTAGATGTTGCCGGCACGGTCGGCCATGAACCCGGCCGAGAGCACGACGTTGGGAATCAGGTCCACCACCAGCCGGGCGTAGAGTTCGATGTAGGTGTGGATCGCGCCGACTTCCAGCAGACCGTCTTCGAGCAACTGGCTGATGCGCAGGCTCTGGGTGCCGGCAAAGGAGAAATCGAGTTTGCGGGCGATGCCGCGTTCGAACAGGTCCAGATGCTCTGAGCGACCGACGCTGGGCATGATCATGTGCAGGTCGTGGAGCTTTTCAGGATCGGCCCTGGCCAGAGAGCGCGAGAGGAAATCTGCCTGCTTCTGGTTGTTGCCCTCCAGCACCACACGGTCGCCGGGCAGGATCAGCGCCTCAAGCGCCGCGACGATCCTGTCGGTGGGCAACACCGCACCGTCGGCCAGCCCGCGCACCCTGTCGAGGCGCCGCTGCTTCTCGTCACGCCGCCGCGTCCAGCGCGAGTCGGGGGATATTGTTGTTGTCATGCTCACTCCACGGGTTCGCTGTCGTGGAGCTACCTTAGGAGTGTCAGGTGGGGGCATCAATCAAGCGCGGTGGCAAACCGTTACGGTCAGCGTAATGAATACTGGCCTCATCGCTGGCAAGCCCTGGTTCAGTGAACCAGTCCGGCATCCACCAACAATTTCTCCAATGCCAACAAATCCGGCACCTTCGCCACCTGCTCCCCGACCTGCACCGCTGCCTGCTCCAGCGCACACAGCGGCACGTCGACATAACTCAACTGGCTGTCGAGCTTGTACGAGCGCGGAATCCCCTGCACCAGCAGCGCGATGAACTTCAACTCAGGCCGCCCGCCGAGGGCGTTGAGGATGACGATCCGTGCCCGCTCGCCGATGACGATCTTGTTGCCGCAGGCCGACTCGAAACTCAGCAGCGGAATCTGCCGCTCGCGCCAGGTCACCCGGCCCAGATACCACGGCGGCGTGTCGAGATCGAAGGCGCTGGACTGGTAGTCGATCAGCTCGGCAACGGCGACGTTGGGCAGGATCAGGTTGCGATCCGCCAGCGGCAGCAGCAGCCCGGTGAGTTGGCTGGTGCGTTGGTTGTCCCGGCGTTCATGCATGTTTTTTGCTCCACAGCGCGATGCTTTCGAGCAGCACCGATTCCTGGTACGGCTTGCCGAGGTAGTCGTTGACGCCGATGGCCATCGCGCGGTCGCGGTGTTTCTGGCCGGTGCGCGAGGTGATCATGATGATCGGCAGGTGTTTCAGGCGCTCGTCGTGGCGCACCTGGGTCGCCACTTCGAAGCCGTCCATGCGCGGCATTTCGATGTCGAGCAGCATCAGGTCCGGCATGTGTTCTTCCAGCAGCAGCATCGCATCGACCCCGTCCTTGGCGGTCAGCACGTTCATGCCGTGGCGTTCCAGCAAACGACTGGTGACCTTGCGCACCGTGACCGAATCGTCGACCACCATCACCAGCAACGGCTTTTGCGGTTCGCTCTCGATTTCGTGACTGGCCGGCCGCTGCGGCAACCGCGCCTGCATCGCGCGGATCGGCGCCAGCAGGTCGAGAATCAGCACCACCCGGCCATCGCCGAGAATCGTCGCCCCGGACACGCCCTGCACCGACGCGAACTGCGGGCCGAGGCTCTTGACCACGATCTCGCGGGTGCCGGCCATCGTGTCGACCTGCACCGCAATGTGCCGGTCGTTGCACTGCACCAGCAAGACCGGCACCGGCAGGCTCTGGCCGGACAGCTTCGGCCGTGGCGCGGTTTTCAGCAGCTCGCCCAAATAGCACAGTTCATAACGCTGACCGCCGTATTGATAACTCGGCGGGTCGAGACGGAAATGCCCGTCCAGTTCATTCGGCAGCACACGGACGATGCCGTCGATGGTGTTCAGCGGAATCGCGTATTGATCCTCACCACACTGCACCATCAGCGCACGGTTGACCGACACGGTGAACGGCAGGCGAATGCGGAAGTGCACGCCCTGCCCCGGCACCGAGTCGATGCTCATGGTGCCGCCCAGTTGCCGGACTTCTTCGTGCACCACGTCCATGCCCACGCCACGCCCGGAAATCTGGGTGATTTTCTCGGCCGTGGAAAAACCTGGCTGAAGAATGAACTGCAGCACATCGCGATCACTGATCTGCGCGTCAGGTGCCAGCAATCCTCGCTTGATCGCCTTGCGCCGCACAGCGTCCAGCGGCACGCCGGCGCCATCGTCGCGGATGTCGAACACGATGTCGCCGCCCTCGCGGGACAGGTCGAGGCTGATCTGCCCCTGCGCCGGTTTGCCCGCCGCCAGCCGGACTTCGGCGGACTCCAGACCATGGTCGACGGCATTGCGCAGCATGTGCTCCAGCGGTGCGGCCATGCGTTCGAGTACGTTGCGGTCCATCTCGCCTTCGGCGTTGCCAACGGTAAACGCGACGTCCTTGCCCAGCTCTTCGGCGACCTGTCGGACGATGCGTTTCAAACGCGGCAACATGCGCTCGAAAGGCACCATGCGCGTGCGCATCAGGCCTTCCTGCAACTCGGTGTTGATCCGCCCCTGCTGCTGCAACAGGCTCTCGGCGTCGTGGGCGCGCCGGTCGAGGGTTTCCTTCAGATCCAGCAAGTCGGAAGCGGACTCGAACAGCGCCCGGGACAACTGCTGCAACTGCGAATGGCGGTCCATTTCCAGCGGGTCGAAATCTTCGTAGCCGAGGCGTTCGGCATCCACTTGCTGACGACTGAGGATCCGCCCCTGGGTTTCGGTGTCGAGCCGGCGCAACTGGTCGCGCATGCGCTCGATGGTGGTTTCCATCTCGTGCAGAGCGGTCTGCGCATCGCTGACTTGCTGTTCGATGCGCCCACGGAAAATCGAGGTTTCGCCGGCGAGGTTGACCAGTTCATCCAGCAGCTCGGCGGAGACCTTGACCATGTCCGCCCCGGCTTCGGGCGCCGGAGCAGCAGGCTCAACCTTCACCGCCACCGGCGGCACCGGCGCCGGAGTTTGCACCACCGGATGGCTGAAATTCTGGATCGCGCTGATCAGCCGATCCGCCGGTGGGCATGGCTGGCCGGCGCGCACCGCATCGAGCATCTGGGCCAACCGGTCATGACCACGCTGCAACAGGGCAAACAGTTCGGCACTGCCCTGCAGGGTACCGGCGGACAGGCTTTCGTAAAGGTATTCGAGCTCATGGGCGAGGTCGCCGATCGGGCCGATTTCCACCATCCGCGCGCCGCCCTTGAGGGTGTGCAGATCGCGCAACAGGGTTTCCACTTCCTGGCGATTGCCGGGCTCGGCCTGCCAGCGCAGCAACGCGGCACCGGAGTTTTCGATGATGTCGAAACCTTCTTCGAGGAAGATTTCCAGCAGCTCCGGATCGTGTCCGTGGCCGTCCTGCGGGACGCTGGCTGACGGCATTTCAGGATGGGCGCAAGAGCCCTGACGCAAGCGCCGGATCGCCTCGATCAGGTCCTGCGCCGGGTCCAGCGCCTGATGCCGATGCAACTGTTCCAGGAACAGCGCCAGACGTTCGTGGCTCTGGCGCAGCAATCGGTCGAGGGCTTCGCTGTGGCTGTAACGACGATCCACCAGACCTTCGTAAAGGCCTTCCAGCTCATGGGCCAGATCGCCGACAGCTGCCACCTCGGCCATCCGTGCGCCGCCCTTGAGCGTGTGCAGATCCCGTTGCAGCGACGACAGCGGTGCGCCGTTCTCCGGGTCTTTCAGCCAGCGCTGCAAGGCTTGCCCGGCGTTGTCGAGAATGTCGACCGCCTCTTCGAGGAAGATCTCGACGATCTCGCCGTCCGGCCCGCTGTCGGTGCTGTGTTGTTGCAGTTCGGCGGTGGCGCTGCCCAGTTCGCGAATGCTCGGGGTACGGCTGCCATCACTGCGGATCAGGCCCATGGCCGACGGGTCGAGGCTTTCGTCGAGCAGTTCGTGCAAGGCGCGGATGCGCTGCGGTTGCGGGGTGATTTCCTGGCCGGCGGCCAGTTCGTCGAGCATGTTGATCAGGGCTTCATGGGCCTGCTGCGCCTCATGGAAAAACCGCTCGCTGACCGCCAGGCTGCTTTCTTCGACGGCGCCGTACAGATCGAGCAACGCTTCGCACAGCACGTCCACCGGCAGCAGATCCGCCAGGTGCGCGCCCTCGCCCAGGGTCGTCAGTTCATCCAGCAGCGCGCTGAGTTCCTGACGTTCTCCGGGGTGTTGTTGCCAGCGCTGCAGGAGGTTTTCGGCGTCGAGCAGGATGTCCATGCCCTGGGCCAGGAAGTTGTTGATCAGTTGCGGATCGCGCTTGACCCGCAACGCACTGCTCGGCGCGCTGAGGATTGATTCCAGGCGCTCGCCGAGCAGGGTTTCGGTGCGTTTGATCAGCGACTGCGCGCCGACAATCGGCGCCAGCGGATCGTGTTTGAGCTGACGCAGACCGACGCGGAACAGGCCCTCGGCTTCGAGCAGCAGTTCCACTTCGTCCAGGTCCAACGCCAGTTGATGGGCCTTGAATTCCCGGGCGAGCTTGTCGAGCGGCGCCGCCAATTCAGCAATCGGTGAAACCCCCGCCATCGAGGCGCTGCCCTTGAGCGTGTGCAGTGCACGCTGCAATTCGTCACTGGCCTGCAAAGGCACATGCTCGGCGGCCTGATCGAGAAAACGGTTGAGGCTGGCGAGATGGGTTTCGGCTTCGTTGCGAAAAATCTCCAGCAGCAGCGGATCGAGGGCCGCGACGTCTTCCACGTCTTCAGCCGGCAGCGGTGTGTCGCCCTTGGCCAGCGCATGAGCACGGGCCGCCAGTTGATCGACATCGTGGCGCTGACGCTGGCCGTTGGTGGCGAATTCGCCGATCAGATCGGGCAACAGCAGCAGCGTGTCGGCAAGCAACTGGTGCACCGCCGGGCCGGGTTCGACGCTGTGCTCAAGCACGCGGTTGAGCAGGTTTTCCACCGCCCAGGCCAGTTCGCCGAGAACCAGCGCACGCACCATCCGGCCGCTGCCCTTGAGGGTGTGGAACGCTCGGCGCAGCTCACTGAGGGCGGCGCGGTCATCGGGCTCGGCAGACCAGCGCGGCAGGTATTTGCTCAATACTTCGAGCACTTCCCCGGTCTCTTCGAGGAACACTTCGCGCAGCTCGTCGTCCACCGGTTCTTCATCGGCCGGTGGCGGCAGCAGGCTGCCCGGCGTGGTCAGCGCCGGCGGGTTGACCGCCGACACCGGGCTGGCCAGCACTTCGGCCAACGACTGCACGATCTGCGGATCATCCAGCTCCTGCAAATCCTGCATCACCAGGGCTTCGCTGGGGCTGAGCACATCGTCGAGCACCGGCACATGCGGCTCGCCGGGCTGTTCGTCGGGAAAGAAACCGAGACTGGCGAGGCTTTTCTGCGCGATATCCAGCAAGTGCTCGCTGGGTGCCTGCGGGTCATCGGTCATGCGCTCAAGGTAGTACTCGAGGCTGCTGATGGCGTCGGCGAGGCTGTCGAGTTGCTGCCAGCCCGGCTCATGAGGGTCGAGCAACAGATGCTCGCGGATGAACCCGTTGCAGGCTTCGAGCAGGCTTGCCGCGCGCGCCAGCGGAATCATCGCCAGGGCACCGCGCACCTGGGTCAGCAGCGCCGGCAGGCTTTGCAGTTGCTGGCGATCCCAGTCGGCGTCGATGTAGTCGACGATCATGTCCTTGGCCTGTTGCAGGCAGATGCGCGCTTCCTTGATCACGATCTGATGGATCTGCGTCAGGTCGGTGGTCGGCAGGCGCGAGTCTTCCGGGCTCTCCGGCTCCACCGTACCCACCATCCCGGCCAGCGTCGCTTCGACGTAGAGCAAGGCGCCGGCGACGTCCATCAGCGTGGCATCGTTCGGTTCGCGCTGGCCCTGCGCAAGGCTGAGCACCACTGCCAGTTGATCGATGATGACCTTGCGCGGCTGACCGAAACCAAGCACCGCCAGCGTATCGGCGATCTGCCGCAGCGGCGCCAGCAGGCTGTCCAGGTCCGAGGCGTGCTGGCGGTCGCTGCGCACGAACAGATCGAGGCGTTCCTTGACCCGTACCAGCTCTTCGCACAGCGCCGCGAGCACCGAGCGCATGGCGTCGCGGTCGGGACCGGCCAGGCGCGCGCGTTCTTCGTCGACCATCGCGCTGTCGGGCAGCGCGTCGTCCAGGGAGTAGCGATCTTTCATGGTCAGCATCTGCCCGGTGGGATGTTCGGCTTTGGCGATATAAAACAGCAGGCTTTTCAGCAGTTCAGGCGGTGGCGGCTGGTTGAGGCCGGGCATGCCCTGTTCGAGCAGGCGCTTGAGTTCCTTGTCGGCGTCCTTGAACAGACTGCGCAGGGCCGGGCTGTTGGCGATTCGCCCTTCGCGCATGCCCTCGACCAGAGCCGAGGCGACCTGCCACAACGGGCTCAGCGGCGAGTGACCGCTGAGTGCTTCAAGTCGGGTAAAAACCTTGGCCAGATAACCGAGATGCGTCTGGTCGTCCTGCTCGCGGAGCAATCCGACCAGCGCCATTTGCAGCATCTGGCGCAACTTGCGCAGCACATTCGCCAGCTCTGGCGGTTCCAGCAGCGCCAGTGTTTCTTCGCTCAAAGGCGCCAGTTCGGGCAATTGCGGGCTGAACAGGCTGGTTTCCGACAACAGGCTTTCGCCTCGGGCGCTGCGCAAGTCGTTGATCAGCGGCAGCACCACCAGCGGCAGGTCACGGCGGGCGCCCTGCACGCGGTCGAGGTAAGTCGGCAACTGGCCCAGCGCCTGCAACAGCAAGTGCAGCGCTTCGTCGCGGTGACTGACACGGTCGTTCTGCAACGCTTCGACCAGGTGTTCCATTTCTTCGGCGAGCAATGCCGCGCCATAGAACTCGACCATCTGCAGGCTGCCATGCACCTGATGGATGCAGGCCAGACACTCGTCCAGCCCCGGCACCGACTGCGGATCGTCGAGCACGGCTTCAATGGCCTGATGCGCCTGTCTCAGCGTCTCGGCTATTTCACCCTTGACCCATTCGAGGGCCACGTAGTCGTGCCGGTCACCCATAACCACTCCGCTCGACATGGCCTCGCCCGCAGGCCTCACGCCTTGTCCGCGACGGGCGCAGGCGCCGCCGGCAAGGTGAACCCGGACACCGAGCGACGCAACTGGCTGGCCATTTTCGCCAGGTTGCCGATGCTCTCGGCGGTGGCCGTGGAACCGGACGAGGTCTGCGAGGTGATCTGCTGAATCACGTTCATCGTCAGGGAAATCTGCCCGGCCGAAGATGTTTGCTGCTGCGCCGCGTTGGAAATGCTCTGGATCAGCGCCGCGAGGGTCTTGGACACGCCTTCGATTTCTTCCAGGGCCACACCGGCATCCTGCGCCAGCCGCGCGCCGCGCACCACTTCGGTGGTGGTCTGCTCCATGGAAATCACGGCTTCGTTGGTGTCGGTCTGGATCGCCCGCACCAGCGTTTCAATCTGCCGGGTCGCGGCAGACGAACGTTCGGCCAGCCGTTGCACTTCGTCGGCAACCACGGCAAAGCCACGGCCGGCGTCACCGGCCATCGAGGCCTGAATCGCCGCGTTGAGGGCGAGGATGTTGGTCTGGTCGGCAATGTCGTCGATCAGGCTGACGATGTCGCCGATCTCCTGAGACGACTCGCCCAGACGCTTGATGCGTTTGGCGGTGTCCTGGATCTGTTCGCGGATGTTGTCCATGCCGTGGATGGTGTTGTGCACCACCTCGTTGCCCTTGTTGGCGATCTCCACCGATCGCTCGGCCACCGCCGACGATTCGGCGGCGTTGGCCGACACCTGATCGATGGATTGGGCCATGTCGCTGATCGCGGTCGAGGCTTCGGAAATCTGCTGCGCCTGATGCTCCGAGGCCTGGGCCAGGTGCATCGCGGTGGCCTGGGTCTCCTGCACCGCCGCGGCGACCTGGCCGGCGGTGAGGTTGATGGTGGCCACCAGATCGCGCAACTGATCGACGGAATAGTTGATCGAGTCGGCGATGGTCCCGGTGAAGTCTTCGGTCACCGAGGCGGTCACGGTCAGGTCGCCGTCGGCGAGGTCTTCGATCTCGTCGAGCAGGCGCATGATCGCGTTCTGGTTGCGTTCGTTCTTCTCGGCGGTCTCGCGCAACTGGCGGTTGGTTTCCCGGACCATGACCATGCCGATCAGGATGATCGAAGCCAGCGCCAGCAGGCCCAGCACATAACCGCCGATGGTGTCGGTGCTGCGTCCGCCGGCAAGGTTTTCGAAACCGGTGGCCAGGTGCGAGGCTTCGTCGAGCAGGGTCTGCGACAGGCTGAAGATATTGGTGGCCGACTCACGGACCTTGAACAGCTCAGGCGAGGTTTCGAGGATTTCATCCACCGAACCGGAGACGAACTGGAACAGCTCAGAAATATCGCTCAAGCGAGCTCGGGCGTCGCGGTCTTCGACCTGGCTGATCTTCAGCGTCGAGTTGCCTTGCAGCATGCCGTTAAGCACCTGACCGAAGCGTGCGGCATCGCGACCGAAGGCGTCGGCGGCCTGCTGGGAGTTTTCATCGCCGGAGAGCACGGTGTTCACCGCGCCGAGAATCCGCTCGGCCAGCAGCGACTGACGCTGGGCCATCGCCACCTGTCCCGCCGGGGCACCGCGTTGCAGGAGGATTTCGACGACTTTTTCGTATTCGATCTGCAACTGCGGCACGGTTTCGGCCAGGGTCGCGGCCACCTGATGCAGGGACAGCACGGTCTGTTCGCTGGAGAGAATCGCGTCGGTGTTTTTCAGCAGGCGTTCCCAATCCAGCTGCACGGCGCGCATTTCCGGGCGCACGGTGGACGGCGCGGGTGGCAGGCCGGTGGCCGGGTCGCCTTTCTTCAAATAGCCCCAGCGCTGGGCGAAGTCGTTGCGCGCATCGCTCAACAACTTGAACGCGGCGGCCTTGCCGGCGGCGGCTTCGGTGGCGTTCTTGGCGATCCGCTGCGACAGCACCCGCAGCTCGCCGGCGTGGCCGATGTACTGCTTGTCGTAGTTGGCCTGGGTGTTGAGATAAGCGAAGTTGGCGAACAGCAGCATGATGAACACGATCAGTGCGATGAACAGCACGATGATCTGCGAGCGGCTGCGCGAGCCTTCTGCGGGCTTGCCTGTTTTTGCTTTGATCATCGGTCCTCGCCTGTTAAACCGCGACGTGCATGAAACTCGGTGACTGCGCCAGCGCAAACAGGCTGAACACCCGCCAGTTCTGCTCGCGCCGGAAATAGCCCTTGATGAACTCGCCCTTGGAACCTTGCCGTTTACTGATCGAGACCGACTCGAAACTGTCCTGCTCGAAGTGCTGCAGGCCGAAGACTTCATCGACCAGCAACCCGGCAAACACGTCCTGATGTTCTACCACCAATACCCGCCGCTGTTTGCGCATCGGTGACAGCTCATGGCCGAAGAATCCGCACAGGTCCATGACCGGCAGCAGCCGACCGCGCAGATTGGCCACGCCCTTGACCCACGGCTTGACGCCCGGCAGCTGGGTGACGCGCAGTTCGGGCAGCACTTCGCTGACTTCGCCCATCGGCGTGACGTACCAGTGCTCGCCCAGACGAAAGCCGATGCCGCTCCAGCGATCCTGGCGCGCAGCTTGCGACGGCAGGTCCGCCGCCAGCAGGCGACAGCGCTGGTCGATCTGCCACAACAGTTCGAACGCGGTCAGCGACTCGCTCATGACGGCGCGATCAACCGGCCAGCACGTTGTTCAGGGTCTTGATCAGCGTGTCTTCGTCGACCGGTTTGGTCAGGTAGTCCCTGGCGCCCTGGCGGGTGCCCCAGACCTTGTCGGTCTCCTGATCCTTGGTGGTGATGATGATCACCGGGATGTGGCTGGTTTCCGCATCCTTGGTCAGCTGACGGGTGGCCTGAAAGCCGTTGAGGCCGGGCATGACGATGTCCATCAGCACCGCGTCGGGTTTTTCCTGGCGGGCCAGGGCCACGCCGTCGGCGCCGTTTTCGGCTTTCAGCACTTCGTGCCCGTGCTTTTCCAGCATGCCGGTGAGTTTGTACATTTCGGTCGGCGAATCATCGACGATCAGGATACGTGCCATGGTCTTCCCCATTTTTCTTGTCGACACCGGGCCCGCTGGCCGAGCGTCTCTGTGCGTGTCTTACTGCGGCAAAGCGGCAGCGAAGCCCGGAACATGGGCCGAAATCGCGTCGAGCAGTTCTTCCTTGCTGAAAGGCTTGGTCAAAAATTGATCGGAACCGACAATCCGCCCCTTGGCCTTGTCGAACAACCCGTCCCGGGACGACAGCATGATCACCGGCGTGCCCTTGAACGCGTTGTTGTTCTTGATTAAAGCGCAGGTCTGATAACCATCCAGACGCGGCATCATGATGTCGACAAAGATGATCCCGGGATGGTGGTCGGCGATCTTCGCCAAGGCATCAAAACCGTCGATCGCGGTGATGACTTCGCACCCTGCATTTTTCAACAGGGTCTCGGCGGTGCGACGAATCGTTTTCGAGTCGTCGATCACCATGACCTTCAAGGCGCTGGACTGCTGTTCCATAAGGGGGCTCTACCGTCGCCTTTGCGAATCAATTTGTCCGTTTTGCGATGACTGATGGCTGGAAACCCTTGATGCTCAAGGGCCAGCACGGCTGGCAGCCTTTTTAGCACAGTCTCCAGACGCAATCTATCGACGGGTTTTTCCTTGACCGAAAACCCGCCCGGCGCCACTCTGGCGGCACTTTTTTCATACCGATCCGGTAGCCAATTTTCGAGGAAAACCCAATGAGCGTTCGCGTCGGGATTGTCATGGACCCTATCGCCAGCATTTCCTACAAAAAGGATAGCTCGCTGGCCATGCTGCTGGCGGCGCAGAAGCGCGGCTGGGAACTGTTCTATATGGAACAGAAAGACCTTTATCAGGGTGAAGGCCAGGCACGGGCGCGGATGAAGCCGCTGAAAGTCTTCGCCAACCCGGAAAAATGGTTCGAACTGGGCACCGAGCAGGATTCACTGCTCAGCGACCTGAACGTGATCCTGATGCGCAAGGATCCACCGTTCGACATGGAGTTCGTCTACTCCACCTACTTGCTCGAACAGGCCGAAACCGCCGGCGTGCTGGTGGTCAACAAGCCGCAGAGCCTGCGCGACTGCAACGAAAAGCTGTTCGCCACGCTCTTTCCGCAGTGCACGCCGCCAACCATTGTCAGCCGCCGTCCGGACGTGTTGCGCGAATTCGCCGACCACCACGGTGACGTGATCCTCAAGCCGCTGGATGGCATGGGCGGCTCGTCGATTTTCCGTCACACCGCCGGCCATCCAAATCTGTCGGTGATTCTGGAAACCCTGACCCTGCACGGCAAGCAACAGATCATGATCCAGGGTTATCTGCCGGCCATCGTCGATGGCGACAAGCGCATCCTGATGATCGACGGCGAGCCGGTGGATTACTGCCTGGCGCGGATTCCGGCCCATGGCGAAACCCGTGGCAACCTCGCGGCCGGCGGCCGAGGCGAAGCCCGTCCGCTGACCGACAAGGATCGCTGGATCGCCGCCCAGGTCGGCCCGACCTTGCGTGAGAAGGGCCTGCTGTTCGTCGGCCTGGACGTGATCGGCGAGCATCTGACCGAAATCAACGTCACCAGCCCGACCTGCATCCGCGAAATCGACAATGCTTTCGGCACCGACATCGGCGGGATGCTGATGGATGCCATCGAGAAAAAGCTGCAAGGTTGATGTGTGTCACATGCAGCCTGTCGCTTGATGCTTGAAGCCCAAGGCGTGAAACCAACATTGCGTTATCATGCGCGGCCTGTGAAAAACGCGATGTTGGTTTTCTTGTCATGACACTTCCGTCCGATCTGCCTGCTGAACTCGCCCACCGCGGCGTGCGCCCGGTCGATCGCCTCGGATTTACCCTGTTTCTCGCGGCGCTTATCCATTTGGCACTGCTGCTCGGCGTGGGCTTCACCATGGTCGAGCCCAAGCAGATCAGCAAAACCCTGGAAATCACCCTCGCCACCTTCAAAAGCGAAAAGAAGCCGGCGAAGGCCGATTTCCTCGCCCAGGAAAACCAGGAAGGCAGCGGCACTCTCGACAAGAAGGCGATCCCCAAGACCACCGAAGTCGCGCCGTTCCAGGCAAACGAGGTCAAGAAAGTCACCCCGCCGCCGGCCGCCAAGCCACAAGTGCAGGAAGCCGCGCCCAAGGCGGCCGTGACCACCGTCGCGCCGAAACCGAAAAAGGCGCCGACCAAGAAAGAAGAAGCCAGGACCGAGATCAAACCAACGGTCGATGCGCCGACTTTCGACAGTTCGCAACTCTCCAGCGATATCGCCAGCCTCGAAGCGGAACTGGCCAAAGAACAACAGCTGTACGCCAAGCGCCCGCGCATCCACCGCCTGAGCGCCGCATCGACCATGCGCGACAAGGGTGCCTGGTACAAGGACGAATGGCGCAAGAAGGTCGAGCGCATCGGCAACCTCAATTACCCCGAGGAAGCCCGGCGCAAGCAGATCTACGGCAATCTGCGCCTGATGGTGTCGATCAACCGCGACGGCTCGCTGTATGAAGTGCTGGTGCTGGAGTCCTCCGGCCAGCCGCTGCTGGATCAGGCGGCGCAGCGCATCGTGCGACTGGCAGCTCCGTTTGCACCGTTTACCGGCGACCTGTCGGACATCGACCGGCTGGAAATCATCCGCACCTGGAAATTCGCCCGCGGTGACAAACTCTCGAGCAACTGACACACCGAAGACCCCCTGTGGGAGTGAGCTTGCTCGCGAATGCGGTGTGTCATACAACATTGAAGTGACTGATCCACCGCTTTCGCGAGCAAGCTCGCTCCCACATTGGAACAGTGTTGCAAGCATCTCCAGCTTGTCAGTTCGCCCCCCGAACGCCACACTAGCGCACATGAAAAACGTCAGCCCCAGCTACCTCAAGCATCACTTCCTGATCGCCATGCCACACATGGCCGACCCGAACTTTGCCCACACCTTGACCTACATCGTCGAGCACACGGCCAATGGGGCCATGGGGCTGGTGGTCAACCGACCGCAAGAGCTGAATCTGGCCGACATCCTCGAACAACTGCGCCCGGACATCGATCCGCCAGCGCTGTGCCAGCATGTACCGATCTTCATCGGCGGCCCGGTACAGACCGATCGCGGTTTCGTGCTGCATCCGGCGGGCCAGACCTTCCAGGCCACCGTCGAGCTGGACGGCGACCTGGCCCTGTCGACCTCGCAGGACGTGCTGTTCGCCATTGCCGACGGCGTGGGCCCGGCCAAAAGCGTCATCACCCTCGGCTATGCCGGCTGGGAAGCTGGACAACTGGAGGCCGAACTGGCCGACAACGCCTGGCTGACCTGCCCGTACGACGCCGACATCCTGTTCAACACCAGCAGTGAACTGCGCCTGGAGGCGGCGGCCAGGCACCTGGGGATCAACCTCAGCCTGCTGACCAGCCAGGCAGGACACGCCTGATGGCCCTGCGCCTGATCCTCGGCTTCGACTACGGCACCAAACAGATCGGCGTCGCGGTCGGCCAGGTGATTACCGGCCAGGCCCGCGAACTGTGCACCTTGAAGGCGCAAAACGGTGTGCCGGACTGGAATCAGGTCGAAGCCCTGATAAAGGAATGGAAGCCCGACGCCGTGGTGGTCGGCCTGCCGCTGAACATGGACGGAACGCCCAGTGAAATGTGCGCCCGCGCCGAGAAATTCGCCCGACGCCTCAACGGCCGCTTCAACCTGCCTTTCTATACCCACGACGAACGCCTGACGACCTTCGAAGCCAAGGGCGAACGACTGGTGCGCGGCGGGCAGAAAGGCAGCTACCGCGACAACCCGGTGGACGCCATCGCCGCCGCCCTGCTGCTGCAAGGCTGGCTCGACGAAAACACCGCACTATTTGAATCCTGACAAGCGCTACGGCGCTTTTCTTTTGGTTACAACCCGAGCCAAGGTTCGCGAGAACCGGCTCGACCCCAAGAAGGAGCAACCATGAGCCTGCCCAATCCCGCCGATCTGATCAGCCAGATGGCGACCCGCCTCAAGGCGCACCTTGCCCAGCGTAATATCAGCGAACCGCGTTACATCGGCATCCGCACCGGCGGCGTCTGGGTCGCCCAGGCCCTGCTTGCAGAGCTGGGCAGCGACGCGCCATTGGGCACGCTGGATGTTTCCTTCTACCGCGACGACTTCAGCCAGAACGGCCTGCACCCGCAAGTGCGCCCGTCCGCCCTGCCCTTCGAAATCGAAGGCCAGCATCTGGTGCTGATCGACGACGTACTGATGAGCGGCCGGACCATCCGCGCCGCCATGAACGAACTGTTCGACTACGGCCGCCCGGCCAGCGTGACGCTGGTCTGCCTGCTGGACCTGGACGCCGGCGAACTGCCGATCCGCCCGAACGTGGTCGGCGCGACCCTGTCGCTGGCCGCCCACGAGCGGGTCAAGCTGTCCGGCCCGGAGCTGGCCCTCGAACTGCAAGACCTTGCCCTTTAATCCGCCCTATTGAGAGTCCCCTTCGCGATGACGCCTCTAGATACCAAGCGCCCGCTGCAGCTCAATGATCAGGGCCAGCTGCGCCACTTCCTCTCGCTCGACGGCCTGCGCCGCGAGTTGCTGACGGAAATCCTCGACACTGCCGACTCGTTCCTCGAAGTCGGTGCCCGGGCCGTGAAGAAGGTCCCGTTGCTGCGCGGCAAGACCGTGTGCAACGTGTTCTTCGAAAACTCCACACGCACCCGCACCACCTTCGAACTGGCGGCCCAGCGACTGTCGGCGGACGTGATCACCCTGAACGTGTCGACCTCGTCGGCCAGCAAGGGCGAAACCCTGCTCGATACCCTGCGCAACCTGGAAGCCATGGCCGCCGACATGTTCGTCGTGCGCCACGGTGACTCCGGCGCTGCGCACTTCATCGCCGAACATGTCTGCCCGCAGGTGGCGATCATCAACGGCGGCGACGGCCGGCACGCGCACCCGACCCAGGGCATGCTCGACATGCTGACCATCCGCCGCCACAAGGGCGGCTTCGAGAACCTTTCGGTGGCCATCGTCGGCGACATCCTGCACTCGCGGGTGGCGCGCTCGAACATGCTCGCCCTGAAGACCCTCGGCTGCCCGGACATCCGCGTGATCGCGCCGAAGACCCTGCTGCCGATCGGCATCGAGCAATACGGCGTGAAGGTCTACACCGACATGACCGAAGGCCTGAAAGACGTCGACGTGGTGATCATGCTGCGCCTGCAGCGTGAGCGCATGACCGGCGGCCTGCTGCCGAGCGAAGGCGAGTTCTATCGCCTGTTCGGCCTGACCACCGCGCGCCTGGCAGGCGCCAAGCCCGATTGCATCGTCATGCACCCGGGGCCGATCAACCGTGGCGTGGAGATCGAGTCGGCGGTGGCCGACGGCCCGCACTCGGTGATCCTCAATCAAGTCACCTACGGCATCGCGATCCGTATGGCCGTGCTGTCGATGGCCATGAGCGGACAAACAGCGCAGCGTCAATTCGAGCAGGAGAACGCCCAGTGAAGCTCAGCATTCTCGGCGCCCGCGTCATCGATCCAAGCAGCGGCCTGGATCAAATCACCGATATTCACGTTGAAGCCTGCAAGATCGTCGCCCTGGGCGCTGCACCGGCCGGTTTCAGCGCCGTCGAAACCATCGACGCCCAAGGCCTCGTCGCCGCTCCCGGCCTTGTAGACCTGAACGTTGCCCTGCGCGAGCCGGGCTACAGCCGCAAAGGCACCATCGCCAGCGAAACCCGCGCGGCTGCGGCCGGCGGCGTGACCAGCCTGTGCTGCCCGCCGAAGACCAGACCGGTACTCGACACCTCCGCCGTGGCCGAGCTGATCCTCGACCGCGCCCGCGAGGCCGGCAACACCAAAGTGTTCCCGATCGGCGCGCTGAGCAAAGGTCTGGATGGCGAACAGCTTGCAGAACTCGTTGCACTGCGCGACGCCGGTTGCGTGGCGTTCGGCAACGGCCTGGAGAGCTTCCGCAACACCCGTACCCTGTGCCGGGCGCTGGAGTACGCGGCGACCTTTGACCTGACGGTGATTTTCAACTCCCAGGATCACGACCTGGCCGACGGCGGCCTGGCCCACGAAGGCGCTACCGCCAGTTTCCTCGGCCTGCCGGGCATTCCGGAAACCGCTGAAACCGTGGCCCTGGCCCGTGACCTGCTGCTGGTCGAACAGACCGGCGTGCGTGCGCACTTCAGCCAGTTGACCAGTGCTCGTGGCGTAGCCCTGATCGCTCAGGCTCAGGCTCGTGGTTTGAAAGTCACGGCGGATGTCGCCCTGTATCAGTTGATCCTGACGGACGAAGCGCTGATCGATTTCAGCAGCCTGTATCACGTACAACCACCGCTGCGCACCCGCGCGGATCGCGACGGCCTGCGTGAAGCGGTGAAGTCCGGGGTGGTCTCGGCGATCTCCAGCCATCACCAGCCCCATGAGCGCGATGCCAAACTGGCACCGTTCGGCGCGACCGAGCCGGGCATCAGCAGCGTCGAGCTGCTGCTGCCGCTGGCGATGACGCTGGTGGAAGATGGTCTTCTGGATCTGCCAACCCTGCTGGCACGCCTGAGCGCCGGCCCGGCCGAGGCCCTGCGCCTGCCGGTGGGCAAGCTGGCGGTGGGTGGCGCGGCGGATATCGTGCTGTTCGATCCGAAGGCTTCGACCGTGGTTGGCGAAACCTGGCTGTCGAAGGGCGAGAACTGCCCGTTCCTCGGCCATAGCCTGCCGGGTGTGGTGCGTTACACCTTGGTGGATGGCCGGATCAGCCATCAGGCTTGATACCGAGTCGAGCCTAATCGCGAGCAAGCTCGCTCCCACAGGATTTGTGCAGTGACAAATCCCAGGTTACACACAGAACCTGTGGGAGCGGCGGTGCGACGATTCGACTTGCCAGCAATGACTTACTGAAAGGCACCCCGCCCTTCGGCATTACGCACCGACACCTGATCGTTCAGCGTCCAGAAGTCATACAGCACTCCCAGAAAGAACAACCCGCCGGTCAGCAGATAAATCACCCCGCTGATCCACTTGCCCTGATACATCCGGTGCACGCCGAGCGCGCCGAGGAAGGTCAGGAGAATCCACGCCACGTTGTACTCGATAGGGCCCGCGGCGAAACGCAGGTCGGCTTCGCGATCCATCGCCGGGATCAGGAACACGTCGATCAGCCAGCCGATTCCCAGCAACCCGAAGGTGAAAAACCAGATCGTGCCGGTCACCGGTTTGCCGTAATAGAAGCGGTGCGAGCCTGTGAAACCGAAAATCCACAACAGGTAACCGATCACCTTGCTATGGGTGTCTTTTTCCTTCACACGGGGCAGCTGATAGCTGTTCATTAAGACCTCGATACACGCGATAGATAAATATTCTTTAATTCTTTGTGACTTTTTTACAGGTTGCCGACGTATGGCAAATGCTACCGTGTCTCCCGTCAAACCCTTATAGCACCGGACTTCTGTCCGACAATTGCGTTTTTTTGCCGCTTATTTGGTTCCGTTGGCGCCCGATTGAATCGACCAACGGCCTCGGAAGTGACAAAAAAGCTGTTATAAAGTTGCGCGCTAACACACCAAGAGCCCTGCCTAATGCGTCCATTTTTCAAGACATGGCTAACCATTTGCCTATTAATGCCACTGGCCGCCCACGCCACCAATCGTGAGCAACGTCTTCCAAACGTTAACGGTTTCACCCCCAAATCCCATGCCTCTGCTCCTTCGAACAAAGGCAAACAGGTCAAACACACCACGCTGAGCAGCAACGGCCGCAGCAAGCTGGTGCCACCAATGGCGACCAAGGAAAGCAGCAATGTCCTGAGTCGTGCGGTAAACGTCCTCGGTACGCCATACCGTTGGGGCGGCAGCAGCCCGAGTAAAGGCTTCGACTGCAGCGGTCTGGTGAAATACGCGTTCAACGACGCCACGTTCGACCTGCCACGCACCTCGAATGCCATGGCCAGCGGTCACGGCGAGAAAGTCGAACGCAAGGACCTGAAGCCGGGCGACCTGATTTTCTTCAACATCAAGAGCCGTCGGGTCAATCACGTTGCCATCTACCTGGGCAACGATCGTTTCATCCACGCACCACGGCGCGGCAAGTCGGTGAGCATCGACACTCTGAACAAGCCGTACTGGGAAAAGCACTACGTGGTGGCCAAACGCGTATTGCCGAAGGAACAGGGACAGATGCGCGTCGTTCAGCGCTAACACCATACCGATCGTTCCCACGTCGAGGCGTCGAACCGTCCGCGTGGCAATGCCTCAATGGACGCTCCGCGTCCGCTTCGGCAGGGACGCAGAGCGTCCCGGGCTGCATTCCCAAGCAGAGCGTGGGAACGATCAGAACAAAAAAATCGCAGCCCACGGGCTGCGATTTTTTTTGCCTAGAAGTTATCCGGCGTACGCGCCTTCTCCCGCGCATGTTCGCGACTGATCAAGCCCTTGGTCACCAGATCCTTCAGGCACATGTCGAGTGTCTGCATCCCCAGTGAGCCGCCGGTCTGTATCGCCGAATACATCTGCGCCACCTTGTCCTCGCGGATCAGGTTACGGATCGCCGACGTCCCCAGCATGATCTCGTGCGCCGCCACCCGGCCGCCGCCGATCTTCTTGATCAGCGTCTGCGACACCACCGCCAGCAACGACTCCGAGAGCATCGAGCGCACCATGGACTTTTCATCCCCGGGGAACACGTCCACCACCCGGTCGATGGTTTTGGCCGCTGACGTGGTGTGTAACGTGCCAAACACCAGGTGCCCGGTCTCGGCGGCGGTCAGGGCCAGGCGAATGGTTTCCAGGTCCCGCATCTCGCCCACCAGGATCACATCCGGGTCTTCACGCAGCGCTGAACGCAATGCAGTGGCGAAACTGCGGGTATCGCGATGGACTTCGCGCTGATTGATCAGGCATTTGCGCGATTCATGGACGAATTCGATCGGATCTTCGATGGTCAGGATGTGGTGATGGCGATGGGTGTTGAGGTAATCGATCATTGCCGCCAGGGTTGTGGACTTGCCGGAGCCGGTCGGTCCGGTCACCAGCACCAGCCCGCGCGGCGCATCAGTGATCTTGCGAAAGACGTCGCCCATGGCGAGGTCTTCCATGCTCAGCACTTTCGATGGGATGGTCCGGAATACCGCGCCAGCGCCGCGGTTCTGGTTGAAGGCATTGACCCGGAAGCGCGCCACGCCAGGCACCTCGAAGGAAAAGTCGGTTTCCAGATGTTTCTCGAAGTCCACCCGCTGGGTGTCGTTCATGATGTCGTAGATCAGCTCGTGCACCTGTTTGTGATCCAGCGCCGGCAGATTGATCCGCCGCACGTCGCCATCCACGCGGATCATCGGCGGCAGACCGGCCGACAGGTGCAGGTCGGAAGCGCCCTGTTTGGCGCTGAAGGCCAGCAGTTCAGTGATATCCATAGCGTCCCTCAATTCCAGTAGAATGCCGCGAACCTTCAGACCGCTGGCGCCTCTTGATGTCCACGATAGCAGACAACATTCTCCAGGTTAGTTCGCGCATTAAGGCAGCCGTCAAAGCCGCCGGCCGCGATGAAAACAGCGTCCGGCTGCTGGCCGTGAGCAAGACCAAACCCGCCCAAGCCTTGCGCGAAGCGTACGCCGCCGGCCTGCGCGACTTTGGCGAGAACTACCTGCAGGAGGCCTTGGGCAAACAGCTCGAACTGGCCGACCTGCCCTTGATCTGGCACTTCATCGGCCCCATTCAGTCGAACAAGACCCGCTCGATTGCCGAGCATTTCGCCTGGGTGCACTCCGTGGATCGTCTGAAAATCGCCCAACGCCTGTCCGAACAACGCCCGGCGGATCTGCCGCCCCTGAACATCTGCATTCAGGTCAATGTCAGCGGTGAAGCCAGTAAATCCGGCTGCACCCCGCAAGACCTGCCAGCCTTGGCCCAAGCCATCAGCACCTTGCCGCGCCTGAAGCTGCGCGGATTGATGGCGATTCCCGAGCCGACCGAAGATCGCGCCGAGCAGGATGCTGCATTCGCTGCCGTCCAGAAATTGCAGGCCGGCCTCGATCTGCCGCTCGACACACTTTCCATGGGCATGAGCCACGACCTCGAGTCGGCCATTGCCCAGGGCGCGACCTGGGTCCGTATCGGTACGGCCCTGTTCGGCGCCCGCGACTATTCCCAATCTTGACCATTTCCAGATAAGGACCTGACATGAGCAACACACGTATTGCCTTTATCGGTGCCGGCAACATGGCCGCCAGCCTGATCGGCGGCCTGCGGGCCAAGGGTCTGGAAGCTGCACGGATTCGCGCCAGCGATCCGGGTGAAGAAACCCGCAACCGGGTCAGCGCCGAGCACGGCATCGAAACCTACGCCGACAACGCCCAGGCCATCGACGGCGCCGACGTCGTCGTGCTGGCAGTCAAGCCGCAGGCCATGAAGGCCGTGTGCGAGGCCATCCGCCCGAGCCTGAAACCGAATCAACTGGTGGTCTCCATCGCCGCCGGCATCACCTGCGCCAGCATGACGGCCTGGCTGGGAGAGCAGCCGATCGTGCGCTGCATGCCGAATACCCCGGCGCTGCTGCGTCAGGGTGTGAGCGGTTTGTACGCCACCAGCGCAGTGAGCGCCGAACAACGCCAGCAGGCTGAAGAACTGCTGTCCGCCGTGGGCATCGCGCTGTGGCTGAACGAAGAGCAGCAACTGGACGCAGTCACCGCCGTCTCCGGCTCCGGCCCGGCGTACTTCTTCCTGCTGATCGAAGCCATGACCGCCGCCGGCGTCAAACTCGGCCTGCCGAAGGAAACCGCCGAGCAACTGACCTTGCAGACCGCGCTGGGCGCCGCGCACATGGCGGTTTCCAGCGACGTCGACGCTGCCGAGCTGCGCCGCCGCGTGACCTCGCCGGCCGGCACCACGGAAGCCGCGATCAAATCGTTCCAGGCCGGCGGCTTCGAAGCCCTGGTGGAAAAAGCACTCGGCGCCGCCGCGCACCGCTCGGCCGAAATGGCCGAACAACTGGGCAAATAAGGAGCCTTACATGATCGGATTGAACACCGCAGCGGTTTACGTGCTGCAAACCCTCGGCAGCCTGTACCTGCTGATCGTGCTGCTGCGCTTCGTCCTGCAACTGGTGCGGGCGAACTTCTACAACCCGCTGTGCCAGTTCGTGGTCAAGGCTACCCAGCCGTTGCTCAAGCCGCTGCGCCGGATCATCCCGAGCCTGTTCGGCCTGGACATGTCGTCGCTGGTACTGGCGATCCTCGTGCAACTGGTACTGATGGCGCTGACCCTGCTGCTGACTTACGGCACCACCGGTAACCCGCTGCAACTGTTGATCTGGTCGCTGATCGGCGTGACGGCGCTGTTCCTGAAGATATTCTTCTGGGCCATGATCATCAGCATCATCCTGTCCTGGGTCGCACCGGGCAGCCACAATCCGGGCGCCGAGCTGGTGAACCAGATCTGTGAACCGGCCCTGGCGCCGTTCCGTCGCATCGTTCCGAACCTTGGTGGCCTGGACCTGTCGCCGATCTTCGCTTTCCTCGTGCTGAAGCTGATCGACATGCTGGTGATCAACAACCTTGCGGCGATGACGATGATGCCGGAAATCCTGCGCCTGCTGATGTGAGCTGGTTTCGTTGGGACGGTGACGATCTGATTCTGGAATGTCACCTGCAGCCGGCCGCCCGCAGCGATGACTTTTGCGGGCTGCACGGTGATCGCCTGAAGATCCGCCTGACCGCGCCGCCGGTCGAGGGCAAGGCCAATGCGTATCTGATGGGCTTTCTGGCCAAGGCTTTTGGGGTTTCCAGGAGTCAGGTCAGTTTGCTCAGCGGCGAGTTGAACCGGCAGAAGCGGGTGAAGATTTGCTCGCCGAAGAAGTTGCCGGATTTGCCGGGTTTGGTTTTTCCCTGATCGTTCCCACGCAGAGCGTGGGATCGAGCGCAGGTAGTTGCTTGCCGCTAACCCCACCGGTCTTTAGACTTACGCCTCATTTCAACGAGAGCAGGGTCGATGCCAGCTGCCTTTCCCCCCGATTCTGTTGGTCTGGTGACGCCGCAAACGGCGCACTTCAGCGAACCGCTGGCCCTGGCCTGCGGCCGTTCGCTGGCCGATTATGACCTGATCTACGAAACCTACGGCACGCTGAACGCGCAAGCGAGCAACGCCGTGCTGATCTGTCACGCCCTGTCCGGCCACCACCACGCCGCCGGCTACCACAGCGTCGAAGACCGCAAGCCCGGTTGGTGGGACAGCTGCATCGGCCCCGGCAAACCGATCGACACCAACAAGTTCTTCGTGGTCAGCCTGAACAACCTCGGCGGTTGCAATGGTTCCACCGGCCCGAGCAGCCTCAACCCGGAAACCGGCAAGCCGTTCGGCGCCGACTTCCCGGTGCTGACTGTAGAAGACTGGGTGCACAGCCAGGCACGCCTGGCCGACCTGCTCGGCATCGGCCAGTGGGCCGCGGTGATCGGTGGCAGCCTCGGCGGCATGCAGGCGCTGCAATGGACCATCACTTACCCGGATCGCGTGCGCCATTGCCTGGCCATCGCCTCGGCCCCCAAGTTGTCGGCGCAGAACATCGCCTTCAACGAAGTGGCGCGCCAGGCGATCCTCACCGACCCGGAATTCCACGGCGGTTCGTTCCAGGAACAGGGCGTGATCCCCAAGCGCGGCTTGATGCTGGCGCGGATGGTCGGGCACATCACCTACCTGTCCGACGACTCCATGGGCGAGAAATTCGGTCGCGGCCTGAAGAGTGAAAAGCTCAACTACGACTTCCACAGCGTCGAGTTCCAGGTCGAAAGCTACCTGCGCTATCAGGGCGAAGAGTTCTCCGGGCGCTTCGATGCCAACACCTATCTGTTGATGACCAAGGCGCTGGACTACTTCGATCCTGCGGCGAATTTCAACGATAACTTGGCGAAAACCTTCGAAGGTGCGAAAGCCAAGTTCTGCGTGATGTCGTTCACCACCGACTGGCGTTTCTCCCCGGCCCGCTCGCGGGAACTGGTGGACGCGCTGATGGCGGCGCGCAAGGACGTCAGCTACCTGGAAATCGACGCGCCACAGGGCCACGACGCCTTCCTGATTCCGATCCCGCGTTATTTGCAGGCGTTCGGCAATTACATGAACCGCATTACGTTGTGAGAAAGCCATGAGAGCTGATCTGGAAATCATCCAGGAATGGATCCCCGCCGGCAGCCGCGTGCTCGACCTTGGTTGCGGTGACGGCGAGTTGCTGACCTGGCTGCGCGACCACAAGCAGGTCACCGGCTACGGCCTGGAAAACGACCCGGACAACATCGCCGAGTGCGTGGCCAAAGGCATCAACGTCATCGAGCAGGACCTGGACAAAGGCCTGGGCAACTTCGCCAGCAACAGCTTCGACGTGGTGGTGATGACCCAGGCCCTGCAAGCCGTGCATTACCCGGACAAGATCCTCGACGAAATGCTGCGGGTCGGCCGCCAGTGCATCATCACGTTCCCCAACTTCGGCCACTGGCGCTGCCGCTGGTATCTGGCGAGCAAGGGCCGGATGCCAGTGTCCGAGTTCCTGCCGTACACCTGGTACAACACGCCGAACATCCACTTCTGCACCTTCGAAGACTTTGAAGAACTTTGTCGCGAACGTGAGGCGAAGGTCATTGATCGGCTTGCCGTGGATCAACAGCACCGCCACGGGTGGGCCAGTAAGCTATGGCCTAATCTGTTAGGTGAGATCGGTATCTACCGCGTCAGCAGCCCGGGGCTTGCGGATCACAAAATCGCGGTCTGAACCACGACATTGCGAGGAGAACGAACATGGGACGCTTGATTACCGTGCTATTGACCGCCTGCCTGAGCCTGTCGGCCGTTGCCGCCGATGCCATCAAGGGCGAGCGCAAGGAAGTGTTCGGTGATGTCACCGTGCATTACAACACCTTCAATTCCACCTACCTGACGCCGGACATCGCCAAGGCTGCCGAGCTGGTCCGCAGCAAGAACCAGGGCGTGATCAATGTCTCGGTGATCAAGGACGGCAAGCCGTTGATCGCCAACGTCACCGGTACGGTGAAAGATCTGACCAGCCAGAGCGTGCCGCTGACCTTCCGCCAGGTCACCGAACAGGGCGCGATCTATTACATCGCCCAGTACCCGGTGGAACAGCAGGAAACCCGCACCTTTGAAATCAAGGTGCAGACCGGCGACAAGATCAACACCATCAATTTCAACCAAGAGCTTTTCCCTGGCCAATGATCAATCTCAAGCAACTCGTACTGGCCAGCCACAACGCCGGCAAACTCAAGGAACTCCAGGCCATGCTCGGCGATTCGGTGCAATTGCGCTCGATCGGCGAATTCAGCAGCGTGGAGCCGGAAGAAACCGGCCTGTCTTTCGTCGAGAACGCGATCCTCAAGGCCCGCAATGCCGCGCGCATCTCCGGGCTGCCGGCGCTGGCCGACGATTCGGGCCTGGCAGTGGATTTCCTCGGCGGCGCGCCGGGCATCTATTCGGCGCGTTATGCCGACGGCAAGGGCGACGCGGCGAACAATGCCAAGCTGCTCGACGCCTTGAAGGACGTGCCTGAAGCCGAACGCGGCGCACAGTTCGTCTGCGTGCTGGCGCTGGTGCGTCACGCCGACGACCCGCTGCCAATCCTCTGCGAAGGCCTTTGGCACGGGCGCATCCTGACCGCTGCCAGCGGTGAGCACGGTTTCGGCTACGACCCGCTGTTCTGGGTGCCGGAGCGTAACCTGTCCAGCGCCGAGCTGAGCCCGAGCGACAAGAACCAGATCAGCCACCGCGCCCGCGCAATGGATCTGCTGCGCCAGCGTCTGGGCTTGAAATGACCCGTGATTCTTCCGCGTCGCCACTGATCGTCGGTGGCGCCGCCTCCTCGCCTCGGACGCCGTTGCCGACGCTGCCGCCCCTGGCGCTGTACATCCACATCCCGTGGTGTGTGCGCAAATGCCCCTATTGCGACTTCAACTCCCACACCGCCAGCCCGGTGCTGCCGGAGCAGGAATACGTCGATGCGTTGCTGGCTGACCTCGATCAGGATCTGCACGCAGTGTATGGCCGTGAGTTGAGTTCGATCTTCTTCGGCGGCGGCACACCGAGCCTGTTCAGCGCTGAAGCACTCGGTCGCTTGCTGGAAGGCGTGAAACAGCGCATTCCGTTTGCCGATGACATCGAGATCACCCTGGAAGCCAACCCCGGAACCTTCGAACAAGAGAAGTTCGTCGCCTACCGCAAACTGGGGATCAATCGCCTGTCGATCGGCATCCAGAGCTTCCAGCAGGAAAAACTCAAGGCCCTCGGCCGTATCCACAACGGCGACGAAGCGGTACGCGCCGCCGGCATGGCGCGTCAGGCCGGGTTCGATAACTTCAACCTCGACCTGATGCACGGCTTGCCGGACCAGTCGCTGGACGATGCCCTGAGCGATCTGCTCCAGGCGATCGAACTGAAGCCGACGCATATTTCCTGGTATCAGCTGACGCTGGAGCCGAACACCGTGTTCTGGAACCAGCCGCCGGTGCTGCCGGAAGACGACACGCTGTGGGACATTCAAGAGGCCGGACAGGCGCTGCTGGCCGAGCACGGTTACGCGCAATATGAAGTTTCGGCCTATGCGCAACCGGGTCGCCCGGCGCGGCACAACCTGAATTACTGGAGCTTCGGCGACTTCATCGGTATCGGCGCCGGCGCCCACGGCAAGCTCAGTCACCCGGACGGGCGCATCGTCCGCACCTGGAAGACGCGCCTGCCGAAGGACTACCTCAACCCGGCCAAAAGCTTCCAGGCTGGCGAGAAAGCCCTGACCAACGACGAGATGCCGTTCGAGTTCCTGATGAACGCCCTGCGCCTGACCGCCGGCGTCGAATCGCGCCTGTACCCGGAGCGCACCGGACTGCCGCTGGAGAGTCTCGACGAACACCGGCGCGAGGCCGAACAAAGCGGTCTGTTGCAGGTCGAACCGTCACGTCTGGCGGCCACCGAGCGCGGACAACTGTTCCTCAATGACTTGCTGCAGAAATTTCTGAGCTGACCGCTCTTAAGGAAACCGCATGGATTTGATACTCGACCTGCTCGCCACCGTGTCCCGCTGGAGCCGCAGCAACCTCTCGGAAATCGCTCTGGCGCTGGTGGGCTGTCTGCTGGTGCTGTTTGGCGCCGACTTCAAGGGCTGGGTCGAGCAACGCCTGGGCAGCATCGCCGGCGCCCTGCGCGTCCCGCTGATGGCCCTGCTGTGCATGATCGGCAGCGGCGCGGCGCTGATTTACGCCACACCCTGGGTGGTGAAGGGGCTGAGCCAGTTCAACAACTACAGCCTGGCGCCGGTGTTGCTGGTGGTGCTGGTGTTGATCGGCGTGGTCGCGGACCGCCGCTGATTTTCAGCTACTACCCAAAACGATCGTGGGAGCGAGCTTGCTCGCGATGGCGGTGTAACAGACGACATAAATGTTGAATGTGACGGCCTCATCGCGAGCAAGCTCGCTCCCACAGTTCTTATTGCGTGATGCTTAAGCGAGCTTTTCGAACTTCAGATCCCACACGCCATGCCCAAGACGTTCGCCGCGGCGTTCGAACTTGGTGATCGGGCGTTCGGCCGGGCGCGGCACGCACTTGCCGTCTTCGGCGAGGTTGCGGTAGCCCGGGGCGACGTTCATCACTTCCAGCATGTATTCGGCGTATGGTTCCCAGTCGGTGGCCATGTGCAGAATACCGCCAACCTTCAGCTTGCTGCGCACCAGTTCAGCGAAGGACGCCTGAACAATGCGGCGCTTGTGGTGACGGCTCTTGTGCCACGGGTCCGGGAAGAACAGCATCAGGCGATCGAGGCTGTTGTCGGCGATGCAGCGGTTGAGCACTTCGATCGCGTCGCAATCGTAGACCCGCAGGTTGGTCAGGCCCTGAGTCAGCACGCCATTTAGCAGCGCGCCGACACCCGGACGGTGAACTTCGACACCGATGAAATCCTGTTCCGGCGCAGCGGCGGCCATTTCCAGCAGCGAGTGGCCCATGCCGAAACCGATCTCCAGCGAACGCGGCGCGGAACGGCCGAACACCTGGTCGTAATCCACCGGCGCATCGGCCAGCGGCAGGACGAACTTCGGCGCGCCCTGATCCAGGCCGCGCTGCTGGCCTTCGGTCATGCGCCCGGCGCGCATCACAAAACTCTTGATGCGGCGGTGTTGGCGCTCGTCGCCTTGTTCCGTCTGGATTGGCGTGTCGTTCGATTCAGTCATCAATAGCTCTTACTTGATCAGACCATCCAGCGGCGAAGAGGCACTGGCATAGAGTTTTTTCGGCATGCGGCCGGCGAGGTAGGCCAGGCGGCCCGCGACGATCGCGTGTTTCATGGCTTCAGCCATCATGATCGGCTGCTGGGCATGGGCGATGGCCGAGTTCATCAGCACGGCGTCACAGCCCAGCTCCATCGAGATGGTGGCGTCGGAAGCAGTGCCGACACCGGCATCCACCAGCACCGGGATCTTGGCTTCTTCGAGGATGATCTGCAGGTTGTACGGATTGCAGATCCCCAGGCCCGAACCGATCAGACCGGCCAGTGGCATCACCGCGATGCAGCCGATTTCCGCCAGTTGCCGGGCGATGATCGGGTCATCACTGGTGTAGACCATCACGTCGAAACCTTCCTTGACCAGCACTTCGGCGGCCTTGAGGGTTTCGATCACGTTGGGGAACAGGGTTTTCTGGTCGGCCAGCACTTCCAGCTTCACCAGGTTGTGGCCATCGAGCAGTTCACGGGCCAGGCGGCAGGTGCGCACGGCTTCCACCGCGTCGTAGCAGCCTGCGGTGTTCGGCAGGAAGGTGTAGCGATCCGGCGACAGCACTTCAAGCAGGTTCGGCTCGCCTTCGATCTGGCCCAAGTTGGTGCGGCGCACGGCGAAGGTGACGATCTCGGCACCCGAGGCTTCGATGGCCAGGCGGGTTTCTTCCATGTCACGGTACTTGCCGGTACCGACCAGCAAACGCGACTGGTAAGTACGACCGGCCAGAACGAAAGGCTTGTCGCTACGAACGATGCTCATGGGGAATCCTCTGTTGGGGTGAGGGTCTTGCAGAATTGTCGGCCCATGCAGGCCTGGCGACTAGCCGCCGCCTATCGCGTGCACGACTTCGACATTGTCGCCGTCGTTCAGCGTGGTGTCGGCGTGCTGGCTGCGCGGGACGATATCCAGATTGAGTTCGACCGCGACGCGGCGTCCGGTCAGATCCAGACGGGTCAGCAGGGCCGCAACGGTTTCACCGTCGGGCAGTTCAAAGGATTCACCGTTCAACTGAATGCGCATGCGCAACGCCGCCATCACTTTTTAGGGGGTGGCATTCTAGCCCGATCATGACCTAAAGGTCAGCACCAAGCGTCAAGCGGTTGGCTGCAGGCGCCAGGCGGCGAGTCCGAGGCACAGCCAGCCGATCAGGAATGCCAGGCCACCGAATGGGGTGATGATGCCGAGCTTGCCGATGCCGAGGGTGGTCAACAGGTACAGGCTGCCGGAGAACAGCAGGATACCGACGGTGAACGAGATGCCGGCCCAGGCGACCAGACGCCCCTGAAGCTGCGTGGCCAGCAGCGCCACGCCGAACAGCGCCAATGCGTGTACCAACTGATACGTGACGCCAGTGTGGAAGATCGCCAGGTAATCCGGGGTCAGGCGGTTTTTCAGGCCATGGGCGGCGAATGCGCCAAGGCCGACACCCGTGAAACCAAAGAAGGCAGCCAGCATCAGAAAGCTACGCAGCATGTAGAACTCCACTCAGACTCGATCGGCAGGGTCTGTATAATGGCCCGCTCAACCGGTTCGGCCAAGCCATCTCTATGCTGCGTTTATTTCTCCGTCGTTTCACGAAGGCCCTGCTCTGGTTCGCGGGCGGCAGTGTATTGCTGGTGTTGGTGTTTCGCTTCGTGCCGCCGCCGGGCACGGCGTTGATGGTCGAGCGAAAGATCGAATCCTGGGTCGACGGCGAGCCGATCGATCTGCAACGCACCTGGAAGCCGTGGGACGAGATCTCCGATGACCTGAAGGTCGCGGTGATTGCCGGCGAAGACCAGAAATTCCCCGAGCACTGGGGTTTTGACCTGAGTGCAATCAAAGCTGCACTGGCCCACAACGAACTCGGTGGCTCGATTCGCGGCGCCAGCACGTTGAGCCAGCAAGTGTCGAAGAACCTGTTCCTGTGGTCAGGCCGCAGTTATCTGCGCAAAGGCCTGGAAGCCTGGTTCACCGCGTTGATCGAAGTGTTCTGGCCCAAGCAGCGGATTCTCGAGGTGTACCTGAACAGCGTCGAGTGGGATGACGGCGTGTTCGGCGCCGAAGCGGCGGCACGGCATCACTTCGGCGTAGGTGCCAAGTCATTGTCCCGGCAGCAGGCGAGTTATCTGGCGGCCGTACTGCCGAATCCTCGGGTGTGGAGCGCCAGTCATCCGACTGCTTACGTGTCGCGCCGCGCCGGATGGATTCGCCAGCAGATGAGCCAGCTGGGTGGCGACAGCTATCTGCTGACACTCGATGAGTCACGTCGGGCACCCTGGGCCCAATGAGTTTCTGAAGCGCACAAGAAAACGCCCCGATCATCACTGATCGGGGCGTTTTTTATTGCCAGACTACCGGTTATGCGGCAATCGACAACTTGAGCTTGTTCATCGCGCTCTTCTCGAGCTGACGGATCCGCTCGGCCGACACGTTGTACTTCTGCGCCAGATCGTGCAGCGTGGCTTTCTCTTCTGCCAGCCAGCGCTGGTAGAGAATGTCGCGGCTGCGTTCGTCCAGCACTTCCAGCGCTTCGTGCAGATTGTGATTGGAGTTGTCGCTCCAGTCGGCATCTTCCAGTTGACGCGCCGGGTCGTACCGGTGGTCTTCCAGGTAGTTGGCCGGCGACTGGAAAGCACTGTCGTCGTCGGCTTCGGCAGCCGGGTCGAAGGCCATGTCATGGCCGGTCAGGCGACTTTCCATCTCACGCACTTCACGCGGCTCGACGCCGAGGCTTTCCGCCACACGGTGGACTTCCTCGTTGTTCAGCCAGGCCAGACGCTTCTTCTGGCTGCGCAGGTTGAAGAACAGCTTGCGCTGGGCCTTGGTGGTCGCGACTTTCACGATCCGCCAGTTGCGCAGGATGAACTCGTGAATCTCGGCCTTGATCCAGTGCACCGCGAAGGACACCAGACGCACGCCCATTTCCGGGTTGAAACGCTTAACGGCCTTCATCAGGCCGACGTTACCTTCCTGGATCAGGTCAGCCTGAGCCAGACCGTAGCCGGAATAGCTACGGGCGATGTGTACGACAAACCGCAGGTGGGCGAGCACCATCTGCCGAGCCGCCCCCAGATCCTGCTCATAGTAGAGACTCTCGGCCAGTTCACGCTCCTGCTCCGGCGTCAGCAATGGAATGCTGTTGACGGTGTGCACGTAGGCTTCCAGGTTTGCGCCTGGAACCAATGCATACGCAGGTTGCAAAGAATTGGACATACGGAAAAACCTCCGACTTACATACTCATGCTTTTCAGCATTGCGAAAAATTGACCGGAAACTCAAATGAAAGTTTCCTTAACCACTGAAAGGTCAATCACGCGCAAAAAAGATTCTACTTCGGCGCCAACTCCCTGAGATGACGTGCGACTGCAATCCATGCACCGATATAACCCAACAGCACCGCGCCAAGCAAGAGCGACAGACCGTCGGCAACTGGCACGCCGGCCAGTGCGAAGTCACTGCCGTACAAGCCGGCCAGCCCGACCACCGCGTCGTTCAGCCAGTTCAGGCCGAACGCCAATACACCCCAGGACAGCAGCCCCGCACCGAAGCCATACAACGCGCCCATATAAAGGAAAGGACGACGCACATAGCTGTCGGTGCCGCCGACGAGTTTAATCACTTCTATCTCGGTGCGGCGGTTTTCAATATGAAGACGAATGGTATTGCCTATCACCAAAAGCAATGCGGAAACCAGCAACACCGTCAGACCGAACACAAAACGGTCGCCGAGCTTGAGTATGGCGGCCAGACGCTCGACCCAGACTAGATCAAGTTGCGCCTGTTGTACCTTCGGCAGCTCGGAAAGTTTTTGTCTTAATGCTTCCAGGGTCGACTTGTCGACCTCGTTCGGCGTCACCAGCACCACGCCCGGCAGCGGGTTTTCCGGCAGCTCGCGCAGGGCTTCGCCCAGTCCCGACTGCTGCTGGAATTCTTCCAGCGCCTGGTCGCGGCCGACATATTCAGCATCAGCTACGCCGGGCATGCCTTTGATCTGGTCGCGCAACGCTTCGCCCTGAGACGGACTGGCCTCGAGCTCCAGGTACAGCGAAATCTGCGCCGCGCGCTGCCACGAGCCGCCCAGGCGCTCGACGTTGCTCAGCAACAGCGAAAGCCCCATCGGCAGGCTCAGCGCAACCGCCATCACCATGCAGGTGAAGAAGCTGCCGATCGGCTGCTTGCCGAGACGGCGCAGGCTGTCGATCCAGCTGGCGCGATGGCTTTCGATCCAGGCACGGAACAATGTGGCGAAATCCGGGCCGTCGTCATCGTCGTGCTTTTTCTTCTTTGGCGGTTGCGGATCGGCTGCCTTCGGGGCCACGCGCTCGGAAACCTTTGGACTACGTGTTGCACTCATACGCCGGCCTCCCCGTCGCCGATCAATCGGCCGCGTTGCAGGGTCAGCATGCGATGGCGCATGCGCGCGATCAGCGCCAGGTCGTGACTGGCGATCAGCACGCTGGTGCCCAGACGGTTGATGTCTTCGAACACGCCCATGATCTCGGCCGCCAGACGCGGGTCGAGGTTACCGGTCGGTTCGTCCGCCAGCAGCAGAGCCGGACGGTGAACGATGGCGCGGGCAATGCCGACGCGCTGTTGCTGACCGGTGGAGAGGTCGCCCGGGTACAGTTCGGCCTTGTCCGACAGCGCCACACGCTCCAGCGCCGAATCGACGCGCTTGGCGATTTCAACCTTGGACAGCCCGAGAATCTGCAACGGCAGCGCGACGTTGTTGAACACCGTGCGATCAAACAACAGTTGATGGTTCTGGAACACCACGCCGATCTGTCGGCGCAGGAACGGAATCTGCGCATTGCTGATGGTGCTCAGGTCCTGTCCGGCCAGCAGCAGTTTGCCGCTGGTCGGACGCTCCATCGCCAGCAACAGGCGCAACAATGTGGATTTACCGGCACCGGAGTGGCCGGTGACAAACAGGAACTCGCCGCGACGGACTCGAAAGCTCAGCTCATGCAAGCCGACGTGACCGTTCGGGTAGCGCTTACCGACCTGTTCGAAACGAATCATGAACGCTCCCGTTCGGCGAACAATGCCTGGACAAAGGGTTCGGCTTCAAAGGTACGCAGATCGTCGATGCCTTCACCGACGCCGATGTAGCGGATCGGCAGGCCGAATTGCTTGGCCAGGGCGAAAATCACCCCGCCCTTGGCGGTGCCGTCGAGCTTGGTCAGCGCCAGGCCGGTCAGTTCGACGGTCTGGTTGAATTGCTTGGCCTGGTTGATGGCGTTCTGACCGGTGCCGGCGTCGAGCACCAGCAGCACTTCGTGCGGCGCATCGACGTCGAGCTTGCCGATCACCCGGCGAACCTTCTTCAGTTCTTCCATCAGGTTGTCTTTGGTGTGCAGACGACCAGCGGTGTCGGCGATCAGCACATCGATGCCACGGGCCTTGGCGGCCTGCACGGCGTCGAAGATCACCGAAGCCGAGTCCGCGCCCGTGTGCTGGGCGATCACCGGAATCTTGTTGCGCTCGCCCCAGACCTGCAATTGCTCGACAGCTGCGGCACGGAAAGTGTCACCGGCGGCCAGCATGACTTTCTTGCCTTCCAGCTGCAGCTTCTTCGCCAACTTGCCGATGGTGGTGGTTTTGCCGGCGCCGTTGACGCCGACCACCAGAATCACGAACGGCTTGTTCTGGGAAGCGATTTTCAGTGGCTGTTCGACAGGCTTGAGCATTGCGGCCAGCTCGGCCTGCAGGGATTTGTACAAGGCGTCGGAATCGGCCAGCTCTTTACGTGCGACCTTCTGGGTCAGACGCTGGATGATCACCGAAGTCGCCTCGACGCCGACGTCGGCCGTCAGCAGGCGGGTTTCGAGATCGTCGAGAAGATCGTCATCAATGGCTTTCTTGCCGAGGAACAGGCTGGCCATGCCTTCGCCAATACTGGCGCTGGTCTTGGACAGGCCTTGCTTGAGGCGGGCGAAGAAGCCGGCCTTGGTTTCCTCGGTGCGCGGAGCCTCGACCGGGGTTTCCACAGGAGCGACTGGCGCTACGGCGACTGGTGCAGGTGCAGGTGCAGGTGCAGGTGCAGGCTCGGGCGTTTCAACAATCGGGGCAACCGGGGCAGCAACCACAGGTTCTGGAATGACAGGAGCGGCTTCCACCACTGGCGCCTGAGCAGGTTCCGGCGTAAACGCAACCGGCGCAGGAATCGGCGGCGTAACGTGCGGCGCGGCCTCTTCGACCAGCGCCACCGGCTCTTCCGCCACCGGCAAGGTCAGCCACGGCTCACTGGCCGGGGTCAGCGGCAATTCGGCGGCAGCCGGCGCTTCAGGCTCGGCCTCGGCCACAGGTTGCAACACCGGCTCGGCGATCGGCAGCACAACCGGTGCCGGCGCTTCTTCTATTACGGGAGCGGGCGCGGGGGCTGGCTCAGGAATGGCAGTCGGCTGTTCGATGACGGGTTCCTGCGGTTTCTTGCGCAGCCATCCGAACAGGCTTTTCTTCTCGCCAGCCGCAGCTGGGGTCTTCTTGTCGTCGTTGGAACCAAACATGGAGGACGGCTATCTCACGGTAGCGACGCGCCACAGGGGCGCCCCGGCAAATAAATATTCGATGCAGAACAGACTGTGTTTCACCCAGCTTGTTCACGCGCAACATTTTGTCGAGGCACCAACGGCACCTCAAAGGAATCGTTTTAATGAAGGACTGGCCGGCAAAATCGGCGAAAAAGCGAAGTTTAGCTGATAAACCAAAGCCTTCTGCCGCAAACCCATACAACCTGATCAGGTTTCAAAACCGGATAGGCGTGGTCGCCGGTAAAACGGATCAGTATCCTAGCACCCTCTCGCCCGCCGACGCTAAGACCAAGCGGGCAGCCCAACAGGTTTAAAAAAGAATGAATGCTCTAGCCCGCCGCGCCGCAGGCCTGCTGCTCAGCACAGTCTGCCTGCCCCTTTCGGCCCTGGCGGCCGATCCGCAACCGACTCACGAATTTACCCTCGACAACGGCCTGAAGGTCGTCGTGCGCGAAGACCATCGCGCGCCGGTGGTGGTGTCGCAGGTCTGGTACAAGGTCGGTTCCAGCTACGAAACCCCGGGCCAGACCGGTCTGTCCCACGCCCTCGAGCACATGATGTTCAAGGGCAGCGAAAAAGTCGGCCCCGGCGAAGCTTCGCTGATTCTGCGCGACCTCGGCGCCGAAGAGAACGCCTTCACCAGCGACGACTTCACCGCTTATTACCAGGTGCTGGCCCGCGACCGTCTGGGCGTGGCCTTCGAACTGGAAGCCGACCGCATGGCCAGCCTGCGGCTGCCGGCCGACGAGTTCGCCAAGGAAATCGAAGTCATCAAGGAAGAGCGCCGCCTGCGCACCGACGACAAGCCGATGTCCAAGGCCTACGAGCGCTACAAGGCCATGGCCTACCCGGCCAGCGGTTATCACACGCCGACCATCGGCTGGATGGCCGACCTTGAGCGGATGAAGGTCGAAGAGCTGCGTCACTGGTATCAGTCCTGGTACGTGCCGAACAACGCCACATTGGTGGTGGTCGGCGACGTGACCCCGGACGAGGTGAAAAGCCTCGCCCAGCGCTACTTCGGGCCGATCCCGAAACGCGACGTGCCACCGGCGAAAAAGCCGCTGGAACTGGCGGAACCGGGTGAACGCCAGATCACCCTGCACGTGCAGACCCAACTGCCAAGCCTGATGCTCGGTTTCAACGTTCCGAGCATCGCCACCGCCGAAGACAAACGCTCGGTCAACGCCTTGCGCCTGATTTCGGCGTTGCTGGACGGCGGCTACAGCGGCCGCATCCCGACCCAGCTGGAGCGCGGTGAAGAGCTGGTGTCCGGCGGTTCGTCGAGTTACGACGCCTACACTCGCGGCGACAGCCTGTTCACCCTATCGGCCACGCCGAACACCCAGAAGAAAAAGACCATGGCCCAGGCTGAAGCCGGTCTGTGGAAACTTTTGGATCAGCTGAAAACCACCGCACCGTCCGCCGAAGAACTGGAGCGCGTGCGTGCGCAGGTTATCGCCGGCCTGGTCTTCGAGCGCGATTCGATCACCAGCCAGGCCACCGCCATCGGCCAGCTGGAGACCGTCGGTCTGTCGTGGAAACTGATGGACACCGAACTGGCCGATCTGGAAAGCGTCACCCCGCAAGACATCCAGAACGCCGCCAAGCTGTATTTCACCCGCGAACGTCTCAGCGTCGCCCACGTCCTGCCATTGGAGACGACTCATGAGTGAGCGCAAAACCCCACGCCTGCTGCTCGGCCTGATCGCCGTGGCCGTCATCGGCTCCGCTGCGTTCTATCTGGTGCCGAGCGACAACACCAAGGCCAGCGAAGCGCTGGATAACGCCAAGTCCAGCCAGAAGCTGCAATCGCTGGCGGAACTCGACGGCAAGGCCCCGGCCAGCCGCAAGCTCGACGTGCAGACCTGGAACACCGCCGAAGGCGCCAAGGTGCTGTTCGTCGAGGCCCGCGAATTGCCGATGTTCGACATGCGCCTGATTTTCGCCGCCGGCAGCAGCCAGGACGGTAACGCGCCGGGCCTGGCCCTGCTGACCAACGCCATGCTCAACGAAGGCGTGGCGGGCAAGGACGTCGGTGCCATCGCCCAAGGTTTCGAAGGCCTGGGCGCGGACTTTGGCAACGGCGCCTATAAAGACATGGCCATCGCCTCGCTGCGCAGCCTGAGCGCCGCCGACAAACGCGAGCCGGCGCTGAAACTGTTCTCGGAAGTGGTGGGCAAACCGACCTTCCCGGCCGACTCCTTCACGCGCATCAAGAACCAGATGCTCGCCGGTTTCGAGTACCAGAAACAGAACCCCGGCAAACTCGCCAGCCTGGAGCTGATGAAGCGTCTGTACGGCGATCACCCATACGCCCATTCCAGCGATGGCAACGCGCAAAGCGTGCCGAAAATCACGCTGGCGCAACTGCGTGAGTTCCACGCCAAGGCCTATGCGGCGGGCAACGTGGTGATCGCACTGGTGGGCGATCTGTCCCGCAGTGAAGCCGAGGCGATTGCCAATCAGGTGTCCGCTGCGCTGCCAAAGGGCCCGGCGCTGGCGAAAATCGAGCAACCGACCGAACCGAAGGCCAGCGTCGGCCACATCGAATTCCCGTCCAAGCAGACCAACCTGATGATCGCGCAACTGGGCATCGACCGTGACGACCCGGACTACGCCGCGCTGTCGATGGGCAACCAGATCCTCGGCGGTGGCGGTTTCGGCACCCGACTGATGAGCGAAGTGCGTGAAAAGCGCGGCTTGACCTACGGCGTGTATTCAGCCTTCAGCCCGATGCAGGCTCGCGGACCGTTCATGATCAATCTGCAGACCCGTGCGCAAATGAGCGAAGGCACCCTGAAACTGGTGCAGGACGTGCTCGCCGACTACCTCAAGACCGGCCCGACCCAGAAAGAACTGGACGACGCCAAGCGCGAACTGGCCGGCAGCTTTCCGCTGTCCACCGCGAGCAATGCCGATATCGTCGGTCAGCTCGGCGCCATGGGGTTCTACAACCTGCCGCTGAGCTATCTGGACGACTTCATGCGTCAGTCCCAAAGCCTGACGGTCGAGCAGGTTCGCGACGTTCTGAACAAACACTTGAGCACGGATAAACTGGTCATCGTCAGCGCTGGCCCGACCGTGCCGCAAAAGCCGTTACCGGCCCCATCTGATAAACCTGCCGAGCAGCCGCTCGGGGTTCCGGAGCATTAATGGCCAGTCCAAAGAAACCTGTACAAAAACTGCACAACGGGGTGAACCAGTTGCGCATCATCGGCGGCGAATGGCGCAGCCGCAAACTGAGCTTTCCTGATGCGCCGGGCCTGCGTCCGACGCCGGATCGGGTACGCGAAACCCTGTTCAACTGGCTCGCGCCGTACGTTGCCGGGGCCAAGGTTCTCGATCCGTTCGCCGGCAGCGGCGCACTGTTTCTGGAAGCGCTGTCCCGTGGCGCAGCAATGGGTCAGGCCCTGGACGCCAGCCATGTTGCGGTCTCCAGCCTGAAAGAACACCTCGGCACGCTGCGCTGCACCAACGGCCACGTACAGACCGCCGATGCGCTGCGCTACCTGGAAACCCAGACCGCGACTCCGTTCGACCTGGTGTTCCTCGACCCGCCGTTCAACCAGAACCTGCTGCCGTCGGTGTGCACATTGCTGGAAGAGCGCCAATGGCTGGCCGAAGATTCGTGGATCTACACTGAAAGCGAAACCGCACCATCGACCCTCGGCCTGCCGGGCAACTGGCGCCTGCACCGCGAGCAGAAATCCGGGCGGGTGTACTACGCGTTGTGGCAGCGCAGCCTGCCCGCTCTCTGACACCGTCGATGCATGCAATGCCCGGCGTGCGGTAGATAACTACCGCACGCCTCCCCTGCAAAATCTCCACAGTGGATTACGCCATTTCCGTAATCCACTGAGGATGAATCACTTATGGACACTTTGTGCAGCAGGATGCTGCCTTGCCTGGCCCTCGCCCCGCTGCTGGCGCTGGCCGATCCACCACCGACCACCCATGAGTTTCTGCTGGACAATGGCCTGAAGGTCGTCGTCCGCGAGGATCACCGGGCCCCGCTGGTCACCTCGCAACTCTGGTTCAAAGTCGGCTCGGCTGACGAATCGCCGGGCCAGACCGGACTGTCCCACGCGCTGGAGCACATGCTTTACAAGGGCAGCAGCAAGACTTGTCCGGGTGAGGCATCGGCCATTCTGGAATCCCTGGGCGCATCGGAAAATGCCTTTACCAATAAGGACGTCACGGCCTATTACCAGACGCTGCCCAAGCCTTATCTGGGCGTCGCGTTTGAGCTGATGGCCGACCTGATGTCGACCGCTCACCTCAGACCTGAGGATTTCAACCCCGAGATTGCCGTCATTCAAGAAGAACGTCGCTGGAGTGTTGAAGACAGTCCTCTCGACACCGCAATGGAACGCCTGGAAGCTCTGGCCTATCCCTCCAGCAGCTACCGGACGCCCGTCATCGGCTGGATGAATGACCTGCACGGTCTGAACGCCACTCAGTTGCGGGGCTGGTATGAGTCACGCTATTCCCCCGGCAATGCCACGCTGGTTATCGTCGGTGACGTCACGCTCGATTACGTTCAGCCCTTGGCTCAGCGTTACTTCGGCAGCCTGCCCGGTCGCGCCTTTCCACAAGCCGTGAAACCTCATGAACTGCCGGAGCCGGGCGAACGCCGAATCACACTCAATCAACCGGTTCCTGCCCCACAACTGATCATGGCAATCAACGTTCCCAGCCTGGCTACGGCAGACACCGATCGGACCGCACACGCACTGCAGCTGATCAGAATGTTGCTGGCAGGCTCCCAGAGCGCACGCCTGCAAAAACGCCTGTTGCACCAGGAGCATTTGCTCAGTCAAGTCGACGCCAGCTACAACCTTTACAGCCGTGGCGACACCCTCCTGATAGTGCGCACCCGGCTCGACAATTCGCAATCGGCCACGCCTGACAAGGCGCAATCACGCGTCTGGGATCTGTTCGAGGAGCTGCGCACAACGCCTCCCTCCATCGATGAACTGGAACGCGCGCGAACCCAGTTGATCGCCCAAAGGGTTTTTGCACGAGATTCTATCGAGAGCACTGCCCAACAGCTGGCCGCCCTCGAGAGCATTGGCCTGTCGTGGCAATTGCTCGATCAGGAGATTGCCGGGTTAAAGAACGTGACGCCCGAGGACATCCGTCAGACCGCTGAAAAATATCTGATCCGCGAACGCCTCAGCACCGCCCATGTGCTCATGGAGAAAAAACATGGATAAATCGGCGCGCGTCTTTGAGTCTGTCCTGGCCTGTTTCGCACTCATCAGCTGGCTGTCAGCCAGCCAGGCTACTGCCGCCAACTCGCCAGCCGGCTTTCCCGACACTCGATTGCAATCGTTGCTGGAAACAGACTCCACACAACAGGCTCCACGCCCCTTTACCATCAAGGGCTGGAAAACCACGACAGGCATCAAAACGTTATTCATCCACACCACGGATCTGCCAATGTTCGACGTTCACGTCAGCTTCGCCGGCGGCAGTGCGCACGATGGCGACACACCCGGTCTGGCAGCGGTGACATTCAGTCTGTTCAACGAAGGCGTCGCCGACATGAGCGATCATGCAGCGATCGCCGAAGTGTTCGACGGGCTGGGAGCGAAGCTCGGGATGGACCTGGATCAGGAACGTGCCACTTTCACGTTGCGCAGCCTGAGCGATCCAGACAAAAGCAGCCGGGCTCTGCAGCTGTTTACGCAAATGCTGGGGCAGCCCGCTCTTACCGAAGAAGCTCTGCTCAGGGTCAAGCGCGAGCTTCGTGGCTTGCAGCTGGCAGAACAGCAACAACCTGCGGAAATTGCCTCGCTGCGCCTGCTGGACCTGCTGGCTGCGGACACGCCATACGCCCGTTCGATCTACGGAACCGATGCCGGCCTGACCTCGCTCACCCGTCAGGCCGTTCAAACGTTTCACAGCCAGACCCACTCGGCAAGCCAGACACAAATTACATTGGTGGGAGACCTTTCCGTCGAACAGGCACAGGCCATCAGCCTGCAAATCGCCAACGCGCTACCCGCGCCCCTCGTTGCATTGCCCACCGTCGAACCGCTCAAGGCTTTCGGTACTGAAATGCATCGCCATGTCGAGCGCACACAGGAACAGGTTCACGTATTGCTGGGACAACCCAGCCTGTCGCGCCAACACGAAGACTTCGTTGCGCTGTATGCCGCGACGCTGATTTTCGGCAGGGGAGCAAACTCCCGTCTGATGACAGAACTGCGGCAAAAACGCGGCCTGGTGTACGACGCCAGCATTCGCAACAAAGACTGGGCGGGCAGCGGCCTGACATCAATCACCCTGCAGACCAGCCCTCAATTCGCGAATGAAACGGTGGCCCTGGTGAAATCGATGCTCAGCAAATTCCGGCGTGAGGGCCCGACACAGGAGGAATTGGCTTACTTCAAACGCCGACTGGCCAACGCCAACATCGTTGGCAGCGCCAGCAACGCGCAGATTCTCGGGCGCCTGGCCGAGATCAACCGGCATCACTTGCCACTGGACCTGGACTTCTTCGCACAACAGGTGCAGCGCCTGACGCTTGAACAGATCAGAACGGCAATGGACAAACATCTGCCGGACGATCAGTGGCGGGTAGTGACGGTCGGTCCGACGGTACCCCAAGTGCCGCTCCCGCAACCGGCCATTGTCCCGACCGTCGAGCCGTCGGGGCATTCGTGTCGCGCCGATGCAGGCTTTGTGGCAAGTTAGACCTCCCTTGAAGTGACAGCCCTTGTATGACTGTCACTTCATGCATGACACCGTCGAGATTTACCGTGCGCGCACTTCTTTCTCCTTCCGAACCAGGTTTTCGTTTCACGCCCGCCTTCGGCCTTGGCAATCCGCACCTGCAAACCTTGTGGGGGCCGCTTTGGCGCAAGACCGTTCACCTTGACCGCCAGCGCGAACGGCTATGGCTGGAGGATGGCGACTTTCTCGACCTCGACTGGTACGGCCCGCACAGCGCCGAAGCGCCACTGGTGCTGGTGTTGCACGGGCTGACCGGCTCCTCCAATTCGCCTTATGTGGCCGGAATCCAGGCAGCGCTCGCCGCACAGGGCTGGGCCAGTGTTGCGCTGAACTGGCGCGGCTGCTCCGGCGAGCCGAACCTGTTGCCGCGCAGCTACCATTCCGGCGCCAGCGAAGACCTCGCCGAGACCATCCGCCATCTGAAAGCCAAGCGGCCACTGGCGCCGTTGTATGCGGTCGGCTATTCCCTCGGCGGCAATGTGCTGCTCAAGCATCTGGGGGAAACCGGCAGCGCCAGCGGCGTACTGGGTGCCGTGGCGGTGTCGGTGCCGTTTCGCCTCGATCAATGCGCCGACCGTATCGGCCAGGGTTTCTCCAAGGTCTATCAGGCGCACTTCATGCGCGAGATGGTGGCCTACATCAAGAACAAGCAGCGCCAGTTCCAGCACGACGGGCGCGAGGACGGTCTTGCCGCACTGGCCGCTCTCGGCTCGCTGGAAAACATGCGCACTTTCTGGGATTTCGATGGCCGGGTGACCGCGCCGCTGCACGGTTTCGTCGATGCCGAGGATTACTATCGCCGGGCATCGAGCCGTTACTTTCTCGGAGAGATTCGCACGCCGACCCTGATCATTCAGGCGGCGGACGATCCGTTCGTGTTTCCCCACAGTTTGCCTTCAGCCAGTGAGCTATCGAGCTCGACCGTGTTCGAATTGCAGAACAAGGGCGGGCATGTCGGCTTCGTCGACGGCACGCTCCGCCAGCCGGGCTATTACCTGGAACGACGGATTCCGCAGTGGCTGGCTGACGCGGGTCGCGGGTGAGGTCATGAGCGATCGGGGCGAGTCGATCCGTTTCTGGCAAGCCGCGCCTCTGGCCGGGGTCGAGCTGTTGACCGCGCGCTACATCGAGCATCGTTTCGCCCCGCACGTCCACGACGGTTATGTGATCGGCATGATCATGGCCGGTGCCCAGCGCTACCGTTATCGCGGCGCCGAACACCTGGCGGGCAGCGGCACGCTGGTGCTGATCAATCCGGATGAATTGCACACCGGCCACAAGGGCACCGAGGACGGCTGGCTGTACCGTGCGTTCTACCCGGACACCGGCAAGATTGTCTCGCTGCTTGAAGAACTGGAACTGCCGACCGCGCCGATGCCGGCCTTTGGCGCAACGCTGTATCGCGACCCGGATCTGGTCACCGGCTTCAGTCAGTTGCACCGCTTGCTGGAAAGCCCCGCCACCGCGCTGCAACAGCAAACGGTGTGGCGCGAAATGATGAGGCGGCTGTTGCAGCGTCACGCGGCGGTGCAAATCAACGGCAACCCCGGCAAGGAGCATCGCGCGGTGGCGATGGCCAAGGAGTTGCTGCACGCGCAACTGGCGGCGCCGCCCTCGCTGGAAGAACTGGCGGCGGCCGTGAACCTGTCACCCTTCCACTTCGCCCGGGTGTTCCGCCGCGCCACCGGCATGCCGCCGCACAGCTGGCTGATGCAGCAGCGGATCGCCTGTGCGCGGGGCTTGCTGCAGAGCGGCTGCGTGCCGGTGGAAGTCGCCGCGCAGCTGGGATTTGCCGACCAGAGCCATCTGAGCCGGCAGTTCAAACAGGTTTATGGTGTGGGGCCGGCGGCCTATCGCAGCGCGCGGCTGGGTCGCTGAGCGCTTATTCGCCCGTCGCGATACCGCGCGACGGCTCGTTGATCCACTCGCTCCACGATCCGGCATACAGCGAACCCAACGGGTAACCCGCCAGACACAGGGCGAACAGGTTGTGACACGCTGTCACCCCGGAGCCGCAGTAAGCCACCAGATCGGCCGGCGAACGCTCGCCGAGTTTCGCGGCGAAACGCTGCTTGAGCTGATCGGCCGGCAGGAAACGCCCGTCGCTGCCCAGATTGTCGGTGAACGCCGCGCACTGCGCGCCGGGAATGTGCCCGGCGATCGGGTCGATCGGTTCCACTTCACCCTTGAAGCGCGGCAACGCGCGGGCATCGAGCAGGGTCAGGGCCGGTTGGCCGAGGCGCTGCTGCAATTGCTCGGCGCTGAGCAGCAGGTTCATGTCCGGCTGGCCGCTGAAGTTGCCGCGGACGGCTGACGGTGGATCGAGGCTCAGCGGCAGCCCCGCCGCATGCCAGGCCTTGAGCCCGCCATCGAGAATGAACACGCCGTCGCGCTTGCCCAGCCACGCCAGCAACCACCAGGCCCGCGCCGCATAGGCGCCCGGGCCGTCGTCATACAGAACCACGTCACTGTCGTTGTTGATGCCGAAGGCTTGCAGGCGATCAATCAGCGCCGTCGGCTCCGGCAGCGGATGGCGACCGGTCACGCCTTTGGTCACCGGGCCGCTGAGGTCCCGCTCAAGATCGGCGAAATGTGCCCCGGCAATGTGCCCCTCGGCGTAGCTGCGCTGGCCGTAATCCGGGTCTTCGAGGGCAAAACGGCAATCGAGAATCACCAGCCCCGGCTGCGCCTTGCGGGCATCCAGGGCGGTCGGGCTGATCAGTTGCGCAATCGGCATAGCGAACGACTCCAGTGAGGAAATGGAATTACGGTCTCTCTTCGAGGGCCTGGGCCAGCGGCACGTAGAACTCTTCGAACAAGGCGTTGACCTCATCGCGGGCCTGCTCGGTGACGAACCCTGCTTCCAGCACCAGCACCTGATACACGCCACGTTTGATGGCCTGTTCGCTGAGGTGATTGGAATTTTCTCGGGTCGTGCACAGGAAGCGCACCCACGAGGTGAGGATGATCCACGCGTTGAGGGTCAGGGATTCGATCTGCACCCGGTCCATCTTCAGGATCCCGGCGGCAACAAAGCCTTCGTAGATCGCCGCGCCCTGGATCACGCAGCGCTGGGAGAAGCGCCGGTAACGCCCGGCCAGATCCGGATCGCTGTCGAGCAGATGCTCGAGATCGCGGTGCAGGAAACGGTAGCGCCACATCGCCGACAGCAATTCCTTGAGATAGAAACGCTTGTCTTCGACCGTCGCGGCCCGGCCCTGGGGCGGACGCAGGAAGCTGTCCACCAGGCTTTCGTACTCACTGAACAGCACGGCGATGATCGCCTGCTTGTTGGGGAAGTGGTAGTACAGATTGCCCGGAGAAATCTCCATGTGGGCGGCGATGTGATTGGTGCTGATGCTGCGCTCGCCCTGCTGATTGAACAGCTCGAGGCTGTTCTGCACGATGCGCTCGCTGGTTTTGATCCGTGGGGCCATGGCTTGAGCTTTAATTCAGAGTGCGTTGGGGGGCATCTTACGACCTAACCGGAACCGGATAAAACCAGGATGCGCAAGGAAGCCATTTGACTTTCTAGAGCATAGACTCTAAAAAGTTCGTCACAACAACATCTCCGGAGCTGACAATGACTGCCGATATTGCCTACCTGCAAACGCTGCAACAGCCGCTGGAAGAGCTCAATCGGCTGTTCGATGCGCAGCGTGCCGCCTACGCCGCCAACCCGATGCCGCCGGCGGCCCAGCGTCAGCAATGGCTCAAGGCCCTGCGCGATTTGTTGAGCAGCGAGCGGCAGGCCCTGATCGACGCCATCAGCTCCGACTTCAGCCACCGCAGCGCCGATGAAACCCTGCTCGCCGAACTGATGCCGAGCCTGCACGGCATTCACTACGCCAGCCGGCACATCAGCCAGTGGATGAAACCTTCGCGGCGCAAAGTCGGCGTCGCCTTCCAGCCGGCATCGGCGAAAGTCGTGTACCAGCCGCTTGGCGTGGTGGGCGTCATCGTGCCGTGGAACTACCCGCTGTTCCTGGCCATCGGCCCGTTGACCGGCGCCCTCGCGGCCGGTAATCGGGTGATGCTGAAACTCAGCGAATCGACCCCGGCCACCGGCCTGCTGCTCAAGCAACTGCTGGCGCGAATCTTCCCCGAGGATCTGGTGTGCGTGGTGCTCGGCGAGGCCGATGTCGGCGTGGCGTTTTCGAAGATGCGCTTCGATCACCTGCTGTTCACCGGCTCCACCAGCGTCGGCAGGCACGTGATGCGCGCGGCGGCAGAAAACCTGACCCCGGTGACGCTGGAGCTGGGCGGCAAATCCCCGGCCATCGTCTCCCACGACGTGCCGCTCAAGGACGCCGCCGAACGCATCGCCTTCGGCAAGACCCTCAATGCCGGCCAGACCTGCGTGGCCCCGGATTACGTGCTGGTGCCGGAAGCGCGCATCGGCGGTTTCGTCGAAGCCTATCGCCAGGCCGTGCGCGGGTTTTATCCGACACTCGCCGACAACCCGGACTACACCGCCATCATCAACGAGCGCCAACTGGCGCGACTGAACAGCTACCTCAGCGACGCCACCAGCAAGGGCGCGCTGCTGATTCCGCTGTTCGAGCAGGGCCAGGGCCGGCGCATGCCGCACAGCCTGCTGCTGAATGTCAGCGACGAGATGACGGTGATGCAGGACGAAATCTTCGGCCCGCTGTTGCCGATCGTGCCGTATCAGGATCTGGATCAGGCATTTGCTTACATCAATCAGCGGCCACGTCCTCTGGCTCTTTACTACTTCGGCTACGACAAACGCGAACAGAAGCGCGTGCTCAGCGAAACCCATTCCGGCGGCGTCTGCCTCAACGACACGCTGCTGCATGTGGCGCAGGACGACATGCCGTTCGGTGGCATCGGCCCGTCGGGCATGGGGCATTACCACGGGCACGAAGGTTTCCTGACGTTCAGCAAGGCCAAGGGCGTGCTGGTCAAACAACGTTTCAACGCGGCGAAACTGATCTACCCGCCCTACGGCAAATCCATTCAGAAACTGATCCAGAAACTGTTCATTCGCTAACGTCACCGCCGGGTAATAACAACAATGCACCCAAGCCTGACCGAAACACCTGCCCTCTCGCGCCGTGGCCTGCTGAAATTCAGCCTGGGCGCCACGGCGTTCCTCGCCACCGCCGGGCTTGGTGCCAGCCTCAGCGGCTGTTCATCGAGCGTATCGGCCCACGGATTCACCACGCTGCGCAGCGGTGACCTGCTGTTTCTGCGCGCGCTGATTCCGGTAATGCTCGATGGCGCCGTCGCGGTGGAAAAGATGCCCGCCGCTGTCGATGGAACCCTGAAGTCGCTGGATTACAGCCTCGATCACCTGTCGCCGGAAATGCTCAAGCTCACCCGGCAACTGTTTGATGTGCTGGGCATGGCGGTGACGCGCGGGCCATTGACCGGAATCTGGGGCAGTTGGGAAAACGCCAGCCCCGAGGCGATCCGCCATTTCCTCGATCGCTGGGAAAACAGCTCGCTGAGCCTGCTGCGCATGGGCCACAGCTCATTGCTGCAAATGGTGATGATGGCCTGGTACACCCGCGCCGAATCCTGGGCCCATTGCGGTTACCCCGGCCCGCCCGCCGTTTGAGCCTGGCGCCCCACGCAAAACAATAATAAGAGAACCTGATCGATGCCCGTACCCGACCCGTTTCGCGAAGGCCTTGCCCGTGGCTGGAAAACCTACAACGGCGCGCAACTCAGCGATGACCTGACCCTGGCAACCGATGTCGCCATCATCGGCAGCGGCGCCGGCGGCGGCACCACCGCGGAAATCCTCAGTGCCGCCGGCTACAAAGTGCTGTTGATCGAAGAGGGTCCGCTCAAGACCAGCAGCGATTTCAAACTGCTGGAAGACCAGGCCTACAGCAGCCTCTATCAGGAAGGCACCGGCCGCATGAGCAAGGACGGCGCGATTACCATCCTTCAGGGCCGCGCGGTTGGCGGCACCACCCTGATCAACTGGACATCGAGCTTTCGCACGCCGGAGCCGACCCTCGAACACTGGGCCAAAGAACACAACGTCAAAGGCCACAGCCCCGCCGACATGGCACCGTGGTTCGAGAAAATGGAGCAGCGCCTCGGCGTCGCCTCGTGGAGGGTGCCGCCCAACGCCAACAACGACGTGATCCGCAAAGGCTGCGAACAGCTCGGCTACAGCTGGCACGTGATTCCGCGCAACGTGCGCGGCTGCTGGAACCTCGGTTACTGCGGCATGGGCTGCCCGACCAACGCCAAGCAGTCGATGATGGTCACGACCATTCCGGCAACGCTGGAAAAGGGCGGCGAACTGCTCTATCTGGCCCGGGCCGAAAAACTGTTGATCAACGGCGACAAGGTCACCGGGCTGCAGTGTGTGGCGATGGACGAACGCTGCGTCGAGCCGACCGGACGCACGATCACCGTCAAGGCGCGGCATTACGTGCTGGCCGGCGGCGGGATCAACAGCCCGGCGCTGCTGATGCGTTCGGATGCACCGGATCCGCACAAACGCCTGGGCAAGCGCACCTTCCTGCATCTGGTGAACATGTCCGCCGGGCGTTTCGACGAAGTGATAAACCCGTTCTACGGTGCGCCGCAGTCGATCTATTCGGATCATTTCCAGTGGAAGGACGGCACCACCGGCCCGATGGCTTACAAGCTTGAAGTGCCGCCGCTGCACCCGGCGCTGGCTGCCACATTGCTCGGCGGGTTCGGTCAGGAAAGTGCGCAACACATGGCGGACCTGCCGCACACCCACGCGATGCTGGCCCTGCTGCGTGACGGTTTTCACCCGGACAGCCAGGGCGGCAGCGTCGAGCTGCGCGGTGACGGCTCGCCGGTACTCGACTATCAGGTTTCGCCTTACGCCTGGGAGGGTTTGCGTCGCTCCTTCCACAGCATGGCCGAGATCCAGTTCGCCGGCGGCGCCAAAGCAGTGATGCCGATGCACGCTGATGCGCGCTACGTGAACAGCCCGGCCGAGGCCCGCTCGTTGATCGACAGCCTGAGTCTGCAGTTGTATCGCACCCGCCTGGGCAGTGCCCACGTCATGGGCGGCTGCGCGATGGGCGAAGACCCGAAAACCGCCGTCACCGACAGCCTCGGCCGCCATCATCAACTGCGCAATCTGTCGATTCATGACGGCTCGCTCTTTCCCACCAGCATCGGCGCCAACCCGCAGTTGTCGGTCTACGGTCTGACGGCGCAACTGGCGACATCCCTCGGCGAACGGCTGAGAAACCCGTGAAAAAGACGAAAATTCCGATCGTCTATAGTGCTTTCTTACCCAACAGGCGACTTTCCCGACCGGGACGGCTGCGATACCATCCGACTCCCCAACGGATTCCCGCCAGGACGACGCGATGAACCGAGTGTTGTACCCAGGTACCTTCGACCCTATTACCAAGGGCCATGGCGATCTGGTCGAACGCGCCTCGCGCCTGTTCGACCACGTGATCATCGCCGTCGCCGCCAGCCCCAAGAAGAATCCGCTGTTCCCGCTGGAACAACGGGTCGAGCTGGCCCGCGAGGTCACCAAACACCTGCCGAACGTGGAAGTGGTCGGCTTCTCGACGCTGCTGGCGCATTTCGCCAAGGAACAGAACGCCAACGTGTTCCTGCGTGGCCTGCGCGCGGTGTCGGACTTCGAATACGAATTCCAGCTGGCCAACATGAACCGCCAGTTGGCCCCGGATGTGGAGAGCCTGTTTCTCACCCCGTCCGAGCGTTATTCGTTCATTTCCTCGACCCTGGTGCGGGAAATCGCGGCCCTGGGCGGCGATATCAGCAAGTTCGTCCACCCGGCGGTGGCCGAAGCCCTGACCCTGCGCTTCAAGAAGTAACGACCGTTCAAACGGCGCCCGCGTGCACTACGGGCGCCAATGCGGCACAATTGCGCGCATTGATTCATAGCGCCCGGGCTCCCCGCCCCGGCTGGAGTTAGCATGTCCCTGATCATCACCGACGATTGCATCAACTGCGACGTCTGCGAACCCGAGTGTCCGAACGCCGCCATTTCTCAAGGCGAAGAGATCTACGTGATCGACCCGAACCTGTGCACCCAGTGCGTCGGCCACTACGACGAGCCACAGTGTCAGCAGGTCTGCCCGGTGGATTGCATTCCACTGGACGAAGCCCATCCGGAGACTGAAGAACAGTTGATGGAGAAGTACCGCAAGATCACCGGCAAGGCCTGAGTTTCTGACCGTGATCGCAGCAGCAGGCTGCGATCACGTCATTCACGCTGTTCGAATCCCTCTCCAGTGCAGCCCAGGCAACGCACGAACGCCGCTTTCGCCGGCGCCACCACCAGCGCCTCTCCCGCATCGCCAATCCCGCCACCCAGCGCGGTGAACGGCAACGACACAACGAACGCCCCGGCACCGATCACCGTCGCCACCACCAGTAACGGACGGGCAATCAGCAGATCGCCGAGCATGGCGTAGGCCGGTGGATTCTGGATGGCGTAACGAGGATCGCCGCTGCCGCCTTCCGCGGCCTGAATGGTCAGGCTGAAGCACAGCAGCAGGGCGACGATGAGGGTTTGCAAGGACTTCATGGCACGATCCTTCGGGCTGAACAGTGAGACAACTCACTATAGACCGTAGGCGTTTTTCGGACGTCCAGCTCAGCTTTGGCAGCGCGGGCACCAGACGCTGGCGCGCTGGCCGAGCTTCATTTCCCGCAAGCCTGTGCCGCAGACCTTGCAGTGCTCGCCACCGCGACCGTAGACAAACAGCTCCTGCTGGAAATACCCCGGCTGCCCGTCGCCACCGATGAAATCACGCAACGTGGTGCCGCCGCGCTCGATGGCAGCAGCGAGGATGCGCTTGATCTCGATCGCCAGCTTCAAATACCGCGCCCGGGAAATGCCTTTGGCTTCACGGCGCGGATCGATACCGGCGGCGAACAGTGCTTCGGTCGCGTAGATATTGCCGACCCCCACCACCACCGCGTTATCCATGATGAACGGTTTGACCGCCATCGAGCGCCCGCGCGACAGCTGATACAACCGCTCGCCATCGAACAGATCGGTCAACGGCTCAGGGCCCAGACGGATCAGCAACTCGTGATTGAGCGGGTCATTGCTCCACAGCATCGCGCCGAAACGTCGCGGATCGGTGTAGCGCAAGGCCAGTCCGGAATCCAGTTCGATATCGACATGCTCATGCTTGGCCGCCGGCATCCCGACCTCAACCAGCCGCAAGTTGCCGGACATGCCCAAGTGGCTGATCAGCGTACCGGCCTCGGCGTTGATCAGCAGATACTTGGCGCGTCGCTCGACCAGCACGATGCGCTGCCCGGACAGCCGCACATCGAGGTCTTCGGGAATCGGCCAGCGCAGCCGCCGGTCCCGCACGATCACCCGGCTGACGCGCTGGCCTTCCAGGTGCGGGGCGATGCCGCGACGGGTGGTTTCGACTTCCGGCAGTTCAGGCATGGATTCCTCGAATCATCAGCTTCTCTAATCAGTGCGCGCCAAGTTCGCGGATCGTCTGCTTCAACGTTTCGAAGTCGTAATCCGAGAGGCCGATGTACTCAAGCACCAGCGGCCCGACAGCCTGCCATTCGAAGTCTTCGGTCTGGTTGCCCAGCACCCGGTACGACGCACAGATGTGCTCGGCCATCTTCAGGATCGCCAGCAGGTTCTTCATCTGACTGTTGCGCGAGGTCTCGTCGCTGAAGATCGCCAGGGCATTGTGGTGGTTGGCGATGGCCGCGCTGACATGTTCCGGCAGGCGCCAGGACTTGGCGGTGTAATAACCGACCACCGAGTGATTGGTGTTGTAGACATCGTTCTCGGTATCCACGACCCGGCGCTCGGCACTCGCGTTGGCGTAGGCCTTTTCGAGCGTCGTCATGTAATCCGGGAAACGCTGAAGCATCAGCGGCACGCCGCAGTCGTGGAACAGACCCAAGGCGTAAGCCTCGTCGCTCGCCTCGGTGCCGACGCGCTTGGCCAGGGTCAGGCAGGTCATGGCCACGTCCTGGGCGGTGTCCCAGAAACGGTTCAGGGTGACGATGGTGTCGTCGTTCATCTCGCCCTTGATCGACATGGCATTGATCAGATTGATGATCGAACGGCTGCCCAGCAGGTTCACCGCGCGCTTGATCGAGGTGATCTTGTTGCTCAGGCCGTAATACGGCGAGTTGACGATTTTCAGCAGCGAGCCGGAAAGGCCGGGATCCTGGGAGATCAGCTTGGCGATCGTCTCCAGGTCCGGGTCGGGCATGTATTGCTCCATTTGCAGATCCACCATGATCTGCGGCTGCGCGGGCACGCTGATGCCTTGCAGGGACTGTTGAATCTGTTCGGTGGTCAGCTCTTGGGACATAAGTACACACTCTGGGACAGGCGGCGATTCTAACCTCTAAAAACCGCCGCACGACACACCAGTGGGCAATTCGCAGGAACTTTCACTTTTGCCCGGCCTTCGGAATCTGTAGTGCCTGGAACAGTTCTCGATCTGTCCCGGGCTGTAATCCCAACAGACTCAGGAGCTTAACGATGGCAAATTCTCTCGGCAGCAAGCGCGTCGCTTTTCTGGTAACCGATGGTTTCGAGCAAGTTGAACTGACCGGTCCCAAAAACGCACTCGAGCAGGCTGGAGCGCAGGTTGACATCCTCTCTGCCGAAACCGGCAGCGTCAAAGGCTGGAACCACGATAAACCTGCGGACGATTTCAAGGTCGACCAGACTTTCCAGGGCGCAAGCATCGATCAGTACGACGCCGTGGTGCTCCCGGGCGGCGTGCAGAACTCTGACACCATCCGCATCGACCAGGACGCGCAACATCTGGTCAAGACCGGTGCCTCCGCCGGCAAACCGATCGCGGTGATCTGTCACGGCAGCTGGCTGTTGATTTCGGCCGGGCTGGTCAATGGCAAGACCATGACCAGCTACAAGACCGTCAAGGACGATCTGGTCAACGCGGGGGTGAACTGGGTCGATCAGGAAGTCGTAAAAGACGGCAACCTGATCAGCAGCCGCCAACCGGACGATATTCCGGCATTCAGCAAAGCGCTGATTGACGCGCTGTCGGCATAGAGCACAGGCGAGTGGACACGGGAGCGGGCCTGCTTGCGATGAGGCCCGCCGCGTTTCATCGCACGCCAAACCCGGCATAAGGCGCAACACGGTATACTCCCGCTCTTTTTTCCGGAGCGACGTCATGTCCCTGCCTAGCTTGCGCCTCAAAGCCAACGCCGACCGTCGCCTGCGCGCCGGTCACTTGTGGATCTACAGCAACGAAATCGACGTGGCCGCGACCCCGTTGCACGGCTTCAAGGCCGGCGACCAGGCGATCCTCGAAGCCGCCGGCGGCAAGCCGCTGGGCATCGTTGCCATGAGCCCGAACAACCTGATCTGCGCCCGCCTGCTGTCGCGCGACATCAAGCTGCCGCTGGACAAGTCGCTGCTGGTGCATCGCCTCAACGTGGCCCTGTCGCTGCGCGAGCGCCTGTTCGACAAACCGTTCTATCGTCTGGTCTACGGCGATTCCGACCTGCTGCCGGGTCTGGTGGTCGACCGTTTCGGCGACATCCTCGTGGTGCAACTCGCTTCGGCGACCATGGAAGCCCATAAAGATGACGTGATCGCGGCGCTGACCCAAGTGCTCAAGCCAAGCGGCATCCTGTTCAAGAACGACTCCGCTGCCCGCGATGCCGAAGGCCTCGAGCGTTACACCGAAACCGTCTTCGGCGTGGTGCCGGAGTGGGTAGCACTGGAAGAGAACGGCGTGAAATTCGAAGCACCCGTCGTTCAAGGTCAGAAAACCGGCTGGTTCTACGATCACCGCATGAACCGCGCCCGCCTGGCCCCTTACGCCAAGGGCAAGCGCGTGCTGGACCTGTACAGCTACATCGGTGGCTGGGGCGTGCAGGCCGCCGCATTCGGCGCCAGCGAAGTGTTCTGCGTCGACGCATCGGGCTTCGCCCTCGACGGCGTTGAGCGCAACGCCGCACTGAACGGTTTCGCCGACAAGATGACCTGCATCGAAGGCGACGTCTTCGAAGCCCTGAAGGAACTCAAGGCCGGCGAAGAGCGCTTTGACGTGATCGTTGCCGACCCGCCTGCGTTCATCAAACGCAAGAAAGACCTGAAAAACGGTGAAGGCGCCTACCGTCGCCTGAACGAGCAAGCCATGCGCCTGCTCAACAAGGACGGCATCCTGTTCAGCGCTTCGTGCTCGATGCACCTGCCGGAAGACGATCTGCAGAACATCCTGCTGACCAGCGCCCGTCACCTGGACCGCAACATCCAGCTGCTGGAGCGCGGCGGTCAGGGCCCGGATCATCCGGTACACCCGGCCATCCCGGAAACCCGCTACATCAAGAGCATCACCTGCCGCCTGCTGCCGAACAGCTGACAGATCCACGGCATTGACGCTATCGAAAGGGGAGCCCACGGGCTCCCCTTCTTTTTGTCTTTGATTTTGCTTTCCTACATTTATCTTCCTACCAACGTGCAGGATATTTCCGCAAATACTTTATTTACTGAAATTTAACTTACATAACCAGTTCCAGCCAAAGATCACTCCGACAAAATTACTGGATTATTCCTACTTAATATTTGCTTGCGATTAATCCATTACAAACTATTATTAAGTCGTCACCACGGAGGTGACACCAACTAATCCAAGTAACAATGAACAAGGAGTTCAATCATGAAAGCAATCACTCTGGAATCCCGCACCCTCGCAAACCTGGCTTTTCTGGTCGCACCTAAAGCCCGTTAAATAAGGTGGGCGCTGGGTATAGCCGGCTACCCAGCGCCTCTGACAAAGCAACTATCCAGAGCAGCGTGTCCCAACATGCATATAAACCCTTATTTATTCATACTGCCGCGAACTCCCGGCCAGATAGTCTGGAATTACAGAGACCATACTCAACATGAACTTGATCTTGAGTATTCCTCCCGACTGGCGCAACTTATTCACAACCCCGACTTATATGACAGCAGCAACATAATAGATACACAGCTATTAAATGCCGGAATACTGACTTCTTTAAAAATCTCCGCCCCTGCCTGGGGCTGGGATGAACTGTCCATGATCTACCATATCGGGACTCGGGATATTCCTTGCGAACATACTCCCCGAAATATTCAGGAATGGTCCAGGCAATACCTCGAACACTGCAACACGGTGCTCGCCACTCCACCGCCACACGACATGCCTGTGGATATCGGTCCGAACGCACTCATCGCCCTGCCCGAGCCGCTGGCATTGAATGACGACAGCCTGTCGAATTCGCTGACCCGGCGAAAGACCTGCCGATCCTTCACCGGCGCCGCCGTGTCGCTGGACGATGTCGGCACCTTGCTTTATCTGTCACTTGGTTACCTGCGAGAACGCGACGCCGATCGCGACGACAGCATCGCCGATGGACTTGGCGCGCGACGCAGCAGCCCTTCCGGCGGCGGCCTCAATGCCTGCGCCGGGTTCGTGCTGGTACAGAACGTCGACGGACTGGCGCCCGGCATGTATGCCTACCGCCCCACCGAACATGCCCTGAGCTTCATCAACCCTTTGCCCGATACCGCGCCCGGCAATCTGCTGGGAGGCCAGCACTTCATCAACAACCTGCCATTGGGGCTGTTCATCACCGCCCGTTTTGACCGGCTCTGGTGGAAATACCCGCATTCGCGTGCCTATCGAATGGCATTCGTCGAAGCCGGGCACCTTTCGCAGACGTTTCAACTGGTGGCTACGGCCCTGGGCATGAACACCTGGCTCACGGGCGCGTTTTCCGATGATCAGGTCGAAACGTTGCTGCAACTCGAGAACAGTGCGGAGCAACCCTTGTTTTTCGTCGGTTGCGGGGAAAGCGACGGTCAGGCGATGTGTCAGGAAATGCGCGACCTGCTGCGTGAGGCACAACCATGAACGCCCTCGCCCCGGCACCGGTTTTCCAGTTCACCCTGAGTGACTGGAACACCCGCGCCTCGGTCCGCACCAGCCCTCACGATTACCGCTTGCCGGACAACGTGCAGGAACAACTGGAGACCCGGCACTGGTTTCCGCCGACATTCCTGCCCTACCTGGCCCACCCGGCCATCGAGGCAGCGGGCCGTTCGATGCTGCATCGGCTTACGGCCCGACATCTGGTGCATTTTCTCGACTACACCACATTGCTCGAACACCGGATCGTCAATCGCGCCGTCGAAACCATCGTCCACGGAGAACTGCCGGTCGCGGTGCCGGCGCCGATGAAAACCGCCGCACTGCAGCTCTACACCGACGAGGGCTATCACGCTCTGTTTTCCAGTCAGGTGGCGGAGCAGATCGCCAGTCTCTACGCCATCACCGGGCGCCCGGTCATGCCCGGACGGATCACCCGGATGAACCTGCTGATCGCACGCACCGGGCAGGAGCACCAGCCGCTGGCGCGCTTTCTTCTGGGTTTCGTCTCGGAAACCATCATTGCCCGTGAACTGCTGGATGTCTGCCGCGACAGCCTGGTGTCCGGCGTCAACGATATGTTGCGCGATCACCTCACCGACGAAGCGCGCCACAGCCGCTATTTCACCGAAGTGTTCCACTACCTCTGGTTGCACCTGGACCCGCGACAGCGAACGTTCACCGCGACGACCTTGCTCGACATTCTGGAAATCTTCTTCGAAGTGGATGAGCACTGGCTGCAGGAAAGCCTCTGTGGCGCGGGCATTGCCAACACCACGGTGATGGACATTCTCGGCACGATGACTACAGCGCAGGCCATTCGACAGCGAGCACGCTCCGGCAGCCTCGCCACGATAAGCGCATTGAAGAAAGCCGGATTTTTCGCCGAACCTCAAAACCAGACACTTTTTGCCAGGGCGGGACTGATCGATGGATGACGGACAATCTGTGGTGACCGGACGTCAGCGGCGCGGAGCTGTCAGTCTTTTGCTGGCGATGGTGTTGCTCGGCGTCTTTCCGCTGGATGTCCTGCTGCCTTCGTTCCCAGCACTGGCCGAACACTTTCACCGCACCCCGGCGGACATCGCCCTGTCGATCAGCCTGTTCGCCGTCGGTATCGCCTTCGCCCAGTTGCTGATCGGGCCGCTGTCGGATGTGATCGGACGCAAAGGCCTGCTGCTCGCCGGCATGAGCGTTTCTATGCTCGGCGCCCTCGGGTGCGTGATGACCTCGGACTATTCGCTGTTTCTGACGTTCCGGGTGGTGCAGGCGCTGGGGTGCGGTTGCTTCGTGCTGTCCCAGGCGCTGGTGCAGGATCTGTTCGAAGGCGAAGAACGCGATCGCCTGCGGATCCTGATGGTCACCGCCGGCGGGATATTCATCTCGGTATCGCCGCTGGCAGGCACCTTTCTTCAGGCGACACTGGGTTGGCGCGGCAGCTTCTGGGTGTTCATCGGCTTATCCGCCGCAGTGCTGCTCAAGGCCTGGCTGCTTCTGGAAAACACCCGACCGACCGCCAGTGACACACGTACGAACTTCTTCATGGCCTATCGACGGGTTCTGGGAGATTTCGACTTCGTCGGCTACTGGCTGATTTCAGCGTTTGCATTCGCCTGCCACTTTTCATTCATCGTGATCTCGCCGCTGATCTTCATGGATCGGCTGCAACTTTCCGCTTACGAATTTTCGTTGATCCTGCTGATCTACGGTGCGGCTTACGTCACCGGGGGTATCCTCGCCAGCCTGTTGAGCAGACGCCTCAACAGCGACCAGCAGATGGTCGTCGGCCTGAGCCTGATCCTGTCCGCGGGCCTGAGCATGCTTTACCTGTCATCAAGCTTTGCACTGGCTCCGGCGACCGTGCTGATCCCGATGCTGATCTGTACCGCCGGCACTACCATTGCACGGCCGGCGGCCACTTCCCGGGCCATGAGCCTGTTTCCGGAAAACGCCGGCACCTCGGCCTCGGCCGGCAGCACGATCATTTTCATCTGCGGCGGCATGATCAGTGCCTTGATCAGCCTGAGCCCGGCCAACCTGCAATCCACGCTCGGCTACAGCTTCGTGATACTCAGCGGGGTAGCACTGGTATTGAACGCCCGGATCAGTCGGCGCAATGATCTCGTGGGGCGACCGGACAGCGATTAAACTTGCCGGTCGTCATCCCGCACGCTTCGTCAGCACTGGAACAACGCTTTGCGCCATTCCCTCCTGACGCCAGCGGTGTAGAATCGCGAGATTCATCGCCATTCATCCCCGGCGGGTTTATGAGCTCAGGCTGAGACCAGCGGCGATCCCGCAACGTCATCGGCAACATCAGGACACACGGCCATTTCTGAGTGTTCCAGACGTCAATAGAAGCTCACTCCCTTTTGATACCTGATTAGCCGCCCGGAGTGCTCCATGCCAGATTACCGCTCGAAAACATCCACCCACGGCCGCAACATGGCCGGCGCCCGCGCACTGTGGCGCGCCACCGGGATGAAAGATGACGACTTCAAGAAGCCGATCATCGCCATTGCCAACTCCTTCACCCAGTTCGTACCGGGCCACGTTCACCTGAAGGACCTGGGCCAGCTGGTTGCTCGCGAGATCGAACGCGCTGGCGGCGTCGCGAAAGAATTCAACACCATCGCCGTGGACGACGGCATCGCCATGGGTCACGACGGCATGCTCTATTCGCTGCCGAGCCGCGAGATCATCGCCGACTCCGTCGAGTACATGGTCAACGCCCACTGCGCCGACGCCATCGTCTGCATCTCGAACTGCGACAAGATCACCCCGGGCATGCTGATGGCTGCGCTGCGCCTGAACATACCGGTGATCTTCGTCTCCGGCGGTCCGATGGAAGCCGGCAAGACCAAACTGGCCAGCCACGGTCTCGACCTTGTCGACGCCATGGTGATCGCCGCCGACTCCAGCGCTTCTGACGAGAAGGTTGCCGAGTACGAGCGCAGCGCCTGCCCGACCTGCGGTTCGTGCTCCGGCATGTTCACCGCCAACTCGATGAACTGCCTGACCGAAGCCCTGGGCCTTGCATTGCCGGGCAACGGTTCGACCCTGGCCACCCACAGCGATCGCGAACAGCTGTTCCTGCAGGCCGGCCGCACCATCGTCGAACTGTGCAAACGCTACTACGGCGAGAACGACGAATCGGTTCTGCCGCGCAACATTGCCAACTTCAAGGCGTTCGAGAACGCGATGATGCTCGACATCGCCATGGGTGGTTCGACCAACACCATCCTGCACTTGCTGGCCGCCGCCCAGGAAGCCGAGATCGACTTCGACCTGCGTGACATCGATCGTCTGTCGCGCAAGGTGCCGCAACTGTGCAAGGTCGCACCGAACATCCAGAAGTACCACATGGAAGACGTGCATCGCGCTGGCGGCATTTTCAGCATCCTCGGTTCGCTGGCCCGTGGCGGCCTGCTGCACACCGACTTGCCGACCGTGCACAGCCGCAGCATGGAAGAAGCCATCGCCAAGTGGGACATCACCCAGACCGACGATGAAGCCGTGCACCACTTCTTCAAGGCAGGCCCGGCCGGCATTCCGACGCAAACCGCGTTCAGCCAGTCGACCCGTTGGGAAACCCTGGACGACGACCGTGAAAACGGCTGCATCCGCAGCTTCGAACACGCCTATTCGAAAGAAGGCGGCCTGGCCGTGCTGTACGGCAACATCGCCCTGGATGGCTGCGTGGTGAAAACCGCCGGCGTCGATGAGTCGATCCACGTCTTCGAAGGCAACGCGAAGATTTTTGAAAGCCAGGACAGCGCCGTGCGCGGCATCCTCGCCGACGAAGTGAAGGAAGGCGACATCGTCATCATTCGCTACGAAGGCCCGAAAGGCGGCCCAGGCATGCAGGAAATGCTCTACCCGACCTCGTACCTGAAATCCAAAGGCCTGGGCAAAGCCTGCGCCCTGCTGACCGACGGCCGTTTCTCCGGCGGTACTTCCGGCCTGTCCATCGGCCACGCTTCGCCAGAAGCTGCGGCCGGCGGCGCGATCGGTCTGGTGCAGGACGGTGACAAGGTGCTGATCGACATTCCAAACCGCTCGATCAACCTGTTGATCAGCGACGAAGAACTGGCGGCACGCCGGGTCGAGCAGGACAAGAAAGGCTGGAAACCGGTCGAGAAGCGTCCACGCAAAGTGACCACGGCCCTCAAGGCCTACGCCCTGCTGGCGACCAGCGCCGACAAAGGCGCGGTGCGCAACAAGGCGATGCTCGACGGACTGTGATGCTTAACCGTCGTGCATAAAAATGCCCCGCCAAGTGCGGGGCATTTTTTTGCCTTCAGTTTGATCGTTCCCACGCTCTGCGTGGGAATGCAGCCCGTGACGCTCCGCGTCACTGGACGCGGAGCGTCCCGGTAGGCATTCCCATGCGGACGGTTCGACGCCTCGACGTGGGAACGATCATCGTAGAAAGGTTTACTGGATTTCTTCCGGCTTCACGATCACCCAGTTCTTGTCCGCCGTCACCGGCAAACCTTCTTTCGCCTGGGCCGCTGCGTGCTTGGCCATCATGCCGTTGAGCTGGGTCATGTACTTGTCCTTGCGGTTGATCCACAGGTGAATACCGCCCTTGGCCACGTCCACATCGTGGAACAGCATGTAGCCGTCGCTGGTCGGCGTGTCGCCACCCACCAGGACCGGTTTTTTCCACTCGTCGATGTAGGTCAGAATCGCCGCGTGCTTGCCGGCCATCCAGGTCGCCGGGGTCCACAAGTACGGGGTCAGTTCGAGGCCGAGGTTGGCCTTCTCGTCATACTTGCCGGCGGTGATCTGCTTGCGCGCGGTGGTCAGTTCGCCGGTCTCGCGGTTCTTCAGCAACGTGGTCACGCCGATCACGTTCTGCGGTTTGACGTTGTATCCGTACTTCGGATCGGCCGCGACCATGCGCACCAGTTCTTCGGAAGCGGCGGTCATCACGTAGACCTCGATGCCGTTTTCCATCAACTTGTTGTACAGCTCTTTCTGGCCGGTGAAGATCTTCGGCGGGTTCACGTCCAGATTCTTGACCACATCACCTTCGTAATAGGTCGTCGGCACCGGTTTGCCTGAGGCCATCAACTCATCGACGTAGCCCTTGAGTTCCTTGAGGGTGAAACCGGAAAACACCTGCGCGACCCATGGATAGCAAACCATGTCGTCAACTTCGCAGAGGCGGTAGTAGTAGCTGAACAGGCTTTCCTTGTGGTCGGCGGTGTCCTTGAACGGCATCAGTTTCAGGGAAGGGTCGAGCTTGTCGCGGGTGATCAGGCCCTTGTTTTCCATGAACGGCAACAACGACTCTTCGAGGTCGTAGCGGTAACTGGTGTTGTCCATGTCGAACACCGCGTAGTTACCCTTGTTGGCATTGGCGGCGATCATCGCGTCCAGTGCCTTGGCCTGATCCGCCGGCCAGTGTTTCAGGTCGGTGGCGAATGCCTGAGTGACCAGGCCCATTCCCACAGTCAGTGCGACAGCCAGAAATTTCGGTGCAAACTTCATTGGCGCTTCTCCCTGGGTCAAAGAAATCGACGCTAACAAATAAATGTGACAGTCCCCGTCTGTCAGCGACCATCCGCGTCCGTTTCGCGCCAGTTGCATCCCCGTGAGCGACACCCGCTTATTCCAAAACCGACGGACGACCTTTGATTTCGGTATTAAATCATTGGAAATCAAACTGTTAGGCTTGCCGGTTCGCAACAGCCCCGGAAGGTTGTTGGCACAGTCTTTTCTGGAGTTCTCATGAATCTGCCCCTGATTCTCAACTTGCTGGTGTTCCTTGCCCTGCTCTTCGGTCTGGCGCAAACCCGTCACACCACGTGGAGCCTGGCGAAAAAAGTCCTGCTCGCGCTGGTGCTGGGCGTGGCATTCGGCGTCGCGCTGCACACGATCTACGGTGCCGGCAACCCGGTGCTGAAAGCCTCGATCGGCTGGTTCGACCTGGTCGGCAACGGTTACGTGCAACTGCTGCAAATGATCGTGATCCCGCTGGTGTTTGCCTCGATCCTCAGCGCCGTGGCCCGTCTGCACAACGCTTCGTCGCTGGGCAAGATCAGCTTCCTGACCATCGGCACGCTGCTGTTCACCACCGCGATTGCCGCGCTGATCGGCATCGGCCTGACCAACCTGTTTGGCCTGACCGCCGAAGGCCTGGTCGCCGGGACGCAGGAAATGGCCCGCCTGCAAACCATTCAGACCGACTACGCCGGCAAGGTCGCCGACCTGAATGTGCCGCAATTGCTGCTGTCGTTCATCCCGCAGAACCCGTTCGCCGACCTGGCCCGAGCCAAGCCGACCTCGATCATCAGCGTGGTGATCTTCGCCGCGTTCATGGGGGTTGCCGCGCTGCAACTGCTCAAGGATGACGTCGAGAAAGGTCAGAAAGTGATCAACGCCATCGACACCCTGCAAGCCTGGGTGATGCGCCTGGTGCGTCTGGTGATGAAGCTGACCCCGTACGGCGTACTGGCGTTGATGACCAAAGTGGTGGCCGGTTCCAACCTGCAAGACATCATCAAGCTCGGCAGTTTCGTCGTGGTGTCGTACCTCGGTCTGGGCCTGATGTTTGTGGTGCACGGCCTGCTGGTGTCGGCGGCCGGGATCAACCCGCTGCGTTTCTTCCGCAAGATCTGGCCGGTGCTGACCTTCGCCTTCACCAGCCGCTCCAGCGCGGCGAGCATTCCGCTGAGCATCGAAGCGCAGACCCGTCGTCTGGGCATTCCGCAATCGGTGGCAAGTTTCGCCGCTTCGTTCGGCGCGACCATCGGCCAGAACGGTTGCGCCGGTCTGTACCCGGCGATGCTGGCGGTGATGGTTGCGCCAACCGTCGGCATCAACCCGCTGGATCCGCTGTGGATCGCGACGCTGGTGGCGATTGTTACCTTGAGTTCGGCCGGTGTGGCGGGCGTGGGGGGCGGTGCGACCTTCGCCGCGCTGATCGTGCTGCCGGCCATGGGCTTGCCGGTTTCGCTGGTGGCGTTGCTGATTTCGGTCGAGCCGCTGATCGACATGGGTCGCACGGCGCTGAACGTGAGTGGTTCGATCACCGCCGGTGCGATTACCAGCCAGGTGATGCAGCAGACCGACAAGGTCCTGCTGGATGCTGATGAGCATGCGGAACTGGCTCAGGCTTGATTGACGTTGTGGCGAGGGAGCGTGCTCCCTCGCTGATCGTTCCCACGCTCCGCGTGGGAATGCAGCCCGTGACGCTCTGCGTCACTGGACGCGGAGCGTCCCTAGAGGCATTCCCACGCAGGAGCGTGGGAACGATCGAGATTCAGGCTTTTTCCCAGACTTCGAAGTTGTAAGCCGGTTTGTCGCCTTCAGCCGGATTCGGCACGTTCGACACCCGCTTCCACTGGTTCAGATCGAACTCCGGAAACCACGCATCGCCCTCCGGGCTCAACGCCACGCGGGTCAGATACAAGCGATCTGCCTCGGCCAGCCCCTGCGCATACAACTGCGCCCCGCCAATCAGCATCAACTCATCGACGCCCTGCTCTTTCGCCCAAGCTTCGGCGCGAACCACGGCCGCTTCCAGCGACGGATAGACTTCCGCGCCCTCCAGCACCAGACCGGCCTGACGGCTGACCACGATATTCAGACGGCCCGGCAACGGGCGACCCAGCGAATCCCAGGTCTTGCGACCCATGATGATCGGCTTGCCGAGCGTCGTGGCCTTGAAGTATTTGAAGTCCCCCGGCAAGTGCCAGGGCATGCTGTTGTCGACGCCGATCACGCGGTTTTCACCGAGGGCTGCGATCAGGCTGAGGGGGAGAGATTTAGTCATGCCGGCGAGGATACCAGAGCCGCGCTTACCCCGATAAGCGCCACAGCGGTTATGCTCACGGCTCAATCAAGCAACGGGATGCCGCGTGACTGAACTGACTCCACTGCAAAACCTCTGGCTCACCGAAACCGTGCGCCTGCGCGAAGAACACGCAGGCCCGCTGGACGATCCGGAAGCCAATCGCCTGGCCCGCGCGGCCGGCGGCGATCTGCCCGGACGCATTCAACGCCGCGCCCTGTGGCTGGCCGAGCGCGATGGCCTGACCTCGGCGCTCAAGCACTGGCTGCAAGGCGCGCGCCTGGCGCTGGTGTTGTTGGCGATCTTCGCGGTACTGAGCGGCGCCGGCCTGGCCTTCGCCGCACTGGGCCAGACGCCGGTCAATGTGTTCTGGGCGCTGGGCAGTCTGCTCGGGCTGAACCTGATCCTGCTGTTGAGCTGGGCGCTGGGGCTGATCTTCGCTGGCGAACATGGCGCCACTCTAGGCCGCTTGTGGCTGTGGCTCAGTGAAAAACTCGCCCGCGACGCCAAGGCTGCGCAACTGGCGCCGGCCCTACTGCTGATGCTGCAGCGCCGGAAACTCAATCGCTGGGCGCTCGGCACGCTGGTCAATGGTCTGTGGTTGCTGGCAATGCTCAGCGCGCTGGTTTTGCTGCTGACGCTGATGGCGACCCGGCGCTACGGCTTCGTCTGGGAAACCACGATTCTCAGCGCCGACACGTTCATCAACATGACCCAGGCCCTCGGCGCCTTGCCGGCGCTGCTGGGCTTTAACGTGCCCACGGTCGAAATGATCCGCGCCAGCGGTGACACCGCGCTGAACATCGAAAGCGCCCGTCAGGCCTGGGCGACCTGGCTGGTCGGCGTGCTGGTGGTGTACGGCGTGCTGCCCCGTCTGCTGTTGGCGCTGTTCTGTTTCTGGCGTTGGAACAGCGGCAAGGCTGCGCTGCGTCTGGACCTGAACCTGCCCGGATACGCCCAGTTGCGCGAACGCCTGATGCCGACCAGCGAACGTCTCGGCATCACCGATCCCGAGCCTGCGCAATTGCACCGCATCGAAAGCACCGTCGGCGAACACGCCAGCGATGGCGCATTGCTCGTGGCCATCGAACTCGACGATCAACACCCATGGCCGCCGACGCTGCCGAAAAACGTCAGCAACGCCGGCATCCTCGACAGCCGTGAATCGCGCAACAAACTGCTCGAACAACTCAGCCGCTTCCCGCCGGCGCGCCTGGCGATTGCCTGCGACCCAAGGCGTTCGCCGGATCGTGGCAGCCTGGCGCTGATTGCCGAGTTGGCGCGCAATGCCGCCGCCACCCGCGTCTGGCTGATGCAGGCGCCGCAAGGACAAGCACTGGACGCCGAACGCCTCGGCGACTGGCACGTGGCTCTGCAACAACTCGAACTGCCGTTTGCCGATTGCGCCCCGTTGAACTGGCTGGAGCACGGACATGACTGATGCCTGGAAAGCACCGCTGAAACTGGCGGTAGTCGGCCACACCAACGTCGGCAAGACTTCACTGTTGCGCACCCTGACCCGCGATGTCGGCTTCGGCGAAGTCTCCCATCGCCCAAGCACCACGCGGCATGTCGAAGGCGCGCGGCTGTCGGTGGATGGCGAGCCGTTGCTCGACCTCTACGACACGCCGGGCCTGGAAGACGCCATCGCCCTGCTGGATTTTCTCGAGCGCCTGGAACGCCCCGGCGAACGCCTCGACGGCCCGGCGCGATTGGCGCGGTTTCTCGACGGCAGCGAAGCGCGCCAGCGTTTCGAACAGGAAGCCAAAGTGCTGCGGCAACTGCTCGCCTCCGATGCCGGCCTGTACGTGATCGACGCCCGCGAACCGGTGCTGGCCAAATACCGCGACGAACTGGAAGTACTGGCCAGTTGCGGCAAGCCGTTGCTGCCGGTGCTGAATTTCGTCAGCAGCGCCAACCACCGCGAGCCGGACTGGCGCGAAGCACTGGCGCGTCTCGGCCTGCATGCGCTGGTGCGTTTCGACAGCGTCGCCCCGCCCGAGAATGGCGAGCGGCGGCTGTATGAAAGCCTCGCCCTGTTGCTGGAAAACGCCCGCCCACAACTTGAACGCCTGATCGCCGATCAACAGGCCCAGCGCCTCGCCCGCGAGCAAAGCGCCGCACGCCTGATTGCCGAATTGCTGATCGACTGCGCCGCGTGCCGACGCAGTGTGGCGAGCAACGCCGAACAGGAACAACAAGCCATCAGCGAATTGCGCAAAGCCGTGCGTCAGCGCGAACAACGCTGCGTCGAAGCGCTGCTCAAGCTCTACGCCTTCCGCCCACAGGACGCCGCCGCGAGTGATCTGCCGTTGCTCGACGGGCGCTGGGGCGATGACCTGTTCAACCCGGAAACCCTCAAGCAGCTCGGCGTGCGGGTCGGCGGCGGAATTGCCGCCGGTGCCGCAGCCGGCGCGGGTGTGGATCTGCTGGTCGGCGGCATTACGCTCGGCGCTGCCGCTCTGGCCGGTGCCATTGCCGGTGGCGCCCTGCAAACCGCCCGCAGCTATGGCAATCGCCTGCTCGGCAAGATCAAAGGCCAGCGAGAACTGACGGTCGACGATAACGTGCTGCGCCTGTTGGCCCTGCGTCAGCGGCAATTGCTGCAAGCGCTGAACGCCCGAGGCCATGCGGCGCTGGACAGCATTCAGGTGGCAACGCCGCAGGACAAGACCTGGCGCGAAGGCAAGTTGCCGGAGGCGCTGAACAAGGCGCGGGCGCATCCGCAGTGGTCTTCGCTCAATCCGCATCCGAAGCTGAATCAGGCTGAGCGGCAGGAAGAGATTGAGTCTTTGGCCACAGAGCTGTAGTGCCTGATCCGCCGTCTTCGCGAGCAAGCTCGCTCCCACAGGGACTTCGAACGTTCACAGGATCTGTGTTTACCAAAGATCTTTGTGAGAGCGAGCAAGCTCGCGAATGCAGCAGCCCGGTCCAAAGACTTACACAGCAAGCAACCGCGCTGCCTTGCCCTTCAGCACGCCCAGATCCATCACCGGCACGGCCATTTCCTTCGCCAGCTCATCCCACCGGCGCATCCGCAGGCTGACGGCACACAACGGATCCTGCTCGAACGCATCGGCTTCAGCCTCGGTCATCACCCCGCCCTGATAGTCCAGGGTGCGGCGACTGGCTTCGCTCAAGCGCTCGTAATAGCCCGACTCCCTGAGCGTCAGATAGCGCTTGGCCTGGACGTGATACTCGACCAGCCGCGCCAGGCGCTCGCTGAATCCGGCCTCGCGCAAATAATCCGCGCCGAGGCGTTCGTGGCTGACCACGCCGTAACCACCCATGTTCTCCGCACCTTCGGCACACAAATGGCCGATGTCGTGGAAGAACGCGGCGAGTACCACTTCGTCGTCGAAGCCTTCGGCGATGGCCAGTTGCGCCGCCTGGGACATGTGTTCGATCTGCGATACCGGTTCGCCGATGTAGTCGCTGGCGCCGAAGCGCTCATAGAGGCCGAACACCCGGTCGATGACTTGCTCGTGACTCAACATCAGTTCTCTCCCAAAAGCTGTGCGACATTGCGCTCGGCCATGGCCGGGCCGACGCTCATGCCGACGCCGCTGTGCATCAGCGCCACACTCAGCCCCGGCGCCGGGCGCAGGAACGAAAACGGCCCCGGCCCCCGGGAACCATAGACACCCTGCCAGCGCTCGACCACTTGCACCTTGCAACCGAGAGTCTGCTCGGCCAGTTCGAGCATCCAGTTGTCCACCTGCTCGGCGTTGAACGGCGACGGATCGCAGCCGTAATGGTGCGAATCGCCGATGATCAGCTCGCCATAGGGCGTCGGGCTGATCAAAAGGTGGATGCCGTTTTCCTGCAGGTGCGGTTGTTCGCGCAGGATTTGCGCCTGCACCGCCGACGCTTCCGGCAAGTCAGCGAAGGCGCCGTAGTGCACGCAGCTGAGACCGGTGAGCAAGGCATGTTGCAAGTTCAGGTCGATCTGCGGCCGGACGCGAAGCATTTGCAGGCGGCAGATTTGCGGGTCGAGGGCGGCAATCGGCTCGGCCAGCAAGGTCTGATAATCGTGGCCGGAGCAGACCATGATCTGCTTGGCGGTGAAAGTGCCGGCCGTGCTGTGCAGGCGTCCCGGTTCGACGTCGCGCACCAGCGTCGAGAAGTGAAACCCGACGTTGAGTTCGCGGCGCAGGTATTGGATCAGCGCCGGAATTGCTTCCCGGGAATACAGTTGTTGATCGTCCATCCCGTGCAGCGCGGCGCAGTGATGGCTGAACTGGCCGCCATACAGATCGCGCAGCGCGGCACCGCGTAGCAGCTCGACGCGGTAGTCGTGCTCGACGGCGCGCCCGGCGCAGAAGGCTTCGAGCAAATGTTCTTCGGCCTCGGTGCGGGCGAACAGGTACGAGCCGTTGCGCTTGAGTTGCAGGCCGGCGAGCTGCGCCCACTGGCCCCAGATTTCGCGGCTGGCCTTGGCCAGCTCCAGCATCGGGCCCGGTGGCTGGCCGGTGACCAGCGCCTGGCCGAAGTTGCGTACCGAGGCGCCGAGAGGCGTGGCAGTGCGCTCGAAAACCGTGACCCTGAGACCGCGCCGGGCAGCGGCGTAAGCGTGGGACAGGCCCAGGATGCCGGCGCCGACGATCAGCAAGTCTTTGTGTTGTGTCATGCAGCCCCCAATGATCGTTCTCGCGTCCAGGCGCTTCTCGTTCCCACGCTTTGCGTGGGAATGCAGCCAAGGACGCTCCGCGTCCTCTGTGACGCAGAGCGTCACGGTATTCATTCCCACGCGGAGCGTGGGAACGAGCGGGCAAGAAGATTTACTTGGCGGCGACTTTCTCGGACTTGCCGTCATAGCGCTTGCGCCATTCGGTCAGGATCTCGTCGCGGTTCTTCGAGGCCCAGGCGAAGTCGTTCTTGATCAGGCGCTGCTCGTAGTCGGCCGGCAGTTCGGTCTGCGGCTTGGCGATGCCCGGCTGGGCGAGGACGGCGAAGTTTTCCTTGTACAGGTCCATCGCCGGGGCGCTGGCGGAGAAGTCGGCCAGTTTCTTCGCGGCCTCTTCATGCGGCGTGCCTTTGATCACGGCAGTCGCTTCGATCTCCCAGCCCAGGCCCTCTTTCGGCAGGATGATGTCCAGCGGCGCGCCCTGACGCTTCAGCTGAACGGCCGGGTACTCAAAGGAAATCCCGATCGGGAATTCGCCCGCCGCCGCCAGTTTGCAAGGCTTGGAACCGGAGTGAACGTACTGGCCGATGTTCTGGTGCAGACCGTCCATGTAAGCCCAGCCCTGTTTCTCGCCGAAGGTTTGCAGCCAGGCGCTGACGTCGAGGAAACCGGTGCCGGACGAGGCCGGGTTCGGCATCACGATCTTGCCTTTGTACTCAGGCTTGGTCAGGTCTTGCCAGCTCACCGGTTTGGTCAGGCCCTGCTTTTCGGCTTCGACGGTGTTGAAGCAAATCGTCGCGGCCCAGACGTCCATGCCGACCCAGGCTGGCGGGTTGGCGGCGTCGCGGTAGTTTGCGCCGATCTTGCCCAGGTCCTTCGGCGCATAGCTTTGCAGCATGCCCTGTTGATCGAGGATTGCCAGGCTCGACGCCGCCAGGCCCCACACCGCGTCAGCCTGCGGGCGATCCTTTTCGGCAAGCAGTTTGGCGGTGATGATCCCGGTGGAATCGCGCACCCACTTGATCTCGACGTCCGGGTTGGCCTTTTCGAAGGCCTCTTTGTAGGACTTCAACTGCTCGGCTTCGAGGGCGGTGTACACCGTCAACTCGGTTTTTGCCGCGAAGGCATTCAGGCTGAAAGTAGCGAGCACAGCAGCGGCCAGGGCCATAGGCTTGAACATGATCGTTTTCCTGTAGGTGAGTTGAGCGATAGGGGACAAGTCGTGGATCAGTGGCCGGGCGCCGTTTGCCGCCAGGCCTGGGAACGGCGCAGCAAGCCGCGCGAAGCCCACGCCAGCAGCAAGGACACGCCCGCCGAGGTGAACAGAATCAGGGTCGACATCGCCGCCGCGCCGCCGACGTTGCCGGCGTCATCCATGTTCAGTACCGCCACCGCCGCGAGAATGGTGTCGGGGCTGTAGAGGAAAATCGCGGCGGACACGGTGGTCATGGCCGAGACGAACAGGTAGCGCACGATGTCCAGCAGCGCCGGCAGGCAGATCGGCACGGTGACCCGCAGGTAATGCCGGTACAGCGGCGCCTTGAGCGACAGCGCGGCGGCCTCGAACTCGGCGTCGAGCTGACGCAGCGCGGTGGTGGCGGTCATCTGCGCAGTGGTCAAATAATGAGCAATGGTGCAGACGATCAGCAGGGTCATGGTCCCGTACAGCACGTGCAGCGGGTTGCCGGTCAGGTTGAAAAAGAAGACGTAACCCAGACCGAGCACCAGCCCCGGTACCGCCATCGGTACGAAACTGAGCATGCGCAGTGTCAGATTCAGCCCGCGCTGGCTGCGGGTCTTTTCCATCAGGTAGGCGCCGGTGAAGATCAGCACACTGCCGATCAACGCCGTGCCCAGCGCCATCTTCAGACTGTTGCCGTAGGCCAGCCAGCCACCGCCGGCGGTCTCGTTGAACTGATAGTGGTTGAGCGACAGCGACAGGTTGTACGGCCAGAACTTCACCAGCGACGAGAACACCGCCATGCCGAACACCAGCAGCAACGCGGCGCTGATCAGCAGGACAACGGCGAGATAAAAGGCATCACGCTTCTTCGACGGCGCCGGTTTGAACACCTGGGCGCGGCCGCTCATGGAGTCGCCGTGACGACGACGCAACCAGGCATCGACGCCGAAGCTGAACAGCGCCGGCAGCAGCAGAACCATGCCGATCAACGCGCCGCGACCGAATTGCTGCTGGCCGACCACGGCTTTGTAGGCTTCCAGCGCCAGCACCTGATAGTCGCCACCGACCACCACCGGTACACCGAAATCGGTGATGGTCAGGGTGAACACCAGACAGACCGCGGCGAACACGGCCTGACGGGTCGCCGGCCAGGTGATGCTGCGAAAGGCTTTCGCGGGACTGGCGCCCATGCTCGACGCTGCGTCGAACAGTCGTGCATCCGCCAGTGACAGGGCTGACAGCAAAATCATCAAGGCATGTGGGAAGGTGTAGATCACCTCACCCAGAACAATCCCCCAGAAACCGTAGATGTTGTCCGAGAGCAGTCCGCGCAGCATGCCCTGATTGCCGAACAGATACACCAGCGCGATCCCCGGCAGCATCGACGGCGCCATCAGCGGCAGCAACGAAATCCCGCGCCAGATACCCTTTGCCGGAATCAATGTGCGCTGCAAGGCGTAAGCAAACAGGTAGGCCAGCGGTACGACGATGGCCGCGACGCTGAGGGAAACTTTCAGGCTGTTGCCGAGCAGCCAGTGGAAATTGTCGCTGGTCACCAGTTCCTTCGCGGCGAGCCAGCCACCGCCCTGCCCGGCTTCGCTGCTGAAACCGCGCCAGAAGATCGCCAGCAATGGCAACAGCACCGCCACACCGAGCAGCACCAGCAGCAGGAGTTTGCCGCCGAGGACGAAGATCCGGTCGCCGACCTCGGCCCCGGACACCTGCCGCGCCTGCTTTTGCGGTAGTGGCAGTGCGAGGTTGCTGTTCATCAGGCAAACACCTGCAGGCTGCGGGGCGGCAAAGCAACCATGATCTGCTGGGCGCCGAGGCGCGGCATGGCTTCCGGCGCCAGTTCGGCGAGCAAGGCATGACCGGGCAATTGATCGAGCTCGAAGCTCATGCGGCAGCGATTGCCAAGGAAAGTGATCTCGCGGACCCTGGCCGGGAACAGGTTTTCCTCATGCCCCAGCGGATTGACGTTGATCGCTTCCGGGCGGCAGAACAGTCGGCCCGACGGACTGTGGACGCTGCCGTCGGCCAGGCGCAGGTTCATCCCGCCAACCTTGGCGTGACTGTCGCTGCTGCGCTGGAACGGCAGCCAGTTACCCTGGCCGACAAACTCGGCCACGAACGGTGTGGCCGGGCGGTTGTAGATTTCCTGCGGGGTGGCGTACTGCTCGACCTTGCCGTTGTTCATCACCGCAATGCGGTCGGCCATCAGCATGGCTTCGTCCTGATTGTGCGTGACCATCAGGGTGGTGATGCCGAGGTTGCGTTGCAGTTGGCGCAGCTCGGTGCACAGATGCTCGCGCACCCGGGCATCGAGGGCCGACATCGGTTCGTCGAGCAACAGCAGCGACGGCGCGGGGGCCAGGGCTCGGGCCAGGGCTACACGTTGTTGCTGGCCGCCGGACAACTGGCCCGGGTACTTTTTCTCACTGCCGCTGAGGCCGACCAGTTCCAGCATCTGACCGACACGACGGCGCACTTCATCGCGACCACTGCTGGCGAGGCCGTAGGCAATGTTCGCTTCGACGGTCAGATTGGGAAACAGCGCGTAGGACTGAAACAGAATGCCGTAGTCCCGAGCCTGTGGCGCGAGGTGGGAAACGTCGCGCTCACCGAGGTACAACTCGCCGCTGTCCTGCTTCTCCAGACCGGCGATACAACGCAACAGCGTGGTCTTGCCACAGCCCGACGGGCCGAGCAGGCACACCAGCTCACCGGCCGCGACATCGAGGGAGACATTATCCAGCGCGGTGAAGGCGCCGAAGCGCTTCTGCACGCCACGCACTTTCATCGGTGCGCCGGGGTTGGTCAGGGCAGTTGCGATTGCAGGGTTCATGGACAGGCCTCATCAAGCGGATGAGGCAGATCCTAGAGTTGTAATGCGTCGGTCATATGGCAACGACGCAAAAACGACCGATAGTGGTATTCAGGGATTTTGGTTCCCCGCGGATCGTTCCCACGCTCTGCGTGGGAATGCAGCCCGGGACGCTCCGCGTCCCAAGAGCGGACGCAGAGCGTCCAATGAGGCATTCCCACGCAGAGCGTGGGAACGATCATTACGATCAGGCCGGGGACATTTCCTGCGCCAGTCCAAGAAACGCTGCCGGCAACCGGGCGCTCTTGCGCTCCTTGAGGCAGTAGAGGTATTCGGGAATCTGCGGTGCATTCTCCAGAGTCAGCACCCGCAATTGCGGATCATGCGGCACTTCCTGACGGGCGATGATGCTGATGCCGATATTGCGCAGCACCGCTTCGCGGATCGACTCGCGGCTGCCGATCTCCAGCAACGGCCCGAAACTGACGCCGGCGCCGGCCAGCAACTCTTCGGTCAGGCGACGGGTGGTCGAGCCGGATTCACGCATCAGCAAGGTATGCCCGGCCAGCGCACTCAGCGCTACATGGTCGTGCGCTGCCAGCGGATGATTGCGATGCACCGCCAGCACCAGCGGATCGCTGCCGAGCACTCTACGGATCAACCGCGCATCGTCGAGCAGCTGCGACGACGCCGCGACATCCACCCGATAGTCCTCCAGCGCTTCGAGCACCTGCTGCGAGTTGCCGATTTCCACCGACACTTCCACCTGCGGCAGGCGCTCACGGAAGGTCTTCACCAGATCGAGGATGTAATACGGCGCGGTGGCAGCGATACGCAGCGTGCCCTGCACCTGACCACTGTTGCGCAGGAAGAACTCGATATCGGCCTCCTGCTGCAACAGCGCCTTGACCATCGGCAACAGCCGCGCGCCTTCGTCGCTGACACTCAGGCGCCGGCCGCCACGGTAGAACAGTTCCACCGAATACTGGCTTTCCAGATTGCGGATCTGGGTGGTCACGGTCGGTTGGCTGAGGCCGAGCTTCTTTGCCGCCAGCGTGATGCTGCCCAGACGGGCCACCATGTAAAACGCTTTCAGCTCGGCACTCAGCACAACCGCCCCTCTTCCTCTACTTGCGCAACAGGCGCAAACCGTTGAACACCACCAGCAGGCTCACGCCCATGTCGGCAAACACCGCCATCCACATGGTGGCGAGCCCGGCGAAGGTTACCCCAAGAAAGATCGCTTTGATCACCAGCGCCAGCGCAATGTTCTGTTTCAGGATGCTGGCCGTGTTGCGGGACAGGCTGATGAAGGCCGGAATCTTGCGCAGATCGTCGTCCATCAGGGCGACATCGGCAGTTTCAATTGCTGTATCGGTACCGGCCGCCGCCATCGCAAACCCGATCTCGGCCCGAGCCAGTGCCGGCGCATCGTTGATGCCGTCGCCGACCATGCCGACTCGACGGCCCTGCGCGTACAGATCTTCGATGGCTTGCAGTTTGTCGGTCGGCAACAAGTCGCCCTTGGCCTGATCGATCCCGACCTGTGTCGCAATCGCCTGCGCGGTGTGGACGTTGTCGCCGGTCAGCATCAGGGTTTTCACGCCCAGATCATGCAACTGGCGGATCGCCTCGCGGCTGGTTTCCTTGACCGTGTCGGCTACGGCGAACAGCGCCAGCGGGCCGGAACGGTCGAGCAGCAACACCACGGACTTGCCCTGTTTTTCCAGCGCGAACAGCTTTTCTTCCAGTTGCGGCGAGCACAGGCCGAGTTCTTCGACCAGACGGTGGTTGCCCAAGTGGTAGGCCTGACCGTTGATCTCACCTCTCACCCCGCGGCCGGCCAGCGCTTCGAAGTTATCCACAATCAGCGGCGCGAAACCTTTATCCACAGCCGCATTGGCGATGGCCAGCGACACCGGGTGATCGGAACGCCCGGCCAACGCGACGGCAATCGCCGGGGCCGTGGCGTCGGCGGTCGGATCGAGGGACAGGTAATCGGTCTGCACCGGTTTGCCGTGAGTGAGGGTGCCGGTCTTGTCGAGGGCCAGATAGTCGAGTTTGAAACCGCCCTCCAGGTACACGCCACCCTTGACCAGAATGCCTTTGCGCGCCGCCGCCGCGAGGCCGCTGACGATGGTCACCGGGGTGGAAATCACCAGCGCACACGGGCACGCGACGACCAGCAGCACCAGCGCGCGGTAGATCCAGTCGAACCACGCGGCGCCCATGAACAGCGGCGGGATGATCGCCACGGCCAGAGCCAGGGCGAAGACCACCGGGGTGTAGATTTTCGAGAATTGATCGACGAAGCGCTGGGTCGGTGCCCGCGCGCCCTGCGCCTGTTCCACAGCGTGGATGATCCGCGCCAGAGTGGAATTGTTCGCCGCTGCGGTCACCGCGTATTCCAGCGAACCAGCCTGGTTGATGGTGCCGGCAAACACTTTGTCGCCGACAGTTTTCTCAACCGGCAGGCTTTCGCCGGTGATCGGCGCCTGATCGATGGTCGAACTGCCGCTGACAACTTCACCGTCCAGCGCAATACGCTCGCCGGGTTTTACCCGCACGCGGGCGCCGATATCGACGCTTTTCACCTCCAGATCGACCCAGTTGCCGTCCGCCTGCAACACCGTCGCCCGCTCCGGCATCATCTGCATCAGGCCGCTGATGGCGTTGCGCGCGCGATCCAGCGAGCGCGCTTCGATCAGCTCGGCCACAGTGAACAGGAACATCACCATCGCCGCTTCCGGCCACTGGCCGATCAACACCGCACCGGTTACGGCGATGCTCATCAGCGCGTTGATGTTGAGGTTGCGGTTCTTCAGGGCGATCCAGCCCTTTTTGTAGGTGGTGAGGCCACCGCTGAGGATCGAGATCAGCGCGATGATCGCTACCACCCAGGTCGGCGCAGCGCTGGTGAAGTGAATCACTTCGGCAGCCAGCGCACCGACGCCGGACAGCGCCAGCGGCCACCAGTGTTTTTTCACCGGGGCTGGCGCTGGTGCTTCAACGCCCGCCTCCAGCGGCTCGGCCTGCATGCCAAGGGATTTGATCGCGTCGATGATCGGCGCGGTGTCCGGCAGATTGTGGGTCACGCCGAGCACGCGGTTGATCAGGTTGAATTCCAGCTGCTGGATCCCGGTGAGTTTGCCGAGCCTGTTCTGGATCAGCGTCTGTTCGGTCGGGCAGTCCATCGCTTCGATGCGGAAACTGCTCAGCCGGGCGTCAGCGCTATTCGCTTCACTCAGTTGAATCAGCGACGGCGCCGCCGCTTTCGATGCACAGCAGGAATCAGCGCCGTGGTCGTGTTTATGCACAGGCTGCAATTTGTGGCGGTGGTCGTGTCCCGCGTGGGATTGGTGGGTGTGCTGGGAATCGCTCATTGGTCGCGTCCATGAAGGTGCCTGTTGCCAAGTAAAGACCCTGTAGCCACTATAGGGTCAAGCACCCTTTTTGGAGATGGCCGTCATGAAGATCGGAGAACTGGCGAAACAGACCGATTGCGCCGTGGAAACCATCCGCTACTACGAGCGCGAAAACCTGCTGCCGGAACCGGCCCGCAGCGACGGCAACTACCGGGTCTACACCCAGGCCCACGCCGAACGCCTGACCTTCATCCGCAACTGCCGCACCCTCGACATGACCCTCGAAGAAATCCGCAGCCTGCTCGCCTTGCGCGACAGCCCGCAGGATCAGTGCGAGAGCGTGAATGCGCTGATCGACGAGCATATCCAGCACGTCAGGGCGCGGATCGACGGGCTACTGGCATTGCAGACGCAACTGCTCGACCTGCGACAGCGGTGTGGCGAAGGGCCGGAGGCGGATCAGTGCGGGATCCTGCAGCGGCTGGAGGTGAGTGGCGGGGTTGTGGCGGCGGAGATTGAGCATTCGCATGTGGGCCGCAGTCACGGTCACTGAGCACACCACATAACACTGTGGGAGATTCTATGGTTTAGGGGAAACCCTCAACTTGCTTTCGGCTGGTATTCGCTCTGCCCCTTTAGTAGTGC